>JAMPIB010000035.1 GCA_023663085.1 Ruminococcus sp. | reverse complement strand
GGAAAAGAATAAGGAAGAGAAACCCGTGTCACAGAAAATGTTCCGGGCAATCTGACCCCGCGCCCTGCTCCGGCAGGGCTTTTTTTAATTCCCTATACCACAATGGGCAGATTTATGCTAAAATACCAGAGTAGTAAAAGCCCCCGATTCCTACTACGTTTTTACTACGTTTGACGGAATCAATTTGCCCCGTTTTGCCCCGATTTGGCATTTTTGTTACATTTTTAACAAACTTGACGGAAATTTCAAACCTTGCAAATCGCGCCAAAACACGGCAAATCAAGGCATTTCAGGAGGGAAAATCGACATGATTAAGATACTTTTCGTGTGCCACGGCAACATCTGCCGTTCCCCCATGGCAGAATTCATCCTAAAGGACATGGTCGCCCGCCGCGGTCTTGCCGACCGGTTTGAGATAGCCTCTGCCGCCACCAGCACTGAAGAGATCTGGAATGGCATCGGCAATCCGGTCTATCCGCCTGCGAGAGAGGAACTGGCCAGACATGGCATCCGCTGTGACGGCAAGCGTGCAGTTCAGTTGAAAAGATCCGATTACGACTATTATGATTATCTGATCGGCATGGATACCATGAACATCCGTAATATGGAGAGGATGACAGGACATAAGCGCGGCGAGGATCCCCATAAAATTATTCTGCTCTTAGAATATGCGAAAAGAGCGGACAGCATCACAGATCCCTGGTACAGCGGGGATTTTGAAGCCACTTACCGGGATCTGGTGGAAGGGTGTGAAGCCCTGCTTGCGTATCTTACGCAAGCGTAAAGCGTTCGACGATCTCCATTAGCGTATTTGTATAAGAAAGTGTTTTTTCTACCATGTTGTAGGTATCGGTTGTTAAGGACACAATATTGATATTGTTATCGACGACATTATTGACGCCCGAAGAGGTCTCGGAGATGGAGCCGTTGATCAGATTAATGGCGTCCGAGATATTATAGATAGTCTGTCTGAGCGCATCAATGGAGTTGTTGATATCATTCATGGTGTTGTTGACATACTGTGCGTCATTGGAATATTGCTCGCTGACCTGCATGAAGTTATTATAGTCGGCGAGAACGGTGCTGTCTAAGAAGTCCAGAGCGGCAGTCAGACTGGATTCCATTTTTTCGACGGCGTCTACGACTTCGGCAACGATCTGTGTGATACCGCTGACTGTCTGGGAAGACTGCTGTGCCAGTTTGCCGATCTCATCAGCAACGACTGCAAATCCGCGGCCCTGTTCGCCTGCTCTGGCGGCCTCAATAGAAGCGTTGAGAGAGAGCAGGGAAGTCTGATTGGCGATATCCATGATATTTTTCGCCAGTTCATTGATCTTGGAAACGGCTTTGGAATGTTCGATGGCATTCTCAGAGTCATCTTTTACGGACTGATACATCTGTCTGGTCTTATCGCTGGCATGAAGCGTATCTGTTTTCAGTTGTTTTGCCCGGTTTAAAATTTCAACGGACAGCGCAACGCCTTCGGAGGCTTTGTTATTGATGGTAGAGGTATTCTGCTCAATCTCAGCTATCTCGTTGCTGATAGCGTCCGTATTGGAGGCCGTATTATCCATGCTGGCCGAGAGCTGCTGTGCCGTGGCGGAGTTATTATTGGCATTATCATTTACGGTAGTAGCGATTTCATGCAGGCGGTTAGCGCTTTCATTGATGGAAGCGGAAGTAGAAGCGATATCACGCATCATGGTGCTGAAAGATTGTCTCATTTTCTGGACGGCCCGGCTCATTTCACCGGTCTCGTCTTTTTTGCGTAAAAGCGGGTGATAAGAATCATCCCGTGAAATGTCCAAGTCTGCGGTCTTGCGGATGACTTTGGTTACGACTTTGATCGGCGTGGTGATGGAACTTGCAAGGATAAAACCGAGCACCATAAATACCGCAATAATGATAAGGCAGATGATGAGACTGATAGAGACGGCATTCTGCCGCATATCGTCAATGGGTGCCAGAATCGTATTGCTGTCAACGACGATGCAGAGGATCCAGTTGTTGAGCGGAGATATATGGCAGGCGAGATAATGATTCTGTTCGGTATCGTGGATGATAGAAGTTTCTTCATAATCTCCCGACTGAACCCTGGCCAGAAGATCCTGTATAATCTTTGTATCCGCACTTGTGCCGATCAGCGCTTCGTCAGGTGAATAAATATAGGTGCCGTTGCTGTCTAACAGATAGGCATAACTGGATTCTTCGTCGCCAAATACGCGGATATGAGAGAGCGTATCCGAGAATAGAGAGACTTTAATATTGGTGAAAATAACGCCGGACAATGTTTCTTCGTCAAAATGGCTGCTTTCCGGTACGCCGATGGAGATCATCGCTTCACCGCTTTCGGCATCAAAGAAGACGTCGCTCTGTGCCGGGGTGTTGTTTTCCATGATATATTGGTAAAAAGGTTCTTCCGCGTAGGAAATGCCTTCTATGGAAACGTCTGTGCTGGCATGGAGGATACCGTCTTCGGCACAGACGAAGTTTATGCTTTCGTGCGTGGGATTAGAAGCCAGGTATTTTTTTAGGGTAGCATGGATTTCGTTGGAGTATTTATTTCCTTTATTGGTGTTAAAAACGAAAAAGTTTTCGGAGCCGTTTAAGTAGGTCATGGTAGCGTTATATTTCTGGATGGATTCATCAATATAATTTCCCTGTGCCTGCACGATCTCCGTCAGAGAATCTTCCGTATAATCGACAAGAGTCTGTCTGGAGATGTTTGTCAGATATTTATAATTGACAGTGACCGCGGCCACGACAGCGATCGTACTGAATAAGATCAGAATGACCGCAATCTTGGTCTGGATGGATGATAATCTGCTGCCGCCCGCCGTTTTTTCTTTTTTTGCCATAAGGAAACCCCCGTTCATAAGTACTTTGATCCATAATAGTTGCAACGATCAGTCAGAAATAACTTAATCGTTTTAGTTATCATATCATAAATATGGAAATCTGCATAGTAAAACTTTAAAAAATATGAAAAAAATAGCGAAATTTTACGAATAAATGAGTGGATGAGGGAAAATGATAAAAGGCCCACTTAAACGTTTACCTGGATGACACCGCAGCCAATCTTGGCGCCGCTGCTGCCGGAAGGCTGTGTGGTAAAATCATCGGCGGCAACATGGACGACAACGCTTTTGCCGATGATCTCGGATACAGAAAAATTGTCGATCAGAAAAGACTGCCATGCGTATCCGTTGCAGCTTATGATCGGCGGCAGATCGCCGCGGTGGTTGGGATGGGGCGAGCGGTCGGGATTATAGTGGTCTCCGGTGTGGCTGAATTCGGAATTTTCATCCTGTGAACAATCGCCGTTTTCGTGAATATGGAATCCCAGAAAGTGGCTGCAGTTATTTCCGCGGATGACAGGCAGGCCGTGGAATTGTGCGTTGATAAAAACGCCGCAGCCCAACTGACAGAAAAAGACGCTGCCGCACAGATCGGGATACTGCGCATTTCCATGAACGGTTGCAATGGCGTCGGGGATAAGAGGATTGGGTATATTGCTGAGGGGCATGTTTTTTCTCCTTATAATCTTGATTTGATAGTATACAATATGCGATAAAACAATACTGTTGACGAAGTCTGGATAAAAGATTATGATAAAAAATAGTCTGTTTGGCAAAACAGGCGCCAATATTTTGCAAAGGAGAGGTCTGAACATGGAAACAAAATATAAAAAGAATATCATAAAAAATAAAAAAAGGTTATCATACGCACTCTGTGTCATGCTGCTGATTGTAATAGCGCTTTTTACGAACGCATGCGGCAACGGTACGGATTCATCGCAGTCATCTGATATGCCGCAGGAAAACGCTGCGCAGACAACGCAGACAGCCGACGCTTCGCAGGCGGAGGATACTTCAAGTGCTGAAGACAGCACGCAGTTAGGTGAGGGCAGCAGCGAATTTGCCTTTACGGTCGTGGACAAGGACGGCAATGAGACCGCTTTCACCATTCATACGGATAAAGAGACTGTAGGCGAGGCGCTTCTGGAACTTGGTCTGATCGTGGGAGACGAAAGTGAATACGGGTTGTATGTCAAGACGGTGAACGGTATTACGGCGGATTATGATACAGATGGCACTTACTGGGCATTTTATATCAATGGCGAATACGCGCAGACCGGTGTGGATTCAACGGCCGTCACAGCAGGAGCAGACTATACCTTTAAGGTCGAATAGATTGAAAAATTGCAGGTTGAGAGAAAGGCATGGTTATCAATATGAAAGTCACAACAAAAGAAATCGTTGTTTTTTCCATGCTGGGAGCGGTCATGTATGCCTCGAAGGTCATTATGGAGATCGCACCCAATATCCATTTGCTCGGCGTATTTACGATCGCCTTTACGGTCGTATATCGTAAGAAGGCGCTGTATCCAATCTACATTTATGTGCTCTTAAATGGGATTTTCAGCGGATTTGCGACATGGTGGATTCCTTATCTGTATGTATGGACGCTTCTTTGGGGAGCGGTCATGTTACTGCCGAAGAATATGCCGAAAAAAGCGCAGCCTCTTGTATATATGCTGCTTTGCGCGGCGCACGGGTTCCTGTTCGGAACCCTGTATGCACCGGCACAGGCGGTTTTATATGGCTTAAGTTTTCGGGGAATGATCGCCTGGATCATTGCGGGGCTGCCGTGGGACTGTATTCACGGCATCAGCAATTTTTTCTGCGGGATACTGATCATGCCCGTCATTTCTGTGATAAAGTTTGCCGAAGATCATATCTGAGTCAGTTGTAAGATTTTTCTCAAGAATTTGTCTGTTATTATCATCATACGGTATTCTCAGCTCTTGCAGCTTTTTCAGTCTTTTTAGTTATTATTGCCAAAACATGCACTTTATTGATATAATATCTTGGGATAAAAGGGCACAGGACAAAGTCCGGTGTAAGAAAGGCATGATGTTACATGGATGTTACTACAAAAAATATTATTCTGGTCGTGGATGATGATAAGACCAATTTAACGCTGGCGCAGAAGATCCTTCTGCCGTACTACCGGATAGCGGCTTCTAATTCAGGTATGGCGGCGTTAAAATATCTGGAAAATAACCGGCCCGATCTTATTTTATTAGATATTAATATGCCCGAAATGGATGGGTTTGAAGTGATGGAGAAGCTGCGTCAGCAGGAGGCGACGAAGTCGATACCCGTTATTTTTTTAACGGCGGATAATCTGGCGGAAACAGAAGTCAGATGTTTTCAGGTGGGAGCCATGGACTACGTGGCCAAGCCGTTCGTACCGGATATCCTGCTCAGCCGCGTGGCGAAAACGATAGAACTGGAGCAGTATCGTAACAACCTGGAAAATATGGTAAAAGAGCAGGCTGATAAGATCACCGAAAATGCCAGACGCATCAGCATGATCCAGGATTCCGTCATCATCGGTATGGCGAATCTGATCGAGAGCAGGGATGGCAGTACCGGCAAGCATGTAAAAAATACGCAGACTTATGTGAGGATGATAGCCAGTGAATTACATAGACGAAATCTTTTTCCGGTGGAACTGACGGACGGCTACATACAGGATTTGTGCAAGGCAGCCCCTTTACATGATGTGGGTAAGATCAAAGTGCCGGATTCCATCCTGCAAAAACCCGGCAAACTGACGCCGGAAGAATTTGACGCCATGAAACTGCATACCACATACAGTCGTAAGATCATCCAGACGATTATCGGGGATGTGGAAGATGAACATTATGTGCGGATCGTGGAAGATATCGCCATGTATCATCATGAGCGCTGGGATGGCACGGGGTATCCTACGGGACTGGCAGGCGACAGTATACCGTTGGCGGCGCGTATCATGTCGGTGGCGGATGTATTTGACGCTTTGTATGAAGAGCGTGTTTATAAACCGCCGATCCGTCCCATCGAACGGATCATGCAGATCATGTCGGAAGGCAGGGGAACGCAGTTTGACCCGGTCATTATCGACGTGTTCATGGAGATGTTACCGCTGTTAAAAGAACAGCTTGGTATCGAATGAGTGGACAGTACGGAGGAAAGGAACGGTAATTTACCTTGGAAGAGAAGCAATTTAGGAATGATAAGACAAATAAAAAGTTAGAGCAGATCGTACTTGGCATATTCACGCTTTTTTCACTGGCCATGCTGCTTTCTTCGTATCTGCTGGCATGGAATCTGATCGCCAGGGAAATTATTGTCGCGACGATCATTGCCGCCTGGGTCATTCATCTGAAAAAATACCGTGATTATGGATTCCGGGCTAAATTTCTGGCAGCCGTCTCCTGGATCAACTTTGCGGTCTATGCTGTGTATTCGCAGAGTTTTACTTCCATGCTCTCTACGATGTTGGCCCTGATCGCGCTGCTTGGTATATTCTGCAGCGAGGATATCGTGTATCTGGGCGTTATCATGACGACGCTGATCTTTTTGTATCACGGGTTTGTTTCTCAGACGATATCCGTGCAGACCGCCAATGATATCATCCGTATGCTTTTGCATGTTCTTTCCGCCTATGCCATTTCACTTGTGACCTGGATCACCATACGCATCAGGCAGGAGACGAGCGAGAAATTGATAGAAAACATCCATGAATTGGAAATAGTTGAACAGAGTAAAGACGATTTTATGGTCAATATTTCTCATGAGATCCGCACGCCCATCAATGCGGTCTGCGGTATGAGCGAGGCCATCTTACAGGAAAATCTGCCGGTAGATGTAAGGCGGGACGTCATTGATATCCAGACGGCAGGACGCAACCTTCTTTCCACGGTCAGTAACATTCTGGATTTCTCGGAACTGGAAAGTGGTAAGATGGAGTTGGCGGAAGAAAGTTATAATATCACTTCCACCATTACGGATATCATCAATATGGCGCTGACTATGGAGAATGGAAAGCATCTGGAACTCATTGTAGACTGTGATGCCGACCTGCCGAGTAATCTCTTGGGAGATGAACAGAAGCTGCGCCGTATCGTGATGAATCTTTTGGAAAATGCCATTAAATTTACCAAAGAGGGCGGTATCGTCCTGCGCATCAAGAGCAGGAAAGAAGAATACGGCATCAATCTTTTAGTCAGTATCAAAGATTCCGGTATCGGTATGAGTCAGGCGGATATGGAGAAGATCTTCACCAGTTTCGGCCAGCTTAATTCCAGACGCAACAGGGAGGAGGGCGGTATCGGTTTAGGACTGGCCATTACACAGGCCCTCGTACAGAATATGGGCGGTTTTATCACGGTCGAGAGTATGCCGGATCGCGGAACGACTTTCCAGTTCACCATTCCCCAGAAGGTACTGGACGAGACGCCTATCGTGTCTATCAAAAACAAGAGCCACTTATTCGCGGCCTGTTATATCAATATGGATAAATATAATTATACCGTGGTGCGGGAAGGATATGAGCGCTGCATCCGCCATATCGCGGAGCAGTTCGGCATCATGTTCAGGATCTGTAAGAATCTGCCGGAATTAAAGCGCCGTATAGACCATGAAAACTATTCCCATATTTTTATCAGTTGGGAAGAATACTGCGAAGACAGGAATTTCTTTGAACAACTGGCCAAAGAACTGACGGTCGTGCTCATCCTTGATTACGGGCAGGAGACGCAGATAGGCAGCAATATGCTGCGCATCTATAAGCCGTTTACGGTATTGTCCATCGCTGCGGTATTTAACGGACAGAAAGTCCTGCAAAGGGGCGAACAGCATCTTGACCTGCGTCATCGTTTCATCGCGCCTGACGCCAAAGTGCTGGTAGTGGATGATAATGCCATGAACTTAAAAGTCATGGCCAGACTGCTCCTGCCATATCAGATTAAAGTATCGATGGCCAGCGGCGGGCAGGAGGCTCTTGATAAACTGGATGGCATGGAATACGACTGCGTATTCTTAGACCATATGATGCCGGAAATGGATGGTGTGGAGACGCTGCATAAGATACGCCAGAAACCCGGGTCCTATTTTCAGGCGCTCTCGGTCATTGCCTTTACGGCCAATGCCATCGGCGGAGCCAGGGAGATGTTCATGGATGAAGGCTTTACCGATTTTATTGCCAAGCCCATTGAGTTAAGCGTCTTAGAGCGCATGCTGCGCCGTTATATCCCGGTGCAGAAACAGATCAGTGTGGAAGAAGATATGGAGGATACCACAGAAAATTCTCTGAAAGAGAGTACGGATAAGGGTAAGGCGAACGCTGTCACAGCATGGCAAAATGACGGTGCAAGCGCAGGGGCTGCGCAGACGGCGGCGGCTGATGGCCGGGATAAGATTCCGGCTGCAGGTAAAAAAGAGACCGAAGCAGAAGCGCTTGATGCCTTAAGGGATGCAGGTATCAATATCGAGCAGGGCATTTCTTACTGCGGCGATCAAGAGGGCCTGCGGGAGATCATTACGATCTATCATGCGGAAGGCGCCAGACGAAACGAGCAGCTGGAACAGTTCGTAAAAGAGCAGGACTGGAAAAATTATGTCATCACCGTACATGCCTTAAAGAGCAATTCCAAGGGTATTGGTGCCAACGAACTGGCTGAACTGGCACTGAATCTGGAGATGGCAGGAAAAGAAAACCGTATCGAATATATTCTGGATCACCACGAGGAACTGATGGAGAAACACAATGCGCTGCTTACAGCCTTTGCACGTAATACGTTTCTTTATCCCGATGGATATGAAGGAGAGAAAGAAGAAAAGACTGCGGCGCAGACTGACGTACCAGATGGAAACGGGGCGGAAGGAAATGTTGAAATGGCAGCAGAAAGCAGCGAAAGCGGGGGAACAGAAGCAGCAGGCGCTGCTGACGAAGCTGTTTTAAAAGAGCGTCTGACATTCCTTAGGGCCAAACTGGACAGCTTTGAAAGCGACGGACTGGATGGGATTTTAGAGCAGTTAAAAGGGTGCCGATATCAGGAACTCGATCTTACGGATATGGTAAATGAGATCAAGGTAAAAGTCGATGATTTTGATTTCCTCGGCGCGGGTGAAGTATTAGGTTCCTGGGAAGAAAAAATCGCAAAGGGCACGATGTGAGAGTGGGAAAGGCTGGGTGTATACGGTTATGATAAAAAAAATACGTGATTATCTATATAATATCTTAAATGAAAAGCTGGATTTCCATGAGAGACTCATCCGCATCGTACTGCTGCTGGCATTTGCCGCTTCTATAATAGGTATGGGGCGCGTTATGCTGGGAGTGACGCCGACAGTTCTGGCAGCTCTGATACCAATGTGTGTGATCGCAGGGATAGCCCTATTTATCTGTGTAAAATACCGTAAAGAAAAACTGGCTTCCTGGTTGTTAGTACTGACTTCGAACCTGATCCTTTTCCCGCTTATTTTTTTCATGAGCGGCGGTATGGACAGTGGTACGCCGGTCTGGCTCGTGCTGGGACTTGTCTATATTTTTGTTTTATTTAAAGGAAAAGAGTTTTTCATTGCGCTCATTATTTCCATGCTCTCTTTTCTGGCAACTTATTCGATAGCCTATCACTATCCGGATATCCTGCCTGAAGCGGCCAGCCGCTTTTACAGTTATGGCGATTCTTATGTCACGACCATCGTGGTGAGCTGCTTTATCGGCTTTTTATTAAAAGTACAGTTTTTTACATACGATAACGAAAGAAAACTGGCGGAGGAACAGAGGAAAGAGATCGAGCAGATCGCGCGCTCCAAAGATACTTTTTTTGCCAACATGAGTCATGAGATCCGTACACCCATCAATACCATCATCGGCCTTAACGAGATGACGCTGCGGGAGGATATCTCTGACGAAATAGCGGAGAACGCCATCAATATCCAGAACGCCAGCAAGATGCTTTTAACGACGATCAACGATATTCTGGACTTATCGAAATTAGAGTCCGGCAAGATGGAGATCGTGCCGGCGCAGTATGAAGTCAGCGCCATGTTCAGCGATCTTGTCAATCTGATCTGGATCCGTGCGCATCAGAAAGAACTGGAATTTAAAGTGGATATCGACCATGATATCCCGTCCATGCTCTATGGCGACGAAGTGCGTATCAAGCAGATTGTCACCAATATGCTGACGAATGCCGTAAAATATACAGAGGCAGGTTCTGTTACCTTATCGGCCAAGGGCGAACGTGTCGGTGCGGATGAAATCATCCTGACAATTTCTGTGGCGGATACCGGTATGGGTATCCGCAAAGAAAGCCTGGACGATCTGTTCCAGTCCTTTAAGCGTGTAGATGAGACAGAGAACCGGAACATTGAAGGTACCGGACTCGGACTTACTATTTCCAAACAACTGGCGGAGATGATGGGAGGCTCTATTTTTGTAGACAGCGTATACCATAAAGGTTCTACGTTCTCGGTGGAGATCAGACAGCGGATCGTCAATGCGCAGCCTATCGGTATCATCAATTTTGCGGCGCAGAAACAGATGAACAAGCGGGCTAAATACAAACAGAGTTTTACGGCGCCGGATGCCCGGATCCTGGTAGTTGATGATAACGAGATGAACCGTATGGTGGCGGCGAAGCTGCTTCGGGGTACGAAGATTAAAATTGATACGGCGGAGAGCGGCAGGGAATGTTTGCGGCTGACGGCTGAGAATTCTTATCATATTATTTTAATGGATCATATGATGCCGGATATGGATGGTGAGGCTACATTAAAGGCTGTACGTGCCCAGACCAGGGGATTTTGCCAGAAGGTGCCCATTATTGCCCTGACAGCCAACGTCATGAGCAATGCGGAACAGGTGTATCAGGATATGGGCTTCGACGGTTATCTGGCCAAACCGATCAACGCGGCATTATTAGAGGCCGGCCTGTTAAAATATCTGCCGCCGGAGGTCATCGAGTATTCTGCGGATGAAAATAAGGTAGATCCGGAGCAGGAAGGCGCTGTCAGCCAGATTACCGGTGCCAGAAAGCGGAAAGTGGCTATTACCGCGGATTGTATATGCGATCTGCCCAAGGAGTTTCTGGAAAGGTACCAGATACGTCTGATGTATTGTTATGTCCATACGAAAGAAGGGCGTTTCTGCGATCTGTTTGAAGTTTCTTCCGACAGTCTGCTCAAATACTTACAGATAGAGGGCAATTATGCGCATTCTTCCACGGCGGAACCGTCTAAATATGAGTATTTCTTTGCGGATACTTTAGAGTCGGCGGAGCACGTCCTCCATATTACCGCTACGACTGCGCTCAGCGGCGCGTATCCTTATGCGCTGCAGGCCAGCAAAAGCTTTGATAACGTTACTGTCTTTGATTCGTCGCATATCAGCAGCGGGCATGGTCTTATGGTTCTGCATGCGGCCATGCTGGCGGAAGAGGGTAAAAGCGTAAAAGAGATCTGCGAGAGTTTAGAGCAGTTTAAAGTGCAGGTATGTTCAAACTTCCTCGTACCGAGTACGGAGGCTCTGTTCCGTAACGGCAAAGTGAGCGGGCCTGTTCACAGGCTCTGCGACTCTCTGAACCTGCATCCGGTTCTTCATATGTCGCAGAATGAATTGAAACTCTGGAAAATAGAAGCGGGAAATATGAAGCGCGTAAGACGCAGATATGTCAGAAAACTGCTGCGCCACAGTAAGCAGATCGATCCACGTATCCTGTTTCTTACCTATGCAGGCTGTACGGTCAGCCAGCTGGAAGAGATACTCGATGAGGCGGCTAAATACGTGAAGTTTGAAAAAATTATCACGCAGAAGGCTTCGGCCACCGTTTCCAGTAACTGCGGCGTAGGCGTATTCGGCCTGATGTTTATCAGAAAAAAAGTGTAAAAAAAGTTTCCATGTATAGTAACTGTAAATATTTTGTGCTAGAATATTGACAGATACGGACAGAGAAACCGCGGGGGAATTACAAATGCGAAGCAGGATATTAGTGGTGGATGATGCGGAAGTGAACCGCGAATTGCTGCGTGAGATACTGGAAGACGAATATATTGTGGATACGGCGGGGGACGGGGAAGAGGCTCTGCGGAAACTGCAGCAGCATGTAGAAGAAACCGCCGCGCTCCTTCTGGACTTACAGATGCCCGGAATGGATGGCTTCGGCGTGATTGCGCAGATCAGACAAAACGGGTGGTTAAACAGGATACCCGTACTCATCATCAGCAGCGAAAAGGATGTGGATATCGAAAACAAGTGTTTCTGTCTGGGCGTTTCGGATTTTATCCATAAACCGTTTGAGGCTTCTATCGTTAAGAACAGGGTGAAAAATACCGTGGAACTTTTTGCCGGCAGGAACCAGTTGGAGCAGAAAGTAAAAAGACAGACCAAAGAGTTAAAGAAACAGTCCCGTATCATTCAGATGCAGGCGGAGAAATTAAAAGAAGCAGGCGCTTTCCATAATCTGATGATGCAGTATCACTGTGCCATCATGGAAGTGGAAACGAAATTAAATGTATTGAACGAGGAATTTTCACAGGAATATAACAGAAATCCTTTTGAATCTATCAAGAGCAGATTAAAGTCAGCGGAAAGCATTTATGAGAAACTGGAGCGGAAGGGGTATCCGGTGACGGTACATAATATTGAAGAATGTCTGAATGATGTGGCGGGGATCCGTGTCATCTGTTCTTTTCCGGACGATATTTACCGTCTGGCGAAACTGTTAGTCAAACAGGACGATATAATCCTTTTGAAAGAAAAGGATTATATCAAGCATCCGAAATCGAACGGTTATCGGAGTCTTCATCTTATCATCAGCATACCCATTTTTTTGTCGCATGAGAAAAAGTACCGCAAGGTCGAGGTACAGTTCCGGACGATTGCCATGGATTTCTGGGCAAGTCTGGAACATAAACTGAAATATAAGAAAAATCTTGGCGATGCGCAGGAGATCGTCGAACAATTAAAGGCATGTGCGGAATCTATCGAGACACTGGATTATCAGATGCAGGATATCCGCAACAAAATTGACAGTCATAAAGAATAAGGCAGAAAGAGTAAGGTGGAATGGATAAGACAGGAAGAATAAGGCGGAAAGGAGAGTATTTTATTATGGCATTAAGGAAAACGAAAAGAGGGGAAAGATTACAGCCTCTGGATATCATAGACGGCTTTAAAGTCCGTCCGGGTTTTTATAACAGAGACGGGGCGGCGGTCTCGCCAAGCGGTGTCAGTTTTACGATTCATTCTTTCGGCGCCACAAGCTGTACGCTGCTTTTATTCAGACCACGGGAAAAGGAACCGTATGCGCGGTTAAAATTTCCGGAATCGTATCATATCGGGAATACGTATTCCATGCTGGTGTTTGACTTAAATATTGAGGAATTTGAATATGCTTTTCAGCTCGATGGGCCATATGATAAGGAAAAGGGCCTGTTGTTCAATAAAGATAACGTCCTTTTAGACCCCTATGCCAGAGCGGTCACGGGCCAGAAAGAATGGGGAGACAGACCGGATGGAGACGGCTTTGTTTATCATGCCAGAGTGGTAGAAAATAACTTTGACTGGGGCAAAGTGAAACAGTTGGAACATCCGGTGGAGGATCTTATTATTTATGAGATGCACGTTCGAGGTTTTACCAAGGACGAATCTTCCGGGGTGACGGCGAAGGGAACTTACGAGGGTCTGCGTCAGAAGATTCCTTATTTAAAAGATCTGGGCATCAATGCCGTAGAACTGATGCCGGTCTTTGAGTTTGATGAGATGGAGAGCGCCAGAGTTGTTGACGGAGAGCAGCTTTATAATTACTGGGGATATAATACGGTCTGTTTTTTTGCACCGAATACGAGCTATACTTCCGTAGTGGAGCATAATCATGAAGGCGATGAGTTAAAACAGCTTATTTATGAGTTAAAGGAAAACGGCATAGAAGTTATTCTGGATGTGGTATTTAACCATACCGCGGAGGGAAACGAGGACGGCCCCTGCTTTTCTTTTAAAGGGATTGATAATAACATTTATTATATTCTGACGCCGGGCGGGCATTATTATAATTTCAGCGGCTGTGGCAATGTACTGAACTGTAATCATCCCACGACCCGCAGATTTATCATCGACTGTCTGCGTTTCTGGGTAACGGAATACCGTGTGGATGGTTTCCGCTTTGACTTAGCCTCCATTCTTTCCAGAGACCAGTACGGCGCGCCTATGGCGGAACCGCCTATCTTACATGCGATAGCCTGCGATTCTATCTTAGGCAAGGTCAAGCTGATCGCCGAAGCCTGGGATGCGGGCGGACTCTATCAGGTGGGGAATTTTCCTTCTTTTAACAGATGGTCGGAATGGAACGGAAGATACCGCGACGATATGCGGCGTTTCTTAAAAGGAGATGCCGATATGGCGGCCACGGCGATCACCAGGATCACCGGTTCCAGCGATATGTACGACCCGATCACCAGAGGAAAAGACGCCTCCGTCAATTTCCTGACCTGTCACGACGGGTTTACGCTATATGACCTGTATTCTTATAACATGAAGCATAACGAGAAAAACGGCTGGAACAATACGGACGGCGATAATAACGGCAACAGTTGGAACTGCGGCGTGGAGGGCGAAACAGATGACCCTGAGATAGAAGCGCTGCGCCGCCGGATGGTAAAAAATGCGTTCGCGACGCTGATGTGCAGCAGGGGGGCGGCCATGTTCTATGCCGGCGACGAGTTCTGTAATACACAGTTTGGCAATAATAATGCCTATTGTCAGGACAATATCATTTCCTGGCTGGACTGGAACAGGCTTGATACCTACCGGGAGATACATGACTTTTTCCGCTATATGATAGCTTTCCGGAAGAAACATGTTATTCTGCGGAAGATGACGCCGTCTGCCTCCTGCGGTTTTCCGGGTATCAGTATCCATAACGGGTATCCATGGAACAGCGGAACGGATTATAACAGCCGCCTGATCGGCATCATGTATGCGGGCCGGGATGAAGAGAATACGAAAGACGATATCATCTTTTATTGTATGAACGCTTACTGGGAGGCTGTCAATATGCAGCTGCCGGGGCTGCCGGAAGGCTGGAAGTGGAAAGTGTGCGTCAATACTTTCGTGCCTTATGAAGATGGAAAGGATGTAGAGGCGCTTACGGAATTTCATTATAAGAGTACGCTTAAGGTGCCGCCGCGGACGGTCGTTATCCTCTCGGCCGAACTGCCGGAGCAGCCAGGCGGGGCGCAGACAGAAGCGCCATAAAGAGAGAGGAAGGCAAACAGGCAGAGGGATGAATGCAGGATACTGGCAGCGTCAGCGCAAGATCTGCGGCAGAGAAAGGAATGGTGTGGATATGAAGGTAGCAGATATATCACAGGCAAAAGAAATACAGAGCACGGCCAGTGTGACGAAAGAACAGACACGGCGGATACATGCTTATACTGCACACGAAAGCGAAGAAGAGGGTGCGACCGTGGCCATTTCTGCGGAAGGACTCGGACTTTCGCAAAAAGAAGACACTTCCAGACAGGAGGCCATTGAGAGGAAGATGTATCAGGAAATGCTGGAAAGTGCCAATGAAGCTGCCGAGGCGCAGGGAGAAGGCTTTGCCGATCTGGCGAAAGCACTGGAGATCGCCAGAAGGATATTAAACGGCGATATCGTACCCGCACAGGACGAACAGTTCCTCATGGAATTTAACAGTGAAATTTATATGCGGGTCAAGAGCATGGCCAAGGTAAAAGAAGATCCCAAAGAGTATGATACGCTCATGGAAGAGGAAGAAGAGGAAACCGCCGGGAAAAATAGTGCTGGAGAAAGTTCTCCAGAAAGTCTGGATATAGAATCCGTACAACAATCCGTACAACAGGAAAGCATCCCGGAATGATCAGGGATGCTTTCCTTATGAACTGCGGTAACTTCCTGTTTCTGCTTAACAGTATTCCCGCATATTAATGATGTTGTAATAGGGAAGAGCGTTTTTGGTATATCCGTTTGTGTAGATGCGGATATCTTTCTGCTGTTCCCGCTCACATGCTTCGTCGAGGATCTCTGAGAAAAATTTTCTGGAAAGTTCCTCTGACTTGTTCCGTTTGGACTGGTGTTTTCTGTCTTCGGAAGATGCCTTCCTTGGACGCGGTATCACTGTGACCGCCTGAACTTTATAAAGCGTTTCATATCCGTATGCGTCTTTTCCCTCCTTGGAATCTACTTTGTTATTGTTCTATTCTATATATCGGCTGAAATTAGAAAATTTATAGTCCATCCGTACTATTTTCTGAATATTTTTCCTGAAATCCCACTAAAAAAAATAAAATTTAGGTTGACATACGACTACCTCTTATATATAATGACAATAAAAAGGTAGTCAAATGTAAACCTTAAAAGTATGAACCCTTATAAACATGGATTGCAGGCGGTGCAGGAAAGGAATGGTTTTAATATGGTAAAGTTATCGGAATCGGAATGGAAGGTCATGAGTCTGCTGTGGGAAGAGGCGCCGCGGACAATTATGCAGATCACCAATCATTTTAAGGAAACGACCGGCTGGACGAAGCACACGGTCATGACATTTCTGCGCCGCATGGAGGAAAAAGGCGCGGTGCATTATGAAGAAGGAGAGCGGGCCAAACAGTATTATCCCGATATCGAGAGGACGGACGCTGTTTTGCAGGAAACGGAGGAATTTCTGGATAAAGTATTCGGCGGCCGCATGGGATTGATGCTCAATACGATGGTGGAAAAGAAAGCGCTTTCCAAAGATGAGATTGCGGAGTTATATGAAATCTTAAAAAAAGCGGAGGAGGAAAACGGATGAGAGATATCGTGATCACTTCTTCTGTTTTGATAGTTGTTATCCTGGGTCTTCGCACGCTGGGAAAAGGCAGGATCAGTCCACTGTTACAATATGCGCTCTGGCTGCCGGTGGTCATCAGACTGCTCGTGCCGTTGCCGCTATGGAGCAGTACGTTTAGTATCCTGAACTATATACCGGACTATCCAGCTTCTATACAGAACGGGGAAGTCGAAGGACAGAGGGCCGGCGTATCACAAGAAGGATATGGCTCTGATGCGGCGGCGTCAGCGGGCAAAGACGCATCAGGGGAAAAGAGTGCCATACTGCCGGAGGGCGTGACGGCCTATGACGGGACACAGACAATGGCGGAACTGGTAGACAAAACCCAGACAGACAGTATGACAGCAGGCGGTACATCGGCATCTGATAAACAGACATCAGTTGAGCGGACAGGCGATAGCAGGCCCTTTTTACGTCTGCTATGGATAGCCGGTATGCTGGCGGTCGGCGGTTATATGCTTTTTTACCAGATCAAATGGGAACAATATCTGCGGCAGAACAGAAAACATCTCTACAGCGTCGGTGAAAACGGAAAATACCGCGGCAGACTGCAGGTCTATACGGTAAAGGGACTGCCTTCGCCCTGTCTGTGCGGAAATAAGATTTATCTGACAAAAGAAATGACTGCGGACGAAAAGAGCCTTTCTCATATACTGGCGCATGAGTATTGTCATTATAAGCATCTGGACTTTATATGGGTCATTGTCCGGTGCGCCTTATGCGCCGTGTACTGGTTCCACCCGCTTGTATGGGCAGCGGCTTATGTATCGAAACAGGACAGTGAACTGGCCTGCGACGCAGCGGCGGTCAGACTGTTAGGGGAAAAAGAGCGCATCTCATATGGAAAGACACTGTTACAGCTTATTGTATCTAAAGATTCTCCTGATAAAAAAAGAGTCGGAA
Organism: Ruminococcus sp.; assembly: GCA_023663085.1. GTDB lineage: Bacteria > Bacillota > Clostridia > Lachnospirales > Lachnospiraceae > UBA3282. The sequence continues at coordinate 22,704 of JAMPIB010000035.1, read as the reverse complement.
TCGCCTCTACGATGAGCGGAGGTGAGAAAGGGATACGGGAAAGGATAGTTTTGATCGTGAGAAAACGAAAATATATGACAATGATTTCTGTAATAATAGTAATTCTGGCTGCAGGATTTATTGCAGTTACTTTCTCCGGAAAGACAAAAGAAATGTTGGCTGAAAACGTTGCAGACGGCGTAAAAGCAGATAGTGAGCGGATTTTGTCGGATTCGGGTAAAATGCAGGATAACTTGCAAAATGATGTCATGTCGCTGGAATCATCTGCGGAGTCGGATGCCGCCGAGGCACAGCAGATAGCGGCGCAGCGGCAGGCGGCCCTCGAAGAAGTGCAGCAGAATGCCAGAAAAGAAGCCGTACTCTTTCTGTTATCTTCCTATGAAAAAGATATTACTGCGCTCGGCTCGCAGGAAGGTGTCTATGGATTTGCGGACGCCAAAAACCCCGCGGATTATGTACAGGCATACTATGAAAATGGTGAGGAGGCTTTAGAAGAGGGCATGTATCTGCTGGAGGTCAGAAAAGGTTCGGATGGTTCCGATATCAGGATTTATGGTCTGTACAGCAAAGAATACGGCTGCGAGGGCGTTGCCATTCTGATCGCGGATACTTCTGCCGGTTTTGACCTGCCGTGGACGATTCAGTATGGCTATGGAACGATAAGCCTGTATGAGTCGGCAGAGAACGGTATGCCGAAAACCTTTGCTTTTCAGCTGTGCGGACAGTCTGCGAAAGACTCCGAGAAATACGAGTACTATCTCTGCGACCGTGACGATACGGGGGAGGTTACTTTAAATCAGTTCCGGTCGGAAGATTATCTTGCACAGATAAAGGAACGTGTCAGTTTTCAGATTTCGCCAAAAGAAAGTCTTCTCTATATATACGACCGCGATACGTTAGTCGGTTCGCTCGATATACCTGCATCCCCGGAGGCTATGCAGAAGATTGAGGAAGTGGTCATAGATGGAAAAATCGTTTCCTGGGAACTTGGCAGCGGGACAAAAGCGCCCGAACTGCTCCTGGCGGTCGGTTTGAAAATTGATGCGGATCCGGGTGTGGAGAATATCTGGTATCATAATATGCCGCCGCTTAGTTTTCCTGTAGAATACGGCACGTTCGGGAAACGGGAGTTTACGCTCGGACAGGCGGAAATTGCGGAAGAATATCAGATACATACCGATGCAGGTTCACAGATACAGTCGCTTGATATGTTTTTGGAGCCGCAGCTGCAGGCGGATCCTACGCCGCCTTTTGGCAGCGAAGATATACCTTATGACGGGCACCATGACGTACAGATCGTTTACAGTAATCCCTGCCCATCCTATACGCGGATATCCGATGCGTTTGGCAGTCGTATAAATCCAGTGACACAGGAAGTAAGGGAACATAACGGTGTTGATCTGGCGGCTGAAAAAGGAGCCGATATCCTGGCCGCGGCAGACGGAAATGTTTATAAAGTCGGTTATGATGCCGAACTGGGCAATTATGTGACCCTGTATCATGCCGCCAACGGGGAGTTTTCGTATTATGCCTGCTGTGATGAGATTTTTGTAAAAGAAGGCGAAGAAGTGACGACCGGGCAGAAGATTGCTGCGGTAGGCAGTACCGGACGTTCCACCGGGGCGCATCTGCACTTTGCCATCAGCAGAGATGGCGAGTATGTAGAGCCGCAGTTTGAGTAAATACGCGATGGGAATTATTACAATGTGTAAAACACCCTCTTCCCCATTTTCGATTTTTGTGTTATACTGTATGCTGTACGGGATAAAAATCACGATTCAGAAAGTAGTTGGGGATAAATGAAATATAAGAAGATCAACGAAGCCACCGTGCAATGTATCATCTCCGAAGAAGATATGGAAGAGTATGGGCTGACATTGTCGGATATCTTTGAGCGAAATGAAAAGGGAGAAGGATTTTTGCGCAATGTGGTGGAGAAAGCACATGACGAAGTAGGGTATCATATAAGCGGCGATAATATTGCGATGCAGATCACACCGCTTCGGGACGAAGGGCTTGTGATTACTTTTTCCGACGAGGGCCTTGCAGGTTTTCAGAATATGCTGGAGCATATCAAGGAAGTGCTTAGCGGGCTGGATCCGGAGAGTATCAAAGAAGCCTCGCGTGCGCTGGTGCAGAAAGAAGCGCAGGCGGTGAACGAACTGGAAGAGACATGCAGGATATTTGTTTTTGCCTCCATGAATCACGTTATGCGTTATTGCGGGATAATTCCCATGGAGTTATCTGTGAAGAGCCATTTGTATAAACTGAAGGATACATACTATCTTGTCATCGAAAAACAGAGGCTTTCTAAGAAAAACTTTAATAAGATCAGTGCCGAGGCGGTAGAATTTGCCAAACTCGCCGTGCCATCGGAAGAAAAGCTTCTCTATCTGGAAGAGCATGGAGAGTGTCTGATCCAGAATAAGGCAGTAAGAGAACTGCGTAAAATATGCAGATCGTGACAGATCGGTATGAGATAACATGTTATCTGCCGGAGAACGGGAGAAAAGACAGGGTAGTCTATCTGCATACGGCGGCGGGAAAAGCGCAGGATATCTGGCGGCTTACGGCGCAGGATTTTGTCATGGTTTCCATAGCGGGCCTTGACTGGAACAGAGATCTTTCACCGTGGCGGCATGCAAAAGTTTTCGCTAAGGGAGAAGACTTTGCCGGAGGGGCGGACGATTATCTGCAGGTATTGACGGGACGGCTGATTCCGGAGACGGAGTCGGCCTTTTTGCTTTCCCCTGTAAAAAGATATCTGGCGGGCTATTCGCTGGCCGGACTGTTTGCAGTATATGCCCTGTATCAGACCGCTGTTTTTGATGGTATCGCTTCGGTATCAGGGTCGTTATGGTATGAAGGCTTTATGGATTATGTGCAGAAACACAATGTCAGACGTAATCCCGATAAAATATATTTTTCATTAGGTGACAAAGAAGCGGCATCTGCACGAGGAATCATGCAGAGCGTTTTTGTGTGTACGAAACAGATAGCAGATAAATTCCGCGCAGACGGTATTCCAACGGAACTGGAGATGAATCCCGGCAAACATTTTTATCAGGTGCCGGAACGTATGGCCAGAGGACTGTATCGGCTGTTACTGGAGAAGGGCAGAGAGTGAAGAAAGAACAGGATATGAAGGAAGAACAGGATATGAAGGAAGAGCAGGATATGAAGAAAGAACAGGATATGAAGGAAGAGCAGGATATGAAGAAAGAACAGGATATGAAAGAAGAGCAGGATATGAAAGAAAATCAGAATTTGAAAGAAGAACAGAACTGGAAAGAGAATCAGAAAGGAATGCTGACCTACAGGGAATCCGGCATTGACGAGAGGATCATCCGTGCGGTGGAAGAACTGGGATTTGAGCATATGACGCCTATTCAGGAAGAGGCAATCCCGGTCTTTTTATCCGGCAGGGACGTGATCGGACAGGCGCAGACCGGGACGGGCAAGACCGCGGCTTTTGGTATCCCCATTTTAGAGAAGATAGATCCCGAAAATAAGGACTTACAGGCGCTCATTCTCTGCCCGACAAGGGAACTGGCCATGCAGGCGGCGGATGAACTGCGCAAGTTCGCGAAGTATATGCACGGTATCAAAGTACTGCCGATCTATGGCGGACAGGATATCGTAAAACAAATTAAGAATCTCAAAGGCGGCGTGCAGATCGTCGTCGGTACGCCGGGACGCGTCATGGATCACATGCGCCGTCATACGCTGAAAATGGATCATGTGCACACGGTCGTTCTGGATGAAGCGGATGAGATGTTAAATATGGGATTCCGCGAAGATATCGAGACAATATTAAAAGAAGTGCCCACAAAACGGCAGACGGGACTTTTTTCCGCGACGATGCCGGGGCCTATTCTTGATATCACCAGAATGTACCAGAACGACGCTGTTTTTTTGAAAATGACGCCCAAAGAAGTGACGATACCGCTCGTTAAACAAGCTTATTATCAGGTGCAGCGTAAAGATAAAGAAGAGGTTTTATGCCGGCTGTTGGATTATTACGATCCCGGACGTGCGCTTATTTTCTGTAATACAAAAAGAATGGTGGATGAACTGACCGAACATCTGAAAAAAAGAGGTTATGGCGTAGAAGGGCTGCACGGTGATCTGACGCAGGGACAGCGCGATACGGTGATGAATCTGTTTAAGAGCGGCCACGCGGCGATACTGATCGCTACGGATGTGGCGGCCAGAGGCATCGACGTGGACAATGTGGAGGCTGTTTTTAATTACGACGTGCCGGAGGATATCGAATATTATGTGCACAGGATCGGCAGGACTGGCCGCGCTGGCAAAAAGGGGCGTTCCTTTACGTTGGTGACAGGGCGGGAAAATTATAAACTGCGTGATATCGAGAGAGTCTGCCATACCAGAATAAAAGAACGTAAGATTCCATCCGCCGCTGATATCATGGCTAAAAAGGCGGAAAAGATATTAAATGAGGCGGAAACCGTGATCAGAGAACAGGATATCTCCAAAGCCATGAAGTTTCTGGAAGAGCGTAATGCTCTGGGAGAATACAGCCTTATGCAGTATGCGGCGGCTTTCATGAAGATGAAGCTGGGGGATGATATCGAAGATATCAAGCCGGAGAAATCTTTTGCGGATTGGATGCCGCAGGGAAGGAACAGACGCGGCAGGGATAAGACCGGACGGAGCGGTGGTTTCGGACAGGGTAAGAGCAGAGCGGACAGGGATTCAGACAGGAACCGGGACGACAGAGAACGCCAGAACGGCGGCAGAAGACGGGACGACAGAAACCGTCAGGACAGCAGCAGAAACCGTCAGGACAGTGACAGAAACCGCGGCAGCAGAGGATACGACCCCAGAGAAGCTGACCGCAACAATCGTTATGCGGCGCTGCGTATCCGGACAAAGAAAAAGGATAAGCATTTATAAGATCAATTCACTTCCGTGCTCTTTTAACCATTTTCTGGCGTTTTGGTAGTCGGGATAAACGGCGCCTACGGCCTGCCAGAAGGCGGGCGAGTGATCCATATGTGTCAGGTGGCAGAGTTCGTGGACGATAACATAGTCCAGTATGGCGGGCGGTGCAAGCATAAGGCGCCAGTTAAAGGAGAGCGTTCCCTTACCGCTGCAGCTTCCCCAGCGCGTTTTCTGGTCACGGATTGAAATGCGCGTATAACTGCCGCCGGTCATGGGCAGATAATATGCCACACGTTTGGGAATATAGTCGCGGGCCGCTTCTTTATAGCGGTTTTCCAGAGCAGTTCTTTGCACAGCAGACAGATCGGAAACAGGTCTGCTGTTTTTCTTTGCACAGATTTTCAGATAATGCGTGATGATCCAATGGCGCTTTTCTTCGGCAAGCTGTAAGATCTGTTTATTGGTCGCACGCAGCGGGACGCGGAAGATGATATTGCCCTCTTCGTCGATCGTGATGGCATAGGTTTTGCGTCTGCTTTTATGAACCGTATAGGGGAGGGTATATTCAGTCTGGTCGTGAAAAATGGTAAGCGTCGGCTGCATGGAGGGTATCGTCCTTTCTATCCTTTATGGGCATTTTACGGTGATTATTTTATCACATCCACAGAAGCAACTGTGCAAATTATTTCAATAAGAATTACGGAGTAATTCTTAGAACGCAGGCTGCCGAGCCTGTGTTTATTTTAACATATGCCGCGGTTTAGGGCAACCGGCCGGGAGTCTGATTGCCGTTTTGGATGGTATCTGTTTTGTAGATAATTATGTAGATATATGACGTTTCACGCAGAGGGGTTTTACTTGTAAAGACCGGAAAGTTATGGTAGTATGGATGTTGAATGTAAATGTGGCCAGAGGAATGGAAAGCGTAGCCGGAAAGCGGCAGATACAGGCGCAGAACAATAGAAGGAACGGAAGACTGGCAGAAACAGAAGGCAGGAAAGATATGGAAAAAGAAAATAGAAAAAAGAAACGCAGAAAGACGGAAGTCAGAAGGAGCAGCGTCCGGGATGCAGGACGTGCCAGAAAGCGCGCGAAGCGCCGCCAAAAGGTAATAATGCAGAGGCTTGCGGTCGCGGCGGCGGCTGTGGTCATTGTATGCGGGGCGGGTGTCGGCATTTTTCTGAATCTGCCGTCTTCAAAGTTATCCAGAAAGTTATCGGCGGCAGAGAAATATACGGAAAGCGGCGATTATGAGATGGCGCAGGTTTCTTATGAAGAGGCGCTGCAGATCGATCCGACGACAGTAGAAGCATACCGCTGTCTGGCACAGAATAATCTGGACTTAAATGACAGCGGTGCGGCTAAGGAAATTCTTTACACAGGCTGGGAGACCACGCAGGATGAAAGTCTGCTGAATTATTACTGTACGCTTACACTGGATGAAGTAGTAAGTGAGATCAACGACCAGAACTGCAGTTTTGCCACGGTCGATAAGTGTCTGCAGATATTGCGTCAGGATACCGGCAACATGCGGGCCATAGAACTTTTAGAGACATGCTGTGACAGGATTTTTGCCGGAGACGAAGAAAGTAAGGTCATGCTTTTTAAGGATGAAGATCAGACACTGGATACCTGTCAATATAATGTATATGAACAGGCGGTGCGTTCCATAATGGATTTATATGCGCAGGCGCCTTCGGAGGCGCTGCAGGCTGTCCTGGTGAAGTATGCTGTGATCGATGTGGAATATGTATATCTGAACATGACGCATCTTTCAGGGTATCATCAGCTGCTGGCGGATGTTGGCGCTATGATTGAAGATGCTTCGATAAAGGAACTGAGCGCCGCTCTGGCGCGGGCTATGGAAGTGGAAGAAACTTTTGCAGGTATTTTTGCTGAATTTGAAGCGGGGCGTTTTGAAAGCGCCAGAGAATTTATCGTAAGTGATACCTATCAGCAGATCCAGGATTCGTTTATTCTTGGCGAGAGTGGTTACTGGGAAGGTTCCGCAGCCATTCCAGTCAATAAAGAACAGATAGTGATCCATAAGACGGGAGAGGGTGTTTTCTTTTTCTGGCCCGGATATGATGCGTATGAAAACTCACAGGGCGTTATTACAGTATGGGGGAGCAGGCAGCTTGATGGCGGTATACAGCGGACGACTATTTCTTATGAACCCGCGATCGTAGGCGGCGCCTATTATCCGCATACGGAATATGTCATTACTTATGAATACAGTAATGTCTTAAAAAACGGTACTTCGGCACAGATGAATTACCGGTTAAAAACACAGGTGACGACCGAGGAGGGAACGATTACGGACGTTATCGGCGACTGGGGCGGCGAACACGAATGGGAGACGAGTTACTAAGAATCTGACAGGCCGCACTAACCTTGACAAACTGGTAACATTTGTCTATAGTAATCATGTAAATATTCTGCTGGGAAAAGGTGGTACGAAAGAAGGTAAAGGCACATGCACGGTGCCTGCAATATAGTGAAAAAGGAGAAAAGAAGATGAGAAAGAAACCTACAGTATTAATGATCTTAGATGGCTACGGATTGAATGAGAAGACCGAAGGAAACGCAGTCGCACAGGCCAAAACGCCGGTCATGGACAAACTGATGAGCGAGTGTCCTTATGTAAAAGGAAATGCCAGCGGTATGGCGGTAGGTCTTCCGGAAGGACAGATGGGCAATTCGGAAGTCGGACATCTGAACATGGGTGCGGGCCGTATCGTCTATCAGGAACTGACGAGGATCACCAAAGAAATCCAGGACGGCACTTTTTTTGAAAATCCAGCGCTGCTTGCGGCAGTTGATAACTGTAAGAAAAACGACTCTTCCCTGCATATGTACGGACTGGTATCCGACGGCGGCGTACACAGCCACAACACGCATCTGTACGGTCTGCTGGAACTGGCCAAAAGAAACGGTCTTGAAAAAGTATATGTACACGCTTTCCTCGATGGACGCGATACACCTCCGGCCAGTGGAAAAGGCTTCGTGGAAGACCTGGAGGCGGAGATGAAAAAGATCGGTGTCGGCGAGGTGGCGAGCGTGACCGGACGTTACTATGCAATGGACAGGGATAATAATTACGACAGGGTGCAGAAAGCCTACAATGCTCTGACAAAAGGCGAGGGTGAGCAGGCGGACAGTGCGCCGGCAGGTATCCAGGCTTCTTATGACAGGGACGAGACCGATGAGTTCGTAAAACCGACCGTCATCATGAAAAACGGCGCTCCTGTGGCGACCATTAAAGATGGCGATTCCATTATCTTCTTTAATTTCCGTCCCGACAGGGCAAGAGAGATCACCAGAAGTTTCTGTGACGACGATTTTAAGGGATTTGAGAGAGGAAAAAGACTGGATGTCACCTATGTCTGCTTCTCTGATTATGATCCGACTATCCCCAATAAGGAAGTGGCGTTCCATAAGATTTCAGTGACCAATACTTTCGGCGAATGGCTGGCGGCGAATCACATGAAACAGGCCAGGATCGCAGAGACGGAAAAATACGCGCACGTTACGTTCTTCTTTAACGGCGGTGTGGAAGAACCGAACGAAGGGGAAGACCGCATTTTAGTCAATTCTCCCAAAGATGTTGCGACCTATGACTTAAAACCGCAGATGAGTGCCTACGAAGTCTGCGATAAACTGACGGGGGCGATCAGATCCGGCGAATATGACGTTATCATCATCAACTTTGCCAATCCGGATATGGTCGGACATACCGGTGTAGAAGCGGCAGCTATCAAAGCTGTGGAGGCGGTAGATGAGTGTGTGGGTAAAGCGGTAGAAGCCATTAAAGAAGTCGATGGCGTTATGTTCATCTGTGCGGATCACGGCAATGCCGAGCAGCTCATTGATTACGAAACAGGTGCGCCTTTTACGGCCCATACGACCAATCCGGTGCCGTTTCTTTTAGTCAATGCCGATCCTTCTTACAAGCTTCGTGAGGGCGGATGTCTGGCGGATATCGTGCCGACTCTGATTGAACTCATGGGAGAGCAGCAGCCTGCGGAGATGACGGGAAAATCCCTGTTAATAAAATAAACAGTCCGCATTTTGACTAAAAGTTGTTATTTTAATAATAAGAAGCAAAAACGAGTGTAAATCTGACGGTTTACATTCGTTTTTGTATGTTGAAAACTAAATTATTTTATTTATTTTAGGAGATATGTAAGAAAAATTTGTATGATACAGGAAAATTATAGGAGAAAATAACAAAAGGGACTACCCATCGGCCCAAAATCATTGTATAATTATAATAATGTCCGGAGACAGCAAGCAGGGAACAAGGGGTTATAGCATGAAGAGAAAGGATAAAAAGTCCGTATTTCAAATAAGTTTTGCGATCATTCTGTTGGCAGTCAGCGTCATGGTATTTGTCCTGTATTCTAACAATCTGAAAAATGAATTACGGGAACTGGTCCTGGATACGCTGAAAGAAGTATCCAACCAGAATGTTCTCGTCGTGCAAAAAGAGATCGAAGGCGATCAGAATGCACTGACGGAGATCGCGGAACGTATCGGTACTCTCAGAAATGCTGATGAGAAGGAGATCATTGATACGCTGAAAGGGATTCTCGACAGATATTCCTTTAAACGAATGGGATTTTCCTGGCAGGATGGGCAGGCATACACGACGGATGACAGGGTTATAGACATATCGGAAAGCAATTATTTTCTGAGCGCTATTCAGGGAGAAAATTATATATCGGCACTTGCGCGCGATCCGCTGGATGATGATGAGATCATTGTATTCAGTGCACCCATTAAAAGCGGCGAGGATATCCTTGGTGTTGTTTATGCGGTGTACCGGGTGGAGAGTCTGAAAGAAATTCTTTCTGTTTCATCCTTTGAAGGAGAGGGTTATACTTATATTGTGCAAAGCAGCGGCGATAAGGTCGTTGATTCCGTGAACCCGACGAGTTTCCAGAATATGACCAATATCTATAAATCCATGGAAGAGGCTGATAAACGCAACTCACAGGCTGTCAGGGATCTGAAGATACTGCTGGGACATGATAGGACAGGATATGTCATTTTTTATAATAAAATCGGTAAATATATGTACGCAACGCCGCTGGGTATCAACGACTGGTTTTTGATCGATGTCGTACCGGTGGATTTCATGGAGAGTACTTCCAATTATATCATACGCAGAACCTATACGGTCTGCGTGATACTGGCTGTGGTCTGTGTTGTCATCGCCATTATGATCTTCTGGGGAGAACGCAGGAAGAAAAAACAGATGCAGAATCTGCTCTATAAAGATGAACTGACGGGCGGCAGTACGCTGATGAAGTTTAAGCTGGACGCGGAGGCAAGAGTTGGTGAGTATCATGATAAATGCGCGCTCATCATGCTGGATCTGGATGATTTTAAACTGGTCAACGAGCTTTTCGGCTATGAGGAGGGCGACAGGGTACTGCGCTATATTTTTGAAGCGATCCAGAAGGATTGTAACGATGGCGAATGTCTGGGAAGAGGCGGCGGAGACCATTATTATCTGTTGCTGCATTTTGAGACGAAGAAAGAGATTGAGGAGCGCGTCTTAAAGATAACAGAGGATATACAACACTGTTATATCGCCAATGCTTCTGAATATATCTTGCATCCTGTATTCGGTATCTATTATGTGGACAGATACGACGAGGACGTGGAAGATATGCTCAACTGTGTAACGCTTGCGCACAATCTGGCCAAACAGGAAAGAGACTGTATTTATAAGATATATACCGATATCCTGAAGGAAAGAATAGTCAATAAGAAACAGTTATCCGACCAGATAGAACACGCCTGCGATAATCACGAGTTTGTTGTTTACTATCAGCCAAAGTATGAGTCCAAGACACAGAAGCTGGTGGGAGCCGAAGCACTGGTGCGCTGGCGCAAACCGAACGGACAGATGATCTCGCCGGGATTGTTCATTCCGCTGGCGGAAGAGAGCGGTTTCGTCTGCAAGCTGGATGTTTATATGTTCAAAGAAGTCTGCCTTGCACAGAAACGCTGGCTGGATAAGGGGTTGGAAATCGTACCGATATCGGTCAACCTTTCCAGAAGACATCTGGACAACCCGGACTTTATCGACGAGTATAAGCAGATCCTCGATGAATCCGGTGTGCCCATCGAATATGTGCAATTGGAGATAACCGAGAGCGCCATGTACGAAAAGCAGGAAGAGTTTGTTGCGATCATGGAGAGATTACATCAGTTAGGTTTTGTCATTCTGATGGACGATTTCGGGACAGGATATTCTTCCCTGATGATGTTAAAATCCATTCCGGTAGACGTTATGAAACTGGATAAAAGTTTTGTGGATGATTTTGATGACGCCAGAGGAGAACAGATCATCCGCTGCGTTATGAAGATGGCTCAGGATCTGCGTATCGGCATTACTGCCGAGGGCGTGGAGACGAAAGAGCAGTTTGAGTTCTTAAAGAGTATCGGCTGTGATACGATCCAGGGCTACTATTTTGCAAGACCGATGCCGGAAGATGAATTTGAGGCGCGTATGGCATGAGAGAGAATATACAGCCGGATATGATAACGATAGACGCCGCGCTGCGGCTTAGAAAATATGACGGAAGATTTGACTTCGCGTATCCCTGGTATCAGGATGTGGAGACGGTGTATCTGGTCGATGGTATAAAAGAACCTTATACAGCCGATAAGTTAAGACGGATGTATGAATATCTGGATGCGCACGGCGAGTTGTATTTTATCGAAATTCTTCGGGATGGAAAGTATATACCGATCGGTGATGTGACGTTTGGCGCGGAAGATATGCCGATTGTGATCGGGGACAGCGCATACCGGGGCAGAGGAATCGGTAAAAAGGTTATAAGAACTCTGATACAAAGAGGCAGAACGCTCGGCCTGCCGTGTCTGTATGTCAGGGAAATCTATACTTATAATACCGCATCGGCGAAATGTTTTGAAAGCCTGGGATTCCGGCCCTATGCCGAAACACAGAGCGGCCGCAGCTATAAGCTGGAACTTATATAACGCTGTTTTTATCATGCAGTTTTCATAATCCGGGACTTCTGGAAGATTTTGACTTGACAGAGTCCCGGATTTGTTTTATATTAAGTGTACTAATATAAATAGTACACTTAGTTCACATAGTGCACAATAGTTCAATATCATGAGCAGCAGTTCACTGCATAAACTGAGTTACCTATATTTTATCACCGATGAAAGGAGGGCCACATGATCATCATAGATTATAAGGATACCAGACCTATCTATGAGCAGGTCGTTGAGAAATTTAAGACCCTGATCTTAAAAGGGGTTCTGGCGCCGGATGAGCAGATGCCATCGGTCAGGAGTCTGGCTATGGAATTGTCCATCAATCCGAACACCATCCAGAAAGCCTATGCTGAACTGGAAAGAAACGGCTTTATTTATACTATTAAAGGCAGAGGAAATTTTGTGTCGGGGGGGGATACTCTTTTGACGGAGCACAGAAAAGCCTGTATGGATAAAATATTGCAGTTGGTGAAGGAGTCGGAGGAATACGGCGTTACCAGAGAAGAGATCATAGCCGGGATACGGGAAATGTGACCAACAGTGGAAATGACAGGGTGTAAGAATGGAGGATAGATATGATCGAGATAATAAATGTGACCAAATGCTTTGATGCGATCAGAGCGGTAGATGAAGTCAGCGTTACGATCAGAGAAAACACGGTATTTGGTCTGATCGGCACAAACGGCGCCGGCAAGAGTACGGTACTGCGCATGATAACAGGCGTCTTAAAGCCGGATGAAGGAACGGTAGCAGTCGATAACATGCCGGTGTACGACAACGTAGACGCGAAGAAAAAGATGTTCTTTATTGCAGATGAACCTTATTTTTTTACCAATGGATGCGCGGAGACGATGGAACGTTACTATGGCGGAATCTATGAGAATTTTAACAGGGACGAGTTTTATCAGTATCTGGATAAATTTGAACTTGACAGGCGCAGGAAGATCAACACCTTTTCCAAGGGCATGAAGAAGCAGATGGCGCTTCTTTTGGGGATCTGCGCCCATACGAAGTATCTTCTCTGCGACGAGACATTCGACGGGCTCGATCCGGTCATGCGTCAGGGTATCAAGAGCATTCTGGCCAAAGAGATGGAAGAAAACGGACTGACCCCGGTTATCGCTTCTCATAACTTACGGGAACTGGAAGATATCTGCGACCATGTCGGTCTTTTACATAGAGGAGGCGTACTCTTATCAAAAGATCTGGAAGATATGAAATGTAATATCCAGAAAGTACAGTGCGTTTTTTCTTCCACAGAAGACGAGTTAAAAGCCTTAAACGGACTGGAGATCCTCAAAAAGGAACGCAGAGGGTCGCTTTGTACGCTCACAGTCAGAAGTACGAAAGAGGAAGTCATGGCGCATTTTGCAACGGTTAATACCGTATTTTTTGAAGCGCTTCCTCTGTCTTTGGAAGAAATCTTTATCAGCGAAACGGAGGTAGTAGGATATGACATCAAAAAACTCATTCTTAGCTAGCAGTAAAGAGAATAGCAGACGGAGGATCGTCGTCTGGATCATCAGTATCCTGGTACAGCTTGCAATTTATCCGGGCATCATGACGGTTTATTTGAGCAGGATCAATTTCTGGAATAAAGAGGGCAATTACAAAACGGCGGAACTGTTTGAAAAAGCTTTGCAAGAAGCGGTAACAGATGCGCTGGGATTTAAGCCCATAGCAGCTTTTCCAATCTTGTTTCTGGCCATCTGCATAGCCGTACAGGGATTTTCCTATCTGCACAGTAGAAAAAAACTGGATTTTTACCAGAGCGTCCCTGTATCAGCAAGACACCGTTTTCTGGTGATCTACAGTAACGGACTGCTTATTTATCTGCTGCCGGCGATAGCCGCTTCGTTCATTGCCATTCTTATGGGCGCGGCGCAGGGAGCGCTTACCGGGGGAGCGATAGCTGAATGGGCGTTAGCCATGCTGGCGGATTTTGCCTATTTTCTGATCATTTACAACATTTCCGTTCTGGCGGTGATGCTGACAGGAAATATCGTCATTACAGGCTTTGCGACAATAACGCTGCTGTTCATAGGACTTGCGATTGACCAGATTGGTCATGAACTGAAACATGATTTTTTCAGATCACTGGATTATGTTTTCGTGCGGTATGACAATACAAGCTGCATTGTTACAAATTACCTGTACAGGATGCAGGAGTTTAAGAAAATGCTGCTCTTGTCAGAGATAACGTCCGGGGTTCTGCTTTTATTCATAAAGTGGCTGGCGGCGGCTCTGGTGATCCTGTTGATCGCTTACTTTTGTTATAAAAAGCGTCCCTCAGAAGCGGCAGGCCAGGCCATAGCGATACGGCCGGTCAAACCGTTTGCAAAGATCATCATTTCTGCGACGATTGGAGCCGGCGTGTGCTGTCTGCTCGATGATGTTACCTATTCCAATATCCCCATTATCATATTGGGAATGATCGGGGCGACGCTTTTTATCAGCGCTCTGATGGAGGTGATCTATGAATTTGATATTCGCGCGGCATATAAGCATCTGATATCGACAGGAATTGCCGTGACAGCAGTCATTGTGGTGTTTGGTATTCATTATTTTGATATTTTCGGTTATGACTCTTATGTCCCGGAGGTAGACGAGGTGGAGAGCGCGGCCGTGGATCTGGGCCCTTATCAGTACTATTGGGGATATGATGAGAGGGATGGCGGTGTGATCTATCTGGATCCGACCTTTTATCTGCGGGAAAATATGTTTTTGACGGATATCGAAGCTATCTGTAAACTGGCGGAAAAAAGCACGCAGACAGACCCTGACAGCATAGAGGAATACAGAGGATTTTCCGTATTATATCGTCTGAAAAACGGCAGGGAAGTGAGCAGGTATCTATGGTTTGATATGGACGATCCGGAAAATGCCGGACTGTTAGACCGTATTCTGGGGACAGAAGAATACAAAGAAGGCCACTATCAGATCGTAAAAGATGAAGAAGGGGTCTTGCTTTTACAAAAAGAATTTACCATCTCTTATTCCAATGGCGCGGTAACGGCGGAAATTCCCGCTGGGGAGGCACAAAGTCTGCGGGAGGCATGGATCAAGGATATGGAGAAGGTTGATTATTCCTATGTAAGGGCCAACAGACCATGCGGCGCGCTGACATGGCAGTTAAAGACCAGTTATCAGAGCTGGGAACTGCCGGTGTATGAAGATTTTACGAATACGATAGATTTTCTGAAACAATATAACGCTTATTATCCGATTGCCCTGCGTGCGGAAGATATCGCCAGTCTGGAGATCACCAACTGGCATTATGATGAGATTGAAGCGGGGGCGGATGCACCGGCGGGAGCGGACGGGAGACCTTTGGCACAGAGCAGCGCAGTTTCCTATTCGACAGCGGAGGCTGTCACAGAGCGCTTTGAAGATCCGCAGGAGATTGCGAAGATTATAGAGAATCTCTATCCTTCCCGTCTCGATCTGTACTGGCTGGGAAATGAGACATTGGACAGAAACTATGACATAACCATATCCTTTAAGGCGAATACAGGATATCCGTACGGACTTGGATATTACACCTATGATTTTCTGCGCGGACAGGTGCCGGACTTCGTGGCGGAAAGAACGGCCTGTCAATAATATATTCTGGAAAAAATTATTAAGAAAATTTTAAGAAAAACAGAGAAAATATATAGTGAAAAACAGTATCATTTTGCAAGAAGATGGTTTATAATGTCCTTGGTTAGATTGGTTAGAATGATAGGAGCTGTACGGGCGGAAAGGGAGTAAAAAAGGTAATGAATCAGACGGAACCCGTAATATGCGTGAAAGATCTGTATAAAATATACCGCGTGGGGGAAACGAGAGTGAGAGCCTTAAACGGTGTGGATTTTGCGATAGACAGAGGGAATTTCTGCTCGATCGTGGGTACTTCCGGCTCCGGGAAATCTACACTTCTCAATATGATGGCAGGACTGGAAAAACCGACTAAAGGAGAAATCATCATAGCCGGAGAACATATGGAACGCAAGACGGAGAATCAGTTAGTTGCTTTCAGACGGGAGCATATCGGTTTCATTTTTCAGTCCTTTAACCTGCTCGGTACGATGAACGCCATAGAAAACGTGGCCTTGCCGCTGACTTTTCAGGGAATGGATAAAAAGTCCCGCAATAAAAAGGCGGAGGATATGCTGGATCTGGTCGGTCTGACGAAGCATAAAAAACACAGGCCGAATCAGATGTCCGGCGGCCAGCAGCAGAGAGTCGGCGTGGCCAGGGCCTTAGTCGTGGAACCGGAGATCATCTTCGCAGACGAACCGACCGGGAATCTGGATTCCAATACGTCGGTGGAAGTCATGAATCTGATGAAAAGAATTGTCAGAGAAAAGAACCAGACGCTTGTGATGGTCACGCATGATAATTATCTGGCGGGATTCGCAGATGTGATCCTGCATATTAAAGATGGCAGGATCGTGCAGATAGAGGATAACAGAGGGAAAGAAGAGTGCGGGGAGATACAAAAGATTGAGAATTGAGATATAATTTATTTCTTGGGAGGAGATAAAGGATATGTGCAGGAGAAACAAGTGGAAAAAAGGGGTGCTTGGCGTTTGCCTGGCGGCGGTGTGCTTTTTGGTGGTGCCGCCTTGTGGGGTATATGCGTCCAGTGTGAGCAGTAACGGGTTTTTTACTTCGGTTGATGATAGTTCTCGGATCATCAATGACGACGACCGGGCGGATGCGGATGAGGATCTGCTGTATTATATGAAGAGTCTGGAAGTGCGGTATCGGCTGGATGAGAAAATGATGGAGAATCTGCACAAGGTGTTTGACAGTGCGGTGTATTATATTGCCAATACCGATATGACGGTGTCGGAGCTGGAGTCGTATGTTTCGGCGACGAAGAGCAGTCTGGAATCGGCGGCAGTAGGGAATGTCAGCGTAACAACGAGCGAGTTTTTACAGGTAGGCGATAACTGGGCAACGCCGACGGTCAGTTATGGGCAGTCGGTGGCGATCGTTCTGCCGATCATAAATTTTGGTACGGAAGAACTGAATGATCTGATCATTGAGCCGCAGACTTCGACGGTTGTTTCAGAGTGGCCTTTTGTGCCGGGAATGACGAGTTATCTACAGACGGAGCCCTATATTCCGGGAAATAAGACATATGATTCGGCTATGGATAACCGTCGGGAATTTACGTTTTATTTTACGGCCAGAGATGATGTGATGAGCGGTTTTTATCCCTTAAAATTCAATGTATGGTATACCAAATCCGGCATCCGTTGTGAAGAGCCGGCTGTACTTACGGTCTATGTGCGTGCAATCGGTAAGCCGGGCAGCGGTACGATAGGCGGGAGCGGCGAAGAAACGAGCGGTGCGAAACCGAGGATCGTGGTCACGGGATTCGAGACGAGTCCGGCGCAGGTCTATGCGGGTGATACGTTTACGCTGACTGTGCATGTGAAAAATACTTCCAAAGAGATGGCGGTGACGAACTTATTATTCGATATGCAGGCGGCTGTAGAAGGCGAGGATAAGACGAATACGTATGCGGCCTTTTTGCCGACCTCCGGTTCGAGTTCGGTCTATATGGATAAGATCTCTGCGGATACAGCGGCGGATATTGAGATCGAGATGACGGCTAAGGCTGACCTCGCACAGAAGCCGTATGTATTGGAAGTCAATATGAAATATGATGCGGGCGCGATGTTTGATCTGACCGATACGGCCAGCGTTTCCATTCCCATTTATCAGGAAAGCCGCTTCGATATCAGTACGCCGGAAGTCATGCCTGCGGATATTACGGTCGGTTCGCAGTCCAATGTCATGTTCAGCATCTATAATACGGGAAAAACGACGCTTTACAATGTGCAGATCAGGTTTTATGCAGATTCCATTGAGGAGACTACGACGTTTGTAGGCAACCTGACGTCGGGATCTACCGGCAATGTCGATGTGATGGTGACCGGTGCGGGCGCCACGATGGACGATGGCACGGTTAATGTGGATATTTCTTATGAGGATGATGCGGGGAATGTTTCAACGGAGACAAAGACCATCACGCTTTATGTTTCGGAAGAGTTTTATGATGATTTCATGATGGATGATGAGTATATGATGGATATGGAAGGCATGGATGAGGAAGGCGGTTCCCACACAACAGCAATAATCGTCGGTATTATTGCAGGTGTGGCTGTTGTGGCGGGTATTGGTATCTTCGTATTCCTGCGTCTGAAAAAGAAGAAAAAAGACGCGCTTCTTTTAGCGGATGATCTGCGTTCCATTAATGATGATCTGAACAACTGATCTTAAGCGCTGTGGTGGAAAGGAAAGGGTTTTGCTATGAAATTCCTTGATTTACTGCGTATGAGCAGCAGTAACCTCTGGAAAAGAAAAGTCAGGACAATTTTAACGGTGCTTGGTGTTGTCATCGGTGTTGCGTCTATCGTGGTCATGATCTCTCTGGGTCTGGGATTGAGCAGATCGTTAATGGAGCAGTATGAGTCTTACGGCAGTCTGACGCAGATTACCGTTTATGAGCCCTGGAGTTATGATTCGGGAAACTCGGAAGAGCAGCTTCGTCTGGATGATGAACTGATAAAAACAATCGGTGGTATGGAACATGTGGTATCGGTATACCCGGTCTTGCAGACATCAGCGTTAGCCAAATACGGGGCCTATACCAATTATCTACAGATACTGGCCATGCCGCTTGAGGCCATACAGGAGCGCGATATCACTGTGGGAGAGGGCAGCCTGCCTTCGGAAAATGATGAAGAACTGAAGTTATTCTATGGCTGTCAGGTATTGCAGGATTTTTCCAATGAAAAAACAGGCGCAGGCTACTGGCAGACCGGAGAACTGCCGGATATCGACCTGATGAACGATCCCATTTTTATCATTTTTGATACCAGCGCCTACTGGCAGTCGCAGTATCCGTCGGAGAGCGGCGAAATGACAGTAAAGCCGCCGAAAAAATATCTGATAGAGACCTGCGGCGTAGAGGCGCAACCGCCCGAAGACAGCTGGTCGCAGAATGCCTGGTATACATTCTGCGATATCGAGCAGTTGATTCCACAGTTACAGAAAGTTTTTAAAAATAAAGTCATTCCGGGACAGCCTTCCACGAAGGCGGGCAAACCATATAAAGAAATATTTTACAGCCAGCTTATTGTCAATGTGGATGAAATGGACAATGTGACAGAAATCCAGACCCGGCTTACGGATATGGGTTACGAGGCCAGCAGTAATGCGGAGTGGATAGAATCAGAACAGAAAACGCTCGGTTATGTGCAGGCGGTACTCGGCGGTATCGGTGCGGTCTCTTTGTTTGTAGCGGCGATCGGCATTACCAATACCATGATGATGTCCATTTATGAAAGAACGAAGGAAATCGGCGTTATGAAAGTGCTCGGCTGCGATCTGCGCAATATCCGTTCGCTGTTTTTGTTAGAGGCGGGATTTATTGGTTTTATCGGCGGTATTATCGGCCTTGCGTTAAGCTATACGCTTTCTTTTGTTATTAATAAGTTCGCGGCCGGAGCGCAGGAATTTATGTCTGCATCCACCATTTCTTATATACCGCTGTGGCTGGCCGGAATTTCGCTGGTCTTCGCCGTGCTTGTCGGCATGGTGGCCGGATTTTTCCCGGCGCTGCGCGCCATGAGACTTAGTCCGTTAGCGGCGATCCGCACGGAATAGTGTTCCGTGATTCTGCGAAATGGAATCATGGAGGCCGGCATGATTGATACTGACCGGCAGAATCGTAAAATATCGGGTTAATGAGGTCCTTCTTTGGACATACTAGGGAAAAATGTATGTTCAAAGGAGGTTTTTTTATGGAAAAAATGTTGCGTATCATAGAGGTACACGCCAGGGAGATCCTGGATTCCCGCGGAAATCCTACGGTAGAAGCGGAAGTGACGATAGAGGCGGAAAGTACGGGCGAGCGCGTAACGGGCAGGGCTGCGGTGCCGAGCGGCGCCAGTACGGGAAGATTTGAGGCGGTGGAACTGCGCGACGGTGAGACGAGATATTTCGGTCTGGGAACGACCAAGGCGGTCAATAATGTAAATACCAAGATCAGAGAGGCGCTGCTTGGCATGAATGCGCTGGATCAGGGACTGATCGACCGCGTTCTGATACAGCAGGATGGGACAGATAATAAAAGTAATCTGGGGGCTAATGCAACGCTCGGCGTGTCCATGGCCTGTGCCAAAGTGAGTGCGCTGGCGCTTAAGATGCCGTTATACCGTTATCTGGGCGGTGCGCATACAAGACTTCTGCCGGTGCCGATGATGAATATTTTAAATGGCGGTAAACATGCGGATAACACCGTGGATTTTCAGGAATTTATGATCATGCCGGTGCAGGCGGAATCGTTTGCCGATGGACTGCGGATATGTGCGGAAATCTATCATAACTTAAAGCAGATCTGCAACCAGCGGGGACTTTCTACAGGCGTCGGGGATGAAGGCGGGTTTGCCCCTTCTCTGGCGGATGCGGCGGAAGTTCTGGAGTTAATTGTGGAATCCGTGAAAGCGGCCGGTTATACGCCGGGACAGGATATCAAGATCGCTATGGACGCGGCGGCGAGCGAACTTTACGACGAAGCGTCGGGCACCTATTATTTTCCGGGCGAATCACAGATGAGCGGACAGGAGGTCAGAAGGAGCGCTGCCGAGATGGTATCTTATTATGAGAATCTGGTGGAGCGTTTTCCGATTATTTCCATCGAAGACGGCCTGTTTGAAGACGACTGGGACGGCTGGCAGCTTCTGACGAAGACTTTGGGAGAAAAGATACAGCTTGTCGGGGACGATCTTTTTGTCACCAATACCAAACGGCTCGACGCCGGTATCAAGTTACAGGTCGCCAATGCCATTCTCGTAAAAGTGAATCAGATCGGGACAGTCTCCGAGGCGATGGAGGCCATTGAGATGGCGCACAAAAACGGTTACAAAGCCGTTATTTCTCATCGTTCCGGCGAGACGGAAGATACCTTTATCGCCGATCTGGCTGTGGCCGTCAATGCCGGACAGATCAAGACCGGCGCGCCCTGCCGCACAGACCGCGTGGCCAAATACAACCAGCTTCTGCGTATCGAAGAAGAACTTGGCAGCACGGCCTGCTATATGGAGCCGTTCCGGAAGATATAGTGGAGATATGGAAACAATTGTGCTAAAATGGATTTGGTAAAGTGAAGATAAGGACTGACAGATATATGATGATCATAAAATCCAACAAAGCACAATATGAATACGATATCCATTCACTGATAAAAGCATTTTATCCGCAGGAGGAAGTCAGGATACTGACGCCGGAATCGGTCGTCAAGGATAAGAGCATCCTAAAACTGTCGCCTGCGATGGAGATTATTTTTGAAGAAGAGAAGGTTGAACTGCGGGTTTTCGCGCAAAATAATGTTTTCTTATGGCAGCCTTCAGAGG
Organism: Ruminococcus sp.; assembly: GCA_023663085.1. Taxonomy (GTDB): domain Bacteria; phylum Bacillota; class Clostridia; order Lachnospirales; family Lachnospiraceae; genus UBA3282. The sequence continues at coordinate 1,339 of JAMPIB010000035.1, read as the reverse complement.
AAGAGAAAGGCGAGTATAAAAACGCCTTTAAACGCTTTCTCTATCGCTGCCTGCAAAAAGAGACAGGTCTTTCCCTGCCATGGGGGAATCTGACCGGGATCCGGCCGACCAAGATCGCCATGACGATGCTGGAAGAAGGCAGAGACGAAACGGAGATAGAGGATTTTTTGCAGACAAAACACCTTGTCAGTAAGGAAAAGGCGGCGCTTGGTATTGATATTGCCAGACGGGAGAACGAGATTTTGAGCAGGCTCCATTATACGGACGGCTACAGCCTCTATATCGGCATTCCGTTCTGTCCGACCACCTGCCTGTACTGTTCCTTTACCTCTTTCCCCATCAGCGCATGGCGGGAGCGGACGGCGGAGTATCTGAGCGCTCTGGAAAAAGAGATAGACTTTACCGCTTCGGTTTATGGTGATAAAATACTGGATACCGTCTATATCGGCGGCGGCACGCCGACGTCCCTGTCCGCGGAGGAATTAGAGAGACTGCTATCCAAAGTCAGGACGTCGTTTGATTTTTCTACGGTGCAGGAATTTACAGTAGAAGCGGGGCGGGCGGACAGCATCAGCGAAGAGAAGCTGCGCGTGTTGAAAAAGTATGGTGTGACGCGCATTTCTGTCAACCCGCAGACCATGAAACAGGAAACGCTGCAGTTCATCGGCCGCAGGCACACGGTAGAACAGGTGCGGAAGACTTTTTATCTGGCCAGAGAAACCGGGTTTGATAATATCAATATGGATATCATCCTGGGACTGCCGGGAGAAGGAGAAGACGATGTCAGGGCGACAATCGAGGCGATAGAAAGACTGGCGCCCGATGCCCTGACTGTGCATTCTCTTGCCATTAAGCGCGCCTCGAAACTGGCACAGTGGATTGTGGAAAACGGCATATCCGCCTTGCATAATACAGAGCGTACCATGAAGATCGCACAGGAAGGCGCGGCGCGGATGCGGATGCAGCCATATTATCTTTACAGACAAAAGAACATGTCCGGCAATTTTGAAAATGTCGGTTATGCCGGGGAAGGTAAGTACGGTATCTATAATATTCTGATCATGGAGGAGAAACAGACTATCGTGGCGCTTGGTGCAGGCACGGTTACAAAGCGCATCTACGGCGACGGACTGATCAGGCGCTGTGATACGGTGAAGGATGTCGGACAGTATATAGAGAGGATTGGGGAAATGATTGAGAGGAAGAATGTGTTATTAAGCGATTAACAAAGGAAAGTAGGTGCTTTTGTGACGAATGATAACTCAAAATATGATGATTTAATGGAGTTACCATTCACGGGTTAACCTCTAGCCATTTTTAGCCCTTCTTTCGGGAGGGG
>JAMPIB010000034.1 GCA_023663085.1 Ruminococcus sp. | reverse complement strand
AAAATCATTGCGTCTGCCGTGCTTTCAAGAGTTTTGCATAGTTTCGGAATTGAACCAGCCGCTGTTGACAGAAAACTCTCCCAGCACCAGAGCCGCCATCACGCTCAAAGGCGTGCTCAACATATTCGGCGTATTGATAGCCGCCAGTTTCAGTCCGTCTATCGCCAGTTCCAATAATAGAAACTGCGCGATCAACGGAATATTGGAAGTCTCCTTTACCATGATAAAACGAAACGATTCCGGTATCCACTGGGGATTCTGCATCAAAAGCAGGAACGTCGGCGTGATCAGATAGGTCAGGATACCAATTAAAAACCGCGAAAGACGCAGATAAGTTCCCGTGATCGGCGGAAAATAATAATCGTCCGCTTCTTCCACGATATCAAAGATAGACGTCGGTACGATCATCGCCGAGGGCGAATTGTCCACCAGAATGATGATATCGCCTTCCAGAATCTGGGCCGAAGCCGTGTCGGGCCGCTCTGTGAATTTGAACTTGGGAAAAGGATTGAACCAGTTTCTCTGATAAAGGCATTCCGCCAGACTCTCCTGATTCATGGTCAGCGCGTCCACTTTAATCTCCGAGATACGCTTCTTGATTTTTTCCAGGAATTTATGATCGACCCTGTTATCCATATAGCAGAGCACGATATCAGTTCTGGAACTCTTACCGGCGTTCATCATCTCCATACGAAGCTGGGTACTTCTGATCCTGCGGCGTATGAGTGCCGTATTGAAAACGACCGTCTCCACGAAACCGTCTTTGGAACCCCGAAGCGTCTTATCCTTCTCCGGCTCCGATACGCTCCTTGCCGGATATGTCCTCGAATCAATAAGGACACATCTATCGTACCCGTCGATAAAAAGCGCAAAAACACCGGATAAGATATTATAAAAAATATCATTCCACTTATCTTTTAAGTCCACTTCTACATAGGGAGCCGCCTTTTTGCACATCTCATAGGCATTTTCCGGCATATCCTCCGGTTTGATATCCAGAAAATACTGCAAAAGTTTCTGCATCAGTTCATCTTTACAGAAACCGTCGATAAAATAAATACATGCCTGACGTCCTCCCACATTGATCACTCTATAGACAATGTCAAAACTGACGTCCGGCTGTAAGCGCTCTTTTAAATAACGCATGTTTTCTTCTAATGATGTTGACATGATAGCTTCATTATTTTCGTTTTGCACAGATAAAAACTCCTTCCGAGACATTTTTTCTTAGTATGTCCGGGAAGGAGCGAATTATTCCCCATATTTAATCACATATGTTATTGTTTCCCCGTACTGCCGTGGCCGCCGCGGTCTTCATGTCCGAGTGTTTCTACTTCGTCAAAAGCGATCTTTGGCTGATTCTCCATGATGCGGAACTGGCATATCCTGTCATTGACATGAATCTGCGTATCCCTGACGGCATAGACCGGCATAAACCACTGGTCATTATCGCCACAGTAAGAGCAGTCGATGACGCCCTGATGATTGGTCTGTATGATGCCGAAATTCTTAAAAGTTGAACTGCGCGGGACGACATGCGCCTCGTAACCTTTGGGCAGTTCCATTGCTATCCCCAAAGGAACCAGCTTAAACTCACCTTTTTTTAAGGTGATATCTTCCGCCGCACGCAGGTCGATCCAGTCCGATTTCCCATCGATATAAGTCAGTTTGTCTATTTTGTCTGTAAAATATTTGATTCTTATCGTCTCTGTTCTCATTATCTCCCACCATATAACACCGGCACCGTGCGATCCGCCTGTTGTAACGTTTTTTGTACGTCGATCACCCGCTGGTTTGCGCTCCCTTTCCAATGCAGCGTCGCATCTTTTTCTTCAATCATAAATTCTCCGTCCACCAGTACGTCTATATAATTCACCAGATTATCCTGCACGACATTCTCCCAGATGTCGCCCGTATAAAGCCAGATCGTCTTTTGCGGATATTTCTCCTTGATCTGCGCCGCCAGACTTCTCACTTCCGGCCTGTTAGCCGAATGGAGCGGATCTCCGCCCGAAAAAGTAATGCCGGAAATATACGGTTTCTCAAGCTGCTCAAAGATCTCCGCTTTGGCCGCCTCGTCAAAAAGCAGCCCTCCTTCCGGATCCCAGGTGACCGGATTATGGCATTCCTTACAACAATGTGAACACCCCGCGACCCACAAGACCACCCGCAGCCCATCCCCATTCAGCATATCGTCCTTCGTTATATTATGATATCTCATTCTACCCGTCCTCTTTTTCACCGTCTACATACTCTTTCTCTCTGCGATCTCCGCCATCTTGGCATCGCTCAACCTGCTGTCGCCATGAACACGCGAATAAGCCAGATAACCGTTCATCCTGTCAATCTTCGTCAGATTACGGCTGCCGCAGACGGGGCAGACATCCATCTCCAGTTCCTGATGACCGCAGTCGTCGCAATAAGCTAACGACAGATTGACGCCCTCATACAGCCCCATATCCATCGCCCGCCGTATCAGTGTGCGGATGGCGTCGATATTATAATCAATCGGATACTTCACATACTGTATCTTGCCGCCGTTTATCAGTTCCCAGAAACGGTATTCCAGATCCTGTTTCTCAATTGGCGTGATATCCTCCGTCACATGACAATGGAAACTGTTGGATACATATTCCCTGTCGGATACGCCCTCTATGATGCCATATTTGGCTCTGAACTGCTTGACCTGCAGACCGCAGAGATTCTCGGCCGGCGTTCCATAAATGGCGTACAGATGCCCGTCTGCTTCTTTATATTCATTAATCTTATTATTGATATGCTCCAATACTTCCAGCGCAAACTGCCCGTCTTCCACCAGAGATTTGCCGTTATAAAGTTCCTGCAGTTCATTGAATGCCGTAATCCCGAAGCTGGCCGTAGCCGTCTTCAAGATCGGTTTGATCTTATCATGAAGCTGCAGATTGCCGCCCAGAAAACCGCCTTCACAGTATGCGAGCGGATTCGTGGATGCACGCATTTCTCCCAGATAAGCGTAAGTCCGGATATGTAACTGTCTGATCAGATTCAGATAATAATCCAGCACGTCATAAAAATCTTTTCCCTCCTGACGGGCCTTGGCAAGGATCATCGGCAGATGCAGCGATACCACGCCGATATTAAAGCGTCCTACGAAAACAGGTGTATCCTCTTCGTCCGCCGGGTGCATACCGCCTCTTTCATACCAAGGAGAGAGAAAAGCCCTGCATCCCATAGGGGAGATGACTTTGCCGTACTGCTTATACATGCTGGCAATATAGCCTTTACCTGTCAGACTCAGCCAGTCCGGATACATGGTCTTGGCCGAACAGCGCACACCCGCCTCAAACACATCTTCCAGTTCTTTCCCCTGCCCGTGCAGATTTTCATCATAGAGGAAAACAATCTTCGGGAATAACACGGGCTTTTTGCATTCTTTTTTGCCCTGTCCCTTCCGGCGCACATCGAGCATGATAATTGTCGCCATTTTAGCGAATCTGCCCGTCCCAATACCGGCTGTCACGGTGATGAACGGATAGTCGCCGCGGCTGCTGGCTACCGTATTGAATTTATATTCCCAGCCTTGAAAGCCCTGTTCAAATTCACGTTCCACGTCCGCCAAAGCCTCCGCCTGCGCTCTTTCTTCACCAATACCAAGATCTGTATATTTTTTCAGACTCTTCTGATAAGTCTTCTCGGCATAGGGTTCAAGTATCTTGTCCACTTCCGGCACTGTAAAACCGCCATACTGCTGGCTTGCCGCGCTTAAAACGATATCGCCGATCACGTCGAAAGCCACATCCAGGGTCTTCGGTTCGTTATACCATATATTGCCCATCTCAAAACCGCCCTGTAACACATTGGCTACATTGAAAAGGCAGCAGTTCATCGTATCTCTTCTGGCAGACATATCATGCACATAAAGATAGCCGTCTCTGCATGCCTGTATCTCTTCCGTTGTCATGAAAAACTTCTGGTACAACTCTTTATTAAACTGATTGAATATCAGACTTCTTTTCGTGGAAACAAGGGCGCTGTCCGTATTAGCATTCTCCTTATCCCCGATATACATGATAGACTGGCTCTTTTTATAGACATCATCCATCATACGCACAAAGTCCTGCTTATAATTACGATAATCGCGATAACTCTTGGCCACGATAGGCTTTACATCTTCCAGAGCGCTCTCTACGATATTGTGCATGATCTGGATCGGGATCTCTTCCTCTTCCAATCCGTTGACCCGTTCTACTACCGTCTGACAGATATGTCTCTTTTCCTCTTCTGTAAATTTTGTCAGGGCACGATAAGCACTTTTGCCGACAGCATCAATAACTTTCTGGACATTAAATTTTTCATAACTGCCATCTTTTTTGATGACTTTCACATCTTTGGATGGCCTGTACTCTTCTCCATAGTTTTCCTGTACTGAATCCGGCGATTCTAAAAGACTACTCATACTGATCTCCATTCCCTCATTATTTTGGCTTTCTGTACTCGCAAAAAAGCAGAAGACAGCGCACATTACAAACTGCCCCCGCGCCATTGCATTCATACAAAATATAGTTTATGTTTACATAACATTACTATATTTTGTGGTTTAGGATTAGTATATGATAATCTGCATCCTATGTCAATCGGTACGGGAAAATAAAAATAGACAAAAAAAGAGGATATGTTTTGTAACATATCCCAAATACACGCCCATACATAACATGCGCTATTTTTATACGTATCATACGCTATTTATACGTATCATACGTTATTCATAATTCTGCATCACCGCCTGTAAATATTCGCGATACTGTGTGACAATGTCCACCGGTGCAAGCAGACAGGCCCCCTGTCCGAGTCCCGTCAGCCAGCCGAAGAACTGTCCGCTGACCGCCACCGTGACTCTGACGGAAAAATGTCCATCGTCACGCCTGCGGATGGCCGCTTCTTTGCCGAAACGATCCATGACCACGCCGATCAGATGATTTTCAAACTGTAAAGTGACTGTCTCTTCTTTGCCGCCGAACATGCCGAAGGTCTTATTGGCGTAATCGGCGATATCAAAACTCTTAAACAGTTCGCCGCCCTCGCGTTTCTGTCCGGCCAGAACACGGATACTGCCCATTTTATCGACGCGGAAATGCTTTATTTTATTTTCTTCTTTATCATGGGCGATCAGATAATAATTCTCTTCCTTACAGGTGAGCGCCCAGGGACTGACCTGATACTGCTTGCCGTCTTTGCGCGGCACAAGCTGTTTCTCCAGATTCCATTCCAGATACTGGAAGGAAATCTGCACATTATCCTGAATGGCTTTATGGATATCGTCCACGATATAATAAATACTCTCATTGGCCGTTTTGATACGGTTGGCCACATAGACCTGCCTCTGCAGCTGCTTCGCGTCCGCTTTGGAGGTCAGCTTCTCTATCTTGGCGATCAGTTCTTTGGATTTTTTGACCGTAAGGAACTTGGAAGATTGTACGACTTCCACGAGAAGTTTTAACTCCGCCAGTTCAAATTCCCTGCTGGCCAGATAATAGCCGCCGTTTACTCTGGACTTGACCAGGATAATATCATATCCAAAATCCATAAGCTGGTTCATATCGTCATAAATGCTCTTGCGTTCCGCCTTAATATCGTATTTAGCCAGTTCTTCGATCATCGCGGCAGCGCTCATACAGTGATCCTCATCGGTCTGCTCCGAGAGAATCTTTAAGATATACAATAATTTCAATTTTTGATTCGTGGATCTGGGCATCGTAACCCCCCTTCCTGCTCAGTACAGTTCCTGTCCGGCACGCTGAAAAATATATCAGAAAAAGGTGTCCACTTTCATGAACACCTTAGATCAGTCGTCTATGCGTTATCTTCCCCGGAAACACCCTCTGTATCGCCGCTTGTCAGCGCCAGCTTCGCATCTTTGCTCTTACGCCATTTCACACCGATGATGCAGGCAACAATAACAAGTGCTATAATTAATACGAATAATAATAAATACGATAAAAAAGAATTTAAAAATAAAATTAAATTAGTCATCTGTTTTTCATCCTTTCCGGTATCCCCTGAATAGTACCTGAGAATTTCTTCCTGCTTATATTTAGTATTGTACCACTAATGCAGGGGTATCGTCAACCTTTCCTGTCCCATTTTCCGCTCCGCAAAAAATTCTCCGCCAGCCGTTCGGCGTCTTTGACGAGATTTTCATCATAACCGAGCATCTTAAGGAGCGCAATGGCGTTTCTGGTCGTCGCAGGCCCACTCTGCAGGCGGTAGGGAAAGAAAATATCATCCTCCAGGATTTCTTCTTCAAAATGATAATTGTCATAATCCTCCGCCAGAAGCCTTGTCAGTTCCACATCATGCGTTGCCGCAAAACAAATTACATGTTTACGGGCAAGTGCCTTTAAGATCTGCGTAGAAGCAGCTATCCTCTCCACGGTATTCGTTCCGCGCAGCACTTCATCCACAAAGCATAACACATGTTTTTTATCTTTTTCCGCTTCTTTTACATGCTCCAGTATCCTTCTGATCGACTTGACTTCCACCATGTAATAACTGTCTCCGCTCACCAGATCGTCCTGTAAGGACATGGAAGAATACACGCGGAACATCCTTCCCTGATAGGCGTCGGCCAGACAGGTATGCAGCGTCTGCGCCAGAATGGCATTAAGCGCTACGCCCCGTAAGAACGTGGATTTACCAGAAGCGTTGGAACCGGTCAGGAGTACGCCCCTTTTGACTGTGATATCATTTTTAACCGGCTCATTTAATAACGGGTGATACATTCCCCGGATCGTAAGGTATGTGTCATCGCTTTCTTCTTCCGCCACAAATTCAGGAATACAATAGTTTCCCTCTAGATTCACGCGGTATTCTCCTGTAACAACCGCACTCTCCAGTTCGCCGATCAGCGTATAGATCCTGTCGATATCCGCAACATGCTCTCTCACTACCCGCAGCATCTGGTTAAACTTCATCAGATCCAGATAAAATATCATCCGCAGATAATCCAGAACAGCCTCTAAAATATTCCCGGACGTAAGTCCGGTGCCAGAAGCGGAACCCGTAAAAACGATAAAGGAATTGCGTTTAAAATGTTCCATCGTCTTTACCAGAGCGCGCAGTTCTTCCCGTTCCCCGCTTATCTCTTCCACCGGCTCTTTGCCGATTTTTTCCGCCGCCTCCATAAGTCTGGCAATATAACGGAAACTGGTGATATACGGTTCTATCTCTTTCTGCTCTTTATAATAGCATATCATATTGCGGCATAAGACCACTAATAAAGCGCAGATGCCGACCGGTACCGAGACAAATATGCACACGATACTGGCAGCAACAAGGGCTAACGCCAGATAGTACGGCTTATTATTGCGCTCCCCCAGAAGTTCCAGATAGTCCAGATATTCATAAAGGGAATATTTCCGCATCCTGCCGAGTCTGTGGAACTGTAACTGCATAGCCACACGCTCTTTATCATGCTCCATGAAATACGCCGTATGCCGCTCGAAACCCGCTATTTCTTCCGCTGTCTGCATCGGTGTGCGCAGTCTGTAATATAAATATTCATCCCCCGCCGAACTATGGGAAAAATTTATCTTACGGTAGATATCGTCCATATTCAGATCATGCCAGGTAATATCGTCGATCTGATGCGCTTTTTCATGTTTTTTATAATACATGGAAATATGGTCTTCTATCTCGCCCGGCTTATACTCTCTTTTTATATCTTCGCCATAGTTTTCATAAAGCTTTCTGACAAATTTCTTTTCCGCCTGTATACTGTCATAATAGCCTTTCACTAACATCAGTATGATAAAAAGGAGCATCGCCCCTGCAAAAATTAAATATTCCATGTTATTTATTGTCCTCTATCTGCTTTTTGATCTCGTCCGCCTTGTCATAAATACTCTTTACCGGAATAAAATCTGCAAATCTGCCGTTTTCATACAAAATACTGCCATTTATCATGGTCATCTTCACGTTCTGCTTACTGCCGCTGTAGACAATATTCTTGGGAATATTATGAAATGGCCGCATGTTAGGCTGTTTCAGATCCAGCATGATGATATCCGCCAGCTTTCCTTCCGCCAGCACGTCTGTTTCAGGAAGTCCCATAGCCTTTGAACCGTTGACGGTCGCCATCTTTAATACTTCCCAGGCGTCCACCGCCGAAGCGTCGTTTTCCCGCAGTTTGGCAAGCGCGGTCACTAAGAACATCTCTCTAAACATATCCAGCGCGTTATTGCTGGCAGGACCATCCGTTCCGATCGCCACCGGGATGCCCCTTTGCAGGTATTCGTTGATCGGCGCAGTACCACTGGCAAGTTTGGCGTTAGACGCCGGGTTAGTCACCACATAGAGGCCCTTCCCTGCAAAAACATCCATATCTTCTTTGGTCATATGCACGCAATGATACCCGCCACCGCCATACTCAAACATACCGAGGGAATCCAGAAATACGGGCGGCGTCATACCGTAACGTTTCCGGCATTCTTCCACCTCCGAAGCCGTCTCCGAGATATGGGCAAAAACAGGCGCTTTATATTTATGGGAAAGCTGCGCTATTTTTTCCAGCAATTCTTTAGAACAGGTATATTCGGCATGAAAACCGAGCATATAGCGTAGCAGCGGATGTTTATTATTTAATGTCTGATACATCTGCTCTACCATATCCACCGACTGGCTGAAATTGTTCACCGCGCCGACCTGTACGCAGCGCATTCCCATATCCACACAGGCATCCGCTATCGTCTCCGGCGTCAGATACATATCGAAAATAGCCGTGATGCCGCTTGTCAGATATTCCAGGATCGCCAGTTTTGTCAGATGATAGATCATCTCGCCGTTTAACTTTGCCTCCACCGGAAATACCTGCTCATTCAGCCATTCCTGCAACGGAAGGTCGTCTGCATAAGAACGCAGAAGCGTCATGCCCGAATGCGTATGCGCATCTTTAAACCCCGGCATCAGAAGATTCCCTTCGCAGTCAATTTCCCGATCCCAGACGATGCTCCACAGTTTACATCTGTCATATACCGCGTCGGTATCCAGACCGTCTCCCACATATATGATATGCTCGTTCTGCACCCATACTTCGCCTTCTATGAGGTTCTTATCCTGCATGGTGAGGATTCTGGCATTATAGAACCTGATATTCATAAGTCACTTTTCCTTTCGTTGTTTCATTTCTTATCTCATTTTATCCTGTCTTCTTTCAGCCTTTTTCATTTTTTCTTTCTCGGCCCACTACCGGCCCAGATTAGCTGGGCCGAATCCGGCGGGTAAAAGCTCCGCCAGCGCTCTTATCTCGTATTCGCTTTCCGACCTGGCCGTAATGATCTGAAACTTATCAGGATCACAAAACTCCATCATCACCTGTCTGCATACTCCGCACGGATAGGCATACTGCGTAGTGATCTCCCCTTTGGGGCCGCCTGTAATGGCAATGGCCTTAAACTCTCTTTCTCCCTCGCTGACCGCCTTAAAAAAAGCCGTCCGTTCCGCGCAGTTAGTTGGCGAATAGGCCGCGTTCTCGATATTACAGCCCGTATAAATATCCCCGTTTTCCGTTAAGAGCGCGGCACCGACATGATAAGCCGAGTATGGCGCATACGAAAATTCTCTGGCCCGCAGCGCCTCGTGGATCAATTTCTTAATGGCATCCTCTTTTAACATATGAATCCCTACCTGCATAGCGCACCAAATTTCATGATAGACTCCTTTAACAGCATCTCAAATTTAGGCGCTACCGCGTTAGCCGCCTCCTGCACTTCTTCATGCGTAAGCGGCGCACTGTTCATGCCGGCCGCCAGATTGCTGACGCAGGAAACACCACAGATCTTCATGCCCATATGGTTAGCCGCGATTGCCTCTACGACCGTGCTCATGCCGACCGCACTCGCACCAAGCGTCTGTAACATCTTAATTTCCGCCGGGGACTCAAACGAAGGCCCTGTAAGCTGTGCATATACGCCTTCAAAAAGCTCGATATCATGTTCTTTAGCCGTACTCACAATAATTTGTTGTAAATCTTCATCATATACATGTGTCATGTCCGGGAACCTTGTCCCCAATTCGTCAATATTGGCACCGATCAGCGGATTAGGTGCAAAACAGGAGATATGGTCTCTAATCAGCATCAGACTGCCCGCATGGAACGCCGGATTGATACCGCCGGAGGCATTGGTCAGAAATAGAATCTTCGCTCCCATCATCTTCATCAGACGTGCAGGAAGTACAACATCCGTAATAGGATATCCTTCATAATAGTGTACCCTGCCCTGCATCAGTACGACCGCCACATCTCCGATATAGCCGAAAATAAATTTACCCGCATGTCCGGGCACGGTAGATACCGGAAAACCTGCTATCTCCGAATAGGGAAGTTCCGCCTTGACATCCACGACTCTGGCGAAATTGCCAAGACCGGAACCTAAGACTACCGCCACATCCGGTTTAAAATCTATCCTTTCTTTATAGCATTCAAAACATTTTAATAATTTTGCATATACTTCGTTCATAGCGCAGTCCTTCCTTTTCCTGTTATTTTTCTGATTCTTTACAACTGATAATATCCAGATATTATCAGTATATCATTTTCCAAAGTAGATGAAAAGAACAAAATGCCTTCGGCATTATGTTCAGAAGAATGCTTCGCATTCTTCCGCTCTTTGGAGCAATTTCAAAAAAGAGATACCTTCACGATATCCCTTTTTTTGAAAAAATTCCTCATTTCAATAACATGCGCTATTATATATCAAATGATAATACACACCATGCCGCCGTTGCTGTCGTTGACAATTTTCTGCATGGTTTCCTGCAATTTGACCTGGCTCTCTTCGTTTATCATGGCAATTTTGGTGGAAATACCGTCATTTACAAGCTGTTCTATCGTTTTTCCGAAAATATTTGTCTCCCAGATGCCCTCGTCGCTCGTTCCGGTATCCGAAATATATTGTATCAGATCTTTGGCCTGCGTCTCGGTGCCGACGATCGGCGAAATTTCCGTCTCGATACTGGCTTTTATCATATGGATGCTCGGACTCTCGGCCCTGATCTTGACGCCGAATTTATTTCCCTGTTTGATGACCTCCGGTTTTTCCAATACGATTTCTTCCTTATCCGGCATCACCACGCCGTATCCTTTATAACGGACAGATTCCATCGCATGAAGCACTTTGGTATACTCTCTCTTCATCTTTGCCATCTCTTTTAACGTAGATAACATCTGATATTCACTGACGATAGGCTCACCCACCAGATCGCTTATCATCTCATAATAATAAGTATCATCCAGATCCAGTACGATCTTGACGCTGCCCTCCGACATATTGATACCGTCCAGTTTACATTTCCGGATATACTCGCTCTCCAGATCAAAGTTGGCCTTCGTGATATCCCTGACATTTGTCAGTTCATTCATGAGCGTTTTGATACGGCTGATGATGTCCTGTTTCATCTTATGGTCATAAGAGAGCATTTCCACCCATTTGGGCATATAAAATTCTATCATCGTCAACGGAAACTCATATAAAATATTTTCCATGATGCGATTGATATCTTCCTGTTTTAACTGCTCACAGTTGACCGGCATGACGCTCACCCGATATTTCTCGTGTATCTCATCCGCTATCTGCCTTGTCTCCTCCGCATAAGGCTTCGCTGAATTGAGCAGCACCAGAAAAGGTTTATGTATATCCTGTAATTCCTTTATCGTCCGCTCTTCCGCCTCCACAAAACTACTGCGCGGAAGTTCTCCGAACGAACCGTCGCAGGTAATAACGATACCAATGGTCGAATGGTCTTTGATAACCTTGCGCGTACCGATCTCCGCCGCTTTTGTAAAAGGAATCTCCTCCGCGGACCACGGTGTTTTTACCAGTCTTTCTTCGTTTTCTTCCATATGACCGGAGGCGCCCTCCACCATATAGCCGACGCAGTCGATCAGCCGGACTTTTACATCAATGTCCGTGCCTAAATGAATCTGTGCCGCCTCTTTGGGAATAAATTTCGGCTCCGTAGTGGTGATCGTTCTGCCGCCTGCACTCTGCGGCAGTTCATCCCTGGCCCGTTCCTTTTCATGCTCATTTTCCATATAAGGCAGAACGAGTAAGTCCATGAACCGTTTGATAAAAGTAGATTTTCCAGTTCTGACGGGTCCTACGACGCCTATGTAGATCTCCCCGCCCGTTCTATCCTGTATGTCTTTGTATACCGCATATTCATTTCTGTTATTAATGTCCATAAAAAAACCCCTTCCATACTTACTAAAATGTATGTCGGGGTTCTTTCTTTTATGACTCATTTCAGATTTCATATCTTAAGCATCATCTTAAGTTCAGACATCCATCTGTCTTGCAATACCCATATTCTTTCTGGTGATGTTCTCATACCATTCATCCCATATATCGTCTTCGTTCAAAAGCGCATTGATGATATAGGATCTGGTCGGCGTCTCGCTCACCTCTAACATCATTAAGATCCAGCCCTCCTGAATGATACTGTCCTGTATCAGCCGGAAAAAATATCTGGCCGCATTCTCCACGGTCGGTACCAGCTTATCAAATGGCGCGCAGTCATTGAGCAGTTTATCCTGATACTGCTCTAAAATCTGTTCTATCCTCCGCTCGATATTGACAAAGGGCGTCATATCGCTCTGCGCGGAAATAACGCTGACAATAAGTTCCCATGTATGCGGATGCACCTCGCCGGGTTTGTTATCAATTATGATAAAATGATTCATATTCAGATAAGATTTCAATTTATACTGCCTGTATGTTTTTTCCATTTATCTCCCCCATTCTATGCAGTCCTGCGCCTGACTTTTCTTCTGGCGGTTCGTTTTCTGTCCGTCGGTTCCGGCTTTTCCAGTATCTTTAACAGCAATTCCCTGCCGTTTAGCACAAAGAAAAAGTCCTTGCGCACGGTTTCCCCCACCATCTTACGCTCTTCCGTAAATGTCAGCGTCTTCCAGCTGCTCTTTCGCTTGATCGAATTGATGATACCTGCGAATCTGACGAAAAAGGCGAACAGATTAAAGAGAGGCAGCACGAAAAGGTACAGTAATTTTCTCGCATAATATCTGCGCAGATCCGGATATCCTTTCAGGAAAGAAATGATATTCAGATAATACAAAAACGAACTGAACACATACAGTGCATAAATGATAAGGCAGGCGATACCGACATTACGGAAATTATAATTCATACAGCCAAGCGCGATCAGTACAAAATACCAGATCATCCGCGGGAAAGCAAAGGTATGGTCAGTCATCAACAGACGGATGACAAAATCGTTAAAATACCCTGTAAGCGGTCTGTGAAGTTTGTTTTTTAAGAACATATGGGAAACTTCCAGCTCCCCTATCTGCCAGCGCTGTCTCTGCGTATAGAATTTGTTCACGCTCTCAATCGGATCCACCATGAAGATAGCGTCATTGCACAAATGCACCTTTTTCTTAAGGATGGCCCGGATCTGGAACGTTAAATGCGTATCCTCGCAAATGGTATTGGTATTATATAAAAAGGTCTTCATCAGTACCGACTTACGGAAAGAGGAAAAAGCGCCCGATAACGTATAGATACTGTTAAACTGCGACTCAAAGTTCCTTCCTGCCAGAAAAGCCTGCGCATATTCCATAAATTCCAGTTTCCGGAACTGCTTTAAGAAAAAGCCCTTTGTTTCGTCAATCAGCGCCGGTTCAATTAAAATAACACCCGTCATGCAGTCGATATCATGAAAAGTTTCAAACTGTCTGACGATATTCATAAGCGCATGCTGGTCAAGAATGCCATCGCTGTCGATATTGATGATATATTTTCCGTTGCTATTAAAAATAGCCTTATTTAATGCCTTGGACTTTCCCTGCTTGGAATTCATCCACCACATGGCCAGTGTCGGAAATTCAATCTGTGCTTTCTGGAATATCTCAAAACTGTTATCTTTCGAGCCGTTATCCACCAGCATGATCTCAATCAGATGATTCGGATAAGTCGATTCATCTATGGACTTGATACAGCGGTACAAAGTCTGTCCCGAATTATAGACCGGTATCATCAGCGTAATGTTCGGCAGATATTCCAGTTTGATATCGTCCGCTATCCGCATACGTTTAAACAGCAGGATAAAAAAATTGCCTACTGCCGGTATGATCTCGATCAAAAGCGGTATAATGATCCATGCCGCCCAGAAAAATATCTCATTTGCTATCCTCGTTATCATAACCAAACTCTCCTACTCGTTGTTTGCGTATCTGTGCCCTCGTGAAAACATAAAAATACAGGATAATGGAAAGTGCATAGAAAATCAGCCTTCCCACAATCGTATGTGCCACATAATATGATTCGTTGCCAAATTTGTTGATGATCAGGCAGATGGAAAAAAGTCTGATGATATTGGCCAGAATGATCCATACGATACCCGCCAGAGATATCAACGCCTTCTCCTTAACCTTATATACGGCAAAAAACCAGATCAGGGAAATGAAAACCAGAATCTCTATGACACCGCCGCACTCAAAATCCACATACAAAGAAATCGGGCCATCCGCATTTTCGATGAAAAGAATAGAATGCGAAGTATAGGCTTTGAAAAGCCCCAACACATTTCCGAGTAATCCCGTCAAAAAACAGGTCAACGTTGTCAGTATTTTGGTCATCACATTTCGTAACAGCGCAAAGCTGAATAAAAAAGTACCGATACTGCCTAAGAGGAAATAAAAAAATTCCAGTTTCTTTCTTTTAAAGACCGTCAGAATATATAACCATACAAGAAATAACACAATAAAGATAATGATCCTACCTGCCATTTTTACCCCCTTTCGGTACTCTCTGCTCATATCGCTGCCGTACACGTTCACAGTACTCGTCCACCAGTTCCGTCTGCGCTAAATTATAAACGTTGCCGACCATCGGACGTTCTCCGACGCCGTAGGTAGAGATCGGCGAGTCACCCACTTCCAGAAGCAGAAGCTGCATGCCGTTCCTGTCAAAGAGCGGTTTGAGATCCTCATAAAAAACATTCCCCATGTTCTCCAACGTCGGTATAGTCTCAATAAAAGGCGGCACCTCATTCAGCCGGATTCCCTTAAACCGTTCAAAATACCGTTCGAGGATTTTTTCGCTACTTAAAAAAACAGGATGGTCTTCCTGTTTTTCTATGGTATAGATGCCCACACAAAACGTGTGGGCATGCATTCTCTTAGGATCGTTTACAACCAGATTATGCATTGCATTAAAAGTTACATGATACAAATATGCTTCATGTCGTTCGCTCATGCAAATGCCATCTCCTTTTTGTCTTTTTTCTTAATTACAATGTAGCTGGTCGGTACCAATAAGAACATTGCCGCCGCAAAGGGTTCTGCACCTGTAGATGCACCTGCCGTCCATATCTTATCCTGCATCAGATTCGGCGTAAAAAATCCGATCTTACTATAATTATCCAGATCAATATTGGGATTCTGCTTTACGAACTCGGAAATCGGGATTTTTAATTCCAGTTCATTATTTAAATTGCCTTCGTTTATACAATAGTAAGCAACCGCTCCGTCTGTCAGAACATATGACCAGGAACTGTCACGATGTCTGACATCCACCTGATACACACCCGGCTGTATGCTGCCACTATTGGCAAGATTCGATCCATCCGGCCATTCTACCTGATAAGCCGCCATCTGCCCGTCATCAATCCAAAACTGATAGTCATTGCCGTTGGCTACCTGTCCATTGCAGAATTCTCTGGCAAAAATAACCTTCAGATATACATTCTCACCATCGCTGTAAAGTTTCATCTCATGACGCACGTCCGTGCTGTTTGTTTCTGTATAGTGCACACCGTCTACCCATGCGTCCGGTTTATTCCAGTTAAATTCATAAGATGCCGGAATATCATCCCAGCCAGTGAAACTTCCATCTATCGCCGGAGCGGAACTGCTGTCTCCAAATACAGCCTCCAGTTCATAGGCCACTTTTTCTACAAAGCCAGCCTCTTCTTCCGGCATTTCACTCTTCGGAACTCCCTGTGAAATGAGCATAACCAGACTCCCATTCTCATCGACATAACATTCCATGACTGTATCCTTGTCACAGGTATCCGAGATCACATACTGCTTTATCACATTGGCCGCGCCATCATATAATTCCGAAACTGTATTATAATCTACACCGACTAACGTGGAAGGAAGTACTTCCTCTCCACTGGCGTTTACAAAAGTCTGTTCGGGAAGTTCTTCTGCTCCATCTGCCGCCGCAGCGTCATCCGGCAATACTTCTCCGGTCACATCCGTACTCTCTGTATCGTTCTCTGTGCCTTCTCCCGTTTCTACATCGATGCCCTGCTCAGGCGTGACCACATCCGCTTCATTTTGCACATCACCGTTTGTTTCTGTCGTTCCCTCGGTCTGCGTTTCACTCTCCGGCTGGGTCGTCTGTTCCGTCTGCGTATCTGTCGCCGCCGGCTGCGCCACCTGCTCGGTCTGTGTATCCGTTGCTGCCGGCTGCGCCGCCTGCTCAGTCTGTGTATCCGTTGCTGCCGGCTGGGTCATCTGCTCGGTCTGTGTATCCGTTGCTGTCGGCTGCACTGTCTGCTCAGCCTGTGCCATCGCTGCCGGTTGTGCCTCCGGTACCGTCACGCTGCTTTCCGGTTCACTTACAGCTACAGGTGCTTCTGCTGTGACCGCAACGTCTGCTATCTGGCCCTGCGCACATACATAGCATACGTTCGACCCAATCATGATTCCCGACATCAACAAGGGAAACACCAGTTTTTTTGTCCGCCTCTTCATCTTAATTTCCTCCTCTTACTGCACCTCATCAGTTTTTTTGCTATCATCGTTTTCTAACAGGACATACACGCTGATCCATATGATTCCAAGCGCGATCAAACCTATGATGCTGAAAAATTTACCCTCTCTTCGTCCCGCGTAAACGATATTAAATATGGTATCTCCCTGATTGACCACGAGCAGATTCTCCTGTGTGGAAACGATTCTGTCCGCTGTGAGCGCATCAACGGCGGCAAGGCTGCAGTTGACCCCGTCTTCCTCCGTGTGCACTGTGATCCGGGAAGGTTCCTTCTCTATCTGTACCGGTACGATGACCGGTTCGTGCAGGTCTTCCGATGAAATCTGTAATGCTTCATCCAGAAAACGCTTTAAATCCTGATTGTGTGTCGTCAAGTAATAATACAGAAGATTAAATCCCATGAACGTTACATTCGGTTCATAGTTTTTTCCTAAATATACTAAGTGGTTGTTGTTTTCATAAATAGACTCTTTGACAATCTCTTCGCATCCGGAAATATATACGGTATCCCAGACATCATATCCGCCCGCTTTAAAATCCAGTTTAAACTGATTGCCGTTATCGTTCTCCAGAATCGGAAAGTCCTCGGTAAACTGGACATACTGTGCATACACGCCCATGAATTCATTCTTGCCGGTAAGGGCGTTGACCGGAATATGCTGCATGTCAATATAAATCTCGGTTCCCTTGCGTGAAAGTTCTTTGAGCATATTTTCCGCCGTCTCTTTATCCCGGTAAGTAAAACCCGCCAGAAACAGTTTCTGATACTGCTCCAGTTCCGTTATCGTATAATCATCCAGATAATCGCTGTTCCCGTAAGCAAAAGAAGGATATATGTAAGCGATATATGCCGCATCCGTGCCTATGGCCATATTCGTATACTGCGTGACCACACCGTAACTGCCATTGACAGCCGCCGCCTTAAAAACAAGCGCCTTGTCATTCTCCGACCACACTTCGTAACCGTTTCGCGCTCCTGCTGCAATCAGCGTATCATAGGCCCCCTCTTCCAGAAATTCTTTTAAGATAATAGCCGTATCATTACCATAAAGCAGCATCCTGTCAAACATATAATCATAAAACCCGTCGGCGAATGCTTCATTTAAAGTGGTCAGATTCCGTGTCGTAAGCGCGCTGTCAAAATCCCAGCCGCCCATAGTATCCACACCTCTGCCCGCAAAATACCACTGTGGAAACGCCCCCAGCCTTGTCAGATCCATCAGTACCACTCTGTTATCCGTATAAGCCGCCGCTTCTTCCAAAAGATAATCTGTAACAAACGCCTCGTTTTCCTGCAAAACACGATTTCCATCTCCCAATGAGGCGATCTGCGGGATATTTTCTCCCACAATGACACAGAGTGCGATCACCAAAAAGACTGGCCGCAGTCTTTGCCAGCATAACAGCGTGACCATGAAGATTGTCACGGCAATCAGCAGATACCAGTATGTTTTCTCTAAGATCGGCGAAGACATCATCTTTCTGACCGGCTCCATGACCGGTAAGGCCAGAACGATAAAAAGCACCGTCGATAAAAAACCCGCAACCCGGCTCCTGTCTGCTGTTATCAGACCGATGACGGCGATCACCAGCAGCGCGATGCTGACAGGCGGCTGCACATTGCCGTGTATGATATTATCCTTACTTAACAGGCCGCCTGCAATAGCAGGATAAAGATAATATCCCATTATCACATATAAGATCAACATATTGGCGATGACTGCCACGGCATATCTCCATGCCCTGGCCGCGATCGCGTAAAATATAAGATATAACAACAACACAATACCGAAAGCGATAGCCGCGATATAATCCGCCAGTATAATCAGACAAAAGATACCGGAAAACGGCAATAACGCTATCCTGTGTTTCCGCTTCATAAAATCATGCAGGAAAAACAGGGCAAGCGGCATAAACGCCAGACTCATGACCGCATCCAGACTGCCTTCGAGTATCAGTATGGAAAAAGTAGTCGGCAAAAGCAAAAAAGCTAGTCCTGTCAAAAATGCCGCCAGTCTCTTTTTTTCCCTGATGCCGAATAACATAAATCCCATTTGGGAAACAAACGCCATAAGTCCATAAAACACACAGATACTGATATGTATATCGGCATGAAAAACCTGCTGGATCACCGCTGCCGGCAGATAAGCAAACGGCGACGTATAGCGGAAGATCTCATAACCGTTATACCAGTCTCCGGCATATGGCGGGAACCATACCCCGTCTGCTATCGACTCCGCCAGAACTTCGACCTTGTACATCTGCGCATAAACAGAACTGCCATGCAGATATAACCCGGTGTCATACAAAATAAATCCAATACCTGCGGCAATGATCAGAGAGCCAATGACTGCTGCTATAAAATTACCTGCCTGTAACAGGGCTGGACTGGACTTCTTTGTCTGCATATGACACATTCAGCTTCTTTCGCGTTATATTCATTGCACTTTTTTACATTTATCTATAGATTATTTTATAATATCACATTTTTTTCTATTGTGCAAGTCTATGAAAGATAATACAGTTTGGCTGCGGAACTTCAATTTCTTTTCCGTTCATGATGAGCAGTCCTTTTTCCAGATCCACATTGAAAAATGTCATCGTATTCGACTCATGGTTCAGGGAAACAAGGTGCTTATTATCCGGGAAAAGATTCGCATCCTTCGGATAATCGCCGCTGATCGGCAGACACAGTATTTTCTCTAATTTACCGTTCTCCTCGTCTATCTTATAAAGGACTGCGCTGTTATCTCCGGCATTGGAACTTACCATATATTTAAAATCCTCGGAGATATTCAGAGCACTGGCCGCGGAACCGCCCGCATGATAATCATTCAAGGTTGAGATCGTCTGGATCTTCTCAAATTCCGGATTGCCGTTTATCTCCTGATAGGTATAGACGTCGATGCAGTTCTTTAATTCATGTACGATATAAAGGTATCTGCCGTCTTTGGAAAATTTCAGATGTCTGGGGGCGGATTCCTGCTCGCTGCGGATCATGTCGATTGGACGCAGCTTGCCGTTTACATGGTCAAGGCGGTAAACATTCGTATGATCCATACCCAGATCGGCGGCGCACAGATATTTATTGTCCCTCGTCATCTTCACACAGTTGACATGCGGTCTGAAATTACGTTCCGCGATACTGCCAAGCCCCTTATGATAGATTTCGTCGGTGATCTCTCCGATACCGCCGTCCTCGCGCAAACGCAGGGCCGTGATCTTCCCATCATGATAACCGCCTACAAACAGAAACTGATCGTCATAATCGGTAGAAAGATAGCAGCCTCTCATACCATTGATACTGCCGTCATTAATTTTCTCCAGGTCTCCCGTCGGCAGGATCCTGTAAGCCTCCACGCCGAAGTCTGTGATGGAATATAAAAATTTCTGGTTATGAGAAATGCTGATATAAGATGAATTGGTAATCTCCACCTGGTTTTTTTCACTCATACGGCCATGTTCAATATCCACATCATAGATCCTGATACCGTATTTGTCCTTGTTTCCAATCGTATAGGTAGAGACATACGCTACATATTTACCTTTTTCCATAAGATGGTTCCTCCATTCTCTCATTAACCTGATTCTACCACATCTCCCTCCATTTGTTAATCTTTTTTTCACAAAACGATAGGCATATCTCATAACTTTTTCACTTTAGAAACGTCTCATTCATTTAGCAGGATTCATTTAGCGCAAAGTTCTTTCTGTCAGTGTTCCATCCTCCAGACAATACACTTTGTCCACCAGATTCAGCACCCTCTCATCATGCGTCACCATAATGGCCGCTTTATTATATTTTTTCACTTCCATCCTCATCATTTCCACCACTTGTCTGCCCCGCTCTCTGTCAAGGCTTGCGGTTGGCTCGTCCGCAAGGATGATATCCGGGTCATTTACAAATGCCCTGGCAATGGCTATACGCTGCTTCTGTCCGCCTGACAGTTTTGAGGGATATTGGGTTTTGCATTCCGTTATTCCCAGTTCCTCAAACATATCATCAATATTGATCCTGTCCCGGTTCTCTTTAGACTGGAACATGGAAAGCTGCTCTCTGGCTTTTAAATACGGCAGAAGCTGATGATTCTGGAAAATAAATCCTATGTGCTCCTTGCGTATCCGTGTCCAGTTCTTTTTCTTATTACCGGACAGGTTCTCTCCATTGATCGTAACACTCCCGGCGTCCGGCGACAACAGCATTCCTGCAATTGTCAGGAAGGTACTTTTGCCAGATCCAGATGGCCCGATGATGGCAATAAAATCTCCTCTTTCCACCTTTAAAGATATATCATTTAAAACCACATTTTTTCTTCCGCCATCCGGGTATGCTTTTGCTATATGCTCCAGTTCCAACACATATTCACTCATTCGTCTGCACCTCCGATCACTTTCATTGGATCAACTTTGGCAATATTCAACATGGAAATCAGACTCGATGCAATAGAAACCAATATGAATACCACCAGTAAAATACACACATTTTCATTCTTCAGATAAAAAGGCATCGCCTGTGGAAGCGCCGCCGCCATTCCATAAGTCAGGACAGCCGCAAGGAGCGCGCCGAATACCGCAATCATACATACCTGTCCTGCGGCCATGCCGGCTAACAGTTTCATCTCCACGCCAATGGCCTTCATGACACCAAACTGCTTCTGTTTCTGGAGCGTGAGAATATAATAAAAAACACCGATCACTACCGCAGTAACAATTTCCAGAACCCAGATAATCATGGTAATGGTCATATGCTCTGCCTTATAAGATGGAATATTTTCCACAATATCCGCTTTGGAAATCAGCTCTGTTCCCTCGATCCGGATATTCTCTATATCCGTTCCCCTGATGACAACCGCATGACAGGACTTCTCATATAATGGATTCAACAGTGTGCGCAGCTCATGGTATGTATCCGTGGGAATAAATCCAATCGAAGTATGTCCGTACATCTGGTCTTTTGCAAAACCAATAACAGTAAATTCCAGACCTGTTGACGAGTCTGAGACAATATCGCCTGTTTCAATGCCCTCTGATTGGAAATCATCATCTAAGATAATGGGATTTTCCACATCCGCATCTCCAAACTGTACGCCTTCCGCCACAGACGGTTCAAGAAAACTGCCTCTTTCAACGGCAAAATAAGTAATATTCATTTTTTCCGTATCATCCGCTTTTGTCAGATACATCCGCTGTATATCCAAAACCGCAAGTTCCGCGTCCGTCTGTCCATCCGCCTGTGCATAAACATCCAGATCCAGATCCGAAACCGTTATCAGACTTTCTGCAGAATCACTGAGGAGAAAATAATCTGCATCCATATCCTCAATGCCGGAAATTACCGCCCTGCCGAGTCCTTCCACCAGTCCCGACAAAAACAATACCATAAATACCAGAAGTACAATAATAAGTTCAATCAAAATATACTTCTTCTTACTGTAAACTAATTCTTTCCACGCTAATTTCATCGTCCTGCTCCCTTCTTTCCCAAATTATCTTTATGGATGAGCCAGTAAATCTCTCTACACTCTTAAAAGAAACATTACTCTTATTTCCATATTGTCAATAATTATATTTATGTACCAATCAGGTGTCAATTACGTAGATATTTATGAGTAAGTAAGAAAAAAATGAGTTAATGATGATCACATATTGACATTTGCCGCCGCATATGTATAATGAGTATCAGTATTTGTTTAGTGTCAGTAAACTTAAAGTTTATTATAACTGAATCGACCGACCGTGGGAAAAACATAAAAAAACGGGAATAATCAAGCATTTAACGAAAGGAACGATATCTATGGACTCCGCCGGAAAAATGGACATTGGAAATAAGATCAAAGAACTGCGGAACAAAAAGGGACTCACGCAGGAAGAACTGGCCGACCGCTGCGAACTGTCCAAAGGTTTTATCAGTCAGTTGGAAAATAATCTGACTTCACCTTCCATTGCCACCCTTATTGACATCCTGCAATGTCTGGGAACAGACTTAAAAAACTTTTTTACAGATACCGCCGACGAACAGATTGTCTTCGGTGCCGACGATTATTTTGAAAAACTGGATAACGAACTGCATAATAAAATAGAATGGATCATCCCCAACGCACAGAAAAACATGATGGAACCGATACGCGTCACTTTAGAAGCCGGAGGCTCCACTTATCCCGACCTTCCGCATGAAGGCGAAGAGTTCGGTTACGTTCTCTCCGGTACGATCCATATCATTCTCGGAGAACGGACCATAACGGCCAGAAAAGGAGAATCCTTCTATTTCAGACCGGATTCCGGGCACTATATCAAAGCGGGAGAAAAAACAGGCGCCACATTCCTCTGGATTTCTACCCCGCCCAACTTTTAGCGAGGAGGATTTTTCATGCAAAAAGAACTGATAAACTTAGAACATATCTCCAAATCGTTTGACGGACAGATGGTTTTGGATGACCTTGATCTGAATATACATGAAAACGAGTTCGTGACCCTGCTCGGCCCCAGCGGCTGCGGCAAGACGACCACTCTGCGCATTCTCGGCGGCTTCGTAAATCCCGATACCGGCAGGGTTATTTTTGATGGCCGGGACATCACCAAAGTACCGCCCAATAAGCGGCCTCTGAATACCGTTTTCCAGAAATACGCCCTGTTTACGCATATGACGATCGCAGATAATATCGCTTTTGGCTTAAAAATCAAGAAAAAAACAAAAAATTATATCGACGATAAGATAAAATACGCCTTAAAACTGGTCAATCTGGAAGGCTATGAAAACCGTATGCCCGACCTTCTAAGCGGCGGCCAGCAGCAGCGTATCGCCATTGCCAGAGCCATTGTCAACGAGCCGAAAGTGCTTTTGTTGGATGAGCCGTTAGGCGCTCTTGACCTGAAGCTGCGTCAGGAGATGCAGTATGAACTCATCCGTATGAAAAACGAACTGGGTATCACTTTCGTTTACGTTACGCACGATCAGGAAGAAGCGCTGACCATGTCCGATACGATAGTCGTCATGAACCAGGGATATATCCAGCAGATCGGCACGCCCGAATCTATCTATAACGAACCGGAGAACGCCTTTGTAGCTGATTTTATCGGTGACAGCAATATTATCGCCGCTACGATGATCGAAGATAAACTGGTGGAAATCTTAGGCGCCCGCTTCGCCTGCGTGGATACAGGCTTCGGTACGCACAGACCCGTAGATGTAGTCATACGTCCGGAAGATGTGGAACTGACCGTTCCCGAAGCTGGTACAATACAAGGCGTCGTCACACATCTTATTTTTAAGGGCGTCCACTATGAAATGGAGGTTATGGCGAATGGCTTTGAGTGGCTCGTACACTCCACCCAGCTTACGCCTGTAGGCCAAAAGGTCGGCATCAGGGTAGACCCCTTTAATATCCAGATCATGAACAAACCGGAATCTGAAGATGAGGAGGCTGTCGCACTTGAAATCTAGGACAAAGATTTTATCATATTTTAATTCCCTTTCCGGCAGAAAACTGTTGGCAGCTCCCTATGTATTCTGGTCAGCCTTTTTTATCATCATACCGCTTGGCATGATCTTCTACTATGGTATCACAGATAGGACGGGCGCCTTTACAATGGAAAATATTCTGGCGATCGCCTCCATCGGACACGCCAGAGCCTTCGGCCGCTCCCTTTTGTTATCTGTTGTGTGCACGCTGATCTGCTTTCTTCTGGCCTATCCGTTAGCCATGATACTGGTAGAAAAGAAGACCGGAAAACATAATTTTGTCATCCTCATCTTTATCCTGCCCATGTGGATGAACTTTTTACTGCGCACGCTTGCCTGGCAGACTTTGCTGGAGAAAACGGGGGTCATCAACGGTATCCTTTCTTTCCTTAACCTGCCGCCGTTAAAAATTATCAATACTTCGTATGCTATCATACTTGGTATGGTATACAATTTCCTGCCGTTTATGGTGCTGCCTTTATATAACGCACTTTCCAAAATAGATGAAAACGTTATTAATGCTGCCAAAGATCTTGGCGCTAATAAGATACAGACCTTTTTTCGCATCATCCTGCCGCTCAGCGTGCCCGGCATCATCAGCGGCATCACTATGGTATTCGTACCGGCACTGACAACATTCGTGATCAGTACGTTACTTGGCGGCAGTAAGGTACTGCTTATCGGCAACGTGATCGAACAGGAGTTCACGCAGGCCGGCAACTGGCATCTTGGCAGCGGACTATCCATCGTTTTGATGATCTTTATTCTCATCAATATGGTGATCTCCGCCCTGTTCGATAAAGAAGAATAAAGGAGGCTCATCATGCGGACTGCTAAAAAAATATATGTATCGCTTATTTTTCTGTTTCTATACGCGCCGATCGGAACGCTTATCGTACTGTCTTTTAACGCCAGCAAGACCCGTGCGAAATGGGGCGGCTTTTCTCTTAAATGGTACGCCTCTCTTCTGGAGGATGACGTTATCTTAGAGGCTCTTGGCACAACGCTGCTCATCGCCTTTTTATCCGCCTTCATCGCCACCGTGATCGGCACGATCGCCTGTCTGGCCATGAACGGCATGAAAAAAAAATACCGCACCATCCTTATGGGCATCACCAATATCCCCATGCTAAATGCGGATATCGTGACCGGTATCTCTCTGATGCTATTATTCATCAGTCTGGGACTGCGCTTCGGCTTCGGGACGATCCTGCTCTCCCACATTACCTTTAACATTCCGTATGTGATACTTAGCATCATGCCACGGATGAAACAGTTAAACCGAAACGTCTACGAGGCCGCACTTGACCTCGGCGCCTCACATGTCACCGCATTTTTCAAGGTCATGCTTCCCGACCTGATGCCGGGTATCTTATCCGGGTTTTTAATGGCTTTTACCATGTCGTTAGATGACTTTATCATCACGCATTTTACGAAAGGCGCAGGGATCGACACTTTATCAACCAAAATATATACGGAAGTCAAAAAAGGGATTAAGCCGGAAATGTACGCGCTTTCTACTCTTATTTTCGTAACGGTGCTGGTTTTGCTTATCCTGGTCAACAGGACGCCGGACAAAAATGAGCAAAGTGCAAAATCAAACGGCTGATTTCAGAAAGGATCAACTCATAAAATGAAAAAAAAGCTTTTATTATATCTTTGCGCCGCGCTATGCCTGCTCGGCGGTTGCGCACTTAGCGGATGCGGTGCAAAGAGTGATGATGAAAATGTGGTCATTGTCTATAACTGGGGCGAATATGTAGACCCGGATACACTTACACAGTTTGAAGAAGAAACAGGCATCAAGGTGATCTATGATGAATTTGAGACAAACGAAACCATGTATCCCAAGATAGAGACCGGTGCTGCCGAATATGACGTCGTCTGCCCTTCCGATTATATGATCCATAAAATGATCAAAAATGACCTGCTCTTAGAACTGGATTTTACGCACATTCCCAATGCCAAAGCCAATATCGGCAGCCAGTACTGGATGCTGTCGCGCGCCTTTGACGCTGAAAATAAATACTCTGTCCCCTATTGCTGGGGCACTGTAGGCATCCTTTATAATAAGACCCTGGTAGAGGAGCCTATTACCAGTTGGGTTCAACTTTGGGATGAAAAATATACGGACGAGATACTGATGCAGGACTCCGTCAGGGACGCTTTCATGGTCGCAGAAAAAATATACGGCTATTCCATGAACACACTCGACCCCGATAAGCTGCAACAGGCCAAAGACGCTTTGATTGCGCAGAAACCGCTCGTGCAGGCTTATGTCGTCGATCAAGTGCGCGATAAGATGATAAGCGGCGAGGCAGCCATCGGCGTTATCTATTCCGGTGAAGCAATCTACACACAATACGAAAATCCCGATCTGGAATATGTCATTCCCACTGAAGGCACTAACGTATGGATAGATTCCTGGGTCATCTTAAAAGATGCTCCACATAAGGAAAACGCTGAAAAGTTCATTGACTTTATGTGCCGGGAAGATATTGCCCTGAAAAATTTCCAGTATATCACCTACTCGACTCCCAACGACGCGGCCAGGGCCTTAATTGAAGATGAAGAAATTAAAAATTCACCTATCGCCTTTCCCGATCTGATACAGTATGACAATCTGGAAAGCTATACCTATCTGGGTGAAGATGGGGATGCGCTCTATAATGAATTATGGAAAGAAGTTAAGTCCTACTGAATTGATAGGACTTAACTTTCTTCTCAATACCTGAAACGATACTTCCCCTTTCCATGTCCAGACACCGGCTCGATAATGCCATGCTCCACCAGCTCTTTCAAAAACTCAGACGCTCTGGATGCTTTCATACCAATTACTGCCATCACATCTGAACGGCCAAAGACCGTTTGATCTCCAAAAGCCTCACGAAGTTTTAAAATATGACCTGCCGTCTTGGGCAGAAAACTCTTCTCAATGTCCACTTTCAGAGTGCCAATGTCCGGTTTTTCAGTCCAAATGTCCGGTTTT
This sequence comes from Ruminococcus sp., assembly GCA_023663085.1. Taxonomy (GTDB): domain Bacteria; phylum Bacillota; class Clostridia; order Lachnospirales; family Lachnospiraceae; genus UBA3282. The sequence goes on along the minus strand of JAMPIB010000034.1, from coordinate 13,169 downwards.
ATCGTTACAACATCCTGTTTCACCATTCCAATGTCCGGTTTTTCAATCGTTTTAAAAATTCCACTGACATGCAATGTCCGGTTATGAAGCGGATGCATCTCATTAAGCAGAAGATTCCGCAGAAAGACCTCCAGATACTCTGTCGTCTCATGAATGCCATTTTTTAAATCATTGTAATTGGCTCTGACCAGTGCATTCCGAAAGTACCACGCATTCTCCGCAAAAATGTCATTCGTCACATCAAAACCCAGTGTGCGCAGATATTTGATAAAAAAAACAGCTGTCGTTCTGGTATTTCCTTCACCGAATACGTGAATCTGCCAAAGCCTCGCTATAAATACCGCAAGATGATGAATGATCTCATCCATGGAAAGATTTCGATAGGAAAACTTCTTCTCCTCAGAGAAATCATAGTCCAGCGTCTCCCGCAACTCTGTAGCGCTGCCATAGAGCACAGTCGCCCCATCCAACACCCATTCCTTTTTTGTAATGTTATAGTCCCGGATGTGTCCCGCGTGGGAATAGATACCGATAAACAGCTTTCTATGAATGGAAAGATACTCATTTGGCGTAAAACTGAATGCCCGCTCGGACAGAAGCGTTGCAATCCTTGCCGCTACTTTATCGGCCTCCTCGGTGCGTTCTTCTTCATCACGGGCAGGATTTTCTTCGTAATAAGTCTGCAAAAGCGCATTTGCTTCTTCAAAAGATATCTCGCCCTCAATATTACGGACAGCAGTACGCACCAGATATTCTGATGTCCTAAGTCCATCGACCGCCTGCAGACCAATAGCTGTATGCCACGCATACCCTTTGTACCGCTTTGCGGGTTCAGTTTCTTTGATATATTCCCTAAATGGATCTTTGTTCACCCTGTTCCAGCCTCCATGCCGTCGCTCTGCGGCGACTCAAATTCACCCTGCTGCTACCAGTTTATCCCGGCAATCTCACTTTCCCAATGCCTGAAACGACTCGCTGACCGCATAGGCCGTATCCGTATCGCACATGATAAATAAAACAACGTCTCCGACATTCTCCACCAGCGCAGTTTCCGCACTGGTGCAAACCCATTTATTCAGATCAGCGTTTTCTTTTAACGCTGTTTTCACACTTTCCACATCATCAGTCGAAACGCGTAACAATACACACTGATAAGGAATCGAAGAGATCATTGGCACCGAAAAAACCCCCTCTGTATAGGAAATCCCCGCCACACCAAGAAGAGCCTGCTCATTATCCGCTGTCAGCATATCCGTAATATATCCCTGCATCGCCTCTTTTGTTTCCGCATCCACATCCACGCCCGCATAGATTTCCGTCATGATATCGACAAGTTCCCCTTCAATAGAATTTCCCGCCGCACTCCCTGTGTCCGTCTTCCCACAGGCACAGCACAGTGCCATACATATTATAAAAATAAGCGCTGATATACTCTTTTTTATTCGTTTCATCTTCTCAATCTTCCTTTCTGCTTTTGGGCTGTCTGTACGGCATGAATACATTTTTTAACAATCCCTGTCTTCATGGTTATTCCCCTTCCTGTTCTTCACCTATACAAAACACCGCATACAACGGTACTGCTCTGATCCCGTCAGCCATACCAAAGTTTCTTCTGGATATTCTGATCGCATATTCCGGTTTGTACTTTTCACGATAAACCAGCAGACTTTTAGCCTTTACGTGATTTCCTGCCTTACACTCCACAGGAATCACATGCTCACCGATCGTAATCAGAAAATCAATTTCCGAAATACCATCTGATTCCCAGTAAAACAATTCATACCCCAGACTCTTTAATGCACAGGCAACATAATTTTCCGCAAATATTCCTCTGAAATGTTCGCTTTCGCTGCTACAAAAACGTTGCAGCGTCATATCCGTGCGCGCCGATAACATTCCCATGTCGCTGTAATATAATTTGAACGCCGTCAAATCCTGATAAGCCGCGGAGGGCAGATATCCCTGCGAACATTTTGTACACTTATGAACAATCCCCGCTTTGATCAGCCAGTCAATGGCATCACCATACTGTGAGGCTCTTCCGCCCTGCTTGATCAATTTATATTGAAACTTTTTATTGTCTTTGGCAAGCTGTACCGGAAGGGAATCATATGCCGCATATATCTTTACAGTTTCACCCGACTGCGCGTACTTAGCCATATCCGCAACGTATGAATCCAATATCATTTTGCGCATTTCATCTGACCTGATCGTAGGATTGTCAGAAATATCCGCCAAAACTACTGCCGGCATACCACCTATAATACAATAATTCTGATATTCCTGCAATGCTTCATTATGAAGCATTTCCTGCATCTGTTTATTTTTTCTGAAATGCTCACGGATCGTATCTGCTAACAGTTCTTTCCCTTTCGCCCATAAATATTCTTCAAAATCCATTGGATACATAGTGAGCATCTGCACCTTTCCGACCGGGAAAGAATACTTTTCCCTGTTTAAAGCTACCCCCAGAAGACTCCCTGCCGCAATAATATAGTATTCCGGCGCTTCTTCCGCAAAATATTTTAAAGATTCCAACGCCCTTTCACACATCTGTATTTCATCAAAAATAATAAGCGTTTCCTGCGGAATCAGCTCTATATGATAATATCTTTCCAGTATCCCGATAATTGTATTTGCATGGATATCCACCTGAAACAGATCTCCGATCTCTCCATCCGCCTCAAAATTAACATAAAGCGTATTCCTGAAATACGCCATCCCAAGCATTTTCATCATATATGTTTTTCCGACCTGTCTTGCTCCATATAGCAACAGAGGCAGACGCCCTGTTTCCATATCCTTCCATTTCAAAAGAGCAGACAAAATTTTCCTTTTCATTGATCTTCCTTTCTAAAATACATCTGCCTGGTTTATTGCCCGCATGAATAAATATTTTGATGATTCCACTTTTATTTTAACAATCGAAATTACATTCGTCAATATTAATGTTGAAAATTACATTTATTTCAACATAAAAATGTAATTTTTGGTTTTTACAAGTCATCTCCATTTTATCCTGCCGCCTATCTGAAGACAATAACAGACTTATAAGCCGCCAGCCGCTCTTCAAACTGCGTATAAAAATCTTCCGGCCCGTACTGCTTTTCATAAAAAATATGCAAAAACTGCATGTTGATCTCTTTTATCCGGGCCTCGTCTAATTGATCTTGCAATGTCCTGCGCAGACCGTGCCAGGTTACCAGAAACGCTTCGTATTTTCTGAGTTCCGGCACCGCAAGCCATTTTTTAATTTTCATTTTCGTATGACCGGCATATGGACAGACTTCCTGTAGTAAAAAGTATTGCAGTTTCCCTTCCCCATAATTTCTCCCCAACGGAAACAGCCTGCAAAGACCGGGGCGGAAGACATGGATGCCGCACCTGCCGTTTTCGTCCAGAAATCCGCACTGTTCTGCTTTTCCCTGCATTTTCAGATGCGGCAGGATCAGCCCCTCTTCCACATGCAGTTCTATTTTTTCCTGTAACAGCTCCGCAAAAGTACATTTCAAATTGACTTCCAACTGCCAGATATCATAAGGATCAAGGATGATGGAATCTCCCATCCCTCTACAGCAATCGGAACATCCCCGGCAGTCATTACACCCTGCTTTTACCATGTCATTCGCATCATATAAAATGTTTCCTGCATTTTGCCTCTGATCTTCCATTAAAATCCACGACCTCCGTTGACTCTCCAGTAACTGGAGGGTTTATACTTTTATTATATTTCACAAAAAACTGAAAACAATATAGCAGGCAGGTTCCCGCTATTCAATACTGCTCTAAAGCAGGGAAAGGTATCATACAGCACATGGACAATAAGCATACACAGTCACAGTCACATACAAGTAACAGCAACGACCTGACGCAGGGCGGTATCATCCGGACGCTGATCCGCTTCTCTATCCCGCTCCTGTTAGCCAATATCATTCAGGCGCTCTATGGCGCGGTAGACCTCATGGTGATCGGTAAATATTGTACGGCCGAAAGCGTGGCCGCGGTCTCTACCGGCACGCAGGTCACACAGATCATCACCAGTATCATCACCGGTATGACGCTTGGCGGCACTATTTTAGTCGGCAAATACATCGGTATGGGTAAACCCGAAGAAGCCAGAAAGGCTATCGGCTCCACGCTGACTGTTTTTGCAGGTTTTTCCGTCATTTTGACTGTTATCATGCTGCTTGTGGGCGATACGATCCTGCGCCTTTTGCATACGCCGGAAAGCGCGTTTTCAGCGGCGCACGATTATACCGCTATCTGCTTTATGGGCATTTTCTTTATCTGCGGCTATAACGCGATCAGTTCTATCCTGCGCGGTTACGGCGATTCCGTAAGGCCCATGATGTTCGTGGCTATCGCCTGCATCATGAATATCTTTCTGGATATTATCTTTGTCAGATATATCGGCATGGATGCTTCGGGTACTGCGCTGGCTACAATTCTATCGCAGGGTTTCAGCATGCTGTTTGCCGTTTTTTACTTAAACAGACATAACTTCCTCTTTACCTTCCGCCTGCACAATTTCCGTATTGATAAAGACAAAGTACGGGAACTGGCAGGATTAAGCATCCCGATTTCCTTTCAGGAGTGTATGATAAGGCTTTCTTTTTTATACTTGACCGCTGTAGTCAATTCGCTCGGCATCTATGCCGCCTCGGCGGTCGGCGTAGCCAGCAAATATGACGTCTTTGCCATGCTGCCCGCGACTTCCATTGCCAGCGCGCTTTCCGCCATCACCGCACAGAATCTGGGTGCAAAGAAACCGGAACGCATCAGAAAGTCTGTGGCAGCTGGCCTTGGTATCGCGCTTTCCATGTCAGCCTGCTTTTTTGCCTGGGCACAGATTTCTCCGGAAAGTATGATACGGATCTTTGCCGATGATGCGAATATTATCAAAACAGGCGTACCCTTTTTCCGCACATGCAGCTATGATTATCTGGCCGTTACTTTTGTCTTCTGCTTAAACGGCTTTTTAAACGGCCATTCCAAGACCATATTCACCATGATAAGCAGCTGCTTCGGCGCGCTGGCGCTAAGGATGCCGCTCCTTTATCTGGTGCAGCGCTATGCCCCCGACTCTCTGGCCGCATTAGGATGCGTTGCCCCTGCCGTCTCCGGCATCATGGCGTTATATACGCTGATCTACTGCATAAAACTGCTGACAGCATCAGGCAAAACTCTCCCTGCGGACAGGGATCTGTAACTGCGTTACATAGGCGGACGCATCATTCGTAAGTCCCGCGTCCACGAGCGTTATCTCCACAGAGTCGCCGCATACCGTCAGCTGATTTTCTTCCGCGTATGAGAGCAGTTTCTCATAATAAGCCGCTGCCTGCGTATGCGTCCCCCGGAAACAGATGCTGAGATAAGTGCCGGCTTCTATAAAATCCCCAAAGCATGCCTCCCGCCTTGTCCGGCCGCACTCCGCCATCTGCGCATCAGTCGGTTCCACCAGCACAAACACAGCGGAAAAAGATGTATACTCCCGTCTGCACAGTTTTTCTCTGGCAATCGAAACGCCCACTTTACCAAGAAAAATAATCGGCTCCAGATCATACAAACGCTCCAGTTCACGAAGCGGTAATTCCAGATCATCTGTCACAGCGATCTCTTTGCGCAGACGAACAACCCGCCGTTTTTCAATTTCCCTGACAACGATCTGATCTTTGGAAACACTCTCCGCCTCTTCCAGAAGTAAAAGCCTGTTGTCAATTTTCGTCCCGATCCGCTCTAATTCCCTTATCCGCTCCTGAATCTGATCCTTTTGCCTGCCAAGCAGTTCCTTCATCATGGAGATTTCTTTATTTTCAAAAAAAAGCGCGATATTTTCCAACGACATATCTAATGTACGCAGATATTTTATTGTATTTAAACGTTCAAATTCCCTCGTCGAATAATAACGGTATCCCGTCTTTTCATCAACTGCCGCCGGTTTTAATAATCCGATATCGTCATAATACCGGAGCGTTCTGACATTCATGGCAAACAGCCGGGAAACCTCGCCTATCGTAAATAGATCTTTCACATAAAACAACCCCTTCTCTGCCTAAAAAGACCTGCAAGGCAGGCTAACCTTTCGCAGGGTTAAACTTTAGAACTTCCTTACCTCGTCACCAGAATACCGCCCAGATTGACCCTGGTCCACTCGAAATAAGGTTCTCCGTATTTTACGCCCTCGCTGTACCTGACCTCGAAATGATTGATATATAAAACAGTATCCTTATCAAGTTCTATCCGGTTATAAGGTCTCATAGCTTCGCTCATTTCCTCCTTATCGGCATCGGAATGTTCCCTCTCATAAAGTATGCACATTCTGGCAAAATCGCTGATATCTACAGTTATCATCTCCTGCGAACCGCGCTTTATAAAACGGAACGCCGAAAAATCCACATCTATCCCGCTCCCGTACGCAATTTCCTTATCTTCTCCATTTTCATCCGGATAAACCGTTACAAAAGAACCTTCCGCGTCCTTTTCATAACTATCATCTTCATTTAACATCGTAAACTGCTCATAATCACCGACATCCACAGATTCCACCAGCTGACAGCAATGGATCGTATGGTTATCATAATCCGTCATCGTGCCATCTATGATGTCCTGTTCGTTCAGTTTCTGCGCAAACTCCTCTTCATAAATATTATAATCCTGTATCAGAGTCTGCATCTGCCCATCTTTTTTCAGATAATCATACGCACCTTTTAACCGCGTATAGGAAAGTTCCGTCAACTGCCCTCCTGAAGAGACCTCCGCATAATATTTCCGTAAAAAAGCGCCCTGCCACATATTGGAAACTTTATACATATTGATCCCCGGCACTACGATAGCTATGATAAGCAAAACACCTGTAAACGGCAGCAAAAGTTCATACCGCTTCTGTTTAAAACGCCGTATAAAAAGCGCTGCCAGTTCAAAGATAACGAAGACAAGTGCCAAATATCGGGAAGGCGTCATCCCGTTATGAAAGATTCTCACGCCCATAGCATAAATCTGCAAAAGAATGAGCGGCGCAAAAATATAAGGCAGTACCGATACCAGCCGTGAATACTTCGTTTCACCAGCATAGTGCTCCGCCATGATCCAGACCGGCATCCCCAGACAAAATACTGCCGTTACGATTGGAAAAACCTCATTGGAAGGCATCTGCCAGTGGATCAGTATCTTAAACGTATACAGATATACGAGCGCGATCTCACAGACAGATAAAGACGGCAGAATATATTTTATGATCGTGCGCACAAACTCTCCCGGTTCCCCGTCAGGTCTGCGAATTGCCATGATACTTTTGGGCGCCAGATAAAATCCGGTGACCAGAATCATAAGCGTTGAATCAAAATACCAATTTCCGTCATCAAAAAGGAGTGCATCCATAATCGATGTTATAATAACAATTCCCACAAACAGAATCATATAAACCAGAAAAATCTTTAACAATCCCGTAAAAACCCGCAGAACATATTCGCCAAAGTGCAGTTTTGCCTTTTTATAACTGTAATAAACCGTTCCCAGCAGCAGTAACGGCAGGCCGCAATTTAAAAGACAGCGCAAGAGCGGACATATAAAAAAGAAAAAATATTCCGGCACTTTCCATCCCCAATAATAATGGCCCTGCACTTCCAGTCCATAAGCCAGAAATACCGCCCATAATGCAGCTGCTGTAAACGCACACAGTTTTATACCCCTCTTTTTTTCTCTCCATGCAGTCTCTATGAAAAAGGCGGCTATAGCGAAGAACAACAGGACCCTCGCAGGCGCAGATTCGTCAAATATCCATTCCGAAAAATAATCATATGGAAGTATGTCGATGACCGCCGCATACAGAGTGAGCAAAATGACCGTAATAAACGTGACTTTGCAGTCAGCGAAAGAATATTTTATTTTTTGCAGGAAATCCTGCAGGCTGGTTTGTAAGGATTTTATCATTGAGATAGACCTCTGGGATTTATTTTTATAACAAAAAATGGCCCCATAACTTATCCTTCAAGCATGGGACCATTTCACAAACACTTATATCAATAATTCGCTTCACTGATCTCAAAATAACTCTGCGGATGTGCACATACCGGACAGACCTCCGGAGCGTTAGTACCGACTACGATATGTCCGCAGTTACGGCATTCCCATACCTTCACTTCACTTTTGGCAAAAACTGCGGCAGTCTCTACATTGTGCAGCAACGCACGATAACGCTCTTCATGATGTTTCTCGATTGCGCCGACCATACGGAATTTTGCCGCCAGTTCAGGGAATCCCTCTTCCTCTGCTGTTTTGGCAAACCCTTCATACATATCCGTCCATTCAAAGTTCTCGCCTTCCGCCGCCGCGGCCAGATTATCTGCCGTATTACCGATACCACATAATTCTTTTAACCACATCTTGGCATGCTCACGCTCATTTTCAGCCGTCTTTAAAAAGATAGACGATATCTGCTCATACCCCTCTTTTTTCGCTACAGAAGCAAAATAAGTATATTTGTTTCTGGCACCCGATTCACCGGAAAAAGCGGCCTGAAGATTTTTCTCGGTCTGTGTTCCTGCGTATTTGTTTTGATTTTTCTCACTCATTTTCTGTTCCTCCTGATCTTGTCTTATGTCCTGATATTTTATGTTTCTGCTTATATCCGGGGCATAGATACATAATGAAATATATAATACTAATATATAATGACTTATTTGCTATGTCAATCTGAAATAGCCTTGTCAATAAGGTCTTTTTGAAACTCCTCTACTAAAGCAAGTACCGAAATATATGCCTCCGGATACTCTTTCTTAAAATCTGCAATACAATCTGCAAGTTCACCCTCATTAACAACAGTTTGTTTATGTGTACGAATATAAGACGTTTCTTTTAACACTAATACTGGATATTCTAATATCTGCATTTCAAAATCGTAATGTGGATCCAAATGTTCTCTTCGAGTCACTCTGGAAATTGGCAAAACGATATAATTTCTTTCATCAGCCTGTCCAATAATCAATATCGGACGTTTCTTAAATGCCATTTTACGTAACGAACTATTATAATATTAAAAGTGGCCCAATATACCTTTCCAATCATTGAGCCACCTCCGCATCATCAAATTCATCATAATACATATCATATATCGCATCATAAGGTCTGACTTTTTCTGCATCTTTTCTTATATCCTCTATTAATAATAAAGCATCCCCATTCTCACCTTCTGCAAGTCCTTTTCGCGAATTTCGCCAGGAAATCTCATTATGTGAAAGCTGGCTTAATTTCCACGAAGCCAATGCTCCGTACTGAAGTATTACATTTTTCACAATATAAGCTCCTTCAGTAGAAATCGCTCTCTTATCTCTATAATACATGCCATCAACTGTATAATGCATGCGGACATCCTTCGACACAGGCCCGTATTTCCAACCTTCAAAAACTTCTTCAAACAAAGGTTCATTTGTAATAGCAAGATTTTCTCTCTGCGCAAAATACAATAATTTATGAAGTTTCATCTCATCAATAACTTCTCCTGACTGCCTCCTGTATTCATCAAATATATATTGCGCAACATCTATGATCCTTTCCATGCATATCACCTCCAGCCAACACATTCCAAATAAACATTTCATATTTTCTGATACATAATATTGTATGCTAATAAAGGTAAAAAATCAAGCATAGCGCAGTAAACACATATATCTTTTTAGCATACTAACCGCCATGATGCCGCTTTACGGCATCTTAAAATCACACGACAAGCAGGTTTGTCGTAGAGAATGCCATGTGATGTACCGTCGCATGATGTTTTAATGGACTTTATAACGCAAAAAAAAAAACGATTTGCAATATACATTCAAATAAGTTATAATGATACATATGCAAAAACAGCCACACTCAAAAATTATAATTTATAAAAGGGATTCTGACATTTTATGTATATATGATCCCTAAAAGGAGGAATGAAATGAAAACAGTAATAAAGAAATGTCTAGCGTTTGTATGCGCAGCAGGATTGATGATGTCCGCTCTCACGGTACAGGCAGGCGGATACAGTTATATTAACGGTAGCGGAATAGGATCAGCCCTTGACGATCCAACTTTGGATTATTCAGCTAATGGTTATTATTATTCCAATTCTTTTCCAGGTCCTGGAGCCGTTGGCATGGTGGATGTTTATACTGGTATAGAACCTCCTGCTACGGCAGCCACAGGTTCCTGGTTCTATCATATGGAAAAAAACAGTTCCGGAGAATGGGAATATAAGGGCGATTATGCATTTGATGGCACCTATTGGGTACGTGACGGCGGTGGTTATACATGGGGCAATGCTCCCGGCGGCGATGATAGCAATCCCGGATACTTCAGCGAAGGCGGATATATGACTACAGAGGAATTCTATCAGATCAGGTCACATGCAGAAGCCATTGCCAATCAGAACGCTGCGCTGGATGCAGGATTTTCAAATGTTGCTGACATGTATAAAGCCGCTGAAAAGAATATGAGCGCAGGCGAGTACTATAACAATGCCGTTACCAGCACTCCCGGTATTGAGAATGCAACCCCTGTAGGACAGGGCGGTAATCTGATCGTAAACGGCGAAGTGACCAATATGGCAGCAACCATTTCCAAGGTAAACCGCACATATGTAGATTCAGTCCGTGCGGTAACGGAAGGGGCCGTATTAAACGTTGTTGATGTACAGTTCCCAGCTCTCGAAGCTACCATCAATTTCTATATGCCCGGCGTTACAGGTGACGCTGAGGTCATTGCCTTGCAATATGCCAATGGTACATGGACAGACGTAGAAATTACAGAAATAAGAGCCGACCATGTTGTCTTGAATCTGAAACAGAACGGCATTGTCGCTTTTATCCAGAAATAATTCTTTTATTGCATTTGCTATACAACAATTTTATCATGAGTGTGGAAAACCACCGTCATACAGGCCGGATTGCCTGCGGCGGTGGTTTTGGTTTTTGATTTTCTATTTCACGTTTAACTCACAAAGTGCTGATTTTACGGCGTTTCAAAACAAAAGATTTTTTCCATACTCTGAATGGAAAATCACTTCCTTATCTTTACTTCTCGCAAAAGCTATCTCCTTTGAAACTTGATTTCCAATATATCCTTGTATGTCAACAACATAAATTGCATCTGAAAGTTCAATTTTTCTATAATGCGCATTTTCAAGTGAAGTCAATTCCATCGGTGTCATATCCAGATCGTCCACATTATATACACATTGTAAAACATTCATATTATGCTTTATTTCTAACATGAACGCTATTCTTTGCATTTCTTTCTTGAATTTCATACTTCCGCATAGTGTAACTGTTTTCATATTTGTTTGTACCCCATTATTTAGACGAATCCGAATGTATATTTCGTATAATCAAATCCTCCCTTGGGTTTTCCATAATCAGTCCTGTTCCTCAATCATAATACATTGAATTCCTTTAAACTGCTTTAAATCTTTGCACTGGCAGATTCCTGAGTCATCTGATACATATTGTAAAGTACTTTAACTGTGCAAGTGGTTTTTTCCCAACTTAAGCTTGAAACTACTGCATTGATGGTTTTTAAATATACTTCAATATTTCTACAAAATCTTTGATATGATAATCAGCATTTCCCATAATACAATTTCTTTGTTCGCTGCTTTTCGTTTCAAGTGCCTCTGTAAACATTGTTTTCATACCAACTGCCTTTGCACCATACAATTCTTCTGAACCACCATCACCGACAAATAGACTCTCATTTGGTAAAACGCCTAAATGCTGCATTGCAAGCTCATAAATATGTTCATCAGGCTTTAATAAACCTACATTGCAAGAAAATATTGTATCATCAAAAAAAAGAGCCAAACTGGATTGTTTCCAATACTTACAGTCAATAATATCTGCATTACTTATTAACCCAAGCTTTATATTCTTTGATTTCAATTCTTTCAGGACATTTATTATACTATCTGAAACACTTTGTAATGCCGTTTTCATTCGCTTTTCACGAGCAATTAGCAACTTTTCTTTTTGAATATCACTAATATCAAATGGAATATTGGCTACAATCTTCTCTATAATTTCTGCCTCTGACTTAACTAAGCCTAACGCTCTTTCTTGATATAAAAAATCAGCCTCTGCATATTTTTCCCATTCACGCATGGATAAGTTTACAATCTCAAACTCATTATTTTCTTTGTCATAAGCAGGAATAATTAAAGTATAAAACAAGTCAAAATATATAGCTTTTATCATTTTGTTTCCTCAAAAATACCAGTCTGCCTTCGCTGCCGCCTCGATAGGAACAGTAAGTGCCGAGTTTACGGTGTTTCTATGAGGCAATGGTCTTGTAACGGTCTTACTCTCGTCGTACTACAGCACCAAGCCATAATTCTCTTTACAAACACGCTCATACTTAACACACTTTTCAACTTCTATCCGGACTTAAAACAAGTTTTTCCATAATCAATCCTGCTCTTCAATCATAATACACTGAATCTCTTTAAACTGCTTTAACTGTTTATCATTCGTCAAGAATAAATCACAGCCTGTAATGCAATCTGTAAAGCATCCATTGAGTTCTCATAGTCTTTCCAGAACCTTTTCATGTTTCCATAATATCGTTCATTATTCTCCAAGTAATACACAATCGGAGATGTATCTAAAAAAATCTTTTTAGAATCTGTCATTATCTCTCATCTCCCTTATATATTCATCTATCTCTTTCGCAGTTCTTCCAGTAGAAGAAACAAACGCCTCCGAATCAACCAAACGTCTCCGCCTCTCTGCTCTGGTTTCCACTTTTTGCCCAGTAATTTTATCTAAAATAGTGATGATCAGTTCATCCCCAATACTGAGATTTTTGCGGTCATCTTCATTCACAACTATCTGATTTCCATCATAATAACCTTTTACCGCTGCTAACATGGCAATAACCTCCTCATCTTCTATCATTATACCCCAATATATTATACTGTATCTTCTCTATCTTTTCAACGGTCTTACTTGCATCAGGGCTTCTCACGAAAAATCATGTGATTACTTTTTATTCCCACAAACTGGCATTTTGTTCAATATTAAAGTCTTTTGTTTTCAAATCGCAATAATATCTTCCATTCTCAGCTGTAAATCTTAAAACACAATAATCAGGGTCTGTAACGCCCTTTTTATAAAACATAGTGTCTCCTTTTTCCCATATCATAT
>JAMPIB010000033.1 GCA_023663085.1 Ruminococcus sp. | reverse complement strand
TCAGATAAAGGTAGCGGCAATACACTCCAGTCGAGTAGTCAAGCTACAGGTAAAATTAATTGTCCACAGTATCTGAGTTGTATTAAACCACAATATCAAAAAAAGGGAATATGGTGTTTGTGATTCTATAAACATCATACAAGGTAAAAAATATGAGTTATATAAATTTTATAGCTTCACTTAATGAAAAAAATAAAGTTGTAGTTTATCATGCATTGGCCGAGAATCGTTTGCTTTCTAATGAAGAGTGGGAAGATATATTAATGGATTTGTCTAAATATCGTAATAATATAAATTGTACTCATGAAATTCATATTCTTTTAACTGAATTAAATACTAAAGATAAAGAAATTTTCAAAAATATTCTCTTACAGTCTAACAATCATGCCTCAGCATTAAAGAAAATATATACATTTGAAGATATTATGTTGGTCGATATACATAAAGTTAAGGAAACTTTAAAAACATGTGATTTTTTAGAGGTAGTAACTGCATGTGTAGGGACATCCCCAGATAATATAGATTTTATTGACAAACTGTATGGAGAGTCTAAGTTAAAAGTTGCGGTTATGTGTCATGATTCAATTCCTATATCATCTATTGAAACATGTCAACGCAATATAATAAATAAAATAAATGAACTGTTATAACTGGGGTAAAATGACAATGACTCCTGCCTTTGTTTTTTTCATTTTGTATTTTAGCTGATATCTTCAACTTACACATGCTGCAAAAGAAATCAACAAAAAATGTAAAATGCAAATATGAATGATAAAATGCATAAACAGACTGTGGGCAACACTGTACATCAACTCATCTTCATTAAAAAGTCTTCTTCTCCGCTCTTTGAAGGAATTTCCGATATAACAAAAGATGCCCGTTATAACCATGACAGGCATCTTTTTGTTTATAAAAGTCTCTTTAAAAAGTTGCATATTATATTTAAAAGTCATTTGAAAAAGTTTAATATTACATATAAAAGTCCCTTGAAAAAATTGATAATTTCAGATATACTCTTTATCAAGACAGGATAAGGAGCCGCAGTTATGCTGAAAAGAAAAATTGAGAAAAGTTTGCTGGAGTGGAAAAATACAGAACATCATAAACCATTAATCATTAAAGGATGCCGCCAATGTGGAAAGACATTTTCCGTCATGGATTTTGCAAGGAAAAATTATAAGAATATAGTATACTTAAATTTTTATGAGAATCCGGATTATGCCGCTGTTTTTTCCGGTTCGTTGGAAATTGACTATATTGTGATGATGTTGTCTGCGCTGCTTGGAGATGCTGCGGTGTTTGAACCGGGGAAAACGATTCTTGTATTAGATGAAATTCAGGATTGTCCGGAGGCCAGGACCGCGCTCAAGTTTTTTCATTTGGATGGAAGATATGATGTCATAGGGACGGGTTCTTTATTAGGTGTCAGAGGATATGGGAGAGAACCCAAATCTGTGCCTGTGGGGTCAGAGACAGTGATTGATATGTATCCATTAGATTTTGAGGAGTTTTTATGGGCGAATGGGATTACAGATTCCATCATTGGACTGTTGGAGAAGAGTCTGGAAAATGAAACGCCTGTTCCGGAGGTATTGCATAACCGTATGCGGCAGATGTTTCTTCAATATGCCGTAGTAGGTGGTATGCCGGATGTCGTACAGACTTTTGTAAACACAAAGCAAATGGATAAAGTGCTGCATATTCAGAGGGATATTATCCGTTCTTATGAGGATGATATGGTGAAATATGCAGAAAAAAAAGATAAATCCCATATAAAAGAATGTTTCCAGTCGATTCCCAAACAGTTGAGTAAGGAAAATAAGAAATTTCAATACAGCGTTGTCAAGAAGGGGTCTACATCATCTAAATACGCTGGCAGTCTGCAATGGATTGAGGATGCGGGCATAATCTCCCGATGTTATAATCTTTCTATTACGGAACTGCCCTTAGAAGGAAATGCACAGGAAGATGTTTTTAAGGTGTATATGAAAGACTGTGGCTTGTTTGCGAGTATGTTAGAAGATGGTACGCAATATGATATATTGCAGGGAAATCTTTATAGTTATAAAGGTGCTGTTTTTGAAAATCTGATTGCGGATATTTTTGCCAAAATGGGACGTAAACTTTATTATTTTCATAAAGATTCCGGATTGGAAGTGGATTTTGTTATCAGATATAAAGGAGAGTGTACGATTATAGAAATAAAAGCAACGACTGGAAATGCCAAGAGTATGAAGACAATTTTAAATCACCCTGAAAAATATCATGTCAAACGAGCCATTAAGCTGGGAGATTATAATATAGGAAGGGCAGGACAGATTCTGACTTTGCCTTCGTATATGGCGTTTTTGCTTAGGGCGTTTTGAAATAAGGCAGAAAACGAGGTGGGCAGCATGAAAATAGAAGATTTTAACGGATACGAACAAAACCAGAGAATGTATGGAGGAACAGCAGGAAGAAAGATAGGGATTTCCTATCAGGGAAAAGAGTATATATTGAAATTTCCGGGGAATTTAAAGGAGCAGGGAATGAAAAATATTCAGCTTAGTTATTCTAACAGTCCTGTATGTGAATATATCGGTTCGCAGATTTATCGGATACTCGGCCTTGATGTACATGAGACTATACTTGGCGAAAGGAATGGGAAAACGGTTGTTGCCTGTGGTGATTTTTTACAGGAGGGTGAGAAGCTGTATGAGTTTGATAAGATCAAGGTGACATTTGAACCTCATTTTCTGGATTCTAGTGGAAATGAGACAAATGGTGTAGGTGTTGATCTGTATGAAATATTAATGACGATACAGGAACATCCGTTTTTATCAAATATTTCAGGGGTAAAAGAGCATTTTTGGAATATGTTTGTTGTGGATGCTCTGCTTGGGAATCCAGACAGAAATAATAGCAACTGGGGAGTCATCTTAGGCATAGATGGCAGTAAACGCATTGCGCCTGTTTATGATAACGGCAACTGCCTGAACTGTAAATGGGATGAGGAAAAAATGCAGGAGGTTTTGTCTGATGAAAAGAAGCTGGAAACAGAAAGTTATAAAGGGCGCAGATGTATTTTTGAACTGAACGGAAAGAAAATTAATCCCTATCAAATTATGGAAAGCATGAAATATCCGG
The DNA here is from genome assembly GCA_023663085.1 of Ruminococcus sp. Classification (GTDB taxonomy): domain Bacteria; phylum Bacillota; class Clostridia; order Lachnospirales; family Lachnospiraceae; genus UBA3282. Next base: position 38,209 of record JAMPIB010000033.1, on the reverse strand, counting down.
GGTGCACGGAGGCTGTGAAAAGGCTTGTCCCTGTAATGGGAAATTCTCTTTCTGAAATCCGTGAACTGATAGGGAATATTGCTGTTTTATCAGAAGTACAGAAGAAATTTTATGTTGCAGTCATAGAGTGCAGATATAACAAGGTGTTTCTTCCGCTTTATCAAAAGATTATCAGTGGAGAGAATGTCTGTGTAGAAGAAAAGGTACAGCAAAATAAAGAACGAGGTAGTCAGCATGTATAACGATATGACAATTTTCCTTCCGACAACACTCCCGGCGTCCTTGCAGAATGATTTTAAGGAATTGCAGGAGTTTTATGATGCGGGGGATTGGCTTCAATTTGATCTTCTATTTGAGGCGGTGGAGGCAAGCGTAAAAGCGCATTACCTTGCAGGAAAGATCAGCAGGGAGGAATTAAATCTTATTTTCCGGAAATATGGAATTGCATAAAACCAAGGCTGTTTCCCTAAAAAGAGCAACAGCCTTTTCCATGTGCGTATTCCAGCCGTATATTCCAGCTATAGCTGCATTCTACGGGACTCTCGCCTTGCTATCCACTATCCTGCGACACTCTGTCAAACAAATTCCACAAAAAATAAAATATATCAAACAAAATGTAAAATATAGTTGACATATGGTAATCTATATGTTAATTTATCTATAGCACACAGTTGCAGGACATAACAACATAACGATATACTACATATTTTCACAGGGGGGGGGTAAAGCGACTTGGCGAGAAACATAGCGATCAAAGTAGCACGAGCCGAGAAAGATATGACGCAGAAACAGCTTGCGGATGCCGTTCTGGTATCGAGACAGACGATCAATGCCATTGAGCAGGGCGAGTATAATCCGACGATCAGATTATGCCGCGCGATCTGCCGTGTGTTGGGAAAGAGTCTGGATGATTTATTTTGGGAGGATGATGGTGATGAAGAAATGGGAAAATAAACTGGATGAAATGCAGGAACAGAAATTATTGCAGATAGAGCATAACGGATACTGGCTCGCTTTTTGGGGACTGTTTATCTCGCTGATCGTACAGCTTCTGATATACGGGCCGGGATGCTTTGAGAATTGTGTCGGAGAGTGGATTGTTTTCATGTGCATAGCCGTATATATGGTGGCGGCCTGTTTGAAAAACGGCATCTGGGACAGGAGATTTACACCGAAGCCGGCGACGCATCTGCTTCTCAGTCTGTTAGTCGGCGTCTTTTGCGGCGTGATGCAGTTCATAGTCAGCTACCGCAGATACGGAATGCTGGCGGGTTCGGTTGCGGCAGGTATTGTGTTGATGGGCATGGCGTTCGTACTCTGTTATGCGGGTTTTGCGTTTTCGGCATTTTTATACCACAGGAAAGTCAATAAACTGGAAAGCGAGATGGAGAGCGAAGCAGAAAGTGAAGGCGAAGTTGAAAGCAAAAGAGTAAATGAAAGCAAAAGCGCAAATGAAAGCAAAGGCGCAAACGAAAACAAAAACATAAATGAGAGTAAAAAAGAAAAAAGTGAAAACGAGGAGGATAAATAAAGGTGAGCGACTACAGGATTAAAGCGGATCATCTGGTCAAAACATTTACTAAAAATGAAAAGAAAAGCAAAAAAATCGACATCAACGCGGTAGACGGCATTTCTTTATCAGTAAAGGAAAGCGAGATCGTCGGCATTTTAGGGCCTAACGGCGCCGGGAAGACAACGCTTTTACGTATGCTTTCCAAGCTGATGAAGCCTACGAGCGGTATGGTGAGCATTCGTATCGGTGAAAAAGAGATTTCGGATGATATAGAAGTAAAGCGGCATATCGGCTATCTGTCCAACAATACCAAACTATACGGACGTCTTTCGGCAAGGGAACTTTTGCAGATGTTAGGTATTTTATACGGAATATCGGAAGAAGAGTCGAAAGCAAAGATCGAGCAGATTTGTGAGGTTCTTTCCATGGATTCTTTTATAGATAACCGTATTGAGAAACTTTCGACCGGACAGACACAGCGCGCTTCTATCTCCAGATGTCTGATACATGATCCGCATGTTTATATATTCGACGAACCGACGTTAGGTCTGGATATTTTAAGCAGCGCGGCCATTATTGATTTTATGAAAGCGGAACGTGAGAGAGGCAAGACGATACTGTATTCCACGCACTATATGGAAGAGGCGGAGTATCTCTGCGACAGGATCATTATGATTCATCAGGGAAAGATCATCAGCGAGGGAACGCCGGAGGAGTTAAAAGCGCAGACCGGCAGGGGAAGTCTCCGGGATGTATTCAGAGAATTGATCGAAAGAGAGGGCATCATAGATGAACACTAAGATAATATGGACTTTGATGAAAAAAGAGATACTGGATGTTTTTCGTGATAAAAAGACAGTACTGATGATGCTGGTCGTACCGCTTATTTTATACCCGCTTATTTTTATCGGGGCCATGTCGGTGGCAAGTTTTATCGCTTCTAATATGGAGGAGCAGAATTACCGCATCGCTGTGGAGGCGGAAGATGACGGCGCTTTTGTACATAAATTAATGGAAAAAAGCGAAGAACATGCAGATGCAGAAGAGGGAGAAGCTTCTTATACACTTACCGTATATGATGTTTACAGCATGGATTCCATACATGATTATATGGTGGAATTGGGTGAGGAGACGATAGATGCCTACATCGTAGGCCAAGAGCAGGAAGGGAAGATGCAGTATGACGTTTACTATCTTTCTTCCGCGTCCAATTCGGCTTACGCCATGAATATCGTGATGGATGTTTTTGATGAATTCAGGGAAGAACTGACGAAAGAACTGATACAGGAGGCGGGGCTGGATGTGCATGAGATCATGGAACCCGTAACGTATCAGACGATGGATACGGCCAGCAACGAGCAGTCGCTGGGCAGCATCATGGGGGCTATCCTGCCCTTTATGCTGATCGTCAGCCTGCTTTTAGGTACGATGTATCCGGCCATCGATACGACAGCCGGAGAAAGAGAGCGCGGCACGTTAGAAACCATCCTCACGCTCCCGGTGACGAACAGACAGCTTATCGTATCCAAGTTTTTGACGGTGGCGTCCATTGGCATCCTTTCGGCGCTGCTCAATATTTTATCTATGGGAGGTCTGGCTTTTTATATGTTCCAGATCCTGGAACTGTCTTCGGATACGCAGGCGTTTGATATATCGCAGTTCGTCCCGGCAATTTTGGTATGTATTCTGGCAATTTTTGCATTTTCTCTGTTTATCAGTGCGATCACCATGTGTGTGACTTCTTTTGCCAAGAGTTATAAAGAGGCCAATAATTACATCACGCCGCTTATGTTAGTCGTGATGATAACCGGTTATATCGGGTTTATCCCGAATATAGAGCTGACGCAGACTATGGCCATGATCCCGGTAGCCAACATCTGTCTGCTTATTAAAAACCTGCTGGTATTTAAGGTGGACTATGCGGCCATTGCCGTCGTGCTGTTGAGCAATGTGGCTTATGCGGTTCTGGCGGTCTTAGTGCTCAGCAGGATCTATGACAGCGAGGCGGTTCTTTTCGGAGACGCCAAGAGCGGCATACAGATCTTTGAAAAGCGCAGTAATCTGAAAAAAGGCGGCGTTCCGGCAATGTCGGATGTTGCGCTTGTCATCGCGGTAACGATTGTGTTAATGTTATATGTAGGCAGTCTCTTACAGGTCAGATTCGGTCTGGCGGGACTTTTCGGAACACAGATGATGCTGCTTCTTGGGCCGCTATTTGTAGTCCTTTATACGAAAAAAGATATTCTGCTGACCTATGGATTTGCCGGGACGGGCGTTAAAAGTTATATAGGCAGCGCAGTTATGGCCTTTGGCATGGTCTGTTTAAATCTTGTAATATCGACCGGAATGGTCAATTTATTTCCGAACAGTGCGGACAGTGTGACCACGACATTCGAGGGCCTTACGACAGGCGGCGTGGGGAGTGCATTTCTGGTGATCGCAGTAACGCCGGCCATCTGCGAAGAGATGCTTTTCCGCGGGATGATTTTCCATTCCATGAAAGCGAGATATCGCATCACGACGTCGATCGTTACGGTGGCGGTATTATTCGGTTTGTATCATATGAGTCTCGTGAAATTCATTCCGACCGGATTTTTAGGACTGATGTTCTGTTATGTGGTCTATAAGACGGGCAGTATCTTCCCAGCGATGCTGATGCACTTTATCAATAATGCGGTCAGTGTGCTGCTGATGTATTATCCGGAGCAGATAGGCAGGGTGATGCCGGTACTCGTAAAAGAGACGGTGAGCGTATCGGATATCCTGTTATTATCCGGCGCGGGACTGATCTTAGTCGGTATCGGACTCATGGTCCTGAAGGTGAGGAAGGAGAAGCAGGAAACGGCATAGGGTGAAAAGAAGTTTTGTGCCGATGGCAGGTGGAAAGGTACGGTTATTGATGTGGCAGGAACAGGAGAAAAGGAGTTACAGCAATTAAAAAAAAGACTGCTTGAACTGGCGGATAAGTCATATAGCAGAGGCATTTATACTTATACGTCTTTTCTGGGGCTGGCCGAGCAGCAGGTCTTTTATGAGATAGAAAAAGAAGTCGCTTATGCGGGCGTAGGGCTGGAAGGCGGCGCGCCCGCCTGCGAGCGCAAGATGATACGTTTCGGTTCAGTGGAAAATCTCGGTTATGAGGAGGAATATCCGATTGCCTGTCTGGAAATGGCACCGGTGACGCCTAAGTTTGCGGATACGCTGACGCACAGAGATTTTCTGGGGACAATCATGAACCACGGGATTGAGCGGGATACGATCGGAGATATTTTTGTCCGGGATGGAGGCGGTATTTTGTTTTGCAAACAGAGTATCGCCCCCTATCTGCTGGAAAATCTCACACAGGTAAAGCACACGAGCATCCGCTGCCGCATTCTGGAGGATACGGTATCTTTACAGAGCGCGGAGCCGGAAGAAATTTCCCTTACAGTTTCATCCGCAAGGATTGACAGCGTGATAGCAAAGATTTATCATATGTCAAGGAGTAGAAGTCTTGAACTGTTCAGTGCCGGAAAGATATATGTGAACGGTATTGCCACGGAGAATGTCAGTTATCAGTTGAAAAAAGATGATGCGGTGACAGTGCGCGGATACGGGAAGTTTATATTTTACGGGATGACAAGCGAGACAAGAAAAGGCAGGGAACGGATATCCGTCGGAATCTACAAAAGCTGAGAGGGGAAAAAGATGTTTCAGTATAGTATGACACAGTGGCTGTTTTTCTTTTATACGTATTGTTTTCTCGGATGGTGTTTTGAATCCACTTATGTTTCCATTAAAGACCGGAAACTGATTAACCGCGGGTTTATGCGGGGGCCTTTTCTGCCGCTTTATGGCAGCGGCGCTATCATGATGTTTGTTGTCTCCATGCCGTTTCAGGATAATGTTGTACTCACGTACTTCGCGGGATGCGTCGGGGCGACGGTCTTAGAATATGTGACTGCCGTAGCGATGGAGGCATTATTTAAAGTCCGCTATTGGGACTATTCGGATAAAAAATTTAATTTTCAGGGACGTATCTGTCTGGGAAGTACGATTGCCTGGGGCTTTTTGACGATCCTCATGACGCGGGTCATCCACAGGCCGATCGAGCAGTTTGTACTGTCGATACCGAATACGCTTTTGACCTATCTGACGTGGATCCTGACCATTTATATCGTGGCGGATTTTGCGCTTTCTTTCAAGACAGCGATGGATCTGCGCAATATCCTGGATAAGATGCAGCGTGTGAAAGAAGAACTGGTGCGGATGCAGAAGCGGCTGGATGTTATCGTAGCCTTTAATAACGAGGAAAAAGAACAGAAGCGTCAGGAGCGCGAGTGGAAGATCAGCGAACTTCTGGAAGGGCTGGGACAACGTTTTGGCAACATCAAAGAGACGGTCCAGAACGCGCCTGGAACTTATGTGGATACGGTACGGGATGAGATCGCGGAACTTCGCGCCCGTTATAATCTGTATCTGGAGAACCGGAAAAACTATAAAGAGATGCTGGATTTTTATAAGCGTGATATGATCCGCAACAATCCGGGCATGAACTCCGACCGTTATAAAGATGCTTTTGAAGAATTGAAAAAGGCTGCTACAGACCATAAAAATAAATAATTTATTTTTCCGGTTCGTTATTTGTCAGGGTGATATATTTGACGCCAAAACGGCCGCCGGAGCGCAGGTCATAACTTCTTAACAGTTCCAGTTTCCTTGCTTTGCTCCGAAACAGAGCCAGGAACTTATTATAGAACCAGAAACTATAGACTAAGATGTCGTTGGCTCTGCCGAGTTTCTGCTTCGTTGTGTGGAAGTAATGGGTGCCGTCCGCGCAGACGGGAAGTCCGTTTTTGATATACCGGATGAACTCGGATTCGTTGTGGACGGTTTCCTCTAACTCGGTAAAGCCCAGTCCGATGCAGTCCTCCTTGTGGGAATCGCTCCCGCCGAATCCCGGTAGTCCGTAAGTTAAAGCCAGTTTCCGGGCGGCTTCGTTAGCCTCGTTTTCTTCGCAGGCGTTATAAACTTCCAGAAAATCGAATTTCTTTAGCAGTTTATCCTGTAATAGTCTCCCGCGCCGTGTACTGCAGAAACTTAAGAACTTTTCTCCGCAGGGGTGGGCGGGGCCGATGATACCGCCGAGCCGGTGCACGACCTCTACTAAGAACATGACCGGCATCCCGCGCAGTTCCATGATCCGAGGGCAGAGGCCGGTCGGCATGATGATGAGCATATGTCCCGCATCTAACGTATCATATTCAATACCGCAAAGAACGGTAAAATTTTCCGGTTTGTTTTCCAGTTTTTTGTAATAACGGTATGCTTTGTAAGAATTGTGATCGGCGATCAGCATCCCGTCGAAGCCTTTTTCTTTTAAAATAGCAATATTATCAAGCAGATTCGTCTTTCCGTCGGGCGAACCTTCTCTGGTATGACAGTGCATGTCCAGTTTCATAAATGTGTGCCTTTCCTTTTTGGGGATTTTTATTTTATCTCTGTAACAGTATAGCAGATTTCCTGCAAAAATAGTATTGACAATTTGTAACAGATAGATTAAGGTAATATAAAATAATATTGTAAATATTTTTAAAAAATGTTTAAATAAAGGATAGAAGAAACTGAGTGGTACCGCGATAATAATTCAGTTTATTACCGTCTCAGGCATGATGCTTGGGACGGTTTTTATATGCACAGGGGCGCACAGTGGAATATGCTGCCAAGGCAGCGTGCGCCCCGCGCGGCGAGTAGGGAAGACTCGTCTTCCCTACTCGATTGTGCAGGGGCATCATAAAAAATTTTCAGTTAAGAAGGAGAAACTATTATGAAAAAGAAAATTTTGGCGTTACTCATGGCAGTAACAACGATGGCAGCTATGGTAACAGGCTGTGGTAATGGAAACGGAAATGACTCCGCTGCGGATACATCCGCGGATGGAAAGACTTACAAGGTAGCTATCGTACAGTATGTTGACGATGCGTCGTTAAATCAGATCGTGTCGGCCGTGCAGGCGCAGCTTGATGCCAAAGGCGCGGAACTTGGCGTTACTTTCGATTATGCGGATTATACGTATAACGGTCAGGCGGATGCAACGACCATGAACCAGATCGCCACGGACTTGATCGCTTCGGAAGTGGATATCATTGTGCCTGTAGCAACGCCGGTCGCTATGGTCATGCAGAATGCGACTGCGGAAAGTCCGCGGGAGGACGGCAGTCTGATCCCCATCGTATTTTCGGCGGTTTCTGATCCGATAGGAGCGGGACTTGTCGCAGATTTAAACGCGCCGGGTTCCAACATAACGGGAACTTCCGATGCTTTGAATACAGACGCCGTTTTTGATCTGATGTTTGCGGCTGATCCGGATATTGGAACGGTAGGTCTTTTATACGATAAGAGTCAGGATTCTTCCACGGCGGCCATCGCGGCGGCTAAGGCGTATTGTGAAGAAAAGGGCGTAACGGTAGTGGAAAAGACCGGTACGAATAACGGCGAAATTTCACTGGCGGCGGATGCCTTAGTCGCGGCCGGAGCAGAAGCTGTTTTTACACCGACCGACAATAACGTTATGACGGCGGAACTGGCAATCTATGAGAAATTCATCGACGCGGGCGTTCCGCATTACTGCGGCGCGGATTCCTTTGCCTTAAACGGAGCGTTCTTGGGATACGGCGTTAATTACGAAGAGCTGGGAACGGCTACGGCGGATATGGTCGTGGAGATTCTGGTAAACGGAGCCGATCCGGCGTCTACGCCAGTCGTGATGATGGATAATGGTATCGCTACGGTCAATACGGAGACAGCGGAGGCGATCGGTCTGGATTATGGCATGTTTGCGGATATGTGCACGAATCTTGTAGAAATTCAGACGGCGGAAGAGTTTTCCAACTAGAGAAATCTATGTTCGGGCTGGAGGTTTGCAGGCATATAAACTTCCGTGGGAGAGGAAAGGATTTAGATGAGTTCAATATTTACAATATCAATCGTACAGCGCGCATTGGAATTAGGCTGCATTTATGCGCTGGTGGCGCTGGCACTTTTTATTTCTTTCAGTATCTTGAATATTGCGGATCTATCGACCGACGGATGCTTTACGCTCGGCTGTGCGGTCGGGGCGATGGTGACGCTTAGCGGGCATCCGTTTCTGGCGCTGTTTGCGGCGATGGGAGCGGGTATCTGCTCCGGGTTTATTACGGCTTTTTTGCAGACGAAGATGGGCGTGCCTTCTATTCTGGCGGGGATCATCGTGAATACGGGACTTTATACCATTAATATCGCGGTGATGGATTTTTCCTCAATGGTCAATCTGTTTGCCTGCGATACGATGTTCTCTCTGGCCCAAGACGTGACAGATGCCTCCTGGTATCAGGACTGGTATAAGTTTCTGATCGCTTTTCTCATTGTCGTACTGGTCGGCATTTTACTTGTCTGGTTTTTAAATACCCGACTGGGGCTATCCATTCGGGCGACGGGAGATAACGAGTATATGGTGCGCGCTTCGAGCATTAATCCGACCTTTATGATCACGGTAGGGTTGTGTGTGGCCAACGCGCTGACCGGGCTTTCCGGGGCAATCCTGGGACAGTATCAGAAATCCTGCGATATCAATCTGGGAACCGGTATGGTAACGATCGCACTGGCCAGTCTGATCATTGGCGAGACGCTGATCGGCAAGGGAAGTATATTAAAGAAAGTCATCGGCGTCATTCTGGGCAGCTGCCTGTACCGCTTTATTGTCTCCATCGCGCTGCGGATGAACGTTCCGGCAGAAGCCTTGAAGTTAGTGTCGGCCATCATCGTGGCTGTGGCCATTTCTTTCCCGTATTTGAAGGAAAAGGCCGGCTTTTATAAACAGAAGAGCGTTTCCATGCGTATGAATAAGAAGGGCGGTGGAAGTATATGCTGACCATGAAAAAGGTTTCCAAAACGTTCAATCCGGGCACGGTCAATGAAAAAAAGGCTCTGGATAAGATAGACCTGCATCTGGAAGACGGTGATTTTGCGACTATTGTCGGTAGTAACGGCGCTGGGAAATCGACGTTATTTAACGCTATTACGGGGAATTTTTATGTCGATGAAGGGCAGATCATTCTGGCCGGTGAAGATATCACTTATCAAAAAGAGCATCTTAGAAGCAAGGTTATCGGCCATCTCTTTCAGGACCCTCTGAAAGGAACGGCGCCGCATATGACGATAGAGGAAAATATGACGCTGGCCTATCTGCGGGCCACGACTGCCAGGCACGCGTATTTCAGCCGTATCAGCAGCAAAGATAAACAGAAATTCAAAGAACAGCTTTCTCTGCTTAACATGGGACTGGAAGACAGGATGAAACAGCCTGTAGGACTGCTTTCCGGTGGACAGAGGCAGGCGCTGACGCTGCTCATGGCCACGCTTGTAACCCCCAGGATACTGCTTCTTGACGAACACACGGCGGCGCTGGACCCCACGACGGCAGGAAAAGTATTGGAACTGACCAGAGAGATCATTGCGGAAAGAAAGATCACCTGTCTGATGGTCACGCATAATATGCATCAGGCGCTGGAAATGGGGAACCGCACACTGATGATGGACGGCGGGAACATTGTTTTTGATGTAAAAGGTGAGGAGAGAAGCAGGCTGACGGTGGAAGATTTGCTAAGGCAGTTTCAACTCTGCGCCGGAAGACAGATGGATAATGACAGGATATTGTTGTCGAAATAAAGATTGGGAAGAGAGGCCATCGCGCTGGTTGGACAGGGCGGTGGTTTTTTTGTTATATAGGAAATTTTTGGTGTGAGAATATGCAAATAGGATGCAATTATGATGCAAAAATGATGCAATCAAGGGATATAATGGGGGATAGGAGTAGGGATAGGGGATTGTGAATCTGCGGAGAGGACAGGGGATGAAAGATTTGCGAATGATATTAAAGGCAGTTATAGTATTTGCAGTGCCGTTTTTGGGGTGTCTGTTTATTAAAACAGACAGTTATGCGTATGTGCAGATAGATTTTGAACCGGTAGGGGAGATACCGGAGGGAGCGGATGCGGAGGATTATATCGCCTTGTCGGCCGAGAGTGTGGAGTATGAAATTCAGAAAGGTGATACGCTGTGGGCGATTGCCAAAGCGTTTCTGGGGAGCGGAGAACGGTACGGAGAGATTTTTGCGCAAAACAGAGAGATTATTGCGGATGCGGATTATATTTTACCGGGGGATGTGATTCATATTTCTTCGCAGATTTACATACCGAAGGATGTTTATGACAGAGGGGGACTTGTGTATGATGGAGCCATCCATATCGCGATGCCCGATATGGTAGAGCGGGATATGTTTCTGGTAACGGATATTCATGATCTGACGGGTTATACGATGGAATCTACCGGAATCATCACCTTTTCCCTGCCGGTGACTAACCGTATGGGGGAAAACGCGTTGACGCGGGACTGGGAGGCGTTTGTGGCGGAGGTGACCAGGTGCAGCGAGACATGCGGCGGCAGGGTATCGAACCTGACTTTTGAAAAATATGAAATGGAAGGCGCCTGCGATTTGTGCGGGTATTCTTTTGATTTTGATACGGGAGAAAAAACAGTGAAGTTTGCGGCTTTTTATCGTCTGGGCGTACAGAATATGGCGGAAGTGATCGGGGTCTGGGATCCGGAGAATAGCTGGGACTGGTTGAAGAGTACGACCTTGACGGATGTGACCCGTTATATTGCGGCCAGTTTTGAGGATTTTGGCGGTGAAATCGGCATGGGTTATACGAAAACGACGGAGAACATAGGGGCGGGCGACTGGAACTATCCGGAACTGCACAATTTGTTTAGCGCCGCGATGAAGAATTTCATAACCTATGCCGAGAGGCCGGAGAGCAATACGGCTGGAGATTATGTAATCGAGTGGGAAGATGAAAGGATAGAAGCAGCGGTGCGGAACGCGCTCATAGAACTTTGGCAGCTTTCGGAAGAGGAAAAAGAAGCGTTCGCGGCCAGGCCGGTCATGGCCAGTGATGTTGCCGTGATTACGGATATTTCCTGTCGGAAATCTCCGCCGTATTTCTGGTCGTCGAATGAAGAGAACGTGCCGGAAATGTATCTGATGTTAAACGGACACTCTGAACAGATAGCGCTTGCTGGCGAAGACGAGTTTATTTCCTGTGATTTTTTAAGGCATTTTAAGGGAGCACAGAGTCTGGAACTCAAAGTCTGTGATCTGGCGGATTATTCTTTTATCGGAGAAATGACGAAACTCAGGTCACTTACCATAGAAGCCGGAAAAGCGGTGGATAACGTGGACTTTTTAGGATATCTTCATGAACTGCGGACGCTTGATCTGCATGAATACAGCAGTTATGACCGTACAGATTACGGGTATGAAAACGAAAACGGGGAAACTGCTTTTTACGGGATAACGGACATCTCCTGTTTAAAAAATTGCCCGCATCTGGGATACTTGTTTCTGGAAATGCCGGGGGTGCAGGATTATTCCTTTTTGCAATATTGTCCTGAAATCTGTACAATAGGGCTTTCGCCTGAAATCTGCATGGAAGAGGATTGTGTGGAAGAGCATTGGGACGGGTATTCCCATGGAGAGGAACAAGCTTTGCCGGTTCTGCCGGATTTGGAGATGCTGCCGAATGCCAGGTTTATTGACTTCTATGGTCAAAGTTATCGCTGGGAGCCTTGAGGAGGGGCGTTACCGCGGCCGGAACTTATATTCTTTCAACACCTTCTCAATTTGCAGATTCAGATTCTCCGGCAGTTTTGCGCACGCGCTGTCAGACAGCTTTAGCCACAGATGAAGATTCTGATAGGCGGCCCGCGCTTTTTTCTTTGGTTCCGGCTGGCTTTCGGCGGTCTGAACTTTAATCTGCACGACCTTCTGTTCAAAAAGCGGGATAACGACATAATACAGGCGATCGTCAGGAAAAGAGAGATATCCCGTTTCCTGACCGTTTCGATCCGCCAGATACAGGCGGTGTTGTCTGACTCCGGCCGGATAAAGATTTTCGCCCGGCTTAAACGGGCGCGCTCTGCCGGAAGTCTCCAGCATGGCGGGCATATAGAAAATACGGTTTCCGTCCGCGTCGGCATTTTTTTCTTTGGCAAGTTCTTCTAACAGTGTGGTCTGTGCTATGAACTGCTGTGCCAGCAGATAGGTAAGTTCTGCCTGAAACTGCGGTCTGCCTGCAGGCGCATCATCGCGGCCAAGCCGGTTGTCCGCTTCATCTAGTATCTGCCTGCCGCACTGATAGAGACTGAGCAGGAACAGAGAGAAGTCTTCGTCTGTAGTCCACATATATTTTCCTCTGGCGATACAGAAATGTCCTAAAACAGCGCCCCCCGCATCTTCGGCGTATTGCAGGATCTCGCGTTCTATATAGGCGCCCTGATTGACAGGGGCGTTCCATGTGACAGGAGTTTTTTTCTTTGCGGTCTGCTTTTTCTTTGGGTTCTGATTTTTGGTCTGACGGATGTCCGTTTCGGATGTGCCGGCTGTTTTTTCCTTCAAAACAGCATAAGCGGTGTTGATCTCATGTGCAGTATAGGCACATTTTCCCGCCTTAAGATGATTATGATGACGGGACATGTCGGGATGAACCTGCCTCATAAGTTCCCGATATTTCTTTTTGATCTCTGATAGTCCGGCGTCTGGCGTAAGTCCGAGGATATGGCAGGCTTCTTGTATGGTCATGGCGGTGCGCTGTCCTTTCTTTTTATATCAATTCCCGTTATATCAATTCCCGTTATATCAATTCCTGCAGTTTTTCCAGAAATTTTTCTGACGCTTTATTAAAAAACTGATATTTTTTCCACACGACGTTCAATCCGACGTCAAGTTTAGGGGAAAGCGGTTTGAAACACAGGTTGCTCTCTCCTGTCGGATTGATGATATGGTTCAGGCACAGCGCATATCCCATGCCTTCCTCCACCATAAGAGAACCGTTATAGATCAGGCTGTAAGTCGCCACGATATGCAGTCTGGCAAAATCTTCCTTTAACCACACGGACAGGGGACTGCCTTCCATTTGCTGACGGGAGATGATGAGCGGCTTATCCCGCAGATCTTCCGGTGTTATTACTTCTTTTTCGGACAGGGGAGCGTCGCGCCGCATCAGGACACCCCATTCGTCTTTGGCAGGAAGGTGTAAATGATTGTATTCGGATAGATCGGTAGGGTCAAACAAAACACCGAAATCAATTAGTCCTTTATTCAGCCGTTCCGTTACATCGACACTGTCGCCGCTGGATATATGGATGCAGATTCCGGGAAAAGTCTTTTGCAGTTCATAAGCGGCACGGGCCAGAATGCGCAGGGATTCCGTTTCTCCGGCGCCGATATAGACATTGCCCGTTATCGTTTCGTCGGAGAGGGTGATCTCATCCTCGGTCTTTTTGACAAGGTCTAAAATTTCTTCCGCCCGTCTTCGCAGCGTCATACCCTCGTCAGTCAGCGTTATTTTGCGGCTCCCGCGGATAAAAAGCTGTTTGCCGAGTTCATCTTCCAGGTCTTTTAGCTGGCGTGAAAGCGTGGGCTGGGAAAGGTGTAGGTATTCCGCGGCGCCGGATATGCTCTGTTCTCTTGCTACGGCCAGAAAATATTGTAGAACGCGAAGCTCCATAAAGGTATCCCCCTGATTTTATTATCTTTTCTGTAACATAACACGTAATACCATGCCTGTCAAGCATGGTATGATATTTGATATGAGTATTTGTTATTTGTATTTCCGCGAATTATACTATATTTGAAAAATGCTGTCAGACGGGAGGTTCATCATGAAATATAAAGGTGCGGCAGTTGTCTGCATGTTTGCTGTTATAATTTTTCTGCTTATCGGGTGTGGAAATAATACAGAGACATCTGCTGAGCGGTCGGCAAATTTCAATGAGAAGAGTGGCTCATTGCCAGATGATGCGGATTCAGAAGCGGATATGCGTATTATATCATTAAGTTCAGAAGTGGTAGAGTTGGAAAGCGGTCTGTCGGCCGTTAAGTTTGAAGGAGATTATGGTTTTGAGGAATATCTTGCAGGGGGAGGGGCTTCTTCGGATGCTGATGTGGCGGCGTTTTTGCTGGGATATCTTGTCGGAGATGCCGGAGATTTTTCTTTTGGAGGAGATCCCTTTGGATGCAGTACAATTTCTGTAAAAAATACGGACGGCGGGCAGTTGTTTGGGAGAAATTTCGACTGGAACCGCTGTAATGCCATGATCGTACAATCTGTTCCCGAAAGCGGCTATGCGTCCATCTCTACCGTAAACACGGATTTCATTCAGGGAGTGGGATTTTCCCATCTTCCCGATGAGATGAAGGCGCTTATCGCGTTATATGCACCGCTTGATGGAATGAATGAAAAGGGACTTGTGGTATCGGTCAATATGATACAGGATAATGCCACGATCGCTCAGGATACAGAGAGGCCGGATATTACGACTACGACTGCCGTGCGGCTGCTGTTAGATCAGGCGGCGGATACGGCGGAGGCCGTTGCTCTGCTTGAAAAGTATGATCTGCACGCATCCATGAATTATATGGTGCATTTTGCGATCGCGGACGCAGATGGTAAGAGCGTAGTGGTGGAATATGTGGACAATGAAATGGTGGTGGTCCAGACACCGGTCGTTACGAATTTTTATATGGCCGAAGGGGATAAGAAAGGGATTGGAACGGCGCAGTCGCATACTCGCTATGAAATGCTGACAGAACGCCTTAAAGAGAGCGGAATCATGTCCGCAGAAGATGTCAGGGACGCTTTACGCAGCGTGAGCAAAGGAAATTTTGGCGAATTTGAATCTACCGAATGGAGTGTGGTATTTAACCAAAGCAGCGGGGAGGCATGGTATTATCACAGGGAGAATTATGAATACGGCTACATTTTCCGAATAGGACAGGACAGTTAGAGATGATAAAACAAACGGAGGTAAACGAATGAAGGATATATTGCTTTCCGGAAAGGATATATGCAAAACTTTTCCGGGTAAAGAAAAAGAAATCAATGTGCTGGATCATGTCAATATAGATATTTTCAAAGGAGACTTTACTGTCATCATGGGTTCTTCCGGCACCGGAAAGTCCACGCTTTTGTATGCCCTTGGCGGGATGGATGCTGTCACAGGCGGTTCGGTCATATTTCAGGGAGAGGAAATGAACCGGTTTTCGGAAAAGAAAATGGCAGCGCTGCGGGCGGAAAAATTCGGCTTTGTTTTCCAGCAGACACATCTTGTCAGTAATCTGAGCCTGTTGGAAAATGTTGTGGTTGCGGGGTATATGGGAAAAAAGCAGGACAAAAGGGCGGTGGAAAAGCGTGCGGCAGATCTTCTTACCCGGATGAAAGTGGAGGGGGCCAGGAATCGTCTGCCATCGCAGGTATCCGGCGGCGAGGCGCAGCGTGCGGCTGTGGCAAGAAGTGTGATAAATGAACCGGAACTGATCTTTGCGGATGAACCGACAGGCGCCCTGAATAAAGCCAATAGTGAGGAAGTGCTGAATCTTCTGACCAATCTGCATGAGAACGGACAGAGTATCTTGCTGGTGACGCACGATGTACGGGCGGCGATCCGGGGAAACCGCCTGCTTTATCTGGAAGATGGAAGGATACTGGATGAGTTGTCACTTCCTTCTTATCTGCAGGATGAACGCTCTGACAGAGAGAGCAGGGTGACACAATGGCTTGCTTCTTTACAATGGTAAGAGAAGGTGGTGTGTGAATGGAAAATGTCATTTTATTAAAAGCAGACATAAAGAAACATAAGGGAACTCTGGCCGGCATAGGGATACTGCTCATGCTGACAGCCGCGGCGCTCGGTACGGTACTGACGATTTGGCTGAATTCACAGAGTTTTATCCGGGAAGAAATGGAGCGGGCGGGGTTTGGCAATCTCACCGCCTGGGTTTCTAATGTGCCTGACAGGAATAAACTGGCTGATGAGATAAGCGGGCTGCCGGAGATCCAAAAAGTAGAAGTCCAGCCGCTTATCTTTGCAAATTATGAAATTGGAGAGCAGGAATCTGACAGTGAAGGACAACTAATCTCTTTCGTGCCGGAAGAAGGACGTTACCGCTTTTTTACGGAAGATATTTCTTCATATCGGGAGACGGCGCCCGCTATTGCGCCCGGTGAAATATATGTATCGCCCTCTCTGGTATCCATGTTTGGGGTAACGATCGGAGATGAAATTACCTTTCCCATTGCAAGGGCGGGAAAAAATAAGGTGTTTATCATCAAAGGATTTTATGAAGACCCTTTTATGGGCAGTTCCATGATCGGGATGAAAGGGTTTCTGATCTGTGAGGAAGACCGCAGGGAGATACTGGACATTCTGCAAAACGCAGGAATTGACGCGCTGGCAAGGGATGGAGCCATGCTGCATATTTTCGCACAGCCGGATGCTCAGATGAACGTGTCAGAATTAAACGGTGTCATCAATGAAAAAACTTCCCTGCCAGAATTTGCGGAGTTTGTACACAGCAAAGAAGCTATTGCAGGTTTTATGCTGATCCTGCAAAATGCCTTCAGCGGTTTACTGATCGCTTTCGTGGCCGTGCTGCTGTTTACCGTCTGTGTGGCGCTTGGACACAGCATTGACAGTTCGCTGGAAGAAGATACTGTGAATATGGGAATCCTCAAAACGATTGGTTTTACATCAGTAAAACTGCGGCGGATCCAGATGCTGCAATATCTGTTCCCTGTTATGGCCGGAATGTTTGGCGGGTTGTTGCTGGCAGTTGTGGCGGGACGGTTTGTGAGCGGAGCGATTGTTACTACGATTGGGATGCGGATACCGACGCAGCTGCCGCTTTTGTGGTGTGCGGTGTCTGCGGCGGTAATCATTATTCTGCTTATGGGTTTTATTTTTCTGCGTGTAGGGAGAATCCGCAAGATCACACCTATGAAGGCGATACGCGGCGAAGCGGAGAAGATGCGCTTTTCCCTGAAAAAGACGGTCCCGGCTTTTGGCAATGTGCTGCCTTTAAGGCTGGCATACAGACAGCTTGTCAGTGGAAAGCGGCGGTACACAGGGACATTGATCGTAGCGGTCCTTCTGGTGTTCTTTGCTTCTTTAGTGGGGCGGATGAATTCCTGGCTGGGGGCAGACGGCAAAGGTATGATGGATGCTTTCAATCCGGCGGATCACGATATCGGCGTTCAGGTATTCGGAGATCTGAGCGCAAAAGAGGCGGAAGAGATGATACGAACTTACACAGATGTTACGGATACTTATCAGCTTGCCATGCCGGGGGTGGCAGTAAATGGTGTAGATTATACAGCGAATGTGATCTCTGAGCCGGAACGGTTTCATATTCTGGCAGGAAAAACCTGTATGGCGGATAATGAGATTGTGCTGACGGAATTTGTGGCGGACAGTTTCGGTGTTACCATCGGAGATACAGTCATGGTCAGCGGAGATAGCGGCAGCGGTGAGTATATCGTTTCGGGTATTTATTCCTGTGCTAATGACATGGGAGATAACGTGGGGCTGAGCCGGGAAGGATATCTGAAGATCGGACAGGATAATCCCCATATCTGGTGCTGGCATTATTTTCTTGCCGATACGTCTCAAAAAGCGGCGATCACAGAAGCGTTGGAGTCCGCTTACGGAGGGGATGTCCATGTCCATGAGAATACCTGGCCGGGACTTTTTGGTATTATTTCCGCCATGCAGGCGCTTCTGGTTTTGATGTATGTACTGGTTTTTGGCTTTATCCTGATTGTAACAGTCATGGCCGGCAGTAAGATTCTGTATGCGGAGCAAAAGGATATGAGCATTTATAAGGCAATCGGTTTCCGGACAAACGAACTGCGGATGACTTTTGCCTTGCGCTTTGGTATGGCGGCGTTGGCCGGTTCCGTGGCCGGTACGATCCTGTCGGCTGTTTTTACGGATCTGTTGGTATCGGCAGTCATGAAGTTTGCAGGGATCAGTAATTTTGCTTCTCAGGCAGACGTCGGCAATACTTTACTTCCGGGCGGTATTGTTGTTTTGCTGTTTATCTGCTTCGCGTATCTGGCGGCCGGGAAAATGAAAAGAACTGATCTGACTGTTTTGATCTCAGAGTAAACATACTATGCTTTTTAACTATAGAATAATATGTGATATAAGTATTTGCTATGCGAAAGAACACAGACTATACTACTGTATAGAGACGGGATATTTAAAAATTGAAAATGCAGATGTGTCAGAAAACTGACGCAGGAAAGGAATGACCATGAGACGGAATAAAACAGGAATATTTGCAAGTATATGTTTTTGGCCCCTGATGCTGTCGATCATGCTTGTTGGATGCGGGCAAAAGCAGGAGACGGACACTGTAGAACAGAGCGCAGAAAATGCCGCTCAGATGGAAAATGAGCTAAATGACAGTTCTGTGGCGGAGGAAAGCGCTGTTACGGAAGACGGCGGGAGCAGAGCGCTGGCAGAAGCGGTTGAGATCGAGGTCTGCTTTGGCGCTGACGGGGAACCATTTATCCTGCATCTGTATGAGAATGATACGGCGGCCGCTATCGCGCATCATGTCGGGACAGCCAGATGGCAGCTTCCGATATATCACTATGATGATTATGAGAACTGGGAGGTTATGCAGTATTATGATGTTCCCAGCCGGTATGAGATACCCTCGGATGCGGAAACTGTTACAGAGGTAAAAGGCGGAGAGGTATATTATTCAGAGCCGAACCGTATCGTTTTGTTTTATCATGACGCGGAAATCTTTGCCGAATATACTAAGGTGGGATATTTTGATTATACAGACGAGTTTGTAGAAGCGGTGGAAAATAATCCTGTTCTGGAAGGCTGGAATAACAAAATAGTATTGATACAGAGCATTGACTAAGGATTCTGTGATAACGGGGATGAAGGAAGGTAAAGACAATGAGAGGCTATTCTTCGGAAACAGAAATGATCCAGAATTTAAAAGACGCCGGATGCGGTGCGGATACGATCACCGAGTTTGTCGAGGACATCCGGCAGGGCGAGGTGGAATCCGGTAAGCGGCTGCTGGAGACGCACAGGCGTATGCTGTTAGAGGATCTGCATACAGCGCAGAAACATATTGATTGTCTGGACTATCTGGTCTGGCAGATGGATAAAGAAGCATAATGCGGAAAGTGAGGAGACTGATTATGGAATTTAGCAATAAAACTTATGATGAGGAACGTGCTTTATATGGCATAAACGGAGCGCATATCGCGGACTGTTCTTTTGACGGCCCGGCGGATGGGGAATCCGCTTTGAAAGAAACTTCGGATATCACGGTGGAGAGATGTTATTTTAATCTCCGCTATCCTTTCTGGCATACGAGAGGCGCCGCTATCCGGGATATCACCATGACGGAGGGGTGCCGGGCGGCGTTGTGGTACGATGAGGATATTACGATGGAAAAGTGCCGGATGAACGGAATCAAGGCTCTGCGGGAATGCCATGGAAAACTTTCCTTAAGCGAATGTGATATCCATTCGCCGGAGTTCGCGTGGCGGTGCAGCGATTTATGGATTAAGGATTGCAGTCTGGAATCGGAATACCCGTTTTTCGAGTGCAGGGATATGGAAATTAATAACCTGACAATGACAGGGAAATATTCGTTTCAGTATGTGGAAAATGCGATAATCCGTAATTCTGATCTGAATACCAAAGATGCCTTCTGGCACAGCAAAAATGTGACCGTGGAGGACTGCGTTGTCCGCGGCGAGTATCTCGGCTGGTATTCGGAAAATCTGAAACTTGTCCGCTGTAAGATCATCGGCACACAGCCGCTGTGTTATTGTAAAGGGCTGGTTTTAGAAGACTGCACGATGGAGCAGACGGACTTATCGTTTGAAAACAGCGAAGTCCGGGCAACGGTATGCGGCAGTATCGACAGTGTGAAAAATCCTCTTTGCGGAGAGATTCATGCAGATGAAATCGGTGAGTTGATTCTGGAAACGGACCGTATCGACCCGGCCAGAACAAAGATTATATGCAGGCAGGATAAGGACAGATGCAGATCTGCGGCAAAAGAGATGTGTGTCTGCGCGTAGATTTGAAAGTTGGGAGGGGTTATGGTATGAAGCGATTTTTAGGTATCTTTTTTGTTTTTGTATTCGCTGGCTTTGTTATGGCCTGCGGGAATACGCGGGAGGAGGAAAATGACATGAAAATGAATATTCAGATCGGAGACAATGTGCTGACGGCAACCCTGGTACAAAATTCTTCTACGGAGGCGCTTATCGAAATGCTTTCCAAGGGGCCGGTCACGATCGAGATGAATGATTATGCAGGTATGGAGAAAGTGGGTTCTCTGCCTGAAAGTCTGCCGAGGAATGACGAACAGATCAATACGGGGGCCGGAGACTTGATTTTATATCAGGGGAACTCTTTTGTCATTTATTATGATACCAATTCGTGGAGTCTTACAAGGCTGGGAAAGATTGAGGATATGACGCAGCAGGAACTTAAAGATATATTGGGGGACGGGAGTGTAACGGCGGTGCTTTCTCTTTGACAGGGTATTGCTCAAAAGGCATAAATGCCTTATAATATAGCCTGTAAAGCATGAATAGACCCGAAAGGAGTTCCCATATGGAGATCAGAGTCCTGCGTTATTTTCTGACTGTAGTCAGGGAAGAAAGCATTACCGGAGCAGCGGAAGTGTTACATATTACACAGCCGACACTTTCCAGACAGCTTGCACAGATGGAGGAAGAACTTGGCGTCAGACTTTTTGATAGGGGAACGCGTAAGATCAGATTGACCAATGAAGGTATCCTGTTGCGCCGCCGCGCAGAAGAGATTTTACAGCTTGTTGACAAGACAGAAAAAGAACTGGTGGAACAGGAGGAGCAGGTAGAAGGAAAGATTTCTATTGGCTGTGGAGAGGTTGCGTCTGTACAGATGCTCCCGGATCTGATAGAAAGTTTTCATCAGAAATATCCGCTTGTTACCTTTGATATTTTTACCGCGACTGCGGATTTGGTAAAGGAACAGATGGAAAAGGGACTGCTTGATCTGGGGCTGCTTTTGGAACCGGTCGAGATGGGAAAATATGAGTTTATCCGTTTGGACAGGAAAGAAAGATGGGTGGTTTTGATACCGCCGGATGATCCGCTTGCGAAAAAAGAGCATGTTACGGCAGGAGAACTGGCGGATTTACCACTGATCCTTCCGCGGCGGATGCAGGTGCAGAGTGAACTGGCAAATTGGTTTGGGGACTATTATAAAAATCTGAATATCCTGTTCACCAGTAATCTGAGTACCAACGGCGCAGTTATGGTAAACAGGGGACTGGCATATTCTCTGGTCATTGAGGGCGCGGTTCCTTTCTGGGATTCGTCAAAAATTGTCTGTCGGCCATTGTATCCGGAACTTATGGCAACATGTGTTCTGGCATGGAAACGGGAACAGCCTTTTGGTCTGGCGGCGACGAAATTTATAGAATATGCAAAATGCTTTTTGGGCATGGGTTAGCTATAAAAATCAAGTATTTGATATATATAAGGCATATCTTTATAATGTAAGTACAGGAATGAGGCAGACAGTTTCGGAACTGTACTTACTTTTTGGTTTAGGAGGTATTATGATGAAAAAAGCGATCATTGTTTTACTTTTGTTGGTTATGATTTTGAGTCTGGCGGCCTGCGGAAATTCCGCAGAACAGACAGCAGAACCTTCTACAGAAGAGAAGCCGGAGGAGCAGGGAACCAGAGTTCTGGTGGCCTATTTTTCCGCTACTAATACTACAAAGGGTGTGGCACAGCATATCGCCAAAGGGCTGAATGCGGATATTTACGAGATTGTCCCGGAAGAGCCGTATACGGATGCAGACTTGAATTATAATGATAATAACAGCCGTACTACGATTGAGATGAATGATCCGGATGTCCGCCCTGCAATTTCCGGTTCGGTAGAAAATATGGAACAGTATGATATTGTGTTCCTTGGATACCCCATATGGTGGAGCGAAGCGCCGCGTATCATGAGTACGTTTATTGAAAGTTATGATTTTGATGGAAAAACTATCGTTCCATTCTGCACTTCCGGCGGCAGCGGCGTGGGTTCTTCTGCGACGAATCTGGAACAGCTTACGGATGGAACAGAGTGGCTTGCGGGAAAGCGTCTGAACGGCAGCGATTCGCAGGATACAGTTATGGAATGGGTAAACGGTCTGGGGCTGGATTTTGGGGATTAGTGTGAGAATGACGTTTGTGAAAAGGAAAGGCATAATGAATGAAAACGGGTTATTTACTAACCAGGAATTAAAAAAAATGATTGCGCCTTTGTTTCTGGAACAGCTTCTGGTGATGTTCGTAGGGCTTGCGGACACGCTGGTCATAAGCTATGCCGGGGAGGCAGCAGTATCCGGAGTGTCTCTGGTCAATCAGTTTAATACCATATTTATTTACCTGTTTACAGCGCTTGCCTCCGGAGGGGCTGTTGTGATCAGCCAGTATATCGGCAGACAGGATGCAGACCATGCGGGAGAGTCCGCGAGCCAGCTTCTCATGTTCTCTACAGTTTTTTCCGTACTGCTTGGGGCAGCGGTTTTATTTGGAAATAAAGCGATGTTGCGCCTGTTGTTCGGGAAAGTGGAGCAGTCTGTCATGGAGGCCTGCATTACGTACCTGCGGATCTCGGCCTATTCTTATCCGGCACTTGCCGTTTATAATGCAGGGGCGGCCGTTTACCGCAGTCTTGGCAAAACAAATGTGACCATGTATATATCGGTCGTCTCCAATGTGATCAATGTCGCTGGCAATGTGCTTGGTGTTTTTGTTTTCCATGCCGGAGTGGCCGGTGTTGCATGGCCGTCTTTCCTTGCCCGTGTCTTTTCTGCGGTGGTCATCACTTTTCTCTGTTTTCGGGAAAAGAATGGTGTGGTGTATCGGGGCAGGTGGATCTTTAGCTGGCATGGCAGTCTGATGAAAAGTATTCTGAATGTAGCTGTGCCAAACGGCATAGAAAACGGTATCTTCCAGCTTGTCAAAGTGGCGCTTAGCAGTATCGTGGCATTGTTCGGTACTTATCAGATTGCGGCGAACGGTGTGGCACAGAGCATCTGGTCACTGGCGGCTTTAGCCGGTGTCGCTATGGGGCCGGTATTCATTACTGTGATCGGACAGTGCATGGGAACCGGAGATACCGGGGCGGCAGAATATTATTTTAATAAACTGACAAAATGGACACTTTTGATCAGTGCGGCATGGAATGCTTTGGTCTTTATCATGACTCCGGTATTTTTACATTTTTACTCTCTGTCACCGGAAACAAAGCGGCTGGTGATATGGCTCGTGCTGATTCATAATGTATTTAATGCCGCGGCGTTCCCCTTTTCGGGAGCATTAAGCAATGGACTCCGCGCGGCGGGAGATGTGAAATTTACCATGTATGTGTCGGTTATTTCCACGATCCTGGTGCGTCTGCTTTTGTCGTATCTGCTGGGGATTATTCTGGAGATGGGCGTGATCGGGATTGCCCTTGCCATGGTATGTGACTGGATCGTGCGGGCCGTCCTGTTTATCTGGAGGGAAAAAACCGGAAAGTGGAAAACTTTTCAGGTGATCAAATCATAAAATCAAGTAGGTAGGAGGATAAGAAAATGGAGAAAATTGTACAAACAGCAGGAAAGATGCAGCTTGGCGACTTTGCGCCGGAATTTGCACATTATAATGATGATGTGCTTTTTGGAGAGAACTGGAACAATCAGGATATTGACCTGAAAACACGCTGCATTGTGACGATGGTAGCGTTGATGGCTTCCGGTATCACGGATTCTTCGCTGATCTATCATCTGGAAAACGCGAAGGCGCATGGCGTCACGAGGGCGGAAGCCGCGGCGATCATCACTCATGCGGCATTCTACGTGGGCTGGCCCAAGGGCTGGGCGGTGTTTCGTCTGGCAAAGGATGTGTGGAAGGAGGAAGCTGTGGGAGCAGATGCGAAGGCAGCCCATGCGGCGGAGATGGTGTTTCCGATCGGCGCGCCCAATGACGGCTTTGCACAGTATTTTAGCGGACAAAGTTATCTTGCTCCGCTTTCCACGTCGCAGGTTGGGATTTTCAATGTGACCTTCGAGCCGGGATGCCGCAACAACTGGCATGTCCACCATGCGGATCAAGGCGGCGGGCAGATTCTGGTCTGTGTCGCAGGGCGCGGGTATTATCAGGAGGAAGGAAAAGAAGCGCAGGAACTTCATCCGGGAGATGTCGTCAATATTCCGGTCGGTGTAAAGCATTGGCACGGTGCGGCGAAAGACAGCTGGTTTTCTCATCTGGCAGTTGAAGTCCCCGGTGAGAATAGTTCCAATGAATGGCTGGAGGCGGTAGACGATGGAATATATAATAACTTGTTTTTAAAAAGGCGGGGATAAAGAGTTGGATCATAGAGCAGATAAAACACCCGCGCATATCAAGGTGCGCGGGGCAAGGGTACATAATCTGAAAAATATTGACGTGGATATTCCGCTGCATAGAATCGTCGGGATAGCGGGCGTATCCGGTTCGGGGAAATCTTCTCTGGCATTGGGCATTCTGTATGCGGAGGGCTCCAGACGGTATCTGGAGGCTCTCTCAACTTATACAAGAAGACGTATGACACAGGCGGAAAAAGCACAGGTAGACGAGGTGTTGTATGTTCCGGCGGCTCTTGCGCTGCGGCAGCGTCCCGGCGTTCCCGGAATACGCAGCACTTTTGGAACGGGAACAGAACTTCTAAACAGCCTGCGGTTGATGTATTCAAGGCTTGCCGAGCATCGCTGTCCCAACGGACATTATGTCAGGCCGTCTTTCAATGTGGCGGCGGGACTGGAACTTGTCTGCCCGGAGTGCGGAGAACATTTTTTTGCGCCCGGCGCGGAGGAACTGGCATTTAACAGTCAGGGAGCATGCAGACGCTGTGATGGTACCGGAATTGTCCGCACCGTGGATGAATCGACGCTCGTACCGGACGAATCGCTATCTATTGACGAAGGTGCGGTTGCCCCCTGGCAGACATTGATGTGGTCGCTTATGAAAGATATCGCCCGCGAAATGGGAGTGCGGACGGATGTGCCATTCTGCGAACTGACAGAACAGGAACGGGATATCGTATTTCACGGGCCTGCCGTTAAGAAAAACATCATCTATCAGAATAAAACAAACGGCGCGGCGGGCGATATGGATTTTACCTATTTCAATGCCACTTATACTGTGGAAAATGCGTTGTCCAAGGTAAAAGATGAAAAAGGCATGAAGCGGGTAGAGAAGTTTTTAAGACAGGGAATCTGCCCGGATTGCGGGGGAACAAGGCTTTCAGAGGAGGCGCGTGCACCGAGGCTTCGCGGGATATCCCTTGCCGAGGCATGTATGATGACGCTTTCTGAATTAACAGAGTGGGTGGAAGGCGTACCGGATTCTTTGCCGGAGGAAATGCGTCCCATGGCAGTCAGTATCTGTGAGTCTTTCCAGAGCGCGGCCAAACGGTTGACAGACCTTGGCCTTTCCTATCTGACTCTGGATCGCGCGGCATCCACACTTTCTACAGGAGAACGGCAGCGGATGCAGCTGGCGAGAGCGGTCAGAAACCGGACTACCGGCGTGCTGTATGTGCTGGACGAACCCTCTATCGGCCTGCATCCCTCCAATATGGAAGGCTTGACGGGTGTGATGCACGATCTTTTAGCGGATGGCAATACGGTCATTCTGGTAGACCATGACCCACATGTGCTTTGCGAGGCGGACTGGCTCATAGAGCTTGGGCCGGAGGCCGGTGCAGGCGGCGGTACGATCATCGCGCAGGGAACGCTTGATGAGGTAGAGCAGAATCCTGATTCCCGGATTGGCGGCTTTCTTACGGGAAAGTCCGTGATTGATCTGGGCAGACAGATTTCTCCTGAACAGATGTTTGGATTTGGCAGAATCAGCCTGTCTACTTCTGAAATCCATACGGTGAAACCACTGGAAGTGGATTTCCCGAAAGGCCGTCTGATCGCTGTGACGGGAGTCTCCGGTTCCGGAAAGACGACAATGGTCTTGGAAAGTCTGATTCCTGCGATCGAAGCCTCTATCAAAGGGACAAAACTGCCAGAACATGTGCTCTTTGTCTCCGCAGAGGGCATTCGTCAGGTCAAGCTGATCGATGCCACGCCAATCGGTGTCAATATCCGTTCCACGGTGGCTACCTATGCTGATGTACACGACGAACTGCGTAAAATATACGCGCGGACTCCCGATGCCAAAGAACGAGGATATAAGGCGGGAGATTTTTCCTATAATACAGGGAAACTGCGCTGTCCGGTCTGCGACGGAACCGGCTCCATCAGTCTGGATGTACAGTTTCTGCCGGATGTGGAGATTCCCTGTCCGGATTGCGGCGGTTCACGGTATGCGAAAGAAGCGGGACTGATCAGGCGGATAGTAAAGAAAAACAATGGGGCGTATACACTTCCCGAACTGATGGATATGAGTATTGACGAGGCGCTGGCCGCCTGCGCGGATATTCCGCAGGTGGAGCGTAAACTCCGGGTACTGCATGAGCTGGGGCTTGGATATCTGACGCTGGGGGAAGAGACGCCGAGTTTGTCCGGCGGAGAGGCGCAGAGGCTTAAATTAGCCAGCGAGATGGGAAAAGGACAGTCGGATTCTGTATTTGTCTTTGACGAACCGACTATCGGCCTGCATCCGCTGGATGTAGAGACACTCCTGCATGTATTTCAGAGGTTGATTGAAAACGGGGCGACCGTTATCGTGGTCGAACACGATCTGGACGTTATCCATAATGCTGATTATGTGATCGACATGGGGCCGGGCGGCGGTATTCATGGCGGAAGGGTCATTGCGCGGGGAACGCCGCGGGAAATTTGTGATAATAAGGACAGTCTGACTGGAAAATATTTGAAAAAATAAAGGTTTCCCATTTCTGGGAAACCTTGTCATAACGGTGTCATTTTTTTAATTTCAGACCATCTTTAAAAGCGTCGCCGACTCTTTCTGTCACTTTATAATAGCCGTGTGTATAGGGATCAAAAGCAATGGCATTTACCAGTGACATATCTACTTTGTCATTCACGATAACACTTTCATCCGCGGTGACATTGACCACCTTACCGATAACGCCGCATCCGTATTCTCCGTTCTGATATTCAATGAACTCGCATTCTAAGCAGAGCGGAAATTCATTGATGATCGGAGCATCCACATTTTCAGACTTGCTTGCAGTAAGACCGCTGCTTGCCAACTTGTCAGAAACCTGATTGCCTGATTCAACGCCGAAATAATCCGCTTCTACTACGTGGGCGGCATCGGCGATGCTTACTGTGAATGCGCCTCTGGCTTTGATGTTCTTTACAGTCTTGTGTGATTCCGTTAAATTGAGAGCGACATGATCGCGCTCCTGCATCGTACCCCAGGCAGCATTCATGACGTTGACGCTGCCGTCTTCATTGTAAGTTGCTACCATTAAAACAGGCATCGGAAAGATACCTTCCGTCAGATTAAGTTTTTTTCTCATGATAAGCCTCCATTCTTGTATAGGATTGACAGAAATGTTTTTGTTATCTATAATTTTAACAAGTAATAGAAAAAATACAAGTACTATCTTAAAGGAAAGCGTGAAATGATAAAGAACTATATTGAGAAAGCGAATTTTGAAGATACTGGATTCAGCTATACGTTATCGCTCATATCCGGCAAGCACAAAATGGTCATCCTCTACTGCCTCATGGAATTTGAAGTGGTGAGGTTTAACGAGTTAAAGCGATACCTGAAAAATGTGTCGGATAAAACACTCAGCGCTAATCTGAAAGAACTGGAGGCAGACCGGCTTATTGTCAGAAAAGAATATCCGCAGATACCGCCCAAAGTTGAATACAGTTTAAGCGGGAGAGGAAAGTCTTTAATGGAAGTTTTAGACCAGTTGTGTGTCTGGGGAGAAAATAACAGGAGATAGCGGCCGCGTGATATCACAGAGCCGGGCGTTTTCGGAAGATTTTATGATGCGAATTTGTATAAGAAAAACTTATGAAATATTGCTGAAAATCGAATTGATTGATAAGCCCGCTCTGATTAGAATATCAGTGCAGCCAAAAAACAATCTAGAAAGGAGCGTATAGGATGAAAAACATACTTATCATACAAGGAGGCGGCAGACCCGGAGGGAATACAGCGCAGCTTATTGCGCATTTTATAAAAGGTGCGGAAGAAGCAGGGAATAAGGTAGAGCTGATATCTCTTTTAAAAAATGAGGTAAAAGGCTGTCTCGGCTGTAATGCCTGCCGCTATGGGAAACCCTGTATACAGAAAGATGCCTTTCATGAAATGATTCCGAAGATCAAAAGCACAGACTGTATTGTTCTGGCGTCCCCTTTATATTTTTGGACTGTTTCGTCCAGGATAAAAGCCTTTATAGAGCGGTTTTACTGTATCGCGGAGAAAGATTCCGATCCGCCGTTTGGAAGGTATGAGAAATATCCGGACAAAGACTGCGCCTTGCTGATGACTTCCGCCGACAACTTTTTCTGGACATATGAGCAGGCAGTTTCCTATTATCAGTTTACACTGATAAATTACATAGGATTCCATGATAAAGGGATGCTGCTTGCCGGAGGCTGCGGCGATACCAACGGGAAACCGCAGATTGATAAAACAGATTATCTGCGGCAGGCATATGAGTTTGGAAAGAATATTTATTCGGAATGAGTGGGACAGAACAGGCTGTAGCGGAACCTGAAAAATATATCATACAGAATGGGGGATTATTAATGAATGTATGTCTTTTAAATGACTCTTTTCCACCTGTAATAGATGGAGTTGCCAACGTTGTGACCAATTATGCGCAGATTATGCAGGATGAAGGACTTGCGAAAGTGGCCGTTGCCACACCAAAGTATCCTGATGCCGATTATTCATCCTATTCTTATACGGTAATTCCTTATCAGAGCATTGACACAACCCATCTGGTAGACGGTTATCGTACAGGCAATCCCTTTGCCGTTTTTGAACTGAAAGAACTTTCCGACTTTGCTCCCGATATTATTCACAGCCATTGTCCGTTTTCCTCTACAGTGATGGCAAGGATGCTCAGATACCGGACAGATGCGCCGATTATTTTTACTTATCATACAAAATTTGATGTTGATATTGCCAGAGCGGTGAAGGCTAAGTTCCTGCAAAAGGAGGCAGCCAGAACGATTGTTGAAAACATTGCCTCATGTGATGAAATATGGGTTGTCAGCAAGGGCGCAGGCGAGAATCTGAAATCTTTAGGTTATGAGGGGGACTACAGGGTTGTCCATAACGGCGTCGATTTTGACAAAGGCCGTGTTGATGCAGAGACGGTTGCCAGAGTGACAAAGAATTTCGACCTTCCATCAAATCTGCCAGTATTTATGTTTGTCGGGCGCATTGTAAAATATAAAGGCATACCGCTTATCTTAGAAGCTCTGTCAAAATTAAATCATGATAATATTGATTTTCGTTTTGTCTGTATCGGAAGTGGTCCTGATGAAGATGAGATCAAGGAGATGGCAGCTAAACTTTTAAAGCCTGAACAGGTGATTTTTACAGGGGCAATTTATGACAGGGATATACTTCGGGCCTGGAATACGCGTGCAGACCTCTTTTTGTTTCCGTCAACCTATGATACCAACGGGATTGTAGTCAGAGAAGCGGCAGCATGCGGTCTTGCCAGCGTTCTTATCAAGGAAAGCTGTGCAGCGGAAGGAATTACTGATGGCAGGAACGGATTTTTAATTGAGGAAAATGCAGATTCAATGTATGAATTGTTAAAACGCGTATATCAGGATTTTAATTATATGACAGATGTGGGCACACATGCCATGGATGAAATCTATATCTCGTGGAAAGATAGTGTACATGCTGCCTGCGAGCGGTATCATGAGCTTATCGAGGCCAAAAAGAGCGGCAGGCTGGTTCTGAATCATCATGCCATCACAAATGCGGCTTTGACATTCCATGAAGAGTTTTTACATAAATACGAAAAACTTCAGTCACAGATTGAACGTTTTAAAAAAGTATAATAAAGTATATTGAGGTATGCTGATGAAAAATGAGTGGTATAAAAGTATGTCATTTTATCAGATCTGGATTCGCAGTTTCTACGATGGAAATGGTGATGGTATTGGTGATCTGTATGGTGTGTACGAAAAATTAGAGTATATAAAATCGCTTCATGTGGATGGTATCTGGTTTTCACCGCTATATCCGTCGCCCAATGCCGATTTTGGATATGATATATCAGATTACCGAAATATCCATACCGACTATGGCGACCTTGAGCAGTTTCGAAAAGTGCTTGACAGGGCGCATGAACTTGGTATGAAAGTGATTATGGATTTAGTGATAAACCATACATCGGATGAGCATCCGTGGTTTATCGAGAGCAGAAAAAGCCGCCATAATCCTTACAGCGACTATTACATATGGAGGGACGCTAAAAAGGGCAGACTTCCTAATAACTGGGACAGTCTTTTTGAGGGAAAGGCATGGGAATACTGCCCTGAGAGAGAACAGTATTACCTTCACCTCTTTGCCAGAAAACAACCTGACCTGAATATGGATAACCCCAAAGTACGAAAAGAAGTCAAAGATATCATGCGCTTCTGGCTTGATATGGGGGTAGATGGTTTCCGCGAGGATGTTATCACCTTTATCTCTAAAGTGAAAAATCTGCCTGACGGCCTGCCTTTTATTCCGGCAGCAAACGGGATGCCTTACTACAAAGACGGGCCTCATATTCATGAATATCTGTCAGAGTTTAGAGAGGTTTGCAGGGAGTACGATTGTTTTCAATTGGGTGAAGGTCCTATGACGACTACAAAATCCGCACTTTTTTATATGAGTGGGGAAGATAGGGTGCTTGACCTTATGTTTCACTTTGAGCATATGATGGCAGACTGTATCTTTACGGAGTATATCCATCGCCCGTTTAAGCTGACAAGATTAAAGAGAGCTTTTAGCAAATGGCAGAAGGAGTTAAACGGAAAGGCATGGAACACACTGTATCTGGAAAATCACGACCATCCGAGAGTGATCAGCCGCTATGGAAACGAGAAATTCCACAGGGAAAGCGGCACTATGCTGGCAGTATGTTATCTTTTCCAACAGGGTACGCCTTTTGTCTATCAGGGACAGGAAATCGGCATGACTAACATACGGCTTAATTCTATTGACCAATATATGGATGTGTCCTCCAAAAATAATTATCATAATTTTCATTTAAAGGACCCAGTTGCAAAACGTCTTGCGCGTATTCATGTTTCCAGCAGGGATTCTTCGCGTACTCCGATGCAGTGGGATTCTTCAGAAAATGCAGGATTTACCACCGGAACCCCGTGGTTTACTATAAACCCGAATTATAATAAGATCAATGTTGCCGATGAAGAAAAAGACCCGCAAAGTATCTTAAATTTTTACCGTAAATGTCTTAAATACAGAAAAAAGAGCGAAGTGGCGCTTTGGGGAGATTACACGGAATATTACAAATCGAGTGAACACCTTTTTGTATATCGGAGAAGCTATAAAAATAAGTACCTGCTCATTGTATGTTCTTTTAGTCCGCATAAATTAAAATGGCGTAATATCAAGGAATTTCGCGGCAGCAAAGGACGTCTTGTCATCTGCAATTATAAAAATCCCAGACGGGGGATTTTAATGCCGTATGAGGCAAGGGTTTATGAGTACTGATTTGTACAAATTTATTTGTATTTTAGGGAGGAAACAACAAAAAGCGATATTAGAAACCTTTTCATATGGTTTTTAATATCGCTTTTTTGTGAATATCATTGTTGTTTGGTCTGTTGAAGAATTAACATTTCAGAAACAAAATTTAAACACTTTGCAAATAATGAAAAGATATTCTTTTATCAACAAATGCAACACGATAGCAAAATTGATAAAGGAGAGTAAAAATATGGCAAAATCAAAGTTAGCAGAAGTAAATGAAAAGATCGCAGATGGAGTAGTCGGCGGTTATAAGAAAATCGAAGAAGGCGTTGTAAACGGCTATAAGAAAATCGAGGACGGAGCAGTGGGAGGCTTTAACAAAATTGCCGATAAGTTTGTGGATAATTTCCTGACAAAAGAGGGGGAGTCCGTAGAAGAAGCGAAAGAACGGATTGCAGCAGAGCAGAAAGCAAGAGAAGAAAAGAGCGCGGAAGAAAGAAGAAAGGCGGGTCATGAATCATGAAAAAAAGTACGTTCGTAGCAATGATTTTGGGAACCATAGGCGGGATTTTATTTGCGCTTGGCATGTGTATGGCGTTGATTCCGGAGTGGAACGCGTTTCGACCGGGCGCTATTATGGGCGTTATTGGAGCCATCGTGCTGCTCGTGATGGTGCTTGTATGGCGTAAAATGGAAAACAAAGAGCCAATCAAACTGTCCGGAAAAACCGTCGGGGCAACCCTGATTGGAATAGTGGGCGCGCTGCTTTTCGGTGTCGGCATGTGTCTTGCGATGGTATGGAGCAACATGGTTGTCGGCATTATCGTCGGAATCGTGGGTATCGTAGTTCTCCTGTGCCTGATTCCCTTTATCAAAGGGTTAAAATAGGGTATAATTCCATATAGGAGGCACTTGATAAAATTGCAGAGGATGAAGAGGATATTGAAAAAAATATTTATTCTGCCGCCGGTTCCGACTGTTTTGATTTCGGTTCCGGCTTATCTGCTTGTCATTTATACACTTACAAAAGGAAATGTGAATCCGGTAATCACTTATCTTTCATATCTTTTTTCCGCCTATGCGCTTATCATTACAGTTACGGGCATTACAGGCATTGTGCGCCTGATGCGGCATGGCATGGAACAGAATCCTTTTGTAAGAAAGATGAGGGGCATCCCTCTTGTAGACAGGTATTTAAAAGAGGATACCTTTCGGGTGGAGACTGCTTTGTATCAGGGTTTTGTAACCAGTCTTTTCTATGCGGGCGTAAAAATATTTTCGGGAATCTTTTATCATTCCGTGTGGTTTACCGCGCTGGCATTTTATTATATCCTGCTTGCCCTGATGCGGGCGTCGCTTCTTCATTATGTGAGAAAATCCGAAAAAAATATGGCTTTGGAATGGCGAAGATACCGCCTGTGCGGAATTATTTTACTGTTTATGAATGCTGCGCTGACGGGCATTATTGTCCTTGTAGTGCGCCGCAATAGTGGATTTGTATATCCGGGTGTGCTGATTTACATTATGGCATTGTATGCGTTTTATGCGACGATTACGGCTGTCCTAAATATCATAAAATTCAGAAGATACGGCAGTCCGGTTCTGTCGGCAGGCAAGGTAATCAGCTTAACGGCGGCGTTAGTGTCCATGCTTTCCTTAGAGACGGCAATGCTGACACAGTTTGGAGCCGCGGATGATGCGGATTTTAGGCAGATTATGACGGGGTGCACAGGAGCAGGAATAAGCATGATTGTACTTGGGATGGCGGTTTTTATGATTGTGCGTTCCACAAAGCAGCTTAAACCAATAAAGGAGACTTGATATATGATAAATATTTTAGTCGTGGAAGATGATGCAAAGCTGAACCGGATTGTATGCACTTACTTAAATGACAGCGGTTTTTATGCCAAAGGGTGTCTGAATGCGCAAGAAGCTTATGACGAGATGTATAACAGTTTGTATGAACTGATTATTTCCGATATTATGATGCCGGAAATCGACGGGTTTGAGTTTGCACGGACGGTCAGGCAGGTGAATAAAAATATCCCTATTCTTTTCATGTCGGCAAAAGACGACCTGCCATCCAAACAAAGAGGGTTCCGGCTTGGGATTGATGATTATATGGTAAAGCCTGTGGAATTGGACGAACTTCTGCTGCGCGTCAGGGCATTGCTGCGCAGGGCGAATATTGAAATGGAGCGGAAAATAACCGTAGGGAATCTCATGCTGGATGCGGATGGGATGAGCGCGGAGATTAACGGAGCAGAAATCAGTCTTACCACAAGGGAATTTAATATTATTTATAAACTGTTATCCTATCCCAAAAAGACTTTTTCCAGAGCGCAGCTTATGGATGAGTTCTGGGGCGTGGACAGTGATACCAGCCTGCGTGCGGTGGACGTCTATGTGACAAAACTCAGGGATAAATTATCAGACTGTGACGGCTTTCAGATTGTGACCGTCAGAGGACTTGGCTATAAGGCGGTGTTACTATGAAAATTAAAAAAACTCTTTTTCCCCCATCCCTGTTTGCTATTTATTTAGGGGTTTTGCTCTTAATGTCCGGTATTCATACAGGATTGGTTATCTTTATGGCAGCCGTCGATTGGTATGATTGGGTGGAAACGCTCATCCCTATAGTCTATTGGGGAACGGTAGCGGTTGGACTTACCCTGTTTACAAGGCAGAAAATGAAAAATACGTATGAAGTTCCCCTGCATATGATGGCGGAGGCAACGAAAAAGGTATCGGAGGGGGATTTTTCCGTCTATGTTCCCACAATCCATACAGCGGATAAGCTGGACTATCTGGATGTCATGATTCTTGATTTTAATAAAATGGTGGAAGAACTGGGGAGTATTGAAACGCTGAAAACAGATTTTGTTTCCAACGTATCCCATGAGATGAAGACGCCCATTGCCATTATAAAAAATTATGCGCAGCTTTTACAGACAGCGCAGACATTAGGAGAGCAGGAAAAAGAATATGCAAAGGAAATTGAGGGCGCGGCGGCAAGGCTTTCTTCCTTGATCAGCAATATCCTACGACTGAATAAACTGGAGCATCAGAAAATCACACCGGAAATGAAAGCTTATGATGTGTGCAGGCAGTTATGCGAATGTATTTTGCAGTTTGAGGATGCGTGGGATGAGAAAGAAATAGAGTTGGAAACGGAAATTGAGGATATGGCGATGGTAAAGGCGGATGCGAGCCTGATGGAGCTGGTGTGGAATAACCTGATAAGCAATGCGATAAAGTTTACGGGGCAGGGAGGATGCGTTATCGTCAGACAGACGTCGGATGAAAATACGGTCAGCGTAACAGTGTCCGATACAGGATGCGGGATGAGTGAGGAGAGTATGAACCATATTTTCGATAAATTTTATCAGGGCGATACTTCCCACGCGACAGAGGGCAACGGACTTGGACTGGCGCTTGTCAAACGTGTGCTGGAGCTTATGGACGGGGATATCCGGGTTGCCAGTGAAGAGAAAAAAGGCAGCGCTTTTACGGTCACATTACCTGTGGCGGACGCCGGAAAATTCCGGCGCGGTGTCATCGCGGCAAGCGGCTCCGGCATAGAGGATTAGGTTGAGAGAAAGGTATGGTACTAATATGGACGGCGAAAAAAGACAGCAGGGAGTTTTTATGGCGTATGAGTATAAAGAAATACTGACGGAGAGCAGCAGATTTTCTTTCCTGTTGGATGGATATGAGAATTTTGGATGGGAGTTTGACGACAGACTGTCGGATGACAGGGAGAATCGGAGCCCGGTTTCCCGGCAGGGAAGAGTACTGCGGCTGAAACGGGACCGTAAGATTGTCAATAAGGTGGAATTGACAAGGCTTGAGAGAAATTTTGAAGCGTGTGTGGATGAAATTGATAAGCTGGAAAAGGCTAAAACTTCCACGGCGACCATGTATGCACTCATTCTTGGTATCATTGGGACGGCATTCATGGCGGGATCAGTCTTTGCAGTGACGGCACAGCCGCCATATTATATTTTATGTATCATTCTTGCCATACCGGGATTTCTGGGGTGGATACTTCCCTATTTTCTCTATAAGAAGACTGTAGAGAAGCGGACAGAAAAGATGGCGCCGCTGATCGAAGCAAAGTATGATGAAATCTATGAGATATGGGAAAAGGGGAATAAGCTGTTACGGTAATTATGCGGGAGCGTATAAATAATTGTTGTCAGAAAAAGATTGTGGTATACTTGGTTCAAATGCTGAAACAACGGAGAGGTATCTTTATGGAGATATTAGAGATCATGAAGCGTCGCCACAGTGTGCGCCAATATACAAGCCAAAAGATTGAGGCGGATAAAAGAGAGATATTACAAAAAATGATAAAAGAATGTAATGCGGAGGGCGGACTGCATATGCAGATTCTGTTTGACGAGCCAAAATGCTTTAATTCCATGATGGCACATTACGGAAAATTTTCCGGTGTAACGGATTATATCGCGCTGGTAGGAAAAAAGACGGATGATCTGGAAGAAAAAACCGGATATTACGGGGAAAAACTTGTGCTGAAAGCGCAGGAACTGGGACTGAACACCTGCTGGGTGGCCTTGACACATGGTAAGAGTGCCGCACTTATCGGCAAGGATGAAAAACAGACCTGCCTGATCGCACTCGGATATGGGGAAAATCAGGGTGTTCCTCATGTGGGAAAGAAAATTGAGGAAATATGCAATTATACGGATTCCATGCCGGCATGGTTTAAAGAGGGCATAGAAGCGGTTCTGCTTGCGCCGACTGCGGTCAATCAGCAGAAATTCTACTTTACACTGACAGGCGATACTGTATCCGCGGCTGTAAAGGGAAAGGGTTTTTATACTAAAGTAGATCTGGGCATTGTAAAATATCATTTTGAGGCTGTAACCGGAAGGAAGGTACAGTAAAGACAATAAATTATAATGAAAATTTAACAATAAATTATCAAACTTTATAGTTGATTTATTTGCTGGTTTTTGCATATAATAAAAAGAGAATAGAGCAATGGAGGTATTTATTATGGCAGTAACAGCAGATATTTTACAAAGTCTTGTTCCTATTTCACAATTCAATAAAGGTCAGGCAGCGAAGATATTTGACAGGCTTCATTCTGAAAAAGAATTGATTGTTTTAAAGAATAATCAGCCTTCAGCAATTATTTTGTCACCGGAAGAATATACAAGGCTGACAGAAATTGAGGAAGATTATTTTCTCTTGTTAGAAGCAAACAAGCGTATGGAGGATAATGGAGACCATAAAACAATCTCATTTGATTCCGTAATGAGTGATTTAGGGATCAGCGAGGATGAACTTTCGGATATGGAGGATGTAAATATCGAATGACATGGAGTATTGAGTTTTTAGAGGATGCAAAAAAGGACATAAAGAAACAAGATACATCTTCGCCTCCAGCCTCGGAGAAAGCGGGCGGAAAACAAGACCGCTCTCCGGACTGGTGTCGATCAGATGCTCAAAGGTCAGAAGGCAGCCCAGTTTTTCTTTCACAAAAAGCGATGCATTATAAGAAAGCCGGAACGAGCCTTCCAGATGCAGTTCAGCCGTGACGCCTATGCGGCGATGATAAAAGATAATCCTTATAAAGACAATAAAGAACTGCTCATCATCCCGGAGGCGGTGCATACCGATCTCTATGATGGCGGAAGAAAAGATGCGATACCGTTTGATAAGCTGGAGAAGTTTTTTAAGGAAAATCTAAAACGAGAAAAATGTTGTATGCTTTGCTTGTCATGATCTGTCTTATCACGGCCTGTATGTTATGTCTGTCCGCCTGTGGGTCATTTGAAGCTGAACAGACAGATATTATACAGAATATGGAGGCGCAGGGCATGACAGCAGAAGCAGAAAAGCAGACAGTAACAAAATCGGCAGATTTAATATGGCTTGAATCCCGCGAGCAATAGGGTATTTGACTTTAATCTTTCCCTAATATAAGTGTTAAACCTAATAAAATTATACTCCCTTTCCGGTTTTGAAAAAACACTTGCATTCCCTCGTATTTTATGGTAATATATACGAAATAAAACAAATCTTGATTCTTATACATGATAACTGCGATATATTTCAGCCAGAAATGCGCAGCTAC
>JAMPIB010000032.1 GCA_023663085.1 Ruminococcus sp. | reverse complement strand
CCTCCCGAAAGAAGGGCTAAAAATGGCTAGAGGTTAACCCGTGAATGGTAACTACCTATCAACTTTTTCAGAAAAATCCCCTCCCCCTATTTACAAGCTCTATAATCTCATGTTATCATAAGTAGTAATCAAAACTATGTGGAATAGTTATGGAGGCTTTACTTTATGAGTTATAAGATCATTGTAGATAGTTGTTGTGAACTGCCGGAAATGTATCATCAGGATAAGAGATTTCAGATCATCCCGCTGGGACTGGAAGTCGGAGATTATCAGATCATGGACGACAAAAACTTTAATCAGGCGGAGTTTCTGGCACAGGTGGCGCTCTGCCCGGTGTGTCCCAAGTCTTCCTGTCCGTCGCCGGAGAAATATATGGAGGCTTATAGGGCGGATGTGGATAATATTTTCGTCGTTACGCTTTCTTCGCATCTAAGCGGCAGTTATAATAGTGCGGTTCTGGGGAAAAATCTTTATCATGAGCAGTATGGAACGAAGAATATCTATGTATTTGATTCGGAATCGGCCAGCAGCGGCGAGACGCAGTATGCTTTGAAGATGATGGAACTGCAGGAAAAAGGAGCCTCTTTTGAAGAGACCATACAGGAACTGGAAACTTTCAGAGATGAGATGAAGACCTATTTTATTCTGGACAATCTGGAGACGCTGCGCAAAAACGGCAGGCTGACGGGCGTAAAAGCCATGGTCGTATCGACCTTGAACATTAAGCCGATCATGTTCGGCAATCATGGCGTGATCGAGCAGAAGAGCCAGGCGATCGGCATGAAGAAAGCCCTTAGTAAGCTGGCGGATATCATGGTAAAAGAAGTCGGTAACATGGAATCGCGGACGCTGATGATCTCCCATTGTAACTGTCCGGACAGAGCCGAGTTCATGAAAAGAGAACTGCTTGCCAGAACAAAAGTAAAAGATATCATTGTTATGGATACGGCGGGCGTCAGCAGCATGTATGCCAACGATGGCGGGATTGTGGTGACGATATAAGCGCATTGCGATTATGGAAATTTTTTATCACATAAAAAAGGTCAGACTTTTCGGGTCTGGCCTTTTGGCATTTTTTATAAAAACGCAAACTGGATCGGCGAATACATAAGGATCACGACAATGGCGATCTGCAAGAACAAAATGGCCGGCATACCGTACAGGAAATACCAGTGTCTCGTCTTATGGCGAAATAAGTGCATACCGATAGTCGTGCCGAGGCTCCCGCCCATGAGGGCGATAACAAACAGCGTGGATTCCGGAATCCGCCAGGCCCTCTTGCGAGCCCTTAGTTTGTCAATCCCCATGATAAGAAGCCCCGTCAGGTTAATGGTAGCCAGATAAAGAATGATATAGGAGATCACACTCATGAAAAACCTCTTATTTCTTTGTCTTAGTTTTTGCCTTCTGTTTCCTGCATCTTCATAGCACGTACTTTACTTGACAGACCGAACAGATTGATAAAGCCTTCCGCGTCGTGGTGGTCATACAGATCGCCAGTCGTAAAGGAGGCAATGCTCTCATTGTACAGAGAATACGGTGAAGTAGTACCTGCTTTGATGATGTTGCCCTTATAAAGTTTGAATTTTACTTCGCCTGTTACATATTTCTGTGTGGATTCGATAAAAGCCTGTAACGCTTCACGAAGCGGCGTGAACCATTTTCCTTCATATACGACCTGTGCGAATTTATTGCCAAGATCCGCTTTCAGGGCATAGGTATCGCGGTCAAGGATCAGTTCTTCCAACTGCTGGTGCGCTTCATAGAGGATTGTTCCGCCAGGTGTCTCATATACGCCGCGGGATTTCATGCCGACCACACGGTTTTCTACGATATCCACGATGCCGATACCGTGTTTTCCGCCCAGTTCGTTTAAGGTAGTGATGATCTCGGATACTTTCATCTTTTTGCCGTTTACGGAGGTCGGAATGCCTTTTTCAAAAGTCATTGTTACATATTCGCCTTCGTCGGGGGCTTTTTCGGGTGTGGTGCCCAGCACTAACAAATGTTCATAGTTGGGTTCTGACGCCGGGTCTTCCAGTTCCAGACCTTCATGGCTGATATGCCATAAGTTGCGGTCACGGCTGTAACTGCTGTCCGCAGAAAACGGTAAGTCGATACCGTGATTGCGGCAGTACTCGATTTCTTCCTCACGGGAATTCATTGTCCATTTATCATTTCTCCACGCGGCAATAATTTTTAAATCAGGAGCAAGTGCCTTGATACCAAGTTCGAAACGGATCTGGTCGTTTCCTTTACCTGTCGCGCCGTGGCAGATCGCTGTCGCACCCTCTTTACGGGCAATTTCTACCAGTTTCCTGGCGATCACCGGTCTTGCCATGGAAGTACCGAGCAGATATTTATTCTCATAAACAGCGTGTGCCTGTACACAGGGAACGATAAAGTCGTCGCAGAACTCATCCGTCAGATCTTCGATATATAACTTAGAAGCGCCGCTGGAAATTGCTCTTTCTTCCAGTCCGTCAAGTTCTTCGCCCTGTCCGCAGTCGGCGCATACACAGATCACATCATAGTCGAAATTTTCTTTTAACCAGGGGATGATAGCTGTCGTATCAAGTCCGCCGGAGTATGCAAGTATGATTTTTTCCTTCATAATTAATAGTCTCCTCCTTTTTTTTAGCATTCTGAAATCAATATACAACAATCCCCTTGATTACGCAAGTGGGTTTTCTCTTAATTAAAAATACAAAACAATAAGAAAATTTATGTACTATCCGAAAAGAGTGTGATAGAATAGAAAATGTTGGATTGAAGCAGTAGGGGAACACGGAGGGAACACGGATGGTACGGACGATGACGATAGAAGATTATGACGAGGTACGCGCGCTCTGGATGACAATCAAGGGATTTGGAATCCGCAGCGTAGATGATTCCAGAGAAGGCGTGGAGGCTTTTCTGCGAAGAAATCCGTTGACCAGCGTGGTCGATGTAGAAGACGGTAAAATCGTCGGTTCTATCCTCTGCGGGCATGACGGCAGACGGGGCTGTCTGTATCATGTCTGTGTGGCACAGGATTACAGAATGCGCGGTATCGGTAAGGCTATGGTCGTTTTTTGCATGAATGCGCTGAAAAAAGAGCATGTGAACAAAGTCTCCCTGATCGCTTTTACCAGAAACGATATCGGTAACGCGTTCTGGAAACAGATTGGCTGGACAAAACGGGAAGATTTGAATTATTATGATTTTACATTGAATGAAGATAATATCACGGCGTTTGTCGGTGAGGAAAACGGGAAGGAATGAGGTATATATGAACATCATAGAAGGCGGCGTGACCGCGGCGGCCGGATTTGAGGCAGCGGGCGTAGAGGCCGGAATCAAATATCAGAACAGAAAAGATATGGCGCTCATTTACAGCAAGGCGCCCTGTAAAGCGGCAGGCGTTTTTACAAGCAATATGGTAAAGGCAGCGCCCGTTATATGGGATAAAGAGATCGTAACACATTCGCCTTACGCGCAGGCGGTCGTTATCAACGCGGGGATCGCCAATGCCTGCACGGGAGCGGAAGGCTATGATTGCTGCAAAAAAACGGCGCAGGCCGCGGCGGAATGCTTACAGATACCGGAAGATGCGGTATGCGTGGCTTCTACGGGAGTTATCGGTATGCAGCTTCCGGTAGATAAAATAACGGCTGGTGTTAAATTGCTGGCCGGACAGAAACAGGATACGATAGAAGCGGGGAGGCTGGCGGCCGAAGCGATCATGACGACGGATACGGTTTCCAAGCAGGCGGCGGCAACCATAGAGATTGGCGGTAAAACCGTGACGCTTGGCGGTATGTGTAAAGGTTCCGGCATGATCCATCCGAACATGAGCACCATGCTCTGCTTTATCACTTCGGATATTGCAATCTCCAAAGAATTATTGCAGGCGGCATTGAGCGAGGATGTGAAAGATACGTTCAACATGATATCGGTCGATGGCGATACTTCCACGAACGATACGCTCATTGTGCTGGCCAACGGCATGGCGGGCAATCCCGAAGTGACGACCCGCAATGAAGATTATGATAAATTCAGACAGGCGCTCCATTATATTAATGAAACGTTAGCCAAAATGATGGCAGGCGACGGAGAGGGTGCTACGGCGCTTTTCGAGGCCAAAGTCATTCATGCGAAGACCAAAGAGGATGCCAGAGTTTTGAGCCGTTCTGTCATCAGTTCCAATCTGACCAAGGCCGCGATCTTCGGACACGACGCCAATATGGGACGGGCTTTTTGCGCGCTCGGCTATTCCGGGGTTGTTTTCGATGCGGATATCGTAGATATCTATCTGGAAAATGAGGAAAAGAGTTTACAGGTCTACCAGAACGGTATGATGCTTTCTTACAGCGAGGAAGAAGCGACAAAGATCCTCTCTTCACCGGAAGTCAGGATACTTGCCGATATGAAGGCGGGAGACGCCGAGGCTGCGGCCTGGGGATGCGATCTGACTTATGAGTATGTTAAGATCAACGCGGATTACCGAAGTTAAAATAATA
This sequence comes from Ruminococcus sp., assembly GCA_023663085.1. Classification (GTDB taxonomy): domain Bacteria; phylum Bacillota; class Clostridia; order Lachnospirales; family Lachnospiraceae; genus UBA3282. The sequence continues at coordinate 37,437 of JAMPIB010000032.1, read as the reverse complement.
GAAGAGGAAAAACAGTCATGGAACAAAAAGAAATGAGTATGATCTTAAATAAAGCGGAGACACTTATTGAGGCGCTGCCTTATATCCAGAAATTCAACAGAAAGATCATTGTCGTAAAGTACGGCGGGAGCGCCATGAGCAACGAAGAACTGCAAAAGAACGTTATTAAGGACGTTACGCTCTTAAAACTGGTAGGTTTTAAACCGATCATCGTCCACGGCGGCGGCAAAGAGATCAGCCGATGGGTCGGTAAAGTCGGCAAAGAAGCGGAATTTGTCGGCGGCTTGCGCGTGACGGATGACGAGACTATGGAAATTGCCGAAATGGTCTTAAATAAAGTCAACAAGAGCCTTGTCAGCATGGTACAGGAACTGGGCGTCAAGGCGGTCGGTATCAGCGGCAAGGACGGCGGTCTGCTGGAATGCGATAAAAAGTTGGTAGATGGGCAGGATATCGGTTTTGTCGGTAATATTGTGAATGTGAATCCCAAGGTGTTATATGATCTTCTGGAAAAAGATTTTCTGCCGATCGTAGCGCCGATCGGATTAGACGATAAATTTCAGACCTATAATATTAATGCGGATGATGCGGCCTGCGCGATCGCCAAGGCGGTATCGGCGGAGAAACTGGCGTTCCTCACGGATATCGAGGGACTTTATAAGGATATCAACGATAAATCCTCTTTTATTTCCAGACTGACGGCGTCTCAGGCGGAAGAACTGATCGAGGGCGGTTTTATCGGCGGCGGTATGCTGCCTAAACTGGCCAACTGCACGGATGCCATTCGAGAAGGCGTAAGCAGGGTACATATCCTCGATGGCAGGATACCGCACTGTCTGCTTTTGGAGATTTTCACGAATCATGGCATTGGAACGGCGATCATCGCTGACCACGATCAAGCTTGAGCCAGAAAGGAAGTAAAAGAATATGAACATGAAAGAATACATTAACGAGGCGGAGGGCGCGCTTCTGCATACTTATAACCGTTATCAGGTGGTTCTTGATAAGGGCGAGGGCGTGTATCTGTATGATATTGAAGGAAAGAAGTATCTGGACTTTGTCTCCGGCATTGCGGTCTTTGCCCTGGGATATCAGAATAAAGAATATAATGACGCCTTAAAAGAGCAGATTGACAAGGTCATCCATACCTCGAACTATTATTATAATGTGCCGGCGATCGAGGCAGCGAAGAAATTAAAAGAAATCTCCGGCATGGACAGGGTATTTTTTACCAACAGCGGCGCGGAGGCGGTGGAGGGCGTTATCAAGGCGGCCAGAAAATACGCGTATCTAAAAGACGGGAGCACGGATCACGAGATCGTTGCCATGAACAATTCCTTCCACGGCAGGACTTACGGCGCGCTTTCCGTGACCGGCAATCCGCATTACAGAGAGGCGTTCGAGCCGATGATCGGCAATATACGTTTCGCCGATCTCAATGATTTTGAGAGCGTGCTGTCACAGGTGAATAAAAAAACATGTGCTATTATATTCGAGACGGTGCAGGGCGAGGGCGGCCTTTACCCGGCAACGGAAGATTTTATGAAAAAAGTGGAAAAACTCTGTAAAGAGCGGGACATTCTGCTCATTCTCGATGAGATACAGTGCGGTATGGGAAGAACAGGGTATATGTACGCCTGGCAGCGGTACGGCGTGAAACCGGATATTATGACGACGGCCAAGGCGCTTGGATGCGGCGTGCCGGTCGGGGCCTTCCTGATGACCGAGAAAGTCGGAGAGCATTCGCTCGAAGCCGGAGACCACGGTACGACATACGGCGGTAATCCGCTGGCCTGCGCGGCGATCCGTAAAGTGATCGAGATATTTGAAAAAGAGCATATCCTCGAACATGTACAGAAGGTCAGTGCTTATCTGGAAGAGAAACTCGAAGAACTCGTAAAGAAATATGATATCATAGAAACGCGGCGCGGCGCGGGTCTGATGCAGGGACTTGTCTGTAAGAAACCGGTGCGGGATATTATCGACCGTGCGATGAACAGGGGGCTGATCCTTATCAATGCGGGCAGCAATATTATCCGCCTGGTGCCGCCGCTTGTCATTACCGAAGCACATGTAGATGAGATGCTGGGCATTTTAAAAGAATGTCTGGATGCAGAAGCGTAGTCATTCTGCGTGAGCGATCTACCCCGAAGATAGGAGATTGAACAGTGACTCTGAAAAAAAGAATAACAACTGTTATACTAATTAGCTGCGCTGCCGTCGGTATTTTCGCGCTCAGCAGGAGCGGACTCTTGCACCGGTCGGAAGAAACGGAAGATACGCAAGTGATAGAAGAGCCCCTTTTCGGACATAGAGAGACGTTGTATTTATGGTATACGGACGAGGCTTTGACGGATTATCTCAACAGTGTGGCAGTTTCTTATAATGAGTATCAGGAGGAGGCGCGTGTGATACCTGTTTACACATCCGGCTCCGAATATTTAGAGACCATAAACCAGGCTTCTTTGCAGTCGGGGGAAGTGCCTGACTTATATATCGTAGGAAATGATTCGCTGGAAAAGGCTTATCTGGCGGGACTGGCTTCGGAAATCCGTTGGACATCAGGGAGCGCCGGTCTGGAAAGCTATTTCCCGGAAACGGCGGTCAATGCGGTCACTTACCATGAGAAGCAGATCGGATACCCGCTTTATTTTGAGACAAGCTCTTTTCTTTATAATAAAACCTATCTGGAAGACTGGGCGCGTGCACAACTCCAGATGGAGCTGGACATAGCGGCGGCTGAAGCGGCTGAGGCGGCATTGGCTTCAGGAGAAGCGGCACCGGAGGAAACGGCAGAAGGAGAGGCCGGGGAAGGTGCAGAGCAGACGGAAACGGGTACAGAGGAAGATATCCTGTCCGGCCCGGATGACAGCGCCGTAGCGGCGCGGGTGGAAGAGACACTTCCGGGAACGATTGACGATATCCTTGCATTTGCAGACGTCTATGACGCGCCGGAGCAGGTAGAAGCTATTTTTAAATGGGATGTCTCGGATATTTTCTATAATTACTTTTTCGTGGGGAATTATATTGACGTGGGCGGTCATGCCGGCGACAGGGACGATTCCATTGATATCTATAATGAAGACGCGATCCGCTGTATGAGGGTATACCAGAATCTGAATCAGTTTTTTTCAATAGATACGGAAGAGATCAGTTATGCGGATATATTACAGGATTTTATCGAAGGTAAGATACTTTATACGATCGTGACTACGGATGCGTTAGCCAGAATAGAAGAAGCCAAAGCAGACGGGACGTTCCAGTATGAGTACGGAACTTCCGTAATACCGAATGTGAACGGGGAACTGGAATCCAGATCGCTATCCGTGACCCAGTGTATCGTAGTCAACGGTTACTCCGTCCATAAGGACATGGCCAATGATTTCGCCTGTTATCTTTCCTGCCAGAACGCTTATAATCTTTATGACAGGACGGGCAAGATCCCGGCGGCATCAGGAGTGAAATTCGTGAACCGGAATGTAGAGGCTTTTATCGAAGAGTATGCCAAATCCGTTCCCAACCCAAAGATGATAGAAACGAGCAATTACTGGGTCGAGATGGAGATCGCCTTTGCCAGGATATGGGATGGCGATGATGCCAATGCGGAATTAAAAGCGCTTTCCGAGAAGATTATGACACAGATAAAAGGCGAAAGCTATACGGAAGAATATATTGACGTTCCCGAAGAGATAAGCGAAGAAGAACTTTTAGAGGAGGGGCTTGACGGGGAAGGAGCGGTAGAGGAAGACGCGGCGGAGACTGATGCCGGATAAGCGGATAGAATGAGAAAAAGAATAACAGATGCCGCATAATCTTTATGTTAAAAGGACATGATAATACAAGATGGTCTGGGCCGTCTTGTATTTTTTTGGAAATCTTTAGATTGACTGATATAGTCAAAAATGAGTAAGAGAGGATGATGGAGAGTATGTTTGGATTTGTTATCGCACTGATTTCCGGTGCACTTATGAGTATTCAGGGCGTTTTTAATACACAGGTTACGAAAGCATCTTCCATATGGGTGGCCAATGCGTTCGTACAGTGTACGGCGCTGCTCGTATGTCTGGGCGCCTGGCTGATCTCGGACAGATCGTCTTTTGGCGCTCTTTTTAAAGTACAGCCGAAATATATGCTGCTTGGCGGTGCGATCGGCGCCTTTATTACTTACACGGTTATTAAAGCCATGGAAATGCTGGGGCCTGCCAGATCGGTCATGCTCATCGTCATTTCACAGCTTATCGTAGCCTATCTGATCGAACTGTTCGGGCTCTTCGGCGTGGAGAAACAGCCTTTAGAAGCACGGAAACTGACCGGGATGGGAATTGCAATTCTGGGAATTATCATTTTTAAGTGGACATAGCTTGAAATTTATTTTACAATGAAAATACAGTGCATAGCGGGGACGTCCTGATGCCTTTGAGAAGGCGGAAAGGAAACTATGCATATGAGACATATCAATTTGTTGAAAACGGGGATTCTGATAGGGATTCCCGTACTGATGCTGAGCGCGTGTACCGGCAAAAAGGATATCGTGCTGGAACTGGAGGAGCCGGGAAACGTGCAGGAAGAGGCGGCGGCCGGGGAAACTGCGGATACGGCGGGTGAGACCGGTACTGTTTATGTGGAAGGCGGCGGCCTGACGGCAGAAGCAGATATTATCCGGGAAACGCAGCAGGACGATACGCCTGCCGCACCCGCCGAAATCTATGTACATATTTGCGGTGCGGTCGCACATCCCGGCGTTTATGCGCTGGCTCCGGACAGCAGGGTGTTTGAAGGAATAGCGGCGGCAGGCGGTTTTCGCGAAGATGCCTGCGAAGATTTTATCAATCAGGCCATGCCCTTACAGGATGGACAGAAACTGACCGTGCCAACGGAAGAAGAGGTGCAGGCTGCCGGAGAAGAGGGGATTTACGCTGGGGCGTGGATAAGCGGAGGGATCACTACGGATGCTGAAACGGCCCGGAGCGGGGCCGAGAACGGAAGTGCTGCTGGAAATACTTCTAAGAGCGCGGATGGCAGGGTAAATATCAATACGGCTACAGAAGAAGAACTTGGCGAAATTCCGGGCATCGGTGCCGGAAAAGCTGCGGCCATCGTAAAATACCGGCAGGAAAACGGTGCGTTTGCCTCTATTGAAGATATCATGAAGGTAAGCGGCATCAAAGAAGGAACCTATGAAAAGATAAAAGATAAGATTACGGTGGATCAATAGAAAGTATGCAAACTGAGGGGGAGGCTTAGTTACCAATGGCAAACAGGGTTTTGGTTGTTGATGATGAAAAACTGATCGTGAAGGGAATCCGATTCAGTCTGGAGCAGGATGGCATGGAGGTTGACTGCGCCTATGATGGGGAAGAGGCTTTGGAGTTTGCCCGCAATAACAGTTATGATATGATACTGTTAGATGTCATGCTGCCTAAAATGGGAGGTTTTGAGGTCTGCCAGCAGATCCGGGAATTTTCCAATACGCCGATCGTCATGCTGACAGCCAAAGGAGAAGATATGGACAAGATCCTGGGTCTGGAATACGGCGCGGACGATTATATCACCAAGCCTTTTAATATTCTGGAGGTAAAAGCAAGGATCAAGGCCATTATGCGCCGGACAGCCAGAAAGACCGAGGAAAAGAGTACGGCCAGGGTCATTGAGAATCGGGATATGAGACTGGACTGTGATGGCAGGAGAGTTTATATAAAAGACCGGGAAGTCAACCTTACAGCCAAAGAATATGAAGTATTGGAACTGCTGATAAAAAATCCCAACAAGGTATACAGCAGGGAAAATCTTCTGAATCTGGTCTGGGGCAGCGATTATCCCGGCGATGTACGCACTGTTGACGTACATATCCGAAGATTGAGAGAAAAGATTGAAGAAACACCAAGTGAACCGATGTACGTGCATACCAAATGGGGAGTAGGTTATTACTTTGCATAAACTGGATTTGAGAAAAATAAGTTTTCTGCGCAGCTTAAAACTGCGTATCTTTGCGATCGTGTTCATTGTCGGACTGATACCCTGTACGCTGGTGGAAAAAGCGATCGTGAAAAATTATGAGCAGCGTGCGGTCAATGTCCGTATCTCTGATGTGCAGGCACAGCTGAAGATTCTGGCTAATCATCTGATCACATACCGGTATTTACAGGACAATTCCTCCGAAGTCGTCAATGCGGAGCTGAACCAGCTGTCGAACCTTTATGACGGGCGGGTGCTGATCATCAATAACGACCTGAAAGTCGTAAAAGATACTTATGGTATCAGTGAAGGAAAGACCATCATTTCGGAAGAGGTCATCCGCAGCCTGAAAGGAGAAAATATCAGTCAGTATGATGCTTCTAACGGCTATATTGAAATGACGACGCCGATCATGGATACACTGGCGGCGGAACCCGCAGGCGAGGGGCCTGCAGAGAATGCCCGTGTGAGAGGTGTTATGCTGACCAGCGTATCGACCGATAATATTTCCGCTACAATGGGGATTTTGAGCAGGCAGGCTATGGTGATAGAGGTCATTGTCACGATAGCGGTCTTTATTATAGCGGGTGTTATTTCTTATGTCATCATCAGACCCTTTGAAAAAGTAACGGATGCCTTGAGCCAGGTCAAAGAAGGATACACCAGCGATCCCATTTCTGTTACCGACTGTCTGGAGACGGAACATATCGGAGATGCTTTTAATCAAGTACTCAGCCGCATGAAAGTGCTGGATGATTCCAGACAGGAATTTGTATCCAATGTTTCCCACGAGCTCAAGACGCCGATCACTTCCATCAAAGTACTGGCGGATTCCCTGCGCGGGCAGGAGGATGTGCCGATAGAAGTATATCAGGAGTTTATGGAAGATATTGCGACAGAAATTGACAGGGAAGATAAGATCATCAACGATCTGCTGGCGCTTATCAAACTGGAAAGGACTAATTCCGATCTGAACATCTCACAGGTGGATATCAATATGCTTGTGGAATTTATCATGAAAAGACTGCGTCCGATCGCCATCAAGAAGGACATAGAACTGGTTTATGAGAGTATCCGCCCGGTCACGGCAGCGGTAGACGAAGTTAAAATAACACTTGTTATTACAAATCTTCTGGAAAATGCCATTAAATATAATAAAAAACACGGCTGGGTCAAAGTGACACTGGACGCGGATTATCAGTTTTTTACTGTAGAAGTGGCGGATTCGGGGATCGGTATCCCGGCAGAGTCCATAGATCATATCTATGAACGTTTTTACCGGGTAGATAAGTCGCATTCCAAGGAGATCGAGGGCACCGGGCTCGGTCTTGCCATCACCAGAAGCGCCATCCTGATGCACAGAGGCTCCATCAAAGTCGTCAGCGAAGAAGGAGAAGGAACGACTTTTACCGTGAAGATTCCGCTTACGTACATTTCCGTTACGTAACGATTTTGTAAGAAGCATGGGTTGAAAAATAAATTTTTCGCAGACTGAGAGAAAGGCATGGTTATTTTTATGAAACGTATCAAAAGGCAGTTTTTGTTACTGCTTTTGCTCATTTCCGCTTTAGCCCTGTGTGCGGCCGGCTGCGGTTCGCAGGAGGAGCCGGATATCGAAGGCGGAAAGATATACGACATATATTATGTAAACAATGAAGAGACAAAGATTTTTTCCAACAGCTACCAGACTGCGACTGAAGATAAGCAGGCATTACTGGATGAACTGCTCGGACAGCTTGCGGTGATACCCGATAAAGGCGAATATAAGGCGCCTCTGGCGGGAAATTTTGCCCTGCTCGGCTATATCTGGGATGGAGGCCAGTTGACCGTCAATTTTGATGAGCATTATAAAGAGATGGACAATATCAGAGAAATTCTGGTGCGCGCCGCGATCGTCAGGACATTGTCGCAGGTGGAAGGTGTAAACTATATTTCTTTTACCGTATTAAATGAGCCGCTGGCGGACAGCAGCGGTGTGGCGATCGGCACGATGTCGTCAGATACGTTCATTGATAATGCCGGCAACGAGATCAATACCTATGAAAAAGTCAATCTCCGCCTGTATTTTGCCAATGAAAACGGGGACAGGCTGGTGGAAGAAAATCAGCGGAACGTTGTCTACAACAGCAATATGTCTCTGGAAAAACTCGTTGTGGAGAAACTGATAGAAGGCCCGGCGGCGGCCGGCGACTATCCGACCATCAATCCGGCGACCAAGATCATCAGCGTGACAGTCAACGACAGGATATGTTATGTAAACTTAGACGAATCATTTTTGAGCCAGCCCTATAATGTGACCAATGACGTTACAATCTATTCCATCGCCAATTCCCTTGTGGAATTGCCCAATGTCAATAAAGTGCAGATTTCTGTCAATGGTGAGACAAATGTCTTATACAAAGAAAGCGTAAGTCTTACGAATATCTTTGAAAGAAATCTGGATCTGTTGGAAAGTGCTGCATCTGCGGCAGAATAAAAAGGAGGTATCTATTATTGAGAAGACCGGTGTGTCTGATCGGTCTGGCTTTCGTAGTGCTCATCCGTTTCTATCTGTATCTGCATCCGTTTCCCCTGCCAGATCTGGAGCAGGCAGATAAAAGCGTGGTAACATTTACGGGACAGGTCGATAAAAAAGAGTATCGCATTTCTGATCAACAAAAAATTCTGGTTATTTATCTGAAAGATGTTCAAGATTTAAATCCACAAATAACAGGTGTTATATGTTACATGGAAGGAAAAGAAGAGCCGCATACGGGAAGTTATGTCAGAATGCAGGGGAAACTGCGCACCTTTGCACAGGCCACGAATCCCGGTGAATTTGACGCGGCGCATTATTATCAGATTCTGGGGATACAGGCCCGGATACAGGATGCCGTGGTCTTGCAGGAGACGTCTTCTTATGACAGGTTTCGGGAAGGACTTTATCAGATCCGGTGTTATTTTTCTTTTCTGATAGACTGCTGTTATGAAGAAAAAGACGCCTCCATCATGAAGGCCATCCTGCTTGGAGAAAAGAGCGGTCTCGATACGGAAATTAAAGAACTTTATCAGCTAAACGGTGTGATCCATATTTTATCCATCAGCGGACTGCATATTTCCCTTATTGGTATGGGACTGTACAAAATACTGCACAGGTGCAGATGTCCGATGATCCTTAACGTTCTGATATCCATAGCCTTCATGTACTGTTATGGTGTGATGACCGGTATGAGCATTTCGGCGCTGAGAGCCATCATGATGTTTGCTTTCCATATCGCGGCGGGGCTGTTTAGACGTACATATGACATGCTGACGGCTATGGCTGTCGCCGCTATCACGGTGCTGGTCAGACAGCCGCTCTATTTATATCATAGCGGTTTTCTCTTTTCTTTCGGCGCCATTCTGGCGATCGGCTTATTTTTACCGGTACTGGAAGAAAATCTGTTCTGGAAAACAAAACTGGAAAAAGTTATGTCAACCAGCCTGGCGGTTTCTATCATCACTCTGCCTGTATATCTGTGTTTCTATTATGAATATCCGCTGTATTCCCTGCTTCTTAACCTGCTTATTATTCCGGGAACAACTGTTATTGTATCCGGAGGATTGGCTGTGCTTGCGGCGGCGTCCTGCTATCTGCCTCTGGGAAAATACGCGACATATCCTGTACATCTGCTGTTGGCTTTTTATGAATCCTGTTGTATGTGGACGTTAAAACTGCCGGGGAGCAGGAATATACTCGGACGGCCGAAGAACTGGCAGATCGTTGTCTTCGCGCTTTTACTAAGCGCTGCGGTTTTTGGCAGTAGGAAATGGAGCAGATTACAGTTCTGGATGTGTATTTTATCCGCCGTGCTCTTTCTTACCCTGCGTCTGCCGGACGGTCTGCAGATCACGATTTTGGATGTGGGACAGGGAGACTGTATTTATATCGCGGATGAAAGCGGAGGCCGCTGCCTGATCGATGGCGGCAGTTCCAGTAAAAGCGATGTCGGGACATATCAGATCCTGCCTTTTTTAAAAGAAGAAGGAGTCGGGCGCCTTGACGCGGTCTTTGTCACCCATATGGACGCCGATCATTATAACGGCATCCGGATGCTGATAGAGGAAATGAATGCAAACGGTATTGCGATAAGCAATCTATTTCTGCCGGATATCGGAGAAAGTGCGAAAAGCGAAGAATATCGGGAACTTGCAAGACTGGCCGCCGGACAGGGCGTTGCAGTACAGTATATTCATAAAGGGGACGTGATACGCCACGGAGAACTTACCCTGACCTGCCTGCATCCGCAGAAAGGCTCCATACAGGAGACAAATGCCGCTTCTATCGTGCTCTATCTGGAATACGAAACTTTCACGGCACTTTTTACGGGCGATCTGGAAGGCAGCGGGGAAGAGGAACTGCGGCGGGAACTGGAAGACAGACTGGCTGCGGCCGGTGATGTATCCGGTTTTGGTGCGGATATCACAGTCCTGAAAGTGGCGCATCATGGTTCTAAAAATTCGACCGGAGAGGCTTTTTTAAAAACAGCTTCACCGAAGATCGCGCTGATATCCGCAGGGAAAGATAACCGTTACGGACACCCGCATGAGGAACTGTTGAAACGGCTGTCAGATGCCGGATGCCATGTTTATGTGACCGCAAAGGGCGGTGCGCTGACTATCACCTATCGGAACGGCAAAGTGAGAGTGGAGACATTCGTGGGAGAGTAGATATTATATAGGGTATGCGTTTTGACAGATACAAGATTTTGCAGAAATGATACAAAAAAGATTCAAAAATGATACAACAATGATGCAACTATGATGCAATCCGGGTGTATGCTTTTTTATACAGAGCAGATATAGAAAAGCGGGGGAAATACATGATGAGAAAAGGCGGTAAGAAAATCATATCATTGGGGATCATATTGACAGTGCTTGTATGCCCGGCCTGTGCTGCGGAGGAAAATGCAGAACTGGAGGAAGTTACGGAGACAGAGGAAATTACGGAGACAGAGAAAGTTACAGAGACAGAAGAAGTGACGGGAGTGTCAGATTTTGCGGAAAAGTATATCGTAAAAGATCAGGAGTATCTTTATTCGCCTTACAGCGATATCGGCCAGTTGGGAGAGGAAGGGTATTATTTTTCAGAAGTCTTTCCGAGCGTGGAGGAGACGGAGACTGTAGTTTATCAGACCTGTGCCGATGTGACACATGACGGCGTGGAGGATCTGGTACAATTGTCTATCTATGCGGAGGATACCGTGCGGGTAGAAGATTTTCTGGACGGATATCCGGGTCTGGCCTATGTGAAAGTATTCCGCGGTCTGCCGGAGGGAGGATATGAGACACATCCCCGTTTTATCAGCAGGAGTTACGATGCTTCTCATGTGGGAAACGGTACGATCTGCGTGACCCATAAAGATGGACAGGACTATCTGCTCCTTAGTATGATCTACGAGATGCAGGGCGAGGCCACTTACGATTACGCGGTGATCTATATTGATGATGAGGCAGGGATTGTTATGGAAGACAGTGCTGATGCCGCCTTTGCGGTATGGGAAGAACTGCACGATGACTGGAGCGGGCAGGTACATAGAAAAGATGTGATACCGGCTTTTCAACGGAAGATAGAACCCTGGATAGCGGATGCGACGATCCTTGTGTCCTTTGATATAGATAATGACAGGGATCTGTGCAGTATGGAAGAAGAGTGTCCGGCGAAAGTGTATTTTGACGCGGTGTGGGAAAGGGAATGGTAGGAAGGGACTGAAAAAACAAAATTTGTTTGACATATAAAATGCACTTTTATATAATACTATTTAGAAACGGAGTAATCCGCTCTGAAAATTCCAGCCTTATCGCTTAGGTGATATTATCACTTATGTGGTAAGGCTATTTTTAAGGAGGAATCTACCATGTGTACAGCGGCAACCTATACAACAAAAGACTTTTACTTCGGCAGGACGCTCGATTATGAATGCTCTTATGGGGAAAAAATTGTGATAACCCCCCGCAATTACCGGTTCCATTTTCTGGAAACGGATGATACGGACAACCATTATGCCATGATCGGTATGGCGCATATCGCACAGGATTATCCGCTTTATTATGACGCGGTCAATGAGAAGGGACTGGCTATGGCCGGACTTAATTTCGTCGGTAATGCCCATTATAACGAACCGGTACGGGGCAGGGAGAATGTTGCGGTCTTTGAAATGATTCCCTGGGTGCTGGCGCATTTTGCCACGGTAAAAGAATGCCGGGAAAGACTTGAGAAAATAAATATCACAGGAACTCCTTTTAACGAGAGCCTGCCGACCGCGCAGCTCCACTGGATCATTGCGGATAAAGACGAGGCGGTTACATTGGAGGCTGTAGAAGACGGAATACATGTTTATGACAATCCGGTCGGCACATTGACGAATAATCCGGCTTTTCCCGAACAGATGCTCCATCTGAATAATTATATGCACCTCTCTGCGAAGCCGCCGCAGAATCATTTTGCCAAAGAACTGCCGCTTGCTCCTTACAGCCGGGGCATGGGCGCGCTGGGACTGCCGGGCGATCTATCGTCACAGTCGCGCTTTGTCAGAGTCTCTTTTGTGAAAATGAATTCGGTATCGGGCGATTCCGAGAAAGAAAGTGTGGGCCAGTTTTTTCATATCCTTGGTTCCGTGGATCAACAGGCCGGATGCTGTGAACTGGATAACGGCGAGTATGAGAAAACAATCTATACTTCCTGCATGAATACGGTGCGCGGCATTTACTATTATAATACCTACAATAACAGACAGATCACGGCGGTGGATATGTACCATGAAGATGTAGACGGCAGGACGTTATATAGTTATCCATTGATTGACGAAGAACAGATCCGGATGCAGAATTGAAACGCTATGCGTGACTGGCAGAATGGCTATATTATGAATCATATGATTGAATCTGCCTTGTAAAAAGAATATAATAAAATACAAGTAGAGAAATATGAGCAGGAAAAATAGAAAATGAAGGTGTTGCTATGACCAGACCGGATAATGTATTAAATATGCAGATAACGATCGCTAACTGTATGAAGCAGGAATGGAATATGGATTTTTGCAGAGTGAGTGACATTTTGGATAAATATGATCTGCTTTCCTATATTGATACCTGTTATGAAGAATACAATTCCATGGGAATAAAGGGAATCCTACAAGATCTGAAATCGTACATTGAGGCAATAGAAGGGAAATATTAAGTATGATAGACTTATATCATGGGACGATATATGATATTGATCAGGTCGATGTGACAGCGGGAAAAGGATATAAGGATTTTGGAAAAGGCTTTTATGCTACACCGATGAAAAAGCATGCCGAAAATATAGCCAGAAGGAATAAGCGTATCATAGAGACAAAAGAAGAAAAGATACGCAGGAGAAATCCTCAATATAAGGTAAACAGATATCAGGCATACAGATATAATCTGGAATTTGATGATGATTGTATAAAAAATCCGGGAACTTTACGAGTAAAGGTGTTTCAAGAGGCTGACAGGGATTGGATGCGGTTTATTTTGAAAAACCGAGATTCGGATGCGAGTGCACATGACTATGATATCGTGATTGGGCCGACGGCAGATGAAAATACCGTTACGATCATTAATTCCTATAGAGAAGAATTACTTGCAACGGGTTATACGGATGAAGTACTCGATGCTCTGATAAAAGAACTGGAACCGGAAAATCTACCGAAACAGTACTTCTTTGGAACGGATGCGGCAATCCAGAAATTGCACTTTAAGAAAAAAAGAAGGGAGATCGTGTGGTGAGCGTGTCAACTGTTAATATTAATAAGTCAATGCAGGCTATTTCACTTTATTTAGTGCATCAGATAAGCAATAAGCAACAATGTTCTGAAGAAGCCGCATTGAAAAAACTGTTGAGAACGATGACATATGAATTATTACAGGATAAAGATTCGGGATTGTATGCAGAGTCGCCCGAATATGTATGGAGTATGTTGCAGGATGAAGAATGCGGTAATATCAGATCTTGGATAAAACAGTAATCCTCCCGCTCTACCCTTCCACAGACAGAAAGGCACGGTCATCAGAATGCAGAAACTGAACGAAGAGATCAAATCGGGCCAGTTAAAGCAGGTTTATCTGCTTTACGGCGAAGAAGACTACCTGCGTAAGCAATATCGTGATAAGTTAAAAAAAGCACTGGCCGGGGATGACGATTCCATGAACTGCCATCATTTTGAAGGCAAAGACATAAACGTCGGCGAGGTGATAGATCTGGCGGAGACCATGCCTTTTCTGGCGGAGCGCCGCACGATCATCATAGAAAACAGCGGCCTGTTCAAACACGGAGGCGAACAGCTTGCGGAATACCTGAAAGAACCCTCCGAGACGACCTTTTTTGTGCTTGCAGAGAAAGAAGTTGATAAACGGAGCAAACTTTTTAAAGCCATATCAGCCAAAGGCTGTGCGATCGAATTTAAGGCGCAGGACGAAAGTGTGCTGAAACGCTGGGTCCTTGGCAGTCTGAAAAAAGAAGACAAGAAGATTACCGAGCGGGATCTGGAACTTTTTCTGGAAAAAACCGGTACGAGTATGGAAAACATCAGCAAAGAACTTGAAAAACTGATCTGCTACTGTCTGGAAAAAGAAGTCGTTACCGCAGAAGATATCGAGGCCGTCTGCACCAGACAGGTAAATAACCAGATTTTTGATATGATGAACGCCATTGCCGATAAAAGACAAAAAGAAGCTATGGATTTGTATTACGACCTGCTGACGTTAAAAGAACCGCCTATGCGGATACTTTTTCTGCTCGCCAGACAGTTCAATCTGCTTTTGCAGGTAAAAGAGTTAAAAAAGAAAGGCTATCCCGTGAAGACAATCGGCGAAAATATCGGCCTGCCGGGGTTTGTCGCCGGAAAGTATGTGAACCAGGCGGCTAAATTTGATACGAAAGCTCTGCGGAAAGCCGTGACCGACTGTGTAGAAGCCGAAGAAGCGGTCAAGACCGGGAAAATGAACGATGTTTTGAGTGTGGAACTTTTGCTGGTAAAGTACAGCGCCTGAGAATACAGACGAAAAAGGAGAATAAAATAACAGATGTTTTCATTAATATGGACGATTGTCCTGTGTATCATCATATTTAATGTAGTAAAACAAAAGAAAGAACAGGGGCGGCAAAACAAAGAGCCAAACGGCCAGTATCCTCCGCCGGGCATTCCGCAGAACCAGAGGTATCAGGGAAACCACCAGCAGATGCAGAAAAACCAGCGCAGGATGGGTGCCCGGCAGACGCTCTCCAATACGTCGAAATCCGTTCAGACTCTGCCGGACGACGAGCCGGAGGCCGGATCCACGCTTGCCTATCTGGAAGAAAAAGCAAGACAGGATGCCATGGAACATGCCAGAGAAAAGCAGGAAGAAGCACAACGCCTGCATAAAAATTATGGCGGCCTGCGCGTAGCGGAAAGGCTCTACGAGGGCAATTCCGTACCGGATGGAAAAAGATGTATCGTCTGCGGTTACTGCGGCGCGGAAAATCTGGTGCCGATGATGCCCAGAGAACGGTATAGCTGCTTTTTTTGCAGGGAACCTATTAATTAGAACAAAAAAATAATGTAAAAAATAATGTTGCTGGTAAGACGAACGGCGAAAGGAGACAAAGAAATGAGTAAAATTGATGAAGTAAGAGCAGAAATGGTCACGGCCATGAAAAATAAGGATAAGGAGCGCAAGGATTCACTTTCCATGCTGCTTTCCGCCCTGAAAAACAAAGCCATTGATAAAAGAGAAGATTTAACGGAGGCCGAAGAGTTTGAGGTCATCAACCGCGAGATCAAACAGACCAGAGAAACACTGGAGACTGCGCCTGCCGACAGGACAGATATCATCGAACAGTGCGAGAAACGTCTGGCGGTCTATCAGGAGTTTGCTCCGGCCCAGATGAGCGAGGACGAGATAAAAGATACGATCCGCGAGGTTCTGGATAGCCTCGGAATCACGGCTCCGTCCGGGAAAGATAAAGGAAAAGTGATGAAAGAACTGATGCCGAAAGTAAAAGGCCGCGCCGATGGCGCGCTTGTAAACAGGCTGGTTGGGGAAATGCTGGGATAAAAAGGAAAGAATCCGAAAAATGACATTGGTATAAAGCCTGGGAAAATATCAGGGTAAAAATATTGTTTAAACGCCTGTTTTGGTTTATAATGAATAAATACAGAGGTTAATATGAAAATTTATTTGGATAATTGTTGCTATAATCGTTTGTTAGATGATCGCAGGTATTCACAAATTTATTATGAACGAAATTCCATTATGCTTATTTTAGAGTTAGTGGAGCAGTTAGAGATTCAGTTGATTGGAAGTGAAATGCTTGTCAGGGAGATAGCTGATACGCCAAATTTATATAAACGTTCTGTATTACAAATGGTATATGGGCTTTGTACAGAAGAGGTTAAAGTTACTTTACAGATACTGGAGCGTGCAGAAGAGATACGGCATAGTTCTAGTATAAAGTATAAAGATAGCATTCATTTATCCTGTGCAGAAGCTGCTAAAGCGGATGCTTTATTGACCACAGATAGAAAGTTTTTGAATAGTTGTAATCGTATTAAAACATAGAGCCAAATCAGTGGTTATTGGAGGTGCTATATTCATGATTGCAAAAAAAATAAATGTAATCAGTAGTGTAGAAATACAGAAAAATGGATTACGGGCATTGAAAGAGGCCCTGGGCGTAACAGGTACGATTAAGTTTTTAGAGCAATTTGATAATGGTGGTTACGGAGATTACACAGCAGAGAAATATGAAAGTGATGATTTGGAACCTGCGGATGAGGAAATCCGAAAAATGTTTGGATTTTAGAGATTTATGAAACTGTTAAGAGACTATGGTGCTTGTTATTCATCATAGTCTTTTATTAACATGGCTATTTTTGCCGGACATATTTTTATGACTAAGAAGTAAGAAGTAAGAGGTACACGAAATTGAACGAAAGAAAAATCGGAAAGCTGGCCGAATATCTGCGGAAAACGAAACATTTCCGAATGCGCGAAGTTTATCAGGGCGTATGCTCCGAGGCGTCATATATCCGTCTGGAGACAGGTGAGAGCTTACCGGAATTTATGACGCTTTCCTATCTTTTCTCCAGAATGGGAAAGTCCATAAATAAAGTCTCAATGATGGTTGGGTATAAGGAATATGAGATTTATTGTATACAGGAAAAATTAGAGAAGACTATCTTAGAGGGAAATTATAACGAAGCAAAGAAAATACTCGGAAATTATCAGAAAAGAAAAATGGCCGCTTTGCCGCCGCATCAGCAATATATTATGAAAATGAAGGCCGCTATCGCATTGGAACAGCAGGATTATGCGAGGGCGCAAAAAAATGTTGAAGATGCGATTGAAATGACATTGCCATATTTCAGTATAGAGACACTGGATAAGTACCTCTTAGGCGAAGAGGAATGGACTTTAATAATAATGTGGTTACAGTGCGGACTGTATTTGGGAAATGGGGAAGTTCACAAACAATGTATGACACTAGTGTCAGTATTGGATAAAAGGCAGCTGGATGTAGAAATGCAGATTGCCTTATATCCAAAATTGACCTGGTTATTGGCGGAGAGCCTGCGGCAGAATGATAAAGAAGAACAGGCGGAAAGCGCTGTCAGGAAGACGTTGGATTTGTTGGTGGAAAATACTTCGCTTTTCTTTCTTCCACAAATGCTGGAAATATTGATGCACATAGCAGTAAAAAAAATGGATAAAGCAGAGTCTGCCAGAATAAAACAGCAGATTGACGCTTTGAAATGGAGTTATGAAAGTAGTGGAATGCGAATGCCTGATGCTGGAATAAATTTATGGGTGACAAACAGGCAGAATAAAATATATTTGATAGCAGAAGCGGTCAGACAAGAGCGAAAACAGAGCAATCTGACACAGGATAAACTGGCGGAAAAGGCTGGACTTGATATTAAAACGTTATCAAGGATTGAAAATGGAGCGAATCTTCCTAAGCCTGGGACTTTTCGGAAATTAATGGATGCGATAGATCATGAATATGAAATTTATAGGACGAATTTGGTAACAGATGATTTTTCATTACTCGAACTGGAATGGGAGATTACAAGGGAAACTATGAGAGGTAATGATGAAAAAGCAAGAAATCTTTTGGAAAAGTTAGAAGAAAGACTTTTAACAGACTATAAAGAAAACCAACAGTATCTTTTATTTACAACTATTATGTTAGATGTGCAGGATAATAAATTAGATTTATCTACAGCGATTGATCTTTGCATACAAGCATTTGAAGAGACAAGGTTGTTTGAACCTAAGTGCTTTAAGATAGTTATGTTAAGTATGCAAGAGACGATAATAGTTAATTTCATTGCAAAATTGTATCGTAGAATGGGCAAGGAAAAGCAGGCAATTTTATTATTGGAATCTGTTTTATATGGATTTGATAACAGTAAGGTGGAGGATAAATACCATTATAAGGAACTTTCATTGATATTGGAAAGCCTTGCCATTTATTGTGAAATTAGTGATGAACTTGATATGGCATTAGCTTATTGTGAGCGAGGAATTAAATTACAACTAATATGTGGGAAAGGTGGATTGTTGGGAAATTTTCTTATGCAGAGGACTTATATTAAAGAGCGGCTTGAGAAAGAAAAAGAAAATTGTCAGCCTAACTATTGGAGAGTTTACTGGTTGTTAGAATTATTACGAATGGAAAAAGATAAATACGCATTAGAAAAATATTATGGTAAGCGGTTTAGAAGGGATATTGCTGATGATATAAGTAAAAACTAGAACCACCACATAGTGACATGTGGTGGTTACAGAGGATATTAATTTTATAATGTATTATTATGAGGCTCGCAAATCTCCAACGTAGTACTAGTATGTGGAACCTGCGAAAATGAAAAAATATTAGAAAAAATACTCCCAACAACCAATAAAGATAAAACAAGCGCCTTAAAATTTTTCATGTGTAAAAAACCTCCTAAGATTATAAAACATAGTTTATAAATATCAAACTGCCATAATCAATATATTTCCTATGACCTTTCTATTATAGTTCGATACATTCAAAAAAACATACCAAAACCCGAAGTTTTTTTCTTCAAGTTTTGGTATGTTTTTTAATTCCCTTTTTTGAGAATATAAAAATAGTAGAATAAATAACAGGAGTTTTTATTTTTATGAAAGCTGTTTTTTTCTTTCCCCCTGCCTGGAGACATTCCCGGCCGGATATAGAGATTCCTGCATTGATGCCCTGTCTGCGTGACTTTGATATTACGGTCTGCGATCTGAATGTGCAATACCGCATATATCAAAGAGGCAGAGATAATCTGGATGAATGTTACGCCCGGATTAAGGCCGTCACATCGGAATCTATATTTGAAAAATATGACATGATATACTATTTTCTGATTACCAATAAAGTCCGCGTAGAATATATCCTGCATGAAATGGAGCATTTTATCAATATAGAAGAATATGCGCGGGCTTCTTTATACGAGAGGGAGTTACAGCTTTTTCACAAAACTGCATATGAGAAAGATAGAGATATCAATGTGTGGAACAGTATATCAGAAATAACAAATGATATTGAATTGCTGGAAAACGAAGATGAAAATTATTATCTTGCCTTTTATAAAAATTATTTTGCAGAACATGATCTGAACGGGATAGATGTTGTGCTGATTTATCCTGCCGGTAAGCAGCAGCTGACCGCGGTTTTTACCTTGTGCAGATACATTAGAAAACATAATCCTGCCATCAAAATAATTGTCGGCGGCCAGCCCTTCAGAGATATGGCTGATGAGATTGACCAAAGCTGGGCTCCTTTTTTTGAAAAACTGTTTGACTATGTTATGATCTCTGCGGGGGAGCAGGCGGTTTGTGAGCTGTTAAGCTGTGTGATGCGTCGAAAAAATGCAGCGTCTGTTGACGGCTGTATCTATAAGCAGGACGAAAATGTTATAAAAAATACGATGAATGCGGAAATTTTGACAAAAAATGTTCATTTGCCTGATTTTGGCGGCTTTTATCTGCCATCCTACAATGTTCCGGCAATCACTTTGCCTTACTGTGTTGCAAGAGTCTGTGCTCATATCGAAAAAGTCATAGCCGATCTGTGGTTGTATCAGGAAAAATATGGTGCGGAATATGTGTATTTTGTAGACAAATCTCTCTCATTTGATGTGATCGCACAGTTATGCCATGCAATTCTGGGCGAAGGATTAAATATCAGGTGGTTTCTTTCTTCGCCCATATCCGGACAATATACGGCAGAATTACTTGATCTGATGAAGAAGGCAGGTGCAGTCCTGTTGCCGGAATTTAAAACAGGTTTTATAACTGATTTTTATAACACCTGTATTTTTGAAGAAGAACATATGTTATTTATGATATCAGAAAACCCGCATTTTTTGGACGAAGCTTATCTGAAAAGAGAATATATGGAAAAAGTCGAGGATAATGATGACTTTGTGTTGGAAAAGATCATTGACGAAACAATGTATCAGTATTCTCTGGTGACGCAGGAGTTTAATATTATAACAGATTAGGGGGCTATCTTTTAAAGTATGCCTCTATTTTTAGGGTTATAAATCCCAATATCCATCGTTTACAAAAAGAATTTCCGCCTGTTCATAGGTATCAGTATCCGCATAAGTCCCGTTTATCGTACCTTCAATCTGTTATCCTGTACTTAAATAATTTACATATTGCCAAGATCAAACATTTGTTCTATAATATGATTAGAACATTTGTTCTGGTTTGATGCGGAAGGAGGAACTTGTCAATTATGAAGAAAAAGGGCATTTCATTTATTATCCTCGTTATATTGTCAGTTCTGATCATCGTGTTCTGTACGACGGAAACCGTAATGAGTCAGAGTAAAACAGATGACAGGAGAAAGAAGCAGTACTATGCGAAAATGGAAGAGACGTACTATGCCGATATCAGCGCCCTGCTTGCAGAGAAAGGATATTCCGGCAGCGGTATTACGCTCAGATGGGTATCGGACGATGGAGAGAGCAGAGTTTACACAGTCATGATACACCACAGAGGGATTGACGTATTGAGTGTACAGGAGAAGGAAACGCTTATGCAGGAACTCTCACAGGCGGAGTTTGAGGATATAAACTGCAGTTTCCATTATGAATTTATTACGGCATGAATTTTCGTATGAATTTTTTGATAATGAAGTGAATGACATTTGGCTGGTTTGGGATTATAATAATACGGAAAGTAAATATGCACCGATCAGAGATGAAGTACAGACTGAGAGAAAGGCATGGTTATCAGTATGAGGCATAATCCACAACCACAGGAAATCTACAGGCATTTTAAAGGCAATCTGTATCAGATCAGATGTCTTGCGAAACATAGCGAAACGGGAGAAATGATGGTCGTATATCAGGCCATGTACGGTAATTTTCAGATTTATGTCAGACCGCTTTCCTCTTTTATGGAAGAAGTGGACCGAAGAAAATATCCGAATGTGACTGCAAGATATCGTTTTGAACTGCAGGGCGAAGACCTGCCGGGCGGCGATACGCCTAAACCCGTAAGTGTGCCGGAGACTCCGGCCCATACAGGCTATGACGCATATGCCCAAACACAGGAAGAACTGAATATAGATCCTCTGGTATTGCAATTTCTGGATGCGGATTCTTATGAGCGGAGGCTGGAGATACTTAGCATGCTGCACAGCCGTATCGACCATAATATGATAAATACGATGGCGGTCGCGGTAGATGTTGAGATCAAAGAAGGCGATATAGAGAGCAGATATGAAGAGTTAAAGAACTGCCTTCTGACCTTTGAGAAATATGAGTGCAACAGATTAAGACCATAGCACAGTATCCTGACAGAAAACGCCGGACAGAGGAAGAAAAGAGCCAAATGTCATATGGAATCAGTTTTGTGTCAGGAGGGATACTATGTCTTATGATTTGGAGAACAGACTTGTTGTCGGGGTATCTTCGAGAGCATTATTCGATCTGTCCAGTGAAAATGAGATTTTTGAAACGGATGGAGTGGAAGCTTACTGCCGATATCAGATAGAGCATGAAGACGAGATTCTGAAGCCGGGCCCTGGTTTTCCGCTGGTCAAGGCATTGCTTGATCTTAATAATCTGCCCGGACGGGAGAATTGTGTGGAAGTCATCATCATGTCCCGCAACAGTCCGGATACATCGCTGCGTGTTTTTAATGCCATTGAGCATTACGGGCTGCATATCACAAGGGCGGTTCTGGCGAGCGGCGCTTCACTGGCTCCGTATCTGGAGGCTTTCAGAACAGATCTGTTTCTTTCGGCATATGAGGATGATGTGCAGAGAGCCATAGACTCGAATATTGCGGCGGGAATCATCTGCAGCGACGGCATCCATACATATGACTGTGAACATCAGATCAAGCAGATCCGGATTGCCTTTGATGGAGATGCTGTGCTTTTTTCGGATGAATCAGAGCAGATCTTTAAAGAGCAGGGACTGGAGGCTTTTGAAGAGAATGAGAGAAAAAATGCGGCTAATCCGCTCAAAGCCGGCCCGTTTGCCCGGTTTTTAAAAATATTATCTGAATTACAGGGAGAATATGCGGTAGAAGAGGCACCGATCAGAACAGCGCTTGTGACTTCCAGATGTGCGCCTGCACATGAGCGTGTCATCCGCACGCTGCGGGCATGGAATGTCCGTATCGACGAGGCTTTTTTCCTTGGAGGCATCCAGAAACGGGATGTGTTAAAAGCCTTTGGCGCGCATATATTCTTTGACGATCAGGCATTGCATACGAAGAAGGCTTCTGAAGTAGTACCTTCTGCAAGAGTGCCGTATAAGAATAAAGAGTCATGGGACGATTCTTCATAAGGGAATGCAGGAAATGATAAACACGGAACATGATAACAGACAGATACCTTCATATTCATATATACAGTTATTGGAAAAAACCATAGACCCGTTGCTTACGTGGTATGATAAGGGGAGGCGGATACTGCCGTGGCGCGAGGAACCTGCGCCTTATCATGTATGGATTTCGGAGATCATGTTACAACAGACGCGTGTAGAAGCCGTGAAACCCTATTATGACCGTTTTATGAATGAACTGCCCGACATTCAGAGTCTTGCCCGGATAGAAGAAGAGAAGCTTTTGAAATTATGGGAAGGACTCGGCTATTATAACCGGGCCAGGAATCTGAAGAAGGCGGCCGAGAAGATCGTCAGTGAATATGACGGGCGGATGCCGGAGGATTACGAGGAACTTATCAGACTGCCGGGGATCGGCAGTTATACGGCGGGAGCCATTTCTTCCATTGCTTTTGGCCGCGCTATTCCCGCGGTAGACGGGAATGTGCTGCGGATTCTGGCCAGACTGCGGCTGGATGAACGGGATATTCTGGATGCAAAAGTGAAAAAAGCGGTAGAAGCCGAACTTGCCAAAGTAATACCAAAGGAGCGGCCGGGCGACTTTAATCAGGCGTTGATGGAGCTGGGGGCGGTAGTATGTATTCCCAACGGAACGGCCAGATGTGATATATGTCCGCTTACAGAGATATGTCTTGCCAGAAAGAATAAGAGAATATCGGAATTTCCGAAAAAAACGCCTAAAAAGCCGCGCAGTATTGAAGAAAAGACCATACTGGTCATTCGTGACGAGGATAAAATTGCACTCCGTAAGCGCAGCGATAAAGGGTTGTTAGCCGGTATGTATGAATTTCCTTCCATGGAGGGGGAACAGAGCATAAAGCGGGTGATCGCCTACTTAAAGGCTATGGGAGTTGCACCGCTTAAGATTGACAGGCTGCCGCCGTCTAAGCATATTTTTACACACAAGGAGTGGCATATGACGGGGTACTGTATCCGCGTGGATGAATTAGAGCGTATGCAGCCGCGGGAAGATCTGCTCTTCGTGACGCCGCGTGAGATAGAAAGAGATTATCCGATACCATCAGCCTTTGCCGTTTATACGGACTTTGCGGGCATACAAAGGAACAGAACTACAGATACGTCAGAAAATGGAGGGGAACATGAAACTGTTATCAATAGCCATTCCGTGTTATAATTCGGAATCATATATGCGTAAATGCGTAGAATCTTTACTGCCGGGCGGTGAAGATGTGGAGATCATATTAGTTGATGATGGCTCTACGGATGCGACGGGCGAGATCGCCGATCAATACGAGGCACAATATCCCGGCACCATCAAAGCAATCCATCAGCCCAATGGCGGGCACGGCTCGGCGGTCAATACCGGACTGGAACATGCGACGGGTCTGTATTTTAAGGTAGTGGATTCCGATGACTGGGTCAAGGAAAGCGCTTATCGGACGATATTAGAGACGCTGCGGGAAGTGGTAGGCGGCAATAATGCATTAGATATGCTTATCAGCAATTTCGTCTATGAAAAAGAAGGCGAGAAGAAGAATAAGGTAATGAAGTATCATCATGCCCTGCCCAAAGACAGGATCTTTACCTGGGATGAAGTGAAGCATTTTCGTAAGGGCCAGTATATCTTGATGCACTCCGTTATCTTCCGAACCAGACTGTTAAAGGAGTGCGGTTTGAAACTGCCGGAGCATACATTCTATGTGGACAACCTTTTCGTATTCGAGCCGCTGCCGTTTGTCAGGACGATGTATTATCTGGACGTGAATTTCTACAGATATTATATAGGAAGAGAAGGACAGTCCGTCAATGAGGATATCATGATATCCCGTATCGACCAGCAGATCAGAGTCAATAAGATCATGTTGGATTATCTGGTAGAGAATAAGGCGGATATCTGTAAAAAAAGAAAACTGCGTATCTATATGGTGAACTATCTGGAGATCATCACCGTAATTTCATCCGTACTGCTGATCCGCTCCGGCACGGAGGAAAATCTGGCAAAAAAGAAAGAACTCTGGAATGAAATAAGGCAAAAAGATTCTCTGCTCTATATGAGACTGCGTTATGGCATCATGGGAAATTCCATGAATCTGCCGGGAAAAGGCGGCAGAAAGATATCTGTAGAAGCCTATCAGATCTGCCGCCGCTTTTTTAAGTTCAACTAAAATTAACAGAATCTAACTTAATGGATTAAAATGTTTCCGAACCCGGTTTTCTTCTGTGTTTGCTTTCATAGTTATGTTTGATGTTCAGTAAGATATCGGAGCGATATACGACCAGATACATGATAGTTGCCATGATAAAGGCGGTCGTTACGTCGAATACCGAATGCTGCTTTGTAAACATGGTTGACATAATAATGGATATACAAAGGATCAGAGAGGCGAAACGTATCCCTTTCCTGTGCTCAAAATGTCTGCTCTTGGCAATGGCGAAATGACAGCCGAGGGAATTATATACATGGATGCTCGGCCACAGGTTGGTAGGGGTGTCTGTCCGGTATATCATGGCTGTCAGATCAGTGAAAACATTATCTCTTGGCATCACAAACGGTCTTAAATGGTGGCCGTTCGGAAATAAAGTAGAGATAAGCAGAAAAACCGTCATCCCTGTAAAAAGGAAAGTACAGCATTTGAAATAATCGTCCTTATCTTTAAAAAAGAAGTAAGCAACCGTAATGGCAACGTAGACAAACCATAAAAGATACGGTACGATAAATACTTCGCAGAACGGGATATGGTCGTCCAATGCAACATGGATGATCTTATAATGTTTTACGGTACGTTCTAAATGTCCGAACCATGTAAGATAAATGATACCATAGATGAGCAATGGGATTGCATGTTTGTATTTATAAAAATATTTCATGATGATAACCGCGTCCTTTCCCGGCCCTGCTGTTTTTTCACCTTTTAATAACAAAACATATCTTAGCAGATTGTACCAAAAAGTCAAAATCATTTTTGTATAAAAATACAGTCTTTTTTCGGGTAAAAAATAGCGAAAATGTTCAAAAAGGACAGGGGGTACTCCGGCTGGTCAGACGAGAAAAGTCAGTTTCTGCTTTTCACAGGTCAGATTTATGTGATCGTCCTTAAAAAATACTTCTCCGTCGGTATGTACCCATAGCGGAGCAGAAGTCTTTATTTCTACTGTATGTGCCCGGTAATGGGAAATATGCGGAAACATATAATGTTTTCCGAAAAAAGCGGTAGGGAGCGCAATAAGGATGAGCAGTTTAGGAATCCTGCCGACAAAGCATATATCGAGCATACCGTCTTCGGTATCCGCACTGGGGCAGAATTTAAAACCGCCGCCTTCATATTGGTGTATCATGGAGGCAACGAATAAAAAGCGGTTCACACGGATAGGCGAGCTGTCGTCCAATGTAAGTTCACAGGCTACCGGTCTGGCGGCGATAAGCTGTTTGAGTGCGATACCCAGATAAGTCAGTTTGCCGAGTTTTATCTTATTCAGGAAATCTTTCATGCGTGAGGAAAGCGCTTCTTCGCATACGGCCGCGTCAAAGCCGATGCCGCTGCTGACAACGAAATACCGTTGTGCATCCGGATGATTTTTATATGTCAGAAGACCGACATCCATCTGACGGGCGATCTTTCCGCTTAAAATTGTTTCCAGAATTTCAAGGGGGTCTTTACCAAGTCCCATATCTCTGGCAAGGTCATTGCTCGAACCGGTGGGGATATAACCGAGTTTTACTTTGGAAAAATCCCGGATACCCTGCAACGCTTCGTTAATGGTGCCATCGCCGCCGAGGATGATGATATTGACATCACTGTCAGTTTTGGTAATATCGGCTACCAGTTCAGCAACGTGACCGGTATATGATGAGGTCAGCAGTTGATAGGGAATCTGGCGCTTATTTAAGACAGGTTCTATTGTTTTCCATATTTTAATACCTTTTCCCGATTTAGAAGCCGGGTTCATTATAATATAGTACATATTCTCATCTTTCTCCTTAGCATTAGGTTTCTTTATTTAGTGTACCATGTTTTTCGGAAAGTAGGAAGAAGATATTGCACGTCAATCATACCTTGTGATATACTTACATTGTTTTTTGTGGATAACAGGAAAACTGCTCCGCGAATTATCTACACGAAAATCGCTCCGCGAATTTCGTGGGAAGAATGTTTTGCATTCTTCCGCTGTATTGAGTAATTTTTTATATAATCTATATAAATAAAAAGAAAGGCAGGAACAGGAATGTATTCATTAGATGAAGTGAAAAAGACAGATCCGGAAATTGCACAGGCGATCGTGGACGAGCAGGAGCGTCAGAACTCCCATATTGAATTGATCGCATCGGAGAACTGGGTCAGTAAGGCAGTAATGGCAGCCATGGGCAGCCCTCTTACGAATAAATACGCGGAAGGCTATCCGGCGAAGAGATATTACGGCGGCTGTGAATGTGTGGATGTGGTTGAGAATCTGGCGATAGAACGGGCAAAAGAACTTTTCGGCTGTGAATATGTGAATGTTCAGCCGCATTCCGGCGCACAGGCTAATATGGCGGTATTTTTTGCGGTTATGGAACCCGGAGATACCTTCATGGGTATGAACTTAGACCATGGCGGACACCTTTCCCACGGTTCACCGGTCAATATGTCCGGCAAATATTTTCATTGTGTGCCTTACGGGGTCAATGACGATGGCTTTCTGGATTATGATAAAGTGCGGGAAATCGCGCTGGAATGCAAACCGAAAATGATCGTTGCAGGCGCGTCCGCTTATGCAAGAACAATAGATTTCAAGCGCTTTAGAGAGATTGCGGACGAAGTGGGAGCTGTTTTGATGGTAGATATCGCACATATTGCGGGTCTTGTGGCGGCAGGTCTTCATCCGAGCCCGATTCCCTACGCGCATGTGACAACGACGACAACGCATAAGACTCTGCGCGGCCCTCGCGGCGGTATGATAATGTCTTCTAAAGAAGTTGCCGATAAATATAACTTTAATAAAGCAATTTTTCCGGGTATCCAGGGCGGCCCGCTGATGCACGTCATTGCGGCCAAGGCTGTATGCTTTAAAGAGGCGCTTTCTCCTGCTTTTAAGGAATATCAGCAGGGTGTTATCAATAACGCGCAGGCGCTCTGTAAGAATCTGTTAGCCAGGGATATCAAAATTGTTTCCGGTGGTACGGACAACCACCTGATGTTAGTAGATCTGACAAATTATGATCTGACAGGTAAGGCAGTTGAGAAACTGCTCGATGAAGCGCATATTACAGCGAATAAAAATACAATTCCCAACGATCCGAAATCTCCGTTCGTAACAAGCGGTATCCGTCTGGGAACGCCGGCAGTCACCTCCAGAGGACTGAATACGGCGGACATGGAGCAGGTGGCGGAGGCAATCTCCCTTGTCATTAAAGAAGGAGAAGCAGGGATTGATAAGGCACGTGCTATCGTGAAAGGTTTAACGGATAAATATCCGCTTATCTAAGAGGAAGAGAGAGGAGTAACAGGGTAATGATTCAAATAGCGGTTTTAGGATATGGTACGGTCGGCAGCGGCGTTGTGGAAGTGATCGAGACCAACAAGGAAGATATCAATAAAAAAGCGGGAGAGCAGTTAAATATCAAATATATCCTGGATTTAAGAGAATTTCCGGGGGATCCCTATGAGAATAAAGTAGTCCATGACTATAATATGATAGTAGAGGATCCGGAAATTTCCGTTATCTGCGAGACGATGGGTGGTATCAAGCCGGCCTATGAGTTTACAAAAAGGGCTCTGCTCGCGGGTAAGAGTGTCTGCACTTCCAATAAAGAACTGGTCGCAAACCACGGCCCCGAACTGATACGCATCGCCAGAGAGAATCATTGCAATTATTTGTTTGAAGCGAGCGTAGGCGGCGGCATTCCTATCATCCGCCCGCTCAATTACTCCCTTACCGCGGAAAAGATAGATGCGATAACCGGTATCTTAAATGGTACGACTAATTATATTCTGACCAAAATGGACGAAAACGGTGCCGATTTTGCCGATGTTTTAAAAGAAGCGCAGGATAACGGCTATGCCGAGAGAAATCCCGAAGCGGATGTAGAAGGCTATGATGCCTGCAGGAAAATTGCCATTCTTTCTTCTTTAATGAAAGGCGAGTATGTTCATTATGAAGATATTTATACAGAAGGGATCACGAAGATCACACAGGCGGATTTTGTTTATGCGGGTAAACTGGAACGTTCTGTGAAACTGTTAGCTATGAGCAGGGATACGAAAGATGGATTCTTCGCCATGGTAGCTCCTTTTATGATCTCCAAGGGACATCCCTTATACAGCGTTAAAGACGTGTTCAATGCGGTTTACGTGCACGGCAACATGTTAGGCGATTCCATGTATTACGGGCGCGGCGCAGGCAAACTGCCGACGGCGAGCGCGGTTGTTTCTGACGTGGTGGACTGCGCAAGACATCCGGGCAAGACCATCATGTGTTTCTGGGATGAAAAAAGAGTCGTTCCGGCGGATATTTCCAGGATGCAGCGCAGATTTTTCGTGCGTGTGAGCGCCGATAAAAAGGATAAGGCACAGGCGCTTTTTGACAATATTTCACAGGTAGATGCAGGATATGCGCAGGAATTTGCTTTTGTGACGGATATCATGACGGAAAAGACATTTGACGAAAAAGCGGCGGAATTATCCGGCATTATCAACAGGATTCGTCTGGAAGGCTGAAAAGGAGCACGGATATGAACAGAAAGTATATAATAGTGTTGGGAGACGGTATGGCGGATGAACCGATCGGGAGTCTGGATGGTAAGACGCCGCTCGCATATGCCGCGACCCCTGCTATGGATGAGTTGAGTAAAAAAGCGGAGATCGGGATGGTCCATACCATTCCGGAGGGTATGAAGCCGGGATCCGATACGGCCAATCTCTCCGTTCTGGGTTATGATCCGGCGAAGTATTATTCCGGACGTTCTCCCTTAGAAGCGCTCAGTATCGGCGTACCCATGAAAGATACGGACATTGCTCTGCGTTGCAATATCGTTACGATTTCCGAAGAGGACGTTCCTTTTGCACAGCGTACCATCATAGATCACAGTTCCGGAGAGATCAGTACGCAGGACTGCGCGGTGCTGCTTGATGCGGTGAGAAAAGAACTGGAAAGCGAAACCTACAGATTTTATGTGGGAACAAGCTACAGGCACTGTCTGATCTGGGATAAGGGTGAAGTCGTGGAACTGACCCCGCCCCATGATGTACTGACGCAGGTCATCGGGCAGTATCTGCCGGCGGATGAGACGCTGCGGCGCATGATGGAGAAAAGCTACGATATATTAGTAAATCATCCCATTAATATAGAACGGAAAAAACAGGGCTTGCATCCGGCCAACTGCTGTTGGTTCTGGGGAGCAGGCACGAAACCCATGCTTTCTTCTTTTGAGGAAAAAACAGGTAAAAAAGGCATGATGGTATCGGCGGTCGATCTTTTAAAAGGCATCGCCATCGGAGCGGGCATGGGCGTAGCGCATGTCGAGGGTGCCAACGGCGGTCTGCATACGAACTATGCCGGCAAGGCACAGGCAGCGCTCGATGCGCTTTTAAAAGACGGTTACGACTTTGCCTACATACATCTGGAGGCGCCGGACGAAATGGGCCACCAGGGCAGCGCGGAACGCAAGGTGCAGGCCATCGAATATCTTGACGGCAGGATCGTTGCGCCTTTGAAAAAAGCGTTGGATGAGGCGGGCGCTTCTTATCGTATGCTGATCCTGCCTGACCATCCGACACCTGTCAGGGTCAGGACTCATACGTCGGACAGCGTACCTTATCTGCTCTATGACAGCGATAACGAACTTGATAAAACATGGAATTATAACGAAAAAGAAGCTGGAATAAGCGGCAACTTTTTCGCTAAGGGGCATATGCTGATAGATCATTTATTAGAAGTATAAGAGAGAGGCATGGTTGATAGAAATGAAAAAAGTAGTGAAATTCGGGGGAAGTTCCCTGGCCAGTG
Source organism: Ruminococcus sp. (assembly GCA_023663085.1). Taxonomy (GTDB): domain Bacteria; phylum Bacillota; class Clostridia; order Lachnospirales; family Lachnospiraceae; genus UBA3282. The sequence continues at coordinate 6,628 of JAMPIB010000032.1, read as the reverse complement.
CAGAGCAGTTTAAGAAAGTCGGAGAGATCATCCGCGCGGATAAGGAGCGCAAATTCGCAGTACCGTCCGCGCCCGGTAAAAGATTTGACAAGGACACAAAAGTAACGGATATGCTGTATGAGTGTTACGATCTGGCCGAGTCCGGTAAAGATTTCAAGGGGTTATTGAAGGATATCAAAGAAAGATATCAGGAGATTATCGATGGTCTGGCACTGTCCGTTTCCTTAGAGGATGAATTTAAGACGATAGAGAAACAGTTTAAGGAAAAAGCGGGCAGAGATTATGCGGCCTCCAGAGGAGAATACTTGAACGGTATCATCATGGCGGCTTATTTAGGTTATGAATTCGTGGATGCGGCGGAAGTAGTGCGTTTTGATGAAAACGGCAACTTTGATGGCAGGACAACGAATGATCTGATGCGCACGCGTCTTTCTACTCTGGAATCGGCGGTCATTCCGGGATTTTACGGGGCTTATGCGGATGGCAGGGTCAAGACATTTTCCCGCGGCGGTTCCGATATTACGGGCTCCATTGTGGCCAGAGCGATCAAGGCGGACGTTTACGAGAACTGGACGGACGTATCCGGTTTTCTGGTAGCTGATCCGCGTATCATTGAAAATCCCGAACCGATCGAGACCATTACTTACAGAGAACTTCGCGAGCTGGCTTATATGGGGGCGGGCGTTTTGCATGAAGACGCCATTTTCCCGGTCAGGAGCGAGGGCATTCCGATCAATATCAGAAATACGAACGCCCCGGAAGACGAGGGCACCTGGATCGTAGAGAGCACTTGCCAGAAGCCGAAATATGTCATCACTGGTATTGCGGGCAAAAAGGGATTCTGTTCCGTTAATATTGAGAAAGATTCCATGAACTCCGAGATTGGTTTCGGAAGAAAAGTTTTACAGGCTTTTGAAGAAAACGGTATTTCATTTGAACACGTACCGTCAGGAATTGATACAATGACAGTCTTTGTCCATCAGGATGATTTCATGCACAAAGAGCAGAAAGTTGTTTCCGGCATCCACAGACTGGCTGACCCGGATTCCATTGATATCGAGGCGGATCTGGCGCTGATCGCTGTTGTGGGACGCGGCATGAAATCGACAAGAGGAACGGCAGGACGTATCTTTTCAGCGCTTGCGCATGTCAACGTAAACGTTAAAATGATAGACCAGGGATCCAGCGAATTAAATATAATTATCGGTGTAGCAAATGCCGATTTTGAAGTGGCCATAAAGGCAATTTATGACATTTTCGTACTTTATCAACTATAATATTGACAATTTTCGTAAATGTGATAAACTTGAAAGAGTATAAGGGGATTTATGTTGCATTATTAACTAAGAAAATTACTAAAAAGGAGTCCTTTTATGGCAAGTTCGACAGATAATTCATTGGTATACACAAATGATAACTGTATTGGATGTAACAAATGTATTTCGGTATGTCCTGTACTTACAGCTAATTATGCGGTAGAAGAGAATGGAGCCAACCGGATCGTAGTTGACGGAAAACAATGTATTGGCTGTGGAGCCTGTTTTGATGCCTGCGAGCACCATGCAAGAGCTTATCGGGATGATACGGAGCGCTTTTTTGAAGATCTGAAAAAAGGCGAGAAAATATCTATTCTTCTGGCACCGGCTTTTCTGGCCAATTATCCGAAAGAGTATGCGTCCGTGCTCGGCGGACTGAAATCATTAGGTGTCAACCGCATCGTGAGCATCAGTTTCGGTGCGGATATCACGACCTGGGGTTACATCAAGTACATTACGGAGCATAAATTCTTTGGCGGTATCTCACAGCCGTGTCCTGCGATCGTCGGTTATATTGAGAAATATATTCCGGAGTTAATTCCCAAACTGGTTCCGGTTCATTCACCGATGATGTGCGGTGCTGTTTATGCTAAGAAATATATGAAGATTCCGGACAAACTGGCATTTATCAGTCCCTGTATCGCGAAGAAAAACGAGATTGAAGATCCAAACTGCGGCGGTTATATATCCTATAACGTTACTTTCGATCATCTGATGCAGTATGTCAGAGAACATAATATTTCCGGCGCGCCGGCTTCTGATGAGATCGAATACGGACTCGGTTCTATTTACCCTATGCCGGGCGGTCTGAAAGAGAATGTGTACTGGTTCTGCGGGGAAGAAGTGTTTATCCGCCAGATTGAGGGCGAGCGCCATGCTTATGAATTTCTCGAAGATTATAAAGAGAGAGTGCTTCATGGAAAAGAGCTGCCTTTCATGGTAGATGCTCTGAACTGTGCAAAAGGCTGTATCTATGGTACGGCGGTTGAAGAAGAGAAAGCGAAATCGGACGATACGCTTTACGAACTGCAGAAGATCAAAGAGGCGAGCAAGCGTAACAGCAAACAGAGCGCATGGGGCAGGCATCTGACACCGAAACAACGATTAGACCGCTTCAACAAACAGTTCAAGGAACTGGATATCAACGATTTCATCAGACATTATACCGATAAATCGGCAGGCGTTACCATTAAATATCCGAATACTTCCGAACTTGATTCTATTTTTGAGTCTATGGGCAAGACTACGGAAGAAAAGCGTAAGATCAACTGTTCCGCCTGCGGATACAGGACCTGCCGCGATATGGGTTCGGCAATATATAACGGCTGTAATTCAAAGACCAACTGCGTTCATTACATAAAAGACGAAGTAAACCGCGAGAAAGTCCTTGCAGAAGAGTTATCTGCGGAGATGCGGGAGAAGAACGAGGCTATCGAGGCGCAGAATGAGCAGATCGCCTATCTGATAGAAGAAGTTGCGGATGATTTTGACAGCCTGGATAATTCCATTAGTGAAATGTCAGTCGGTAATAACAGCAATGCGGCGGAAAGTACGGGAATTTCCGCATCCATGAGCGATGTTGTAAAATTCTGTGACGCCTTGAAGAATGCTCTTGAGCAGATTCAGTCTCTGTTAGCGAAACTGGAAGATAATAACCTGGAGATCACAAATGTTGCGGAGGAGACCAATCTTTTGGCTTTAAATGCCAGTATAGAGGCGGCAAGAGCGGGAGAGTCCGGCAGAGGATTTGCGATCATCGCAGAGAATATCAAGAAACTGGCTGATTCCTCAAAAGATACGGCAAGTGACAGTGATAAGAATAAAGAAGAGATTCAGGATGCCATTAACAACCTTTTCTCTGACGCGGAGAAACTGATCACAGTCATTGACGGCGTTAATACGCGTGTAACAAATCTGGCGGCATCAACAGAAGAGATTGCGGCCTCGGCGGATATGGTAAGTACGATTTCTGCCGATCTGCGTGACAAACTGAGCCGTCTGCACAGTGCGTAAGAGCATATGTGTGCAAAGTTTTACTGAGTGCAGGATTTATATGGCAACATAATAAAAACAGATTATCAAAAAAGCGCTTTATCGGGTCGATAGAGCGCTTTTTATAGTACATTGTACACCCGGCGGCACACGCTCATAGTGGGAGCGGCACTTTTAATACCCCAGATCTTCGGCTACCAGATAGACCTTGATCCTGCCGGCATGGCCGCTTCTTCTGGTGATGACGATCTGATTACAGAAACAGTCTGGAGAAAGACAGTCATGACAGTGTCCGGAAACCGCGCAGGGCAGTTTCCTGTTCAAACGGATGGCATTAGCCGGAGATGCCATATTCCTGACACGGGCAATGCCGCCTGGAACATCCGTTACAATCTTATTCATGCCGACAACGATAATGACATGGCTCGGCCCCTGTATGAGACAGGCCACACGGTTGCCGTTGCCATCGATATTGATCAGTTCGCCATCGATGGTCAGTGCATTACTGCTCATCAGATAATAATCGGCAAGAACAGTTTTAGCATACAGCGCTCTGGCTTCTTCGGGACTGGAGGCGGTGGTTCTGTCGATCAGTTCATAGGTTCCGTCATGGAGTGCGTCGAGCAGGCCGGTCTCTTTAATGGTCTCGCTGCCGCCCCAGCTTATCACGCTGCCCTGTGGAATGGAATCGACGATTGCTTTTACACATTCGGCGCCTGTTTCAAAATAGTACCCTTCCATATTTCTTTTTTTCAGATTTTCAATGATGGATCGTGCCATAGCGGCAAAGGCTTCTGTTTTGTGTGACATGATTGTATCCCCCATTCTTTTTATAAAAAATATGTTCTGCTTTTATTGTATCAGCATTTGCCTGTAGAAAATAACTGTAAAAATATGATAAAAATCGGAAAAGTTTGAAAATTATGTAAAGAAAAGAAAAAAATGTAAAAATAAAAAGAAATTTGAAAAAATGTGTTGACAAATTAAAATCCCGTGCTATAATTAAATCATAAACAAACCAATTCACATAGATATCAACATAGAAGCGGTTTCAAAGAAGAAGAGAAAAGATATGTGAAGCAAGAGAAGAAGAGGTTGGAAATCGCAACTATAGAAAGAGAGGTATAGTCCACCGAAAACGTAAATCATTAAATCCATTTTGAAGTACAAATGAATAAGGAACTAAAGACAAGGCAAAATAGAAGCGGTGGTGAATCGCATCTATAGAAATCGTAGTCGAGTACAGAAGAAAAAGTAACGCAGAACAGAAGAAAAAAGAAGAGACGTTACAGTATATGTATACGAAAGAGAAAAGGAAAGAGTACGAAAGAAGAAAAATGGAGGTATAGGCCCTTGGATAGTATAGTTTAGGAGCGGGTGTTAGTCGAAAAAGATTAATACCCGCTCATCATTTATTTAAGAATTGCAGGATAAATTGTCGGAAATAAAGAGAAATGTAAAAATTATGTGGTAAAATGTATGGAAATAGGTTATCATATACTATATCTTGTATAGTTTGGTGTTTCAACACCATTTGAAGAAAATAATGGAGGTTTGTATGGGAAAATTATTTAACCGCAAAAAACATCTTTTCTCGGAGGAAGAATTGGATGATGATATAGATGATATAGACGATATGGATGACGAAGACGATATTGACGAAGACGATATGAACGATGATGATGAAGATGATATAAACGATGAAGACGATATAGATAGCGAAGACGATATAGATAGCGAAGATGATATAGATGACGATGAAGACGATGAAGACGATGAGGATGATGATGACGATGATGAGGATGATGATGACGATATAGAAGAGGACGATGAGGAGAGCAGACGTTCTTACAGGCGGAAAAGGCGTATCCGTAATCAGGTTATCGCGTATATAGTAGTTTTTGTTCTGCTGGCGGCCATGGCGGCCGGAGGCGTGGTGGCGGGCGGAAAAATTTCCAATGTCGTGGCAGCCAGAAGACAGGCCGCAGAGTTGGAAGAGGCGCAGCTTGAGACGGAACCGGAACACGAGCCGGAAGAGATGATTATTGAAACACCGCCGCCGGTGGAGGTAGAGGTGCCGACCGTGGAGGAGCAGCTGGAGGAGATCGTGAACGGTAATATTTCGACCATGCCGATAGAAGATAAGGTGGCAGGACTTTTTGTTATTACACCGGAGGCGCTGACAGGATATACAACGGTAACACAGGCAGGAGACGCCACGAAAGAAGCGTTAAGCCAATATGCAGTCGGCGGACTGGTTTATTTTGGTCAGAATATCGTGGATAAGGAACAGGTGACGGAGATGCTTTCCGGTACGGTTTCCTGGAGCAGATATCCGCTTTTTCTGGCGGTAGATGAAGAAGGCGGATCAGTCAGCCGTGTGGCAAACAGTGAGATCGAAGTGGTCAAAGTGGATGATATGGCGACGATCGGAGCAAACGGCGATACGACGGCGGCACATGAAGCAGGTGTCACGATAGGTTCTTATCTAAGTGAACTGGGATTTAATCTGAATTTTGCTCCGGTTGCGGATGTGGTAGAAGAGACGGGAAATGAAACATTAGGAACGCGCTCATTTGGAAGTGATCCGGCCCTTTGTTCGGAGATGGTAAAAAATGTCGTGGAGGGAATGCAGGGAACGGGAGTCAGCGCCTGTCTCAAGCATTTTCCGGGACTTGGTTCTGTAACGGAAGATACACATGATGGAAGGGCGGAGATTGATAAGACGTTGACTTCTATGACAAATATAGATTTTCTACCGTTCCAGGCTGGGATTGAGGCAGGAGCAGATTTTATCATGGTGGGCCATGTGATAGCGACCTCTGTAGATACAGAAGTGATGCCTGCATCTTTGTCCAGAGTTATGATTACAGATGTGCTTCGCGGAGAGTTAGGATATGACGGTGTTGTCATAACGGATGCGTTGAATATGGGAGCCATTACAGAATATTATACATCCGGAGAGGCGGCTGTGTTGGCGATCCAGGCAGGGGCGGATATACTTTTGATGCCGGAGGATTTTGAAGAGGCATATAATGCGCTGCTGGCGGCAGTACAGGAGGGAACAATCTCCGAAGAGCGGATCGACGAGTCTTTGAGAAGAATATATCGCATTAAATGCGCAGACAAAGTCGGATGAGCATTTGCAAAATTTTATTTTTACCGTTGACAAAAGATATCAAGTGTAGTATGCTATTACTTGTCCGAACGAAATACAGGGTATCGGATGAGTAATGTGCGCGAGTGGCTCAGTTGGTGGAGCACGACCTTGCCAAGGTCGGGGTCGCGGGTTCGAGTCCCGTCTCGCGCTCTTTTTAATG
>JAMPIB010000031.1 GCA_023663085.1 Ruminococcus sp. | reverse complement strand
GTTCCGCTTCGTCTGTTATCTCTCTTGCTGCTACTGGTATATGAACAGGACGGTTCTTGGCAGACTCTTCAATCGCATTGACAAACATCTCCACCTGCTCCTTGCCGGAAATGACAAAATTTTTCGTGATACTTGAAGTTGCCATAAAAAACACCTCCTTTGGTTAGTAATACTATCATCTGCCTGCAGATTATAGCATGGCTTTTCTCCAAAAATTCATACTTTCCTATCTATATTTTATTATCTTATTTCAGCTAATGCAACAAAACTTTTTCTGAATTTTTCTGCATACGTTATTAATAATCCTTCACTTCAAAATCTCCCTGATCAATTTTTCATAGCAGTACACTCGATACCTCTGTTTGTTAGAAATTTCCTTTATCACACCATGCTTTTCTAAAATAGCAACTGACTTCGCGGCAGTATTATATGCCGTGCGAAACTCCCTCTCAATATCATGAATAACAAAAACCGGATTTTCTTCCATAAATGCAGATACTTCCTGCAATAATAATTGTTGTTTTTCTTTTTCAATCGAAGCTAAAGTATTCTTATGTATTTGTTCCAACTGCATAATCGCCTGATTCGTTTTAGCAACCGCCATTTCCATAACATTTATAAAAAAATGAATCCAAATAACATAGTCCCCACTTTCTCTGGTATGACGCATTGCCGTTTCCCTCTCCATATTCTGTTCAGCGAAATATCTTGCGAACGGAATATAATAATCACTCCCCATGCCCTGTCTCCTGAAAAAAGAGTTTAATAAAATACTAAGCCAGATTTCATTATTTTCCTCATAAGGCATGATCGTCAAAAACTGATAGGTAAAAAGACCCGCTTTTATAACCGGCTCCGCCTTTATCTCTTCATTCCAGTATATTTCCAATTCTTTCATCAATTCAGGAACTTTCTCCGGCGTTGGCGGATTATACTCTGAAAAACTTACTTTCTTAAATTTTGCATTTTCCCATATCTGGTTCTGCCTAAACGCTGCATTCTTATGTTTTATTTTGATGTTTCCACTAAAAATATCATTACAAATATGCCCTTGCTGATTTTCCAAACATTCATATAAATCCATTTTTGCAGAAACATCATCTGTTAATCGGAGGCTGAATACATCTGTTAATTGTACTTCTATTTCATTATTCTCCAAAACAGAAATGCTCTCCTGTTTATAAAACTGTATATTTTTTGTCTTGAAACTGGTTTCATAAAAACTAAGTCCCTGCATTCTTCCAATTTCTTTATAAAAATGTTTCAGCCTGTTTTCCCATTCACCTGTTAAGGCTTCATTTCGCCAATATGCCTCGTCATGTATGATTTCCTCGATTTTTTTCATGATCCAAATTACTCCTGCTTCTTTTCAATCCCTTCCAGAGTGGAAATAGTTTCCAGATAATGCTTTTCTACCGCAGATAAGTGCAGCTTTGTTTTCTCCGAATACTTTTCATATTCTTTATGTGCTTTCTCAATCGCCTGCCTATGAGATATTTTCCCTTTGTGCGTTAGAATATCCCGCCTTGTCATTTTTAAGTAATCATCTATTGTTTCAATCCAGTCCTTCATATACATGGGTTCCCGGTTCATTGCCCGCAGTTCTGCAATATCCAGATAAGCGGAAACAAGCCTGTCCAATATTTCAATTTCTTCTCTGCTCAAATAATTCTTTGCAATCGTGACATCCGCTCTTTCCGGAAATTCTCCACGCCAGCTTGTCAGCCCCATAAACTCTTTTTCGCTATCGGCTCTCTCAAAGATCACTTCTGCCGCAGTATGGCGATGAGCTGCCCAATGCATCTTATTTTGCACCTGTTTAAAAAACTGCACGGAAATTTCTGATTTCGGTTCATAGTCTATGCTGGTAGCATAAATGTCCAGAACCTTCCTCCAAAAGACCTTTTCACTTGCACGGATGCTTCTGATTCGTGACAACAATTCTTCAAAGTAATTACCGCCGCCGAGATTTTTTAATCTGTCATCATCCATTGCAAAACCCTTTATCATGTATTCTTTCAGGACTTTCAATGCCCATTTACGAAACTGCGTGCCACGGATGGATTTCACACGATAACCCACAGATATGATCACATCCAGATTGTAATAAGCAACCTGATATGTTTTTCCATCTTCCGCAGTTGTTGCAAAAAATGCAACAACTGAATCCTGCTCCAGTTCTCCTTCTGCAAATATGTTCTTGATATGTCTTGATATAACAGATTTGTCACGTTGGAACAGTTCACACAACTGACTCAGATTAAGCCACACCGTTTCTGCCTCCATCGCAACTTCTAATTTAACAGTTCCGTCTTCTGTTACATACAAGAGAACTTCACTTTTCTCCATTCACATCCTCCTTGTATTTTAAAAGAATCTGTTTCTATCATATCATTTTAATTTCAAATTATCAATAAAATCTGAAATTAACAGCAAAAAACTCCATGCAACCAAATTTCCTTCGGTCGCATAGAGTTTTTCTTCCCTTAAAATCTCTTACAGCAACTATCTATCCATTCAAATTCCGCCACATACCCTTACTTAGTTAAAGTACGCATCCAGACCATCCTGTACCTGCTGTTTGAATGTTTCCTGGAACTGTGCGGGCGTCATGGTTCCTTCGATAATCTGCTGAAGACCATTCTTGCTGTCCGTTGAATAATCAAGACCTAAGGACTGCCATAAGTCAACTGCTGAATGTGCGCCGCAGTCGAACATAACATCGAAGTTTGCATCCTGCAGTTCTGCCTCTTTTGCCGTTACCGCATACCACCAGTTAAGCGCTTTTCTATCATCACGGATAGATGTGTCGCCGTCGTACCAGTTCCACATATCGTAAAGTACGTTGTAAGCCAGTACCGGATCTTTACAGCCAGCTGCGATAATATAGAACTCACCGCCGAGAGCATTCTTGCCGGGGTTCGTGTCTTTGTTGCCGGAAGGACCTACCGGCCAGCGAACGTATGCTACGTCAAAAGGAAGTGTTGTTCCCAGTGTGCCGTCCCAGTCATAATCGCCGTTACTGGACTGGATCCATGCCGCGCAGGGGAAGAAACCGATATTACCCTGTGTATACTGATTTCTCATACTGTTAGAAGGATCCCCGTCAAAGTCATACGGATAGCATACATTGTATACATTGTACATATCTGACATCTGCTGTAAAACTTCACCCATTGCAGAAGAGGACAAGGTTTCCTGAGCGCCCATGGCGATACCGGTACCGTTGCTCATCATCAGCTCGGAAAGTGTTTCGTTCTCAAAACCACAGTAACCATACTGGTCAATCTGTCCATCGCCGTCACTATCCTGTGTCAGTACCTGGCAGTACTCGTTGAACTTATCCCATGTCCACTCGCCGCGTTCCCAGAGATCTCTCGGATCTTCCAGATTATTGTCTTCCAGCATCTGTACATTGAATGCCAGAGGATAAGTAGCGGCAACCTGTGCCTGCGCCTCTGCTCTGATCAGGATACATGCCTTGCCATCGCCCAGATCCAGATAGGACAGGTTCGTCTGATCGGTAAACAGGTCGTCATCCGCCGGAAGGACTGTCTTTAAATCAATAGCCAGACCGTTCATCTGTGCCGGGATACCTACCGCCGGCTCTACCAGATAGATATCACAGTCAGGACTTCCCGCCATGATAGAGGTATTAACGGATTCTTTTACACCCGGATAAGTCAGGTTGTTAAAGTAAAATGTGATACCGTATTTCTCTTCGATAACGGATTTGTTATCAAACATCATCTGATGGATCTGACGATTCAAAGCATTGGTTGCCAGTGTATCTTCGTCATCGCCATCCTTATCCTGGCAGCTTTCCCAGTCCGTCTTATCAGAGATATCCGTATTATTGCTGTCATAATAAGTATGCTCTGTCCACCATGTTCCGATATTGATAACCGAAGGCCCGCTGTTTTCTACGCTTGCCGTACTGGTATCAGCCGCCGTATCTCCGGTACTTGTGCTGCTGTTATCGCTGCTCCCGCCGCAGGCTGTAACAGACACTGTCATAACTGCCGCAAGACCAAGCGCTAAAAATTTCTTCATATTCATCATTTCTGTATGTCCTCCTGTTCTTATTCCACGGGTGCCTGACCAACGGATACGCCAAATACTTCCCATGCGCCATCGGATTCGCACTGCATGGTTGCGCCCCATTTGCTTACATCATCACCACAATATTCTGCGATCATTTCAAACGGGATCTGGCAGGTACTGCCATCGCATACCGCGTATCCCTGACCGCTGCCATCCGCATCGCCGACGCCGACTCTCATCCAGCCTGCTTCTGCGGAAGGTATTACAAGCCACATATTGCCTGTCTCACTGGTATAAGAAATTGTTACAACAGAACCCGGTACCAGCGCGTCAATGATTTCCTGCGGCATATCCAGTCCATCCTGTGCCCAGCCGTCTGCTGCTTTTTCAAATCCTTCAAATTTTACCAGATGATTCAGCGGCTTAAATTCTCCGGCTTTACCGACTTTTACGGAATAAACTTCCCAGTCGCCGTCGGATTCACACTGCATGGTCGGACCCCATGTACTTACATCATCACCGCAGTATTCTGCGATCATCTCATAAGGAACATAACATTTCGTGCCATCACATACCGCATATCCCTGACCACTTCCGTCTGCATCACCTACGCCGACTCTCATCCAGCCTGCTTCTGCAGAAGGCATTACCAGCCACATATTTCCTGTTGTGCTGGTGTATGTGATCTCTACTACCGAACCGGGAACCAGTGCGTCGATGATCTCCTGCGGCATATCCAGTCCATCCTGTGCCCAGCCGCCTGCGGATTTCTCAAATCCCGCAAACTCTACCGCACCGGAAACTGCATAGGAAGGTGCTGCCTGTCCTACTTTCACGCTGAATACTTCCCAGTCGCCATCGGATTCACACTGCATGGTCGGGCCCCATGTACTTACGTCGTCGCCGCATACCGCTGCCAGCTGCTCGTAAGTAACCTGTGCCGTTGTACCGGAATTGTTTGTATAAGCATACTGCTGACCGCTGCCGTCTGCATCGCCGACGCCGACTCTCATCCAGCCTGCATCTGCGGAAGGCATTACCAGCCACATATTTCCTGTCGTACTTGTGTACTCAATTTCTACAACAGCGCCCGGTACCAGTGCGTCGATGATCTCCTGCGGCATATCCAGTCCATCCTGTGCCCAGCCGCCTGCGGATTTCTCAAAACCTTCAAAGTTTACCGCACCTGAGATGGACGCCAGATTGCTTCTGTCTGCGCCGCTGTTCTCAAATCCCTGCGGTGCCGCGAAAGCTACGGAACTGTCTGCACTGAGCAGATTGCCTGAGGCATCCAGGAAACGGAGATTGTCAATATAAAGTGTCGCATTGCCTTTGCCGGCATCCAGACCGGTATCGGATGTCAGAGAAAGGATCATGATATTGCCTGCATCCGCTACAAATTCATCGCCGGATTTGATGCTTACGGATGCTACCTTCGGGTTAGCGGTCTCCATATATACACTCCAGTCATTAGCGACTTCGTGTCTGTCCTCACCGCTCCATGTCAGTACGCTGCCGGAAACCGCGCTGAAAGAACCGTCATCATAAGAGATTCCCAGACTCATTTCCACAGATGCCACTTTGGCAACGTCTGCACCCAGAAGGCTTGTTACGTCAAATGCCACGAAAGGCACTTTGCCGTTTAAGTTCTTCACCTGCAGAGCCTTGCTGCCTGCAAAATCAACTACGGAAAGTTCTACCTCTGCTGCGTTAGTAGGCGTAAGATAAGGCGCAACGAAACTCATGCTGCCATCTTCAAAGTCAACGCTGGCCTCTACTGCTTCAGGAGCCGCTGCCTCTTCTTCCGTACTCTCGCTTTCTGCTTCGGTACTTTCCGTGTCTTCCGCCTCTGCGCTTTCCTGAGTCGTATCCGGCTCTTCGGCAGCGGGTGCTTCAGTTTCACCACCGCACGCGGTCAGAGAAAACACCATTGCGCCTGCTAAAAGACAGGCTGTTAATTTTTTCATTTTCAACTTTTTCATACCTCCTTTTTATGTTATAAAGTTGAGAAATGCTGTGGAAAGGCTGCTTATCCTACGATACCGCTTCTCTCCACACCTTCTATAAAGTATTTCTGAAGTACGCAGTAAATAATGATGATGGGTACGATGACCAGCACGATGCCCGCATCCAGATATAACTCCTGAATGGTGACATCCAGAATCTTATCCATATTGGCGATCGTTGACTGCAAACTGGATATCTTCTTACTGATGACCACATCTTCGCTTATCAGAAATAGCTTTGCAAAAAAAGTATCATTAAACTGCCATACGATAGAGAATACCGTTACCGTGATGACAGCGGGCATGGCGTTCACTAACATGATACGGAAATAAGTATACCATACGCCTGCCCCATCCACCAGAGCTGCCTCTTCAATTTCTTTCGGCAGTCCGCGGAAAAACTGATTAAAAATATAAATATATAGTCCCGACCTGACTCCGCAGCCGAATAGCGTCATGATATACATCGGCGCGACGGTGCCCATGAGTCCCGACGTCCCTCTGATCGCCGTAACGATACCGAACGGGTCAAAGTTTCTAAACGTCATATATACAGGAAGCATGATCACATGGGATGGAATAACGATCATCACGACCACACACCCAAAGAGCAGCTTCTTAAGCGGAAAATCAAATCTGGCAAATCCATATCCTACCATAGAACACACTACCAGTTCCAATACCGTCAATGTCAGCGTATACAGCAGGTCTTTTCCTATCGTCTTAAAATAATCAAGCCTCTCTATCGCCAGCTTATATCTCTCCAGCGTAGGAAACTGCGGCAGTACGAAGACCATCGGGTTATAAGCGTCCTTATTGGAGGAAAAGGAGTTGACCACCATACCTATGATCGGAGATAAAATAACATATCCTACCCCTATCAGGATCGCGGCCTTTAATAACGCCAGCGCAAAATTCTTAATATTATTGAGGAGACTCTTCGTCTGGTCAGGGTCTTGAAATACGGTATTTATCTTTGAAAAATAATTCTTTGCCACAACATCTTTCTGCATTTTTTTCTCCCCCTTCCCTAGTTATAATAGAACGTCCGCTTCTGTATTGCTCCGCATATCAGAACCAGTATGATACAGGTGATGACCGTACTGACCAGACTGAACACGGAACTGAGTCCATAATTGAACTGATCGAACGCTGTATTATAGGCCAGTTCCACGACTTCGCTCTCCGTAAAACTATCGACAATGGTATAGACCACATTGGTGATGATATGCGGCATTACCATAGGAAACGTTACTTTCCAGAAAGTCTCGTATCCGGTCGCGCCTTCCATCTTGGCTACCTCGTACATGGAACCGGGGATTGCCTGCAGGGCCGCGATGAAAATAATGATCTGCACACCGGAGGCCGAAATGATATCGTTGATACGCGCCACGGCCGCCACGATATAATCCAGCACGACCGCCGGAAGTCCCAGACTCATGAACATATCTACCAGATAGTCGATATCCAGCGCCATCGTATTGCCGACCGTTGCGGTCACTTCCGCCGCCTGCGTGGAAAGTCCGCCCTGCATCATCTGTGTACACATCTCCATCGCCGCCGTAATGGCGCTGGAATTTAAGATGACCGGCAGGAAGAAGATCGCTCTCACAATCGTTCTTCCGGGGAACTTTTTATTTAGGAGCATCGCCATAAACAGACTGAAAAAGATGATGAGCGGTACGTCGATTATCATATTCAGCACCGAACTCGTCAATACCTGTTTAAAAGTACCATGCACCCTGAACGCATAATTGAAATTCTCAAATCCTACCGGATCCAGTTTATATCCGCCGTTGATAGCGTCAATGGTCAGATTGGAAAAAGCAAACTGGCCCGTTAAGATGAGCGACCTTACATAAAAGAGTATGAAACCTACCACCCACGGCAGAATGAACAGATAGCCTGTCATACTGCGCTTCTGGAGAAGAGTTAATTTTTTCTTTTTCTTTTTATTCATTTAAATCCCCTCCAATCTGTATGACATCGCCGGAATCTCTATGCCATCCGCCTGTTTTGCTTCATCATCATAGTTGATATAAATAGTGACACCATTGTCATAAGTTGCTTTTCTGACGCCGCTATCCAGTATCTGATGATCGCTCATGATAGCGCCCGAAACATATTTCAACGCCTCGTTGACCTGTGTATAAATGGTTATTGCCTCGTTTTTCCAGGTCTCATATGTCGTTGCATAATATCTGTTGAGTCCCGTATCCTTCATCTGGCTCGATTCATCCCAGGTGAACACATAATGCGGCGCCGCTCCGGCCTCGATGGCCTGCAGTACCAGACCCGTCATGTCTTCCTGATCCTGGAAATTCAGTAAACTGGTCGAATACGGTATACTTCCATGGATTATCATTTCATAGAGCGGTATGCTTTCGTCCACGATCGGGAAATCATTATCCGCAACCGGTACATTGATGATATCCGTACTGTAGGCGAAACTGTAGGCATTACCGCAGTTAGTCATGATCTGCTTGCCCGTATCCGCCAGCGCATCAAGCTGTGCGAGTACGACGTCCAGCGCCTCTTCACGGTTGATGATATTGGTACGCCTTTTATCGGAATGCAGTTCATTTCCCAGATCCCGCAGGGAAATACCATATACATCAATACCCTCTATCTTATCGGCAAATTTTCCGACATATCTGGGCAGATACTTCGGAGAGAGCAGATCATATCTTGTCTCCGCATACCCTAATCCCGAAGTGTTACGCAGCGTGGTCGGATTGACCTGACCGAAAGCCGCTACATAACCCGCGCCATAATAACGGGAACTTTCACTATTAAAACTGAATCCGTTATCCGCAAAAGTTACTTCCTGGAACGCCACATCCACATACATTCTGCCGTTATTGGCCGCCACCGTCTCCTGCAGCTTCTCCAGATCGGACTTCCCGCCCAGCTTGCCGAGAACTCTTATATTATGGGGCGCGTTATGATAATAACCGCCGTTGAACCACCCCTGTAAGTTCATGACCTGACTGTTGATACCGTTTGCCGCCAGATCTTCGGAGATCTGTCCGGCCTCGTCGAACGTGGTCATCGCGAACGTGTGCAGATACTGTACGCCGAGCATATGCGATGTTTCCTTAACGCCTGTGATCACATCATAGTAAAAAGGAATATCGCCGCCCTCTCCCGAAGGTGTCAGTACATTCTCCGCTATCAGACGGTTCCTGTAATAATTGGCCAGTCCTGCATACCCTTTATCTTCCGCCGTTAAGAACGTATATTTTACCTGGAAATTGATATCATACGCATCCGGCTCCAAAACGAAGATATCCTGTGTGGTATTACCGAACATACGCAGGTTATCCGTATTGCGCAGGATCACCGTCGGGTAGGCGTAATTATAATCGTTATAGACGCCCGAAACGCCAGCCGTAATGGATGTGGTGCTCGCACCGTCTTCCACTGTCACAAGGATGCTCCTGTCTTCCCTGCAGATACCATATAACGGCAGTCTCGCGCTCTCGATATTCTCCGTCGTCGTATAATTGGCCGCTAACGGGTCGATATCGTAGATATACTGCGCATAAGAAGCCTCGCTGGTCTTACCGTTATTAAAGTAGATCAAAGATCCCGAAGCATTCGGTACTACCAGATAACCGTTCTCCGTATTGCCCGCCGCTCCCAGATAGGAAAGAAGCTGGATACGGTATACAGAAGCGTTTCCGTATTCTTTGATACCGGATACCGGAATGGATACATCCAGCGCATCGCCGTTTAAGCGATATTCTATGGGAATCTCGAAGGAGATACCCTCACTTCCGTTACTGCTCACCAGTTCGCCGATACGGTAGATATAACGCAGTCCGTTCGCAATGCCTTCTACCTGAAACTGTCCTTTGGCCACCGACTGGCTGTAAGAATCCATAGCGCCGGCCGTTACATCCGAGTTATAGTAACCGAGGACGAACTGTGATTTTAAGTAATTCATATTGCTGGCATTCGCTATACTGTCGTTATCCGCATCCGGCGGATTGGAATACGTAATGGAGCCATCCCGTTTATCATAAATGGCTATGCTCGCCATCTTTGTATCCGTATAGAGTTTCAAAAACTCATTCTCACATACCAGTTCCATGCCTGCCACATCGGGACTTGCCTCTGCAATGGGCGTATACTGTGTACCCTGCTCGTACTCATAAGAAGAAAGATAATCCCTGTATTTGTTGTACGATACATAATGGATAAAATAATAAAGCAGATAAATAACAGCTGCTATTACTGCTATCCCCAAAATACAAAGTACGATTTTTTTCGTCAGGCTCATAGGAAGCTTGGTTTTTTCTTTTTTCGATGATTTCATGCTTTCGTCCGCCTCCTATGTTCTGAATATGATCTCTGTGTAAATGCTTCTGAAGAAGTTAAACACCATACCTAAAAGGTTAGATAGAAGCAGTACCAGAAAAACAATGATTAACATGGCTATAATTGTCAAAAACAGGGTCAGCAGCGTTTTTCCCAGCGTGTAGTTATGTACCTGCATGATACCGATCAGTATCATGATGAGACCATAGGCAATGCCTACCGCCAGAAGCAAAGTGTAAAACGCCTGCTCGTCATCCGCTATCACCTGGCTGATCAGCGTTGCCGCAAGCAGTACCACACTGATCGGTACCGTACCGTAGCCGACCGCTATCGCGATATCTTTCAGTCTCCCCTCTCCATTTAACAGACAGGTGATAGACCAGTTACCGACACAGATCAGCAGATAAAACGCCAGTACGCCGGCCAGTTCATAGATACTGTCTACGCCCCGCGGATCCAGATCGTTTACCACGAAGCTGGCTAAAAGCCTGTTGGCCGTAAAGCAGAAAGAAAAGATCACTACCATCAATACGGCAAGCGGTACGCTGCCCCTCTCCGCATGGCGTATCCAGTAATAACCGTCCATGGGATGAGATATTGTGTAAAACATGTATTTCCATTTCTCTTTGGAAAAATATTTACTCATTCACCGCTCCCCCTTTCTTTTTCTTTCTGATATTCCTGATAATGAGCCAGGCTGCAATAAGTACCAGTATCCCGGTCAAAAAATAACTTGCGTTTTCTGTCAGCATACCGTTACGATAACGCCTGTAAGCGACAGAATAATAATCTCGGTTCATACCCAATTCCAGATATTTCATGGCCTGTACATAATCGCCTGCCGTCAGATAGGCTTTGCCGATACCCGTATTGGCCAGTTCGTTGTTTTCATCCAGTTCCAGTACTCTCTCCCAGAGTGCTACGGCCTGTGCCTCGTCCCCGTCGTAACGCAGCGATACCGCTTCATTGATCAGTCTGCCATACTCCGTCTCTTCAAAGCATATGACCGCACATCTCGTTGCATCCAGTACCGCCAGTCTGCCGCCGATATCCTCGATAGCCACCGGCATGGAGAAAGTTCCTTCCTGTGTACCCAGACCGCCGAATATATATAAGAGATTGCCTTCATGATCGTAGGTAAAGATACGTCCTCTCTTACGATCCAGACAGGAATAAACACCGTTTTGTCTGTACACGACATCCGTAAGCTGGGAGGCGCCGGCATATTCCGTATTGCCATCGACCCAGAGGTCGCCGCCTACGTTCTCGTTCTCGCCCTTCTTGATGACGTCTTCGCCTCTGGGGTTCAGTCTTCTGACGCCCTGTACGCCCGTTGCATCAATATTGGAAGAATAAACGAAGCCTTCCGGGTCAATGTCGATACCCGTGAACTCGGTAGGAATAAATAACACCTGTTTGGAACGTTCTTCCTTGGTTGCCAGACGTTTCCAGAATTTCTCCCACAAACTGATCTCTACTTCAATCGTCCCGAAGAAACTGGAAAAAGCGCCGTTATTTTCAAATACCATGATACCTTCAAACATGTTCTGCGCAATGACATAGATTCTGTCCGCATAGTCTACCGCCACTTTCAAAGGTACGAATACATAACCATCCTCCAGACTCTCCGACTGCGGATTGTCTACGATCTTGACCAGACTGCCGTCGCTGTTTAAAACGACCACTCTGTAGTGCTGGGAATCAGCCACGTAGATCTGCCCTTTTTCAGAGACGCAGATACCGTAAGGCTGTGAAAATGTATCTTCCGTGCCCCCGTTATCAAAAGTAGTGATGACGTTCACTACATTTTTCATATCCTTATCCAGTGCAACGATACGGTTGTTGCCCGTATCGGCAATATAGATCGTCCCGTCGTCCGCCTGACAGAAATCCTGCGGCGATACAAACCCGCCAAGAGGCTCGCCGTTCCATGTCAGATCCGTGCCTTTTACCGACCCTGCCGGAATATAGGCCGCCGGCGTGAAATGAATATATTCACGATAATCATAATTATAGGTATCGTATGGAAGTTCGGACGCCTGTACATTTTCCCCTGTCGCAAGAACAAGTACGCATACCGCAAGGCAGAGGAACATGATCTTTCGTAGTTGAATGAATCTTTTCATCTCCGTTCCCTCCCCTTAATCTTTCATACCGGATGATGTCATCGTCTCTAAGACATTTCTCTGACATATCAGGAAGAATGTGATCGGTACTGCCGCGATGATAAACGTTACCGCCGCCGCCGCGCCCGCTCTGGCCGTACCGCCGGCCGCGATCTGCTGCAGGGAATATTGCAGAGGTTTCAGTTCCTCGTCCCGTAAGAATGTACTTCCCGTATTGGCCCACATCTGCTGGAACTGGAAGATTGCCAGCGTCAGCCAGGCAGGTTTTACGTTCGGCATGACTATTTTCCAGAAAATCTGCCATTCGTTCGCTCCGTCCAGTCTCGCCGATTCCATTAAGGAATCCGGAAGCTGCTCCATGAACTGTTTCATCAGATAAAGTCCCATACCGAAGGAACATGCCGGTAAAATAAGGGCCCAGTAACTGTTATTGATATGCAGCCAGGAAATCATCATGTACTGCGGCGTCTGGGTAACCGTCCAGTGGAACATCATGGAAAGGACTACCATCTGGAACAGTATCTTCTTGCCGGGGAAGTTATGCTTTGCCAGCGGATATGCCGCCATGGACGCTATGATAACATGCCCCACCATGCCGCCGCCGGTGATAATGACTGTGTTCAATATATACCTAGAAAAAGGAACCCAGGAATCGCTCATCATCGTAAACAGATCCGAGAAGTTTTCAAACGTCGGATTTCTTACAAAGATCTTCGGCGGGAATTGATACAGTTCATCAAGCGGTTTCAAACAGTTATTGATGACCATGACAAGCGGCAGTATCATCGCCACGCCGCAGATCGCCATGACCACGAATAACAGCGTATTACCCGCCATGGAGCGGTTCAGTTTCTTCTCTTTAGGCTTGAAGAAACGGCGTTTTTTATAAGGTTTCAAATAATCTTTTTGTCTGCTCATTATTCACCAACCCTCCTTAATAATCTCTGTACAAGCAGGTTGCTACCTACCATTAACAGGAACAGTACCGTGGCGATCGCCGAGGCGTAACCCATTTCAAAACGTACCGTACCGTAGTCCAGAAGGTGCGTTACGACTGTTGCTCCCGAATAGTTGACCGAAGGATTGCCGGCCAGCTGTATGGAAACATCCGCAATAGCGAACGCCTGCGTGATCTGCATGACCGCACCGAACATCAGCTGCGGTTTCATGGAAGGAAGGGTCACATACCAGAGTTCCTGCCAGCGGTTCTTGACGCCATCGAGCGCCGCCGCCTCATACAGCGACTTATCTACCGTCTGTAAACCGGCGATAAAGGACAGGAAACCGGTTCCCAGACTCAGCCATAACTGTACGACGATCAGAAAAGGCAGGACATATTTCTCCGTCTTCATCCAGATGACCGCCTCGTCCAATATGCCGAGTTTTAACAAAATACCGTTCAGATAACCATATCTGTCGCCGGATAAGATCAGATTCCATACGACATAGGCATTACCACAGATACTGGGCGCGTAAAAGACCAGTGTCAGAAACGCTCTCAGCCACCCTTTGAATTCATTGATGATCCATGCAAAGAGCAGACATAAGAAATAACTGACCGGCCCGGTCACTACGGCCAGGATCAGGGTATTTTTTAATGCTTTTAAGAAGATATCGTCTTCCAAAAACAGTTTTATGTAATTCTTCCAGCCGATAAACTCCGGCATTTCCAGCATATTATAATAAGTAAAACTAAAGCCCACACTCATGACTACCGGAAGTACCGTGAAGAAGAAAAACAAGATAAAATAAGGTGCCAGCATCATATATGAAGCTTTGTTTCTTTTGATCTGATACCATAGCGTCGCCTGCTTTTTGGCGATATCGAGCGCCTCCTGCGACACTTTTACGTCAGATTGATTCCCGTTTTCTGCCATTTTTTCCTCCTTCTACTTTCCGCTGTCCACATCCAGCTCAAGTTCTTCTCGTTTATAATTGATTTCCGCATTGATATAAATAACCTTATCCATTAACTCTTCTCTGGGCAACGCGGTATCTGTTTCCGTTGCCACCGTGTAGAACGCATTGTATACATTACGCCAGGAATAATATCCTCCGGGTACCTGCGGGATACCCTGTACCCATTCCATTGATTCCTTCAGGGCTTCAAAGTCATCAACCGGCCACGGCATATTTAAAAATGCTTCGTAGTTGGCGGTGGGCACTCTCGCCGCGGAACCCATAAGACCTTCCATTTCCCGTCCGTACTGCGTCTGCGTCTCGGCGCTTGTCCACCATTTTAAGAACTCCCAGCTGGCTTCTTTATTATCCGTATCGGCCATTATCATACTGGCCAGTCCCGTGCTCGCTACCGAATGGTCAACGCTGCCATCCGCCTGTACGGTTCCCGGTATCTGTGTAAAAGTCCACAATCCCGCGATATCCGGTGCGGATACGGCGAAGTTATTATAATCCGTATAATCCGCTATGATGATCGGACACTCGCCTGTACGGAAACGTTCTTCCACACTGGTCTCTTTATCGAGTTTGTAATCCGTATAATATTCACAGAAATCTTTAAAGGTACTTACCGCGATATCCGAATCCAGCGCCGAAGCCTTTCCGTCTTCTATATAATAGGAACCGCCGTTTTGATACAGCAGGGATGCGAATAACTGCTCTGTCGGCAGCATACCGAATTCCATCTGGTTCTTGGCCAGTACCGTCATCGCCACTTTTACATCATCCCAGGTCTCCGGCACTTCCAGTCCGATCTCCGCCAGAATATCCTTCCGGTAGAACATGACCGGATAGGTTATCGTCTCCGGCAGCGCGTATACAGAACCGTCAAAGGTAAACTGCAAAGAAGCCGCCTCCGGGAATCTGGCCATTACCTCCTGCGCGTCAGGGAACTGGCTCAAATCCAGTACCGCATTACGGATACCGTAGTTGACCGGCGTATCGTTACCGGTATTTAAGACCGCTCCGGCAATACCGTTGGTGTTGGCCACCTGTATCGCCACATCGGGGCCTTCCCCTACCAGAGTTGCTTTCAATAAAGTAGACATATCGACTAACTGCACATTGACGCCGATGCCTGTTTTACTTGTGAAATTGTCATCGACCAGCGCTTTGATAACATTGGCCTGGTCACGTCCGGTTCCGATCCAGAGCGTGATAGCATCTCCGCTGCCATCTTCCGAAACGCTGCCGATATTGTTATAGTCAATTACGAAAGAGTAATACAATCTCTGTATCTCATAGCCCGCGCGGGAGAAGAACGAAGTATTCTCATAAGTGATCTTCTCGCCCGGCGAATAAATATTGATCCTGTCAACCTGCAGAGGCTGGCTGATAACCTGCGTGATCCATGTTCCCAGCGCTCTGACATTTATCTTATAAGAAGTAATGGTACGCACGAAATACTCATTATCCGCAATCAGATCGTCCAGCTGATCCAACATCGTCAAAAGCGCGGTCTTCTTATCACTGTTGGCTCCGGCTACTTCTTCCAGTAAGACCAGCGCCTCATTCAAAGTCTCTCTGGCCGCCGTCAGTTCAGCCGTCAGTCCCGGTAAGATAGTCTCGATCTGATAATCACGGTATGTATCGGGACTTACGCCCGTTACTTTGATGACCTGCCGGTAAATGCTGTTAAGCTGCTGCACCGACTCTTCCACCAGACCTACGATCTCGGAGAACTCACCAAGAACCGCCTCCATACGTATCGTATGATGCCCGCTCGTCAGATAGAAACGGTACGGTTCGCTGTTTTCATCAGAAAGAACATCCTCCCGCCAGCTCTGGCCGTAATCAAACGCATAGTCGGACATTTCTTCAAAAGGCACTTCCCCATCGATGGTGATACGTCTGGAAACGTGTACGCCTCTGCTGAAATTCTGTTTATCATAAAGAGATATATTGTAATAACCGTCTTCTTCCACATCAAATTCCCATTCGATCCACTGTCCTACCAGACGCCATGAATTTCCGCCGATGGAGTTGTTCAGAAGTTCTTTGGAACTGGACGGTGAAACGGAAGGAGAGGACTGATCCTGCTGCGGATATAACATCTGGGAAGATGTCCTGGTCGCATATTCCCCCTCCAGGGTAATCATCTTACCCTGCGTATCGGAGGCCCCCGCCGCATCCCAGTCCGCCTTGACCTGCGCATAGGAGTCAATTACGCCTTCGCTGTTTAACACCAGTTTATTAATTAACATGGGCTCTTTTAAGGAGATCATGGAGATCGTGTGGTTTCCCGCCTCCAGATAAATGGAAAGCGGCTCGGTAATATATCCGTTGCTGTCGTATAAATATCTGCTCTGCCACTCCGGCACTTCCATGATAAGCGGTTTTACATCATTTCCCTGATTATCTTTCTCCCAGGTCATGACCCTTACACCGTTATCATCCAGATGCGTGTTTTCCACATAATTCGTCCAGATCCTCGGGAACGTCAGACGGGATAATTCGCCGTAAGGCAGTGCGCCGTCGATGAAAACGCCTCTCTCGATATCCGAGTTTTTACCCTCTACGGGATAATATACCACGGAGAGATTATACAGCCCGCTCTCCGGCACATCCACCTCGAACTCGATCAGAGAATCTTCACCCGTCAGCACGCTCTCGCCCGCCATACCCTCATAATCGGTATACACTTCGGGCACCGCCGCCGCATCGCTTTCCTCGTAGCGCACATAACCGCCTGCCGGTACTTCGACCGCTCCGGCCGGACGATTCATACTTCCGTATTCTGCCATGTATTCCTTATAAGAAGGAATAGAATCATCAATATTGTAAGTACTGATGATGTCGTCAAAGTCATCCATTGCCATATCTGTCTGTGCATGACTTTCAAATTCCGCACCCGGAAGCATGACTAACGCCATAACAACAGTAAGCGCCACGATTTTTTTACCGTTTTTCCTCCATCTCATACCCATACCTCTTTCCTAAACTTAGATTAAGCTCTTGCATGCAAGATGCCCGGTTTGCACTTTATATCTATCTTTAATTCATCTTTAATTCATCTTTAATCCGCCTGCTTAAACTCTTCCCGCATCTCATAAGTCGCAAGATCCGGCAGGTCTTCCAAAGTAAGAACGTCTTCGTCCTCATATGCCTTTATGAGTGCCGCTTCTTCCGTGTACTGCTCGCTCAAGGTAAAAATAGCCGTATCCCTGGCTACAAATTCGCCCTGCCAGGTACACCACATCCCCCACATCGCGCCATCCCTTTTGGCAAGTTCGGGATCAAATACACAGCCGTTCTCCGTCAGATACACCAGTTTCGTCTCTCCCGCATAATTCTGCGCGGCGTTTAAATAGGCGTCGATCTGCGAAGTATATACTTTCTCTCCGGGGTAAATATCTTCCCCGATGATATCCACATATTCGTCTCCCGGATACCACGCTGCATCCTGTCCGTTCCAGACCCAGATCAGATTATCCAGCCCGTACTCGTTCGTCAGTCTCTCGTAAAGCAGTTTATATAACTGTATATAAGGTTCCGGGCCGCTCGCGCCCCACCAGAACCATCCGCCGCTCGCTTCATGCAGCGGCCGCCAGAGTATCGGCACATGCGCTTCTTTCAGAATAAGAAGCTGCTCCGCTATGGCGTCGATATCCTTCATCAGAAGATCATATCCCTCTTTATCTTCCCCGTTCATGATCTTTGCCAGATCAATGTTCGTCGAATCCGTATAAAACCCGCTGTACCACTGTCCGGTCAGATAGGGGGAGGGTGCGTTCCAGTGCCAGCAGAAAGTAACGATACCGCCATTTTCCCAGAAATTAAGCGCCAGATCTGTGGCATGTCCTGTACTTCCGTTTTCTACACGGGACGGCGTATACTCTATAAAATCCAGTCCCAGCACCGCCGGCGTCTTACCCGTCGCTTTCTTAACGACCTGAAATTCCTTACCGTTCCCGCCGGTATCACAGTACTGGCCCGAAAGTATCTTCTCGCCATAGATATCGCACAGATAACTGTATAACCTCCGCGCCTCTTCAGAAGCATTCTTATTACAAAGCGCCGTCTTTACCTCATAGATTGCCGGATCAAGCTGCTCCGATTCCGAGACCACCAGACAGTCGAGACATATCCAGCCCCAGCTTTTGACGACTTCTATCTCATGAGTTCCCGCCTCCAGATAGACCCGTCTGATATAGGAATCCGCAAACTCCGCATCCTCAGTGACAATGCTGCCCACCGACTCGCCATCTACAGATATGAAATTTTCTTTATACCCGCCCTCACTGGCACTGATAAAATTAAGGTCAAAAAAACCGCCTTCCGTGATCTCAATCGTAAAGAGGCAGCCATCATCATCATTTTGAATACCACTTATATAACCATCACCTGTATATCCGCTTTTGTTTTTTTCTACTTTGACATTGCCTTCCAGTGCTGCATCTTCCGCCTGCCATGTTCCGATAATGACAGGTTCTTTCTGTTCTTTCTCTGCTGTCTGCACACTTTCAGCCGTCTGTCCGCTCTCGGTTGTCTGCGTATCACTCCCCGCCGTCCCGCTCCCGCAGGCGGTCAGAAACGCAGAAAACGCAATACCCAACGGTAACAGGCTGTTTCTGACTTTTTTCATTAATCCACAATCTCCCCAAACCATTTCCGGTTTTTCTCACTGTAGATAACTATATCACAAAATTGCCGAAAAAACAAGGATACTTTTCTTTTTATTTGTCATTTTAACCAAAAAAGACGGATGAAAACTCACCCGTCTTAAAATATTATCTGTTATTATATTCTCCGAATGCAGCCACCGTTTCCTGTAATCCGCTCTCTGCCACTGTTTCAGCTTCTGGCCGCGCCATCCACCGATAAGATTTCACCCGTTACATAATCAGCCATATCGCTGGCCAGGAAAAGAAACGCATTGGCAATATCTTCCGGTTTGCCGATCCTTCCAAGCGGAATGGATTTAATTAACGGTTCTATCATTTCTTTCGGCAGGGCTTTCACCATGTCCGTTTCAATAATGCCCGGCGCGACCGCATTGACTCTGATGCCGAGAGGCGCAAGCTCTCTTGAAAGCGACTTTGTCATTCCGTTTACCGCAAATTTGCTCGCCGGATACATCACGCCTGCAGGCTGTCCATGGATACTCACCATAGAACTGGTATTGATGATAACGCCCTTAGTCTCTTTCAGATACGGCACGACCGCCTTGGAACAGACAAACACGGAGCGGATATTCAGATCCACAACTTTCTCGTATTCTTCTTCCGTATACTTCTCAAGCGGCGTCGAGGAGGATACACCCGCGTTATTCGCCAGTATATCGATGCGGCCGTATGCCTGTTTTACCTTCTCAAACGTATCCCGCACTTCCTCTTCCCTGCCCAGATCGGGCCAGAATCCCAGCGCTTCATATTCCGGATTCTCCTCTTTTAAGGCCGCAAGCGCCTTCTCCACAGTCTCCTGTCTGGAACCGAAAAGTACCGTCTTCGCGCCGTTTTGCAAAAACTTCCTCACGATCTCAAAGCCGATCCCTCTTGTTCCGCCTGTAACAATAGCTGTTTTTCCCTGTAACATAGTAACCCTCCATTCTTTTTTGATTTATATTTACCTATGCCTGTGCGGCATACTTTTGCCCCGGATGATTAGGTGTTTCTGGTATTGTCATGGATAATTGGCCATTTTCAATCAACTGATTGATATATTTCCGGACAGTCCGGCGATCCTTAAATCCCAGCATCTCCTGTATTTCTTTTGCGCGTTTAGGAATGGCGCAAAATTCAAGAATCCTGGTCTCCACACTCTCAGGTTGATCATCAGGTTGTGCATTTTTATCAGCAGAATGCACAACCTCTCCCCAACCTTCTCCACAGTGGCGGTAGAATCGCACTGTGAAACCATAACCATCGCCATAATACACAACCCTGCATCCCACTTCATCACAAGCATCCTGAATACGCTTTAATCCTGTGGCAAAACTTTCCATATCTTTAGAATAATAGAGCGTCCGTGTAATAAGTGGGTTTCTCCGGATTGGCTTACGGATTTCCTTAATAAACATCTCCGGCGTTACACCGTCCGGAAACCTGCCCGGACTGTATATTTCAATAAAACTACGGTAAATCGCCACTTCTACACTTTGCCCGGATTCCACTAACCGGTGGCCAAAGGCATTTATCACCGCCTCTCTGATTGCATCTACCGGCACTTCCGGTATTTCCTTTCGCTCAAGACCACCATCAAATTCTACACGCCAGTCCATTGCATCAATAACATATTGAACAGCCCTGTCTGCCAGATCGAGAATAGACCCGGTAAATCGACGGATATCTGTAAATGTCAGCCGCTCATCTGATGCAAACTTGGCCATCTGCAGTTCGTTTATACCACAGTCTACAAACAGGGCTGCTCCCGCATTGAGAAGCCACTCTTCGTCCGATAATTCAAGCTTTATCATGACAGCCGCAGGATCATCATTCTCAAAGCCGATTCGTCCCGCCTTTTTAGCCTTTTCCAGATAAGATTTAAATATATTCCTGTCAATATCTGAAATCATATATTTTGACCGCTGACTTTCCCACGCATAACTGATATTGTCACGTTTACGCATCATTTTTTCATATATCGGCTGTTCCATGACAAGATCTTCATCAGCGACACGGATCCGCGGCACATTATACGCCAGATACGGCTGTTGTGTTCCGTTAAACTCTACAAGAATCACCGTTCTGCCACCATACTGCTCCCTGGTGATCACTGGATAAACAGCCGGGCGAAGATGATTGCCTATAGCCTGACTGACAGTTCGCAATGTAGTATCATTGGTTTCCTGACCTATAACAGTACCGTCATTCTTTACTCCAAAATATAATTTCCCGCTGCCATGCTTATTCAATATAGCAGCTATGGAAATAACGCCTTCCTTCAATTCACCAGTGCTTTTTTTAAACTCAATCTGTTCGGTTTCTTCCCCAAGAGAATACTTTTTCGCTGCCATTAGCCATAACCTCCGCTTTCCGGTTACTCAAAAGACACACCGTCTCTATCCCTGCCGTAAAGGGAAACATATCCGCCGCCGTAACCTTCTCCACACGGTAGCCGCCCGCCAGAAACGCCTCCAGATCACGCGCCAGACTGGTCGGCTTACAGGATATGTACAGGATATGCCCGACGCCGTAACGCAGTATCTTCGATAACGCTTTCGGGTGAACTCCGTCGCGGGGCGGGTCTAAAATAATGATATCCGGCTTTTCTTCTATCGTATCAAGTACCCTTAAGACATCCCCGGCAACAAATTCACAGTTATGTAAACCATTTAACTCCGCATTTTCCCGTGCCGCCTTCACAGCCTCTTCGACAATCTCCACACCGATCACCTTACCGGCCACAGGCGCCATAAGCTGGGCGATAGTCCCCGTTCCACTGTATAAGTCAAAGACGACCGGCTCATCTTTCATATATTCCGCGATATACTCTCTCGCCGTCAGGTAGAGCACCTCCGCACCGGAACTGTTCGTCTGAAAAAAGGAAAACTGCGATATCTTAAAACGCAGGCCCAGCAGTTCCTCGTAGAAATAATCCTGTCCGTATAAAATATCCGTGCCGTCGCTTTGTACGACGTCCGCCAAAGAATCATTTTTCGTATGCAGGATTCCTACAATACGACCATCCAATTTAAGTTCCAGCAGCACACTCTTAAATCCTTCCAGCATCCCGCTCTCCGTGAGATTCTCTCCGAAAGAGCCGGCCCTCGCCTTTTTCCCGGAAAAGGCCCCCGACACGGAATCCATCTCCGTCCCGGAATCCGTCCCCGTCCAGTCCGTCGTCGTGACCAGCGCCACGAGTATCTCCCCCGTCTTAGCCGCCTTTCTGACCAGAAGATGCCGCAGATAGCCGGTATGCCGCATCCTGTGATAAAAGGGTATCTTAGCGCCTTTTTCCTTAAGTTCTATAAAATAACGCATGATACATCTTAATATCTTCCGGTAATCCTCGTCCACGATCTGACAGTCTGTGACTGCGACAATATCATAAAAGCTGCCTCTTTTGTGCATCCCCAGCGTAAGCGGGCCGTCTTTTATCTCATCCCCGAAGGAAAACTCCATTTTATTACGATAGCCGCTGCAGACGGGACTCGGTTTAATCGTTTCAAAATGATATCCGCCCTGCTTATCCAGTACGGAATCGAGCAGTTTTCTGACCTGTTCTTCTTTGATATGAAGCTGCTCTTCATAAGGCAGCGACTGGTAAATACAACTTCCACATATGCCGAAATGCGGACAGGGACTCGGAATCTCTGCGGGGGAAGTTTCCAACACCTCTAACAGAGCGCCCTCCGCTTTTCCCTTTCTTACTTTATTGACGCGGCACCTTACCTTCTGCCCCGGAAGTGCGTTCTTTACAATACACATGCCCGTATCGGACGCCACGACTCCTTTATTGGGAAAATCAATCCGTTCTACGACACCTTCTATGATCTGTCCTTTTTTCATTTCTGCTCATGCCTTTCCGTCCTGCCTGAACGACTCTTCCCTGTCCATTGTGACAAAAAGCGCAGGCTTTCCCAACCTGCGCTCTAAAGATCATTCTATCCAGACTATTTATCCGCCTCATCTTCGGAATCGTCTTCATCCTCAAACAGATCGTCGTCAAAATCGTCATCGAAATCATCATCAAAATCATCCAGATAATCCGGCTGCATATAACGGAAGACTGCATAGGCGATCGCTGCTACCGCTGCGATAGCTCCGATTACTGCCAATACCCACAAAAGCGTATTCTTTTTTTCTTCTTCTTTTTTCTTCTTGCCCAGAAGTTCGTTGACCCCCGTATTATCCAGTACCTCGTCCAATTTATTCAAAACTTCCTCTTTCATCTCTTTGATATCTGTCCTGTTCATACCCAAATCCTCTCTTTCCTTTATTTTACGGTTCCGGTAGTCTCCCGCCCCTTGTACATTATATTATATAATATACCACCAATTTTTATTTTTTACTACCTGTTTTTTATTTTTTCTTCATCGTTTTTTCATAACATATGTTATACTTTTTTCAACTTGGCAAAACCCGCATACATAATTTTCTGCCCGGCCTCGTCAAAAACTACCGTTACCTGATAATCTCTGGCTCCCGGCTCAATTTTCATGACGGTTCCTTCTCCATATTTCATATGTCTGACCCTGTCTCCCTGCTCATATCCGAGCGAGGAAACAGAGGCCGCTATCGCCGCTGTCTGCGCGATTTCGCTCGTCGTTCTCGTAATATACGGCTGGTCTTCATAAGCAGTACGCTTAGGTTTCACGACTGCCTTCGGTTTTGCAGAAACTTTCGGCTTATCGAAAATAGTATCCGCATTCTTCCCGAAGCGCCTCTCATAGCTGCCTGCGCCGTCGCGCCTGTAAACTGCATCTGCACTACCCTCATGGCCTGTGCTTCGCCGGTAACTGCTCTCCGCCGTCTGATAAGGCTTTGTCTGGAAAAAGCTGTACTCTTTGGAATCCTCCTCATAATCCGGATAATCCCTGACCTTCGGTGCGGGTAGTTTATGGTCGAGTAAAAACGGCGGAATCTCCTTGACAAAACGGCTCACCGGATTGTACTGCGTCTCCCCGCGTATCATACGCATTCTCGCGCAGGTAATGGTCAGATCGTCCTTGGCCCTCGTGATCCCTACATAGGCAAGGCGCCTCTCTTCCTCCACTTCTAACGGATCATCCGAAGTGATTGTCATATAACTCGGAAAAATACCGTCTTCTAAACCCGCCAGATATACATGCGGAAATTCCAGTCCCTTGGCGCTGTGCAGCGTCATTAACAGTACTTTGTTATTATCATCATCGACCTGGTCGATATCCGCCACGAGCGCCACTTCCTCCAGAAACGCACTTAACGAAGTCTCCTCGTGCGCTGCATCGAAAGCGGCCGCCTTACTGATCAGTTCGTCGATATTGTTGATCCGGTCCTCCGCGTCTTCCGCATCGGACTCTTCCAGTTCTTTCACATATCCTGTCGTTTCCAGAATGTCCTTTATCAGATCTTCCAGATCAAAAAACTCCAGTTTACTCCGGAACGCCTGCATCATCGTCACAAAGGACTTTAATTTGGAAACGCTTTTGCCAATCGTCATGATCTGATCGGCCTCCCGCAGCGCGTCATAGAAACTGATGCCGCGCGCATCCGCATATTCCTGCACACGCAGGATTGTCGTCGCGCCGATCCCTCTTCTGGGTACGTTGATGATACGCTTGACCGCTACATCATCCTGCCCGTTATCTATTGTCTTTAAATAGGCCAGAATATCCTTGATCTCTTTTCTGGCATAAAAATTCACCCCGCCGACTACCTGATAGGGGATAGCTTTCATGATAAAACGTTCTTCTAACAGACGCGCCTGCGCGTTAGTCCTGTATAAAACCGCACAGTCGCCATAATCGGCCTGCTCTTCCCGCTTCTTGCCGCGCACATCCTCCGCGATATACTCCGCCTCGTCAAAAGCGGTGTCAAACTGCTTGAAATGGATCGGCGAGCCTTCCTGTTTCTGCGTCCAGAGCGCTTTATCCTTCCGGCCGACGTTATTCTTGATGACCGCATTGGCGGCGTCTAATACCGTCTGAGTCGAACGATAGTTCTGCTCTAATTTAATAACACATGCTTTCGGATACACTTTTTCAAAATCCAGAATATTCCGGATGTTGGCGCCCCTGAATTTATAAATGGACTGGTCGTCGTCGCCCACTACGCAGAGATTGTTATATTTCGCCGCCAGCAGCCGGATCAGTTCAAACTGCGCCGTATTGGTGTCCTGATACTCGTCCACCATGATATAACGAAAACGCTCCTGATAGGAATTTAACACCTCCGGATCGCTCTTAAACAGTTCCACCGTCTTCACGATCAGATCGTCAAAATCAAGCGCGTTATTCTTGCGCAGCGTATCCTGATATTCGCGGTAGGCTCTGGCAATGCGCCCGCTGTTATAATCAAAACTCCCGGCGTTTTGCAGTTCGTACTCCGTCGGGGAGATCAGTTCGTCTTTGGCCGAAGAGATGGCGGAAAGTATCGTCCGCTCCTTTAACATCTTCGTATCAATCGAAAGTTTCTTACAGACTTCTTTCATGATGCTCTTCTGATCGTCCGTATCGTAGATCGTAAAATGATTATCATAGCCGATCCTGTCGATATAGCGCCGCAGTATCCGTACACAGGTCGAATGGAAAGTCGATACCCATACCTGCTCGGAGTCGAAGCCGATCAGCTTATCGACACGCTCCCGCATCTCTCCGGCCGCCTTGTTGGTAAAAGTAATAGCCAGAATATGATACGGCTCCACGCCCTCCTCCTGCATCAGATAGGCAATCCTGTGCGTCAGGGCTCTGGTCTTGCCGCTCCCCGCGCCCGCTAACACCAGCACCGGCCCGGAAGTCGTAAAGACCGCTTTCTTCTGTTCTTCATTCAAAGTATCATAAATGCTCATCCCGCAACCGTGCCCTTCCTACGGTCTAAAATAATTGATTTCCGCAGTTTCCGCAGAATTTCATGCCATTGGTCGGTGTGCCGCAGTTCGGACAGAATTTCGGCCCCGCGCCGTTTCCGGCCTGTGATGCGCCCGCTGTAGTTCCTGCCGCCGCATTCATGTTCTGGTTCATCTGATTTGTCTGGTTCATCTGATTCACCATCTGCTGTCCGAGCGCCATGCCCATCTGCAGATTCACCATATCGCCGGCGATACCGCCGCCCGAACCGCCTTTGCCCATACCGTCCGCAGCCGCCATCTGCGTATATTTGTTCATATCTCCCACCATGGACTGTGCAGCCGCTTTCTCCTGCATCTTCTTGATCTCTTCCGGATAAGAGAAACTCTCTATCGTAAAGTCCGTAATGGCGATACCAATCTTGCGCATATCCGCATCCAGTTCGGACTCGATACCTTTGGCAATGTTTCTGGCGTCCGCCTGCAGATTGAACATATCCCTGCCTTCTTTGGAAATCCAGCTCATCAGAAGCTGATCGAGGCTGGCCACGATACGCTCCTTGACATCTTCTACCGTATAGGTCTGGCGGATGCCCGCCAGCTTGTCAATCACCACGTCAAACTCCGCAATCTTACAGTTAAACGTACCGAAAGCACGGATCGGCATACCGCCCGGCAGTCCCGGCGCCGGAAGGTTTATCGCATTCTTGGTGCCCCATTTTACCAGAAGTTCCTTGGTATTGATAAAGAGGACTTCCGCACGCAGCGGCGTATTAAAGCCGAACTTAAAACTTTTTAAGGTTGTCAGAAAGGGAATGATATCCGACTCGATATCATAACTTCCCTCATCTTCAAAAACACCCTCCATAACACCGTTATAGAGAAAAATCGCATCCTGTCCCGGACGGATGATGAGTTTAGAACCCTTCTTGATCTCCTGATTCTGCCATTTATAGAATAAAACGCCTTCCCGTGTTTCATTCCATTCCACTACATTTGAAAACTGATTTGAAAATAAACCCATTGCCTTCCATACCTTTCTGCACTTTTAATACTTTCCGTATTTTCCATGCCATGTGCATTCATATCATGCGTTATTATTTAAACTCTGTGCCTGCCTGTTCAGACTCTCTACCAGTTCCGTTACCTGATTCACGATACTCGTATTCTTATCGCTGATCTCATACGTTTCATTGGAATGGGCGGATACCTCTTCCATAACAGCCGATATTGTCTGTATACCTTCTATGATACCGGCATTGGCGCTGGCCAGAGAACCGACTACCTGCGCCAGCATCCTGCTCTGCTCGTCCGCGCTCTGTGTGCTCTCCGTGATCTTCTCGAAACTGTCGGCAACCGTTACCGCCGATTCGTTCTGTTTGGCATTGTTGCTCATCAACTGCTGCACTGCATTGACTGCAATAGTCAGTTTGTCGGATACATTATGGATAACATCTGTAATATTAACGGTCGCACTCTGCGTCTGATTCGCCAGATTGGAAATCTCCGTTGCTACGACGGCGAAACCTTTGCCGGCTTCTCCCGCGCGCGCCGCCTCGATGCTCGCATTCAGAGCAAGCAGACTGGTCTGGCTGGCCACGTTGGTGATCAGATCAATGATAGACTGCATGTTCTGCATGTATTCTTCCAAAGCGCTGATATCCGTAACCACTTCGTTACCCGCCTGTTCGGAGGATTCTACCTGTGCGAGCAGCACATCCAGACTGCCCTTGCCGTTTAAAATATCGCTCTTGGTCTGCTCCATGCTCTCGCCGATGCTCTTAGATACCGTCTCCACCTGTTCGATATGGTGCTGGATCTCTTCGGTCTGTCCAAGCTGTTTCTGGATGGCGTTGGCAGTCTCGTTCGTACCGCTGGAAACTTCCTGCATGGCAGTCCTTGTTTCGGATACTGCGCTGCCAAGTTCTTTCATCTGTGCTCTTACATCCACAATACCTTCGGACATGTCTCCCGATATGTTCATGACGTTATTTAACAGATTGGAGACGTTTTCTTTCTCCTGACTCAGATCGTCCATTTTCATTTTATTGATCTTAGCCGTAACAGCCGTCGCCCGGCAAAGGAAGACCGCCACCAGCAGCATCAAAATATTACGGATCTCATAAGTCGCCATATCCCCTGCCGGGATTCCCACCGTTACCGCCTGGTAAATGGTAAAGATCAGATTGACTAAAAAGCCGCCCGAAGAAATAATGATACAATATCTTACGTCGGAATATAATGTAATGACCACATAAAGCGGGAAGGCAAAAGTAAATGCCGTCACATTTGTCGTGGTAAAGATCGTAAAAATATAGAAGATACCGTAACCGGTGCCGAGAACATGCTGTATCTTCGCATCCGCATGATTCTTCGCATACAGCACCCACTCAATGATGACCGGCCCGGCTGCCAGAATAGCAAAAACCACATAATAACCTATCGTTCTTGCTCCCTTTACTACTTCCAGCGCATAAGAGGCCAACAGCGCGATTGCTATGACCGTATGGCTGAAGAGCGCCACTTTGTTCACTTCACTTCTCTCACGTTCCATTTTCCATCCCTCACACTTTTCTGTTTGTATTTTTAGCTGCCAAATGGCAATCTTATCCGAAATACCCCCTTATATAAACCCTGTCCCCCATATACCCGTATAGTATACCATAGAACAAATTACTCGCACAAGACATTTTCTTTTATCCGGTCATACATTTTAAGTCGTTTTAAGTGACGTTTTAGATGACCCCGATCACGATACCCGCCAGAATAATTGCGGCGCATACGAGTTTATGTCCCGTATTTTTCTCCTTAAAAAGAAATCTCCCCGCCAGAATCGTCACGATACAGCCGGACTGCTTTAGAAGCGTCATGACCGTGATCCTGCTGCCCTCCATGCCGTTAGCCAAAAATAACGCCCGATCTGCAATAACGATCATGATGCTGAGCAGCCAGATCCAGTAATTTTTTATCAGACTCCCAACATGCACCGGCGTGCGTGTCACGAGCAGAAAAGCCAGATACATGAGCGTTAAAAAAAGCAGATACCAGAACTGTAACTGGGAGCTGTTGATATCTTTCATCAGCAATTTATCCAAAAGACCCGAAACCGCGTTGAGCAGGCAGGAGGCAAAGGCCATGACGACTATTTTCACCTCCACGCTTTCTTTAGGCGCATCTTTTTTCCCGGATAACATGCCGGGCCTGTATTTTAAGAACAAAAGACCTGCCGAAACAAGTAAAAGACCTATAGTCTGCAAAACGCCTAACGTCTCCTGCAATACGATAACGCCCAGAAGCGTTGCGAACAACACGCGGGAAAGATCCAGCACACCGTATAAACTGATGGGCATTTTTTTAATGGCCTTAAAGCTGAATATCCATGCCAGAAAAATGACAAACGACTTAAGCGCAATATAAAAATAATATTTTGTTTCCAGTCCCATCGCATGTTTCGCGTCGGGAACAACGAGTATAAACGCCAGCAGCGTATATAAAAAAAGTACTTCTATCGTGGAATTTTTCTCTAAGGCTTTCTTTTTTACAATCTCGCGAAGCCCTTTCATAACGCCGTAAAAGAGCACCAGCCATATCCATAACATATGTTATTCCCCTTTTCTCTTCTGTATTGCCTTTTTTTCATCACCCTATCTCTGTCGGCCTATTCTTTTATATCACAAACACGTCGTTTGGGAAAGATGTTTTTGGAACCAATATGCAGCGGCCCGATATAATAAATTAAGTGTTTTAATAAAATCAAGTCTTACAGACACAGGAGGTATATGAAAAAGAAACTATTATCCCTATTGCTTACGGCCTTGTGCGCGGTATCTCTCCTTACCGGCTGCGGCGGGTCAGACAAAGATACGGCACAGACTTCCAAAGAGACGTCTTCCGTCAAAACAACACCTGTTATTTTAAATGAAGTGGCACATTCCATATTTTATGCGCCCTTATATGTAGCCATTGAGGAAGGGTATTTTGCCGAGGAAGGCATCGAACTGACGCTGGTCACCGGATTCGGCGCCGATAAGACCATGACCGCACTCCTGACCGACGAAGCGGATATCGGCTTCATGGGCAGCGAAAGTACGATTTATACTTATATCGGCGGTTCCTCGGATCCTGCCGTGAACTTCGCGCAGCTTACACAGCGGGCCGGAAACTTTCTGGTAGCCAGAGAGCCGATCGAGAACTTTGACTGGAACATGTTAGTCGGCAAAGATGTCCTCGGCGGCCGCGCAGGCGGTATGCCGGAGATGGTATTTGAATATATCCTGAAAAAAAACGGTATCGACCCCGCCGCCGATCTTGATATCGACCAGAGCATCGACTTCGGTTCCACAGCCGCCGCTTTCTCAGGCGGTCAGGGTGAATTTACGGTGGAATTTGAGCCGCACGCCACTTCCTTAGAGGCCAAAGGCGACGGCTATGTCGTGGCTTCGCTCGGCGAAGATTCCGGCTACGTACCCTATACCGCTTTTTCCGCCAAAAAAAGCTATATAGAAGCCAATCCCGAAATCATCCAGTCCTTCACTAATGCCCTGCAAAAAGGGATGGACTACGTACAGAGCCATTCCGCTGAAGAAATAGCGACCGTTATTGCACCGCAGTTTGAAGGCACGGATAAAGAGACCATTACTACGATTGTTGAACGCTACGCCGCACAGGATACCTGGAAAGCGGATTTAATTTTTGAAGAATCGAGTTTCACACTGTTGCAGAATATTCTGGAAGAAGCCGGCGAATTGGAAAAGAGAGTGGATTATACGGAACTGGTAGACACCTCCTTTGCCAAAAAAGCGGCCGAATAGCAGCCCCAAAAACAACCCGGAGACAGATCATTTGTCGTCGGGTTGTTTCGTTTCCTGCAGGCTGTCTATCAATTTTTCTATTAAAAGTTTTTTGGTATAAACGTCAAAACTCAGCATACAGATAAAAGAAAATATCCGCAGAAATTCCTGACTTTCTTTCGGCGCCTCCTGAAATGTTTCTTCCGAAAGATGGAACTTCTCTATGATATCTTTTTTCAAAGCCTCCGTCTGTCCCTGTTCCAAACCGAATACTGTCTCATATACCGTCTCTAAGTCAAACTCCGCCTCTGTATTAAAAAAACGC
Source organism: Ruminococcus sp. (assembly GCA_023663085.1). Classification (GTDB taxonomy): domain Bacteria; phylum Bacillota; class Clostridia; order Lachnospirales; family Lachnospiraceae; genus UBA3282. The sequence goes on along the minus strand of JAMPIB010000031.1, from coordinate 11,581 downwards.
TCCGTGACCGGCGCTAACAGTTCCTGGATATCGCTGATAGATAAGATTCCCTTATAATAATAAATAAAGATCAACAGCAGGACATGGTCTTTGGAATATTTTTTCTTCACGGGCGGCGGCAGTAAGTCGTTTTTGGCATAATTATTTATCATGGTCTTGGTCAGTATCTTGTCCGTGCCCGGATGTCTCGTCGTGCTGCGCAGGCGCGATTCCATGAAGGTTGTCACCTGATCCATATACAAGTCGATATTCGGGATATCTTCCGATTTAATATAAGCGATCCTGTCAAGACTTCCTAAAATACTGTTTAACAAATCTTCTATATTGATAGTCATATCCGCCCCCATACGTGTTTTTCAGTCTACTGTAACATATTATATAGTTTTTATTACTACATGACAAGTCCTTTGGACTGCATTTGTTGGAAAACTTTACATTCCAGACCGGATATGTTATAGTAGTCATACGTACAATCTGCATCACATTAACGTGTAAAAGCGCAGGCTCCGCAGTCCGGCGCCTGAACAGGAAAGGCAGGGAAATATCTTGAATAAAAAATTAAAAAGCGATGCCGCAGACCGTTTGTTTGACGCCATCCTCTGTTTAAAGACCCGCGAAGAATGCTATGATTTTTTTGAAGATCTGTGCACGGCCAACGAACTGTTGTCGCTTTCCCAGCGCTTTGAAGTGGCCTCTATGCTGAAGCAGCATAAGACTTATCTGGAGATTGCAGAAAAAACAGGCGCCTCCACCGCAACGATCAGCCGTGTCAACCGTTCCCTGAATTACGGAAACGATGGATATCAATTAATTTTTGAACGTTTGAACAAATAATGCTTTACTTTTTGCGACACTTATGCTATCCTATCAATGTTGCACGACACAACAGTTACATTTTTATTTTTTATTGGAGGTAGTACTATGAACAAAGGTACAGTAAAGTGGTTTAACAACCAAAAAGGTTACGGCTTCATCTCTGATGAGCAGGGTAACGACGTTTTCGTCCACTACTCAGGACTGAACATGGAAGGCTTCAAATCTCTTGAAGAGGGAGCGGCTGTTGAGTACGAAGTAGTAAACGGCGAAAAAGGGCCTCAGGCAGTTAACGTAACAAAATTATAATCAAGAGAATACGTTACGTCCAACATATGATAAAGCGTAATGGAATATTGGAAACCCTTTATTATATGCATTAATCAGTTTCACAATGTGCCTTTTCTTAAATATAAATGTTACATTTTTATTTAGAATTAGTAATATTGTTATGACGGATTAAAGGAAGAGGCTGTCTCAGAAGTTAACGGTCAGGTGAATGAAGACCTGTTAGAAATAGCTTAGGAGGCATCCTCTTTATTTGGTTATATCCCCTGTCTTCTGACATACGCAAGCACGTCTTCCAGTTTCATCGTTCCGCCGAACAGATCGAGCGCACTCCCTATCGTTACATGAATATGATCTTTTCCCAGTTCTTTTAACAGACGCAGATCCTCAAAGCTGTGAACGCCGCCCGCATAAGTGACCGGTATCTTATTCCAGTTTCCGAGCATCTCTACAAGATTTTCCTCGATTCCATCCGCCTTTCCTTCCACATCCACCGCATGGATGAGAAATTCATCGCAGTAAGAAGCCAGTTCATCCATTGTTTCCGTATTTAAAACAACATCCGTATACTTCTGCCATCTATCGGTTACAATATAATAACATCCGTTTTTCATCCGACAGCTCAGATCGAGAACAAGTTTTTCTCTGCCGGTTTCTTTCACCAGTCTGTGCAGATTTTCAAAATGGATACGTCCATCTTTAAAAACATAAGACGTCACGATGACATGCGAGGCGCCGGCCTTTAAAAACTGCGCCGCATTTTCCGCCGTGATGCCGCCGCCGATCTGTAAACCCTGCGGATAGGCCGCCAGCGCGGACAGAGCCTGTTCTTTCGTGGCCTCATAATACTCGCTCTCCCGCGGATTCAGCAGAATGATATGTCCGTTTTTGATATTATTTTTTTTATAAAGATCGGCAAAAAAAGCGGCGTCCTGTCCGGCGACAAAATTTTCCTTTGCGCGGTCGCCTTCATCTTGTAAGCTGCTTCCTACGATCTGTTTTACTTTTCCGTTATGAATATCAATACAGGGACGAAATTCCATCTTAATTACCGTTCCTTTCTCTCAACCTGCGAATATTTTGATTTCTATCTGACATAATAACATAAGAACAGGAAGTTTCACAATTTCTGTTTTATTATATATCTATTATATTTCAGCAAAGGAGTGAAATTATGAAAAAGATAAAAACATTGTTATTTGTTTCTCTCATGGTTCTTGCAATGTCCATGATGACAGCCTGCGGTAATAACAGTGCCGGAACAGGCGATTCCGCTGCGGGCAACGGAACAACAGGCAATGCTGCGGGCACCGACACAGCCGGCAATACGAACGGCACCGGTGGTACAGGCACAGCCGGCAGCACAGGTACAACAAACGCTACCGGTTCCGCCGGAGCGACAGGCTCTACAGGCACGGCAAACGGCACCAATGGCACAGGCGTGACAAACGGTACCGATGGCGCGGCGGATGATATGAATGGCACAGGTATAACGAATGGTTCTGACGATAACGATAACGTTAATTCCGTTACCAGCGGTGCAGATAATGGCAATAATGATTCTGTTATCGGAGATGCCGGAAATTCTGTCGGCAGCGCAGTAGATGATGCGGGCAGCGCTCTTGGTGATGCAGTAGATGACGTTGCAGACGGCGTAGGCGATGTGATAGACGACGTGACCGGTAATGGCGATAACGGCAATAACAACAATACCAGCTCTACCAGCAGCAGAACTACCAGAAATAACTAAAAACTGACCAACAGGAAGAACCGCCAATATATGGTTCTTCCTGCTGATCTTCTTTGCACCTTACTTATCCTGCTTATTCAATTCTGTATGAAATAACGTATTAAATGCCTTTCTCAATGATCGTTCCGTCACGGTAAGCCTGTAATAATTCTTCCAGCTGATGGATGCTTTCCCGCAGTTCCGCTCCAATATCCGTATCCGCGATCTTCTGACGTACCGTACTGGTCTCCAGAATGACGGAATCCGAGAAAATATCCGACTCATTGATAATGGCCGACTCCGTCGATTCAAAAGGCTCATGCGCTACCAGACGCATTCCATAAGAATTGGCGACTAACGTATATCCGGCGATCCCCGTTTTATCCTGATAGGCTCTGGAAAAACCGCCGTCTATGATGAGCAGCTTGCCGCCGCACTTGATCGGCGTATCGCCTTTTTTCAGTTCCACCGGGACATGGCCGTTGACAATATGCGACTTATTCACATCCAGACCAAATTCCGTCAATATCTTATTGATGATGTCTTCTCTGTCAAGCAGCCTGTAATAACTGTTCTTCGTCTCCTTATGCGCTTCTTTTTCAATTACGAAATACCGTTCAAAAGTTGCCATCTTATCTTTGCCAAAGACCGGAGAATTAGGGCCTGCCCAGATATACCAGATGATATCCTGTCCCTTTAATTTCTCCAGCAGATTATTATGCGCATAATATCCTTTTCTGGCATAATGCTCTAATACGTCGTACAGGGCCTTGCCGCTGTATTCCCTGCCATATACGTTGACCCTGTTAAAATTCCCCTCATCATCCATCGGCATACAGCCGTGATAGAGCAGGTTGGAATTATAGACTTTATAAAGACTGCCTTTGGAAAAAAGAAAGCGGACATGCTTCTGCAGCTTCTCGCACTTGACAAAAGCCTGCCGCAGCCTTTCCATAAGCTGTTCTTCTTCTTTACTCAATTCATACGGACGCTCCTTATTGATCGTCGGGAAATCCGTATCTTTCATATGATATTCCTGTCCGCCTATGATAACGGTCTTTTTTTCATAATCAATATTCTCCAGAAAAAGCCGCTCCTGCATACCAAATTCCGGACGGCGCATGATAAGCTGACCCTCCAGTTTAAATTGCAGCATGGCGATGGCCTTGTGCATCTTCATATCCAGACTCAGATCCTTGGTGTCATATTCAGTATTATATTTGATAGCAAAAGCCGAACAGTCCGTATCTTTATAGACTTCCATCGCAAACGTGGCCAGAGGGATCAGGTTGATTCCGTATCCTTCTTCGAGCGTATCCAGATTGCCGTATCTGGCCGCCATGCGGATGACATTGGCGATGCAGGCCAGATGACCGCTGGCCGCCCCCATCCAGACGATATCATGATTGCCCCACTGTACATCTACAGAATGATACTGGCGCAGCGTATCCAGAATGATATGCGGCCCCGGCCCTCTGTCGTAGATATCGCCCACGATATGCAGATGGTCGATGACCAGCCGCTGTATCAGATTACAGAGTGCCGTAATGAACTCCGGCGCCCTGCCGATACGGATAATGGTATGGATGATCTCGTTATAATAAGCCTCTTTATCCTGTATCTCCGTTTTCTCCGTGATCAGTTCTTCAATGACATAGGAAAAATCCTCCGGCAATGCTTTTCTGACCTTGGAGCGGGTATATTTGGAAGAAACGCGCTTGGTGATCTGTACGAGGCGGTGGAGTGTTATCTTATACCAGTCCTCGATACTGTTCTCATCCTCTTCCCGCAGCACGATATCCAGTTTCTCCGCCGGATAATAAATGAGCGTGGCCAGACTCTTTTTATCCTTATTGCTCAGGGTGTTGCCGAACTCCTCATCAATCTTACGCCTCACGGAACCGGAACCGTTCTTCAAAACATGATTGAACTGCTCATATTCCCCGTGGATATCGGTCATGAAATGTTCCGTGCCCTTGGGCAGACTCAAAATAGCCTGTAAATTGATGATCTCCGTCGATGCCGCAGCGATCGTCGGATACTGCTTGGCCAGGCTCTTTAAGTATCTTTGCTCTAATTCGTCCATTTGTTCCCCTTTCTATGTCCGCCGTACTTCTATCAGACCTATGCGATCACATCGCTCATATCATACATTCCCGCAGGCTTTCCGGCCAGAAATTTAGCCGCCTGTATGGCGCCTTTGCCAAATACCGCCTTAGAATAGGCTCTGTGGGAAAAAGTGACCACCTCGTCCGCTCCCGCGAAGATCACGTCATGGTCGCCGACTATCGTTCCGCCTCTGACCGCACTGATGCCGATTTCCTTCGGACTGCGCTTCTCGCGTTTCGTACTCCTGTCATATACATACTCATAGCCGCCGTTTAGTTCTTCCTTGATGGAATCGGCCAGAGCCAACGCCGTACCGCTCGGTGCATCCAGTTTCTGGTTATGGTGCTTTTCCACGATCTCGACATCAAAACCCGCCGGCGCAAGGATAGATGCCGCCTCTTTTAATAATTTCATAAGCATGTTGATGCCCAGCGACATATTCGCCGATTTAAGAACGGCCGTTATTTTAGATGTTTCCTGTACTTTATCAAGCTGCTCCTTAGAAAGTCCGGTCGTGCATAATACACAGGGCAGCTTCTTTCCCGCGCAATAGTCAAGCAGGGTGTCCACCGCCGCCGCCGTACTGAAATCAATGAGCGCATCCGCCGCTATATCGCACTTATAAATATCTGTAAAAACCGGATACGCGCTGCGCTCGTCATCGTAAGCGTCTATCCCGGCCACGATCTCTATTTCTTCATCGGCTGCGATCAGGGAAGATATCGTCTGTCCCATCTTCCCGTTACAGCCGTGCATGATAACTCTGGTCATACTCTTTTGCTCCTTTCTTCCGCTGCATGCTCATCGGTATGATCTACATGCCGCCTGCCAGTAGAAACGGCTTACAATAATCCATAATTTTTCATGGCGCTGCGCAGTCTCTCTACATTGGCCTCTTCCATATCACATAGCGGCCGTCTCAGCGAACCGACTTCTTTGCCCATAAGATTTAATCCCGCCTTGACCGGGATCGGATTGACTTCGCAGAACAGCGCTTCATACAGTTCAATAGCCCGTAACTGCTCCTTACAGCTGCCCTCGATATCGCCCGCAAAGAACTTCGCACAGATATCATGCGTCTGCCTCGGCGCCACATTGGAGAGCACAGAGATGACCCCTTTGCCGCCAAGCGCAAGGATAGGCACGATCTGGTCGTCGTTTCCGGAATAAATATCGACCTTCCCCTGTGCAAGCGCAGCCAGCTTGGTGATCTGGGAAATATTGCCGCTGGCTTCTTTGATGCCCACGATATTAGGAACTTCCTCACAGAGTTTCACCGCTGTCTGCGGCAGGATATTACAGCCTGTTCTGCTCGGTACGTTATACAAAATAATAGGAAGTTTGACGCTGTCCGCTATCATTTTATAATGCTCGAACAGCCCTTTCTGCGTCGCCTTGTTATAATAGGGCGTCACTAACAAAAGACCGTCCGCACCGTACTTTTCAGCCTCTTTTGACAGATATACGGCCGTTTCCGTACAGTTGGAACCGGTTCCTGCGACAACTGGGATCCTGCCGCCAACCTTCTCGATACAATACCTGATGACCTCTAAATGCTCCTCATGCGTAAGCGTGGAAGACTCTCCTGTCGTACCGCAGACGATGATCGCGTCCGTGCCGCCTGTGATCTGGTCTTCAATAAGTTCTGCGAATTTCTCGAAATTAACACTGCCGTCCTTATGAAACGGCGTAACGATAGCTACTCCAGCACCTTCAAAAATTGCCATACTTTTTCCTCCTGAATGATTCGTGACGAGTTTCCTATATAATAAAAAAAGCTGATCACAACGGGTCAGCTTTATTCTTCTAAATATTTGTTTTCTAAATATTCGGATAGCGCCCCATCTGATTCGATGACAGTTATACAGTTATTGACTGTATACCCAGAGAAAAACCGGCAGGACATCTTTCCCTTCGGCATCTTTTCCTTTCAGAATGTTTCTCCTGCGCCTCCCGCATCCGCATTCCTACTGATAAAAAATGCAACCTCTATCAACTTCTCTTATTTGCCTTATCATAACACTATCACATCTATCTGTCAAGGCCGGCCTCTCATTATCCGCGCTTTTCGTTTCTCTTAGTCTCGATGCGGGTCACTTCGTCTGCAAGCGTGCATACTTCCTCGTTTAACGTGGCGCCCGTCATAATGATATCCATTCCATCAGGTTTACATAACAATAAGTTTTTCAACTCTTCCACGGAAATGATTCCATTATCAAGCAGTTCCAGCACTTCATCCAAGATCAGCAGACTGCATTCGTCGGTGTTCATCACCTTTTTGGCAAAGTTAAGACCATTCTTGATATTATAGATTTCTTCGGCCTTTCGCTCCTCTGACAGATTGACGAAATTCTCATCCGACTTCTCAAAGCGGAATATCTTGATCTCCGGCTCCAGACGTCTTACGAAGTCAGAATCCGCCAGACCTCTTCCTTTCAGAAAACGGATGATGACAACATCCTCACCCCTGCACGCCGTCTGCAAGGCTCTTCCGAGCGCCGCAGGCGACTTGCCGTGTCCTTCACCGCTATAGATATAAATCATGCCTCTTTCCATATTGCACCTCATAATATCAGCATTTAAACCTGATGCCTATCATAGCACAATTATGTCGAAAACGCAACTTTTTACTCCTGCTCATCCTCCACGATCTCTAACTTACTGACAGAAACCTCATATGCCGTGCGCTTCTCAAGCTGATCTTCCGAAATTTTTTTCATATATTCCCTGCTCTGGATCCGGCCCCAGACGGCACACCTGCTGCCTACATCGAAAGTGCTGGCAAATCTCGCGTTTCTTCCCCAGCAGATACATGGTATGTAATCTGATTTGCCATACGGCCTGTTGACTGCCAGAAGTAAATCCGCAATCTCCCGGCCCAGCGGTGTTTTCCGGTAGATCGGCGCCTTACAGATATAACCGTCTAAGAAGATCTGATTCGTTTTCGCGCTCTCCTCGATATCGTCTACAAACTCGATCTCCCTCGCGAACACCGACAGGACCAGTTTGTTCTTTTTCTCCTCGTGTCTGTTATAAGAACGAAACTGCCCTGTAATGCTGATCTTCATACCCTTATAATCTTCATTTACATCCAGCAGTCTCTCCGATACCATAACGGGAATGATATCTGTAGACTCACTCAGGCGGTCCACACTGATATCCACCATATAAAATCCCTCTCCGAAGATCTCATGACTGAACACAAAGTCTCCTACGATCTCCCCCATTATCGTCACCTGGTTGTTTTCAATTACCTTATCTGTCATGTTTTGTTCTCCCTTCTTTTTTAAAGGATGCTGCTCCTTAAGGATTTTTTCCTGTACTGTATTAATAGTATATGATGGATTGAGAAAAAAAGAACTGTCAGTGGTCGCGTGAGGGGGATGCGGCAAACGCCATTAAACTGGAAAAAGAACTGATCCGCACCATGATCCGTATCAGAGAAGAAAAGGGACTTACCCAGGCCCAGTTGGCACAGATGTGCAATGTAAAGCAGCCTGTTATCGCTGCATTATTTTACACATTTCTATCATTCTCAATCTGCAAATCACCCGATACCCTCTCCCTTATACTCTGGCTCCATTCTAATTTAAGTTCATCATAAGTCTTTCCATATACTTCTTGGCAATCAAGATTATTTATCATGCAGTTCCATGTTGTTTCAAAAGATGAGCGGCCGAGCAAATATGACACAAACGATTCGGTTTCCCAATAACTCAGTTCCGCTCCGTTCTCAGTTTTCTCCGCTATATCGCCCCATTCCCACAATGACACTTCAAGCGCTGTGACCTGCTCCAACGTCGTATCGCCATCCCAATAGGCCATAACACATCCATCCAGAAAACTTGACAGTTCAAAATCTTCTATACTGTCCGGTACGCCTTCCATTGCCACATAGTTATTCCGCCACAAACACGCCGTATCAGCTTCTGCTTTCCCGATGGATTCATAAAACGCCTCTCTTCTGGAAGGCTGGGGGAAGACCGCTCTGGAGAAATACTCTGCAAATCCTTCATTCATCCAGACCACATCCTCCTGCGTCCTGCCCACATAGGCATGCGTCAGTTCATGCGTCATGGACTCCTGAAAAAATCCTTTATAATTTCCAAAAATATAGATACACGAAGAGTTATCATCACAAAATTCCCAATAATTTTTTGATGTTCTGTCTCCCAAAATCTTATAGACCAGCTGATACTCACTATCAAACATCGGCGAAGTGACGTGATGGGCCTTTAAATAGGTTTCCATTGCCTCTCTTGTCTTTATTTCAGTCACAATAAATTCTTCCAGTTCCAAAGCAGATTCAAAGGCAGAGGCACATGATTCCAAAAGATAAGTTACATTCCCGCTTTCAATATGAAGATCATATTGACCGTCTCTCTTAAATTTCAACTGACTGCTATACTCCAGATTGGCATTTTCGTATAACTCTTCTGCATCCGTTAAACCTATTTTATCCAGCCATTCATTTATCGCACTTTCTGTAAAAGTCTCCTTAAAATACCCGTTCAAGCCGCTTTCTTTAATTTCTTCCGCCGCCATAGAAGCCAGTATCTGTTCAAATATTTCGATATCTTCTCTACTTCCATATACTTCCGACCTTCTGGCATAAAACAGATCCAGAACCTGCCGGTTTTCCTGTCTGGAAAGGTATTCTTTTATCCTGTCATTATCAAAGTCCATGCCGGATATATAGGTATATGCGCCAAAGTTCCGGGAAGTCTCATCAAGTTTGGAAACACTGAGAAAAAGCGGAAACCTGTAGCGTTCATCTTCTAATTCCTCTTTGGTCAGAATAAGGACTTCATCCGACTTCGACAGATCAATTGTAGCAATATCATCCAGTACCAGAATCTGCAATTCTATATTGCGAGGGAAAAAGTCTACCTCCTGCATCTGCCGTTTGAGTGCATTAATATATTCTTCCATCTCCTGCACATAGCCTGCCGCTTCTTCTTCAGTAAAAACAGACTGCTTAAAACCGTAGGAAATCCCTTCCCGTTCAACGCTCCACATAGGGAAACTGGCCCCGCATATCTCATCGCGTTTATGATACTGTTCTTCCACTATGATTGTTTCTATCGGTGTCGCTGCCTCTTCTGTTGCCATAGCCGGATTTTCAACGTTTTCTGCCTTCTCAACGTTTCGGCAGCTCAACAGACATATTCCTGTAACTGCAAGTAATGCAAAAAGGACTGCCTGCCGTACTTTTCTTTTTTCACAGTAAAACTCCTTCTCTACAAATACTAATGTCAATTTTATATGTCCGAAATTGGCTCCATCATTGCTTATTGTCTTATATTAACAATTATTTTTGACAAATCTGTTGCCTCTATTAAGATTTTTTCTATCTCCTCTATGTAAATTTTTGATAATTTCTCAAATAAATCAACATATATTGTCCGCTCTTTTATTTTCCAAATCCCGCATACTCTATTCTGGTATATTATTGTAGGTCTTACAATTCCCTGCATTGAAAAAACATCCCTCAAATATTTCCCAGGTAATAGTAGATTTTTCTTTTTTTCATATCCGATAAGCATTGGATCAAACGCAGATAAAACATATATTTCCTGATCTATTACATTTATGTTTTCCTTTTCAATAAATATATAATCCTGACCATTATATTTGATCATACTACTTTTATTTATAAAATATGTTCTCAATACCTGCTCTATCAATATCCGGGATTTTCTTTTGCCCCATTTAAAAAAATACATTACATCCTCTATTGTGCAGGGACTATAACCTTCTAAATATCTTTTTAGCTGTTCTTTCTCAGCATCTTCCTGATTCATTAATATGACATCAGGTGCAGGCATATATGTATTATGGTCATCACACATAATGATGATCTTTCCCGTTTCTACTAAATACCTTGGGATACCGCCCCAGGAATTAAATAAATACTCTTTTTTATCAGCTGTCATTCCATTTAAAAAACATAAATCTATCAGTTGTTTTTTATTTAAATACTGCTCATTCAGCGCATTTAATATAATTTCACAAAAAAATTCCTTTTCCGATATAGACGATATACTCTCATCATTCCAAAATTGTTGCATGTATGGTGTAAGCATATTTTTATAGATAACGAGATTATAATCTTCTATATGGTGAATATGTATTGTTCCACGAATTGTCCATGCCCTGAAATACTGTGAACTATTGAAATCAAAATTATCCCCATACAGTTCACAGCATATTGTTGCATACCTGTAAAACTGACTTTGAATGCCTAAAAAATTTTTTACTACATTACCATTCTTTCTACCATTATTTAATCGTTTACTGCATATCTTTTTTTCTATTTCCTCATAGCCATTTTCCATCTTTTATCTGTTCCCACTTATACATTTTTCTTTTATTATTCCATTGTTGTCGTTGATGCCTGTTCATATTATATCATCTAAACTCGCAAATTAAAAATAACCAAATGGAAACTTACTAATTTCCATTTATGCCTATTATTAAGATGTTGAAGCTTTCAAACTGTAAATCAGCTTACAATTCGTAAGCCGATTTATTCAGACAGTTCACTCTCTATTTGTTCCACAATGCGAGGAAATCCGTTACAAGGTTCTTTTCCCTTTTATCCGTGCATTTTTCCAACAAAGCCGCACTGTCATTCAGCAT
>JAMPIB010000030.1 GCA_023663085.1 Ruminococcus sp. | reverse complement strand
CTGCTGTTACAGGCGGGGATTTTTTGGATGGGTTAACCCGTGAATGGTAACCATCAAGGAACCTGTAAAAGAATTTCATGGACAGGTCTTATTGACATATCCCTCAAAAAATGTATAATGCAGATAAGGGCGGAAAGCCGCAAATCGGCATCCGCCCTTAAGTAACTATTCACATATCTTATATCGGTTTTTGAGTTTACACAAAACTTGAAACGGTCTCATTTTTTTATCTATTTCTTTGAAAATACTATCTATCTTTTGATTTATATCTTCAATTTTTAATGATAAATTATCTATCTCAGTTTTTAATGATAAATTATCTACTTCATCCTTTTTTTTATGAGTATTCTTATTTTTTAAAAAATCAAACATATTTATAATTTTTCCTTCGTAATATGTATTGGTGTTTTTTAAATTGTCCATTACTTCACCTCAAATATTATTTTAGCAAGCCAAAAGAGTAGATTGTACCTCTTCTTCCAACTTTTTAAATTTCTTTCCTGCAATTATATACTCTTTAGTTATGGATTCTCCGTTTTCTGTCGTTTGTATAGTTACGTTTGGAGTATCTTTGCTTAATGAAAATTCGTTATTCACATTTACACCATTACTACACTACCTATTATTGGAGAAAAGAGTTTTGTTTTAATAACTATTATTATTTAATTTCATAAGTCTAATATCACAGTTTATCGGCATAAATTTATTGTATTTTAAGAGGAGACTTTTATAATATAATTAGAAACTAAGTAAAAAATTAAAGGCATTTTTGGATTATGTGGCAGGGCAAGAGCCGGAGGACGATTTTGTCAGGAGATTGGAAGAAGCCGTAAAACAGGCGAAGAAGAACAGGGAATGGAGGCATGAATATATGACGTTATTAATGCGGGATCAGGAAAATATAGAAAAGGGCAGAGCAGAAGAAATCATTGAAATGGGATTTGAGTTTAGTCTTTCGGAGAGTGATATCTTGGAAAGGTTACAGGATAAATTGGAACTTTCTTTACAGACGGCTCAGGAATATCTGTTAAGGTTTGGAAAACAGACTGTGTAAAATTGGTATTGTAATACAAAAAAGAGTGTCCTGACTGAAAAACAGTTTAGACACTCTTTTGTTGTATAGAATATTTTAATAAATGTAGATACAAATCTCGTGAAGTTATGTGAAGATTCGTAAAAATCTAAAATTGCTGTAAACAGCATAAAACCTAGGTTTTCATTCAATACTCCGTATATCATACGGCGTCGTCTGATACACATAGTAATTCAGCCAATTAGAATACAGCAGCTGCCCGGTAGAGCGCCAGTTGACGATCGGCGCTTTGGAAGGATCATCATCAGGAAAGTAATTAGCCGGAATCTTCGGGTTCAACCCTTTTTCCAGATCCCTGTAATATTCTTTGGCCAGCGTATCCGAATCGTACTCCGGGTGGCAGGTGACGAAAAGGTGTCGGCTGTCCGTCGTTTTTACAATAGTGACGCCCGCTTCGTCTGAGGTGGCCATAAGTTCCAGTTCGGGAACGGCGGTGATCAGATCGGCGTCGATTCCCATTGCGCGCGACTGCGGCGCGTAGAATATATCATCAAACCCGCGGAAGAGCGGCGAAGTCTTTTTTAGTACTCTATGCGCATAGACGCCGGAAAGTTTTTCCTCCATATCGTAGCGGTTTAGGCCGTAGAGATAGTATAATCCGGCGAAAGCTGCCCAACATAAATGTAAGGTGCAATGTACATGTGTTTTGCCCCATTCCATGATGGCGCACAGTTCTTTCCAGTAGGTGACGTCTTCAAATCTGACGTAATCGAGCGGCGCTCCGGTGATGATCATACCATCGAATTTACGGTCTTTTATCTGGTCAAAAGTGGTATAGAACGACTGTAAATGATTGGAATCGGTATGCTGCGGAACGTAGCTTGTCGTCTGCAAAAACTCGACCGCGACCTGTAAGGGCGAGTTGGAGAGTTTGCGAAGAAGCTGCGTCTCTGTGACGATTTTTGTCGGCATAAGATTTAGAATCAATACGTTAAGCGGGCGGATATCCTGATGGATCGCCCGGTATTCAGTCATAACGAAAATATTTTCGCCTTCCAGCGTGGCTCTGGCAGGAAGGGAATCCTGTATTTTAATTGGCATGATAAAACCTCCATTTCTGTCCGTTTGAAATTCCGATACGGACATTCTGAACTCAACCATATAAAGATAACACAAAATCGACTGTTCTGCAAGGTTGCACAATCGTTCAAAAAGCGATATAATAAAACAGGCATTATTTTAGTCAGAAATTTTACTTATGAGGTATTGAGGATGGAAACAGCATATCAGAAAGTGAAAGTACACAATGAATTAGAATGGTGTCAGGTCACTGACATAACGACGAAAGAAAAGGTTGAAAAACTTCTATTGAAAAACAGGGTATCCTATTATGTAAAATGGGAGAAGCCGGGTCTTTTTTCCAGAGATAAATTCGGCACTTGTGTATTCTGTGTGAACCAGTTGCAGAAAGAGGCTGCGGAAGCCGCGATACAATCGCTAATGGAAGAAGAAAACGGCAAGGTGAAGTTTATCAACCGCAAGTTTGACAAGACTTTTTATTAATGCGCAGGAAGAATGGGGGATTTTTATGGGCAGCAGTTGCGACACCTGCAGCAATTATGTTTATGATGAGGATTATGAATGTTATGTCTGTATGGTAGATCTGGACGAGGATGATATGAGCCGGTTTCTGCGCGGCGGGAATTTTGAATGTTCGTTTTATCAGCAGGATGATGAATACAGGATAGTAAGAAAGCAGATGTGACCTGCAAAGAGGCGGACACATCTGCTTTTTTGATACCTTAGCTGATTTGTTTTTTCAGGTTTTTCTGTGCTGTGGAGAGCATCAGTTTGATTCTGTTTAGCTGATTGACTTCGCTGGCTCCGGGGTCGTAGTCAATGGCCACGATATTGGAGAGCGGATACTGTTTTCGCAGTTCTTTGATAACGCCCTTACCGACGACATGGTTGGGCAGACAGCCAAAGGGCTGTGTGCAGACGATATTGTTGACGCCGCTATGGATAAGTTCCACCATTTCTCCGGTCAAAAACCAGCCTTCGCCCGTCTGGTTGCCGATATTGACGATCGGTTTGGCATATTCCACGAGTTTATAAATACTGGTCGGCGCATCAAAGTGAACGCTCTTTTCAAAGGCTTTTACGGCCGGAGCGCGTAATTTCTCGATGGCCCAGATGCCGAGTCTGGAGATCGTGGAGGCTTTCTGGCTCTTGCCCAGATATTGTGCTTTATAAATCTGATTATAGAAGCAGTAGAGCATAAAATCCATCAGATCGGGAACGACTGCTTCGGCGCCTTCCGATTCGAGAAGGTTGACCAGATAATTATTGGCGGCGGGTGCAAATTTGACAAGAATTTCACCAACGATGCCGACACGGGGTTTTCTTTCATCCGTGATGGGAATAGCGTCAAATTCTTTTATCATCTCTTTACACATTTTACGGAATGTAAAGTAGTTCATATGTCTGGCCGATACAAATTTACGGCATTTTTCCAGCCATTTCTGGTGTACGGCGTCTACGGAACCGGCCTCTTTTTCATAAGGGCGCATACGGTAGATGCAGCGCATGAAGATATCCCCGAACAGGGCGCTGTAAGCGGCTCGTATCAGCATATCGGCGTTTAAATGGAATCCCGGGTTGCTTTCGATGCCTGCCAGATTCAGGGAAATAACGGGAACCTGCGGCATACCGGCTTTTTCCAGCGCTCTTCTGATAAAACCGACATAGTTCGTGGCTCTACAGCCGCCGCCGGTCTGCGTCATGATGATGGCGACTTTATTGACGTCGTATTTGCCGGAAAGCAGAGCGTCCATGATCTGTCCTACGACCATCAGGGAAGGATAACATGCGTCATTATTTACGTATTTTAAGCCGACATCGACGGCGCGTCTGTTATCGTTATCGAGTACTTCAAAGTTATAGCCGCATGCGCAGAAAGCCGCCTGCATAACGTCGAAATGCACGGGAGACATCTGCGGGCAGAGTATCGTATAGCTTTTGCGCATCTCTTCCGTAAAGGCTTTTTTCTCGATGGCGCTGGAATGGATCACGCGTTTCTTGTTCTGCTCTTCCCTGACCTTGATGGCGGAGAGGAGGGAACGGATGCGGATTCTGGCCGCGCCCAGGTTGTTGACTTCGTCAATCTTTAAGCAGGTATAAATCTTATCGGAACCGGATAAAATATCATTAACCTGATCGGTGGTCACGGCATCTAAGCCGCAGCCGAAGGAATTAAGCTGTATCAGGTCTAAGTCCTCGCGTGTTTTCACATAGCTGGCCGCCGCATATAAGCGGGAGTGGTACATCCACTGGTCGGAGACGATAAGCGGCCGTTCCGGAGAGGCCAGATGCGATACGGAGTCTTCTGTCAAAACAGCGATATCATAGGAGTTGATCAGTTCCGGGATACCGTGGTTGATCTCCGGATCGACATGGTAAGGGCGTCCGGCGAGTACAATGCCGCGTTTATGATTTTTTTCCATATAGGCAAGGACTTCTTCGCCTTTTATGCGCATATCGTTTCTGGCGTTTTCCAGTTCTTTCCATGCGGCTTCGCAGGCATCCATAACATCTGTTATTGGAAGTTCGCTAAACTCTTTGGTCAGAGCGTCCGTAACGGTATGCAGGTCTTTGAATGACAGAAAAGGATTACGGAAAACGACTTCGCCGCGGCCGATCTCTTCTACGTTATTTTTGATGTTTTCCGAGTAGGAGGTGACGATCGGACAGTTATAGTGGTCGTTGGCCTCCGGGAACTCATCTCTTTCATAAAAGAGCGCAGGATAGAAAATAAAGTCCACACCCTGTTTGATCAACCATGTCACATGGCCGTGCGCCAGCTTGGCGGGGTAGCATTCGGATTCGCTGGGGATCGACTCAATACCAAGTTCGTAAATTTTACGGTTAGAGCTCGGTGAGAGGATGACGCGGTAGCCGAGTCTGTTAAAAAAGGTAAACCAGAAGGGATAATTTTCATACATATTTAGGACTCTGGGAATACCGACGCTGCCTCTGGGCGCTTCGTCAGCGGTCAGGGGTTCGTAGGAGAAGAGTCTTTTTAATTTATAATCGAATAAGTTCGGTACATGGTTTTCTTTTTTGGCTTTGCCGAGGCCGCGTTCGCAGCGGTTTCCGGAAATATACTGTCGTCCGCCCGTAAATTTGTTAATGGTGAGACGGCAGTTGTTCGTACATCCTTTACATTTGGCCATGCTGGTCTCAAATTGCAGCGTATTGATCTTGTCAATGGAAAGCATGGTCGTCTGATACCCTTCGCGGTAATTATTTCTGGCGATGAGCGCTGCGCCGAAAGCGCCCATGATACCGGCAATATCCGGTCGGATGGCCTGACAGTCGGCAATTTTTTCAAAACTGCGCAGTACGGCGTCGTTATAGAATGTGCCGCCCTGTACGACGATATTTTTGCCCAGTTCCGAGGCATCTGATACTTTGATGACTTTAAACAGAGCGTTTTTGATAACGGAATAAGCAAGGCCCGCGGAGATATCGGAGACGTCCGCGCCCTCTTTCTGCGCCTGCTTCACCTTGGAGTTCATGAATACCGTACATCTCGTACCGAGGTCAATTGGATGCTTTGCAAAAAGTGCGGCGCGCGCAAAATCCTGTACGCTGTAATTTAAGGATTTGGCAAAAGTCTCGATAAAAGAACCGCAGCCGGAAGAGCAGGCTTCGTTAAGCTGTACGCTGTCTACCGTCTGGTTCTTGATCTTGATACATTTCATATCCTGCCCGCCGATATCCAGAATGCAGTCTACCGCGGGGTCAAAGAAAGCGGCCGCGTTGTAATGGGCAACCGTCTCTACTTCGCCGTCGTCTAATAAGAAAGCGGCCTTCATAAGAGCCTCGCCGTATCCGGTAGAGCAGGAGCGGACGATCCTTGCCCCTTCCGGTAAGAGTGCGTAGATTTCCTGAATGGAGCGGATGGCCGTCTTTAACGGACTGCCGTCGTTACTGCTGTAAAACGAATAAAGTAAAGAGCCGTCTTCGCCGACAAGTGCGGTCTTTGTCGTGGTGCTCCCGGCGTCGATACCGAGGAAACATCTGCCGCGGTAGGAGGCCAGATCGGCGGTCTTTACATGATGTGTCGAATGTCGTTCCACGAACTCGTCGTATTCTTTTTTGGAGGCAAATAGAGGCTCCATACGTTCTACTTCAAATTCCATCTTGATATCCGAAGAGAGTTTATCTACCATTTCCTGCATGGAATAACAGGTGTTTTCTTTGGCGTTTAAAGCGGAACCGATGGCGGCGAATAAGTGCGAATTTTCCGTGTCAATGATGTGCTCGTCATCCAGTTTTAACGTGCGGATAAAGGATTGTTTTAACTCGGATAAAAAGTGCAGCGGGCCGCCGAGGAAGGCGACATGTCCGCGGATTGGCTTGCCGCAGGCCAGACCGCTGATGGTCTGGTTGACGACCGCCTGAAAAATAGAAGCGGAAAGGTCTTCTTTGGTCGCTCCTTCGTTGATGAGCGGCTGGATATCGGATTTGGCGAAGACGCCGCATCTGGCCGCTATCGTGTATAATGAATGATAATTTCTGGCGTATTCATTTAAGCCGGAGGCGTCGGTCTGTAAAAGCGAGGCCATCTGGTCGATAAAAGAACCTGTACCGCCGGCGCAGATACCGTTCATACGCTGTTCGACGTTACCGCCTTCAAAGTAGATGATCTTGGCGTCTTCGCCGCCCAGTTCGATGGCCACGTCCGTAACGGGTGCAAATTCCTGTAAAGATGTAGATACCGCGATGACTTCCTGCACGAAGGGAACCTGCAGATGGTTGGCCAGTGTCAGGCCGCCGGAACCGGTGATCATCGGGTGTAAGGGAATATTTCCCAGTTTATCATAAGCGCTTTGCAATAAATCGGCTAAAGTCTCCCGGATATTGGCAAAGTGTCTTTTATAATCGGAAAAAAGGATCTGGTGTCTTTCATCCAGGATCGCGATCTTGACGGTAGTAGAACCAATATCAATGCCGAGAGTATACTGCATCTGACTCATTTCGTATATCACTCCTTTAAAATTTGTCAATCTGACATGCTAAGTCATTATACGACAGACATTTTGAAAAAGCAATCAGCTTTTTTCTGGAATTTATGAAGATTTTGAGAGGGAAATATTAAATTTTTATGACTTTTGCTTATTTCGCATTTGCGGCGTTTACTTTTAAAAAAAGGAATGCTAAAATATATTCAGTTTTTGGTAATGACATACTGTAAAATGGAAATTTTTTACAGTGCTGAAGAATCATGGGAGATTGATCATTATGAAATCATTTGAAAAAAAATTCGGAAAATACGCGATCCGGAATCTGCCGGCGGTTATGATCGGCTGTTATGTTATAGGATATGTGATACAGTTTCTGGCGCCGGCGGTATTGGGCTATCTGACACTGAATCCTTACGCCATCGTGCACGGGCAGGTCTGGCGGCTTGTAACCTGGCTTTTGATCCCGCCGGGCGAGTCGAATATCATTTTGACGTTGATCATGCTGTATTTCTATTATTCCATTGGCACGACCTTGGAGAGAACGTGGGGAACTTATCGCTTTAATGTCTATATACTGGAAGGTATCCTTTTTACGATAGCAGGAAGTTTTCTGATGATGGGATTTTCTTATCTTTTCATGCGGGATACACTGGCAATGTATGGCAAAGACGCTTATTTTCTCTTAGGTTCGCTGTATTTCAGCACCTATTATATCAATATGTCCATCTTTTTAGGATTTGCGGCGACATTCCCGGAGCAGTCCGTGTTATTGATGTTTTTTATCCCGGTCAAAGTAAAATGGCTGGGCATTATCTATGCCGTGATGTTAGCCTTTTCTTTCTTCCAGGGAGATATCTTTGTGAAATTTGCGATTGGTGCGTCGTTATTTAATTTTGTGGTATTTTTCTTTACCTCCAGAAGCATGATGCACCTAAATCCTAAGCAGATACACCGCAGGCAGGAATTTAAGCGGGATATCCGGCGCAACAGCGGCGGTATCACCAAGCATAAATGCGCCATCTGCGGCCGAACGGAGGTGGACAGCCCGGAAATGCAGTTCCGGTTCTGCTCAAAATGCGATGGAAATTATGAGTATTGCGAGGAACATCTGTATACACATACGCATGTGAAAAAGCCAAACGTGTAAAGAAGGATCGGCTGACCCCTGCGGCGGCCGGCACAAACTCGCAGGTTGAGAAGGATGATGGAGGAAAAGAATGGATAGAGAGCGGATATTTGCGCAGGCTTTGGAGCGTCTGCGGGCTCTGGCGAAGGAGCAGGGGAACTGTGTTTCCAGAGAGCAGGTCGCGGAGGCATTCGGGGAACTGAAACTGCGGGATGAGCAGCTTGTCATGGTATATGAGTATTTAAAACAGCACAAGATCGGTGTGGAAGAGGCGCTAAATCCGGAGGATTATCTGAGCGCCGAGGAAGCAGACTATCTGGAGGATTATCTGGCGCAGCTACAGGGATTTTCCGATATATCGGAGGGGGAGAAAGAGGCGGTCACGCTTTCGGCTATGGCAGGCGATACAGACGCACAGCGGAGGATGATACAGATCTTTTTGCCGCAGGTGGCGGAAATTGCCAAGCTGTATGCGGGGCAGGACGTTTTCTTAGAAGATCTGATCGGCGAGGGGAATGTGGCGCTCACGATGGGCGTAACGATGCTGGGCGCGCTCGAACATGCCGCGGAGGCCGAAGGGATGCTTGCCAGAATGATAATGGATGCCATGGAGGAATTGATCGCGGAGAATGCCAGAGAAGAAAAAGAAGATAAGAAACTTGCCGATAAAGTCAACAAAGTGGCGGATAAGGCCAGAGAACTTGCGCAGGAGATGCAGCGCAAGGTGACGGTGGAGGAACTGATGAACGAGACCGGGATGAGCCGCAAAACGATTATGGACGCTATGGATATCAGCGGCGATAAGATCGAATCTATTATGAAGGTATGAAACAATGGACACACAGAATACAAAAACGCAGACCCCGGAGATTCCGGACAATGATTTCAAATACTATATGCAGGACGTTGGCAACCTTTATCTGGGCGCCTGTTATGATTATGAGGAACTGCTTGGACATGAGATGGTTCCTTTTAAATTGAAAAGCATCATTGAACATTATATTATGAAAGATACGGCGCCGGATACGACATTGGAGAGTCATTTTTATTATATGACGCCGGAGATGTTTTCTTACCGCACCTACATGCAGTTAAAGGCCAAAGTCAAACTGTGCCTGCTGGTAGAAAAAAAGCCGCTTTTTGGGGCCCCCAAAATGGTCTACCGCGATAAAGTCATGCCGCTTGCCGAGTTTGCACAGATGAATCTGGCGCAGAAAAAGAAATGCGGCGTTAAAATACAGGAGATCAGTCTCTCCAAACTGGCCATGATGGCGTTCAGTGTCTGAGTGCGCGATAAATAACAATTTACTTATCGCAGGATGCTATTGCTTTTGACAATTCCATCTGTTAAACTGACATTGTTAAACAAATTTAGGTAAAATTCCCCTTTTACACTGAACAGGTAGAGACGATTTTTGTTTTTACCTGTTCTTTTATTATATTTAGGAAATTCCCTGATACAGCGGAAGAATGCAAGGCATTCTTCCCAAGATAATTGCGAAGCGATTTTCTTGTTTACTAACTTTTGAAAGAAGTGATATACTAAAGAAAATGTAAGAAGAAAGGCAAGGTAGAACGAATGCAGATAGAACAGTTACAGGCTTATACAATTATAGAAAAAAAGAGCATAAAAGAATTAAATTCCGAGTGTTATTTAATGAAACATAAGAAGACGGGAGCCAGAGTTGTGCTGGCTTCTAATGATGACGATAACAAAGTTTTCTGTATCGGTTTCAGGACGCCGCCCAAAGACAGTACGGGCGTGGCGCATATCATTGAGCACAGCGTACTCTGCGGTTCCGATAAATTCCCCGTTAAAGATCCTTTTATCGAACTGGTTAAGGGGTCTTTGAATACGTTCCTAAATGCCATCACCTATCCGGACAAGACTTTATACCCGGTAGCAAGCTGCAATGCGAAGGATTTTCAGAATCTGATGGATGTATATCTGGACGCTGTTTTTCATCCGAATATCTATCATGAAGAGAAGATCATGCGGCAGGAAGGCTGGCACTATGAGTTAGAGGATGCTGCGGACGAGCTTACCATCAACGGTGTCGTCTATAATGAGATGAAGGGGGCGCTTTCTTCACCGGATGAAGTGCTGAATATCACGACAATGAACTCTCTGTATCCGCATACGGCCTATGCGGTCAATTCCGGCGGAGACCCGAATGATATCCCGGATCTGACATATGAAGGTTTTCTGGATTTCCATACAAAATACTATCATCCTTCCAACAGTTATATCTATCTCTATGGTGATATGGATATGGCTGAAAAGTTACAGTTTCTGGATGAGGCGTATCTGTCGGCCTATGAGGAACTGAAGATTGACTCCGAAGTGGAGGTGGAGCCGTCCTTTGCTAAGCCGGTCACGGTCAGGGAGAAGTATTCGATCACAGAGGGAGAAGCAGAGACGGACGCCACTTATTTATCCTATAATGTTTCTCTGGGAGATCATCTGGACAAAGAACAGTATATTGCCTTCAAGGTGCTGGATTATGTGCTCTGTTCCGCACCCGGTGCACCGCTCAAGCAGGCGCTGATCGATAAGGGGATCGGCAAGGATATTTACAGTCTTTATGACAGCGGGATCAGGCAGCCGTATTTTACGGTCACGGCCAAGAATGCCAATGCAGATCAGCTCGACGAATTTATCAAGGTGATAGATGAGACCTTGAAAAAGCTGGTTCGGGAAGGACTGGATAAAAAAGCGCTGCGGGCCGGACTGAATTATTACGAATTTCGTTTCCGGGAGGCGGACTTCGGCTCTTATCCGAAAGGGCTGATGTATGGTCTACAGATGTTCGACAGCTGGCTTTATGATGATAATGCACCGTTTCTGCATATGGAGGCGGAGGCGACTTATAAAACGTTAAAAGAGGCCGTTGACAGCGATTATTATGAGCAGTTGATACAAAAGTTTTTATTGGATAATCAGCACAAGACGATGGTCGTCGTAGAACCGGAGAGGGGACTTACCGGTAAAAAAGACAGAGAACTGGCGCAGAAGCTGGCCGCCAAAAAGGCGGAATTTTCCAAAGAACAGTTGGAAGAGATCGTCGCGCAGACTAAGGCGCTGCGAGCCTATCAGGAAGAGGCGGACAGTAAAGAGGATCTGGAAAAGATTCCGCTGCTTACAAGGGCCGATATCAAAAAAGAAGCCGAAAAGTATGTAAACGAAGAAAAAAAGGTTGGCGATACCACGCTTTTATATCATGATATTTATACAAACGGTATCGGTTATCTGCGTTTTATGTTTGACTTGCGGCAGGTGCCGGAGAACCTGTTCCCTTATCTGGGAGTCTTAAAAGCAGTACTGGGACTGGTAGATACGGATCATTATACCTATGGCGAGTTGTTTAATGAGATCAATATCCAGACAGGCGGCATCAGTCAGGCAGCCAATACCTATATTGATTCGAGAACGCTTACGGACTATACGGCGACGCTGGAAGTCAAAGTAAAGGTTCTTTATGAAAATCTGGAAAAAGCCTTTAATCTGGTGGAAGAAATCGTCATGCACTCCCGTTTCGACGATACCAAGCGTCTGCATGAACTGATCGCGGAACTGCGTTCGCAGAGTCAGGCGAATATGATGGATGCCGGACATGCGGTAGCTGCCATCCGGGCGTTATCCTATATCTCACGGACGGCTTCGATCGCCGATCAGTTAAGCGGAATGGCGTATTATCGGATGTTGGAAGATCTGGACGATCATTTTGACAGTAGAAAAAAAGAATTGCAGGAAAACTTGCAAAAGCTTTGTGAATGTCTTTTCCGGCCAGAGAATCTGATGGTAGATTACACAGCGCAGAAAGAGGGCCTGCAAGGTCTGGAAACGCTCATCGTTTCTTTTAAAGACAGTCTGTACCGGACGACAGCCTCCGCGGGCGCATACCAGCCGGAGCCGGAAAAGAAAAATGAAGGATTTATGTCATCCTCTCAGGTACAGTATGTATGCCGGGCCGGCAATTTCAGCCGTAAAGGTCTGCCGTATACAGGGGCGTTAAAAGCCCTGAAAGTCATCATGGGTTACGATTATCTGTGGATGCAGGTAAGGGTAAAAGGCGGCGCATACGGCTGCATGTGCAGTTTCGGCAAATCCGGCGAGAGCTATTTCGTCTCTTACAGGGATCCGAATCTGGAACAGACGATAGATGTATATGAAAAGGCCGCGGAGTATGTAAAACATTTTGAGGCGGATGAAAGGACCATGACGCAGTATATCATCGGCGCGGTCAGCGAGCTGGATATGCCGATGACGCCTTCCGCGAAAGGAACGTATTCTCTGACGGGTTATATGACACATTATACGGACGGACAGGTGCAGAAGGAGCGGGATGAACTGCTGGCGGCAGATGAGAAGACGATAAGGAGTCTGGCGGAATATATTGATGCGTTTATGGACGCCGATTGCCTGTGCGTGGTAGGAAATGAAGAGAAGATCAAGGGACAGCAGGAACTGTTCGGCAAAATAGAGTATCTGTTTCACTAGGATAACGGGAGGAGTATTATGAAAAAAAGAAGGAACAGCAGGTTAATGGCGATTTTAATAACACTCGCTATTTTAACTGGCTGCGGCACCGCCTATAACGATACGGGATACAAGACGGAATCAGCCTATGACTCCGGCGGCGGATATGCGACCACAGATACGGCTGCGGCTGCGGAAACCTATGTATATGAGGAAGACTACAGTTATGCGGAGGCTGCGGAAGAAGGGTATGAGGCGGAAGGCGCAGCAGAAGTTCTGGATGAGAATGTACAGACGGCGCAGCGGAAACTGATCAGAACCGTAAGGATGAATGTGGAAACGGAAAATTATGATGCCCTGCTTGGCAGTCTGCAAAAGCAGATCACGGATCTGGGCGGTTATATCGAGTATCAGTACCAGTATAACGGCAGTCAGTACGCCTCTTATAAAGATATGCGCAGCGCGCAGCTGGATATCCGTATCCCGGCGTCCCGGCTGGATGAATTTATAGTCATGGTCGGCGGGCAGAGCAATATCACGAACAAAGAAGAGCAGGTCGAGGACGTCACCTTGCAGTATGTGGATCTGGAAAGCCGCAAAAAGGCTTTGGAGACAGAGCAGGAGAGGCTGCTGGAACTGCTGACGCAGGCGGAATCTGTAGAGGATATCATCACCATCGAGCAGAGGCTCTCCGATGTGCGCTATGAACTGGAAAGCATGGAGTCGCAGCTACGGACGCTGGTCAATCAGATCGACTACAGCACGATCCATCTAAATATCGAGGAAGTAAGGCAGTTTACGCCGACGGAGGAAACCTCCGCTCTGGATAAAATGAAAAACGGCTTTGTCAGGTCGCTTTACAGTATCGGTGACGATATCGAAAGCGGATTTATCTGGTTTGTAGCCCATATTCCGTATCTGGTGATCTGGGCGCTCATCCTTCTTGTTATCGTATTGCTTTTGATGCGTCACAGGCGCAGGAAGAGGGCCAGATTAGAAGCCATGCAGGAAAATACGACAGAGACAAAGGATAACAACTGATATGGAAAAGAAACAGTATAAAGCAGGTTTTGCCGCGCTGGTCGGCAGACCCAATGTAGGAAAATCCACATTGATGAATACTATGATCGGACAAAAAATTGCCATTACGTCCAGCAAGCCGCAGACGACCAGAAACCGTATCCAGACCGTCTATACTTCCGGGGAAGGGCAGATTGTGTTCTTAGATACGCCCGGTATCCATAAGGCCAAAAACAAACTCGGAAATTATATGGTAAACGTTGCGGAGCGGACGCTTGCGGATGTGGATGTCGTATTATGGCTGGTAGAAGCCAGCAATTATATCGGCGCGGGTGAACAGCATATTATCGAAAAGTTGAAGAAAACAAAAACACCCGTTATTCTTGTGATAAATAAGATAGATACCGTTAAAAAAGAAGAGATTCTTATTTTTATCGACACTTACAGAAAGCAGATGGATTTTGCAGAGATCGTACCAGTATCGGCCTTAAAAGGTGATGGAACGCAGGAACTGATAGACTGTATCATGAAATATCTTCCTTATGGAGAGCCTTTTTATGATGAAGATACGGTAACAGACCAGCCAATCCGTCAGATCACGGCGGAACTGATCCGTGAAAAAGCGCTTCGATGTCTGGAAGACGAGATACCGCACGGCGTTGCGGTCTCCATTGAGTCTATGAACTTTAGAAAGCATATCGTGGATATCGAGGCAACGATTGTCTGTGAGCGGGATTCCCATAAGGGGATCATCATCGGAAAGCAGGGCCAGATGCTGAAAAAGATCGGTTCCATGGCCAGAATCGACATCGAGGATCTGGTGGGAAAACAGGTGAATTTAAAACTCTGGGTGAAGGTAAAAAAAGACTGGCGGGACAGTGATTTTCTTCTGAAAAATTTCGGATATAATCCCAAGGATTCCGAATAGAAAAACAAAAAAAAGCGAACCCTAACAGCATACATTTGATCAGGGGGCTTAAGATGAAGGAGATAAATTACTGGGACAGATTTCTTGTGACGGGGAAAGTGGATGATTTCCTGTCTTACAAAAAAGAAGAGCACAGGATAAAGGATGGCATCATAGAGCGCGATGCCAGGGAAAATAAGTCAGGTGGATATTCTTATGCAGGAATTTACAGAGATTACGGGCATGATCTTAAAAGCTGAACCGATCGGCGAATATGATAGAAGGATTGTTATTTTAACGAAAGAAAAAGGGAAGGTCTCTGCGTTTGCAAGAGGAGCAAGGAAACCAAACAGCCGGCTTTTAGCCGCTACGAACCCTTTTTCTTTCGGCAGTTTCAGACTTTATGCGGGCAGGAACTCCTATAGTCTCGTAGAAGCGGATATCAGTAATTATTTTGAAGGATTGCGCAGCGATTTTGAAGGTGCGTATTACGGGATGTACTTTCTGGAGGTCATGGATTACTATACCAGAGAGAATAATGAAGATAAGGAGATGCTCAAACTCCTGTATCAGTCCCTGCGGGCGCTGATGCATGAAAAGTTCCCCAATAAGCTGGTGCGTTACATATTTGAGATGAAAGCCATGGTGCTTGACGGCGAGTTTCCAGGTATGCCGGAGGGCGTCTATGAAGAATCCACCAGATACGCGGTGCATTACATTATGACTTCTCCCGTGGAAAAATTATATACTTTTACGGTGACGGACAGTGTGCTGGCGCAGCTGCGGGAAATTGCGGATGATTACAGGAGGCGATATGTGGATAAGACTTTTAAGAGTCTGGAAATTGTAGAAAACCTGTGATCCAAACCTGTAATTTCACAAGATGTGTGTTGAAAAACCCGATTAAGTCGGATATAATGTAATGCAGTATGTTATCTGTTTGGAAAACCCGGAGGAAAATTTATGCGAAAATGGAAAAAGACCTTGACGATCATGACAGCGGTATTTCTTCTGACAGGATGCGGCGGTGCCGAGACTCCTGATATGGATGTGTTTTCTTTGCAAAAAGATGGTACGATCAGACATACTATGGTCGGTGTGGCCGATCGGAATTATTATGATGAGGCTGGAGTGGAAGAACTCGTGCAGCAGAGGATAGATCAGCGTAATGTGAATGAGGGAGCCATTATCTGTGAGTCTGTGGAGGTAAAAGACGGAATTTTTATTGTAAAAATGAAGTATCAGACCGGTGAGGATTATGTGCGGTATATCAGACGGGAACTTTTCTGCGGAACCGTTGGAGAGGCCATAGAAGCAGGGTATTCGTTAAAAGACCTGGTCGATGGGGAAGGGAATGCCATAAATGAAGAGGAACTGTCCGCTATCAGCGAAGACAGCATTGTCATCATACAGGTAAAAGATGGTGAAAAGCTGGATGTCAACGTCTATGACAATATTTTATATACCAGCGGCAATATTACCTTATCCGGTAAAAAAGACGCTGTCATCGTAACGCAGGAAAAAGAGGATGTGCTTTCTTATATCGTATTCTAAGAGGCATATTGATAAGAACAGCAGGGAAGGAGTAGGAAATTATGGAAAAAACAATGGAAAAGATCGTGGCACTGGCAAAATCAAGGGGATTTGTATATCCGGGTTCAGAAATTTACGGGGGCCTGGCAAATACATGGGATTTCGGTAACCTTGGCGTGGAACTTAAGAATAATATCAAAAAGGCTTGGTGGCAGAAATTTGTAATGGAAAGTCCCTATAATGTAGGCGTGGACTGCGCTATTTTGATGAATCCCCAGACATGGGTTGCTTCGGGGCATCTGGGAAGTTTTTCCGACCCGTTAATGGATTGTAAAGAGTGTCATGAGCGTTTCCGCGCTGACCAGATGATTGAGAATTATGCCAAAGAAAAGGGAATAGAATTGGAAAGTTCCATAGACGGCTGGAGCCAGGAGCAGATGAAAGAATTTATTGAAAAAAATCAGGTGCCCTGCCCGACCTGCGGCAAACATAATTTTACGGATATCAGAGAGTTCAATCTGATGTTCAAGACTTTTCAGGGGGTTACGGAAGATGCCAAGAATACGGTATATTTAAGACCCGAAACCGCACAGGGTATTTTTGTAAACTTCAAGAATGTACAGAGAACATCCCGTAAAAAGATTCCTTTCGGCATCTGTCAGGTAGGCAAATCTTTTAGAAACGAAATCACGCCGGGCAACTTTATTTTCCGCGTGCGGGAGTTTGAGCAGATGGAAATGGAATTTTTCTGTGAGCCGGATACCGATCTGGAGTGGTTCGCATACTGGAAAAAATATTGTATTGACTTTTTAAAGAGCCTTGGCATGAAAGAAGAGGAAATGAGAGTCCGTGACCACGAGAAGGAGGAACTGTCGTTCTATTCCAAAGCGACGACAGATATCGAATTTCTCTTTCCTTTCGGATGGGGCGAGTTGTGGGGGATTGCAGATAGAACCGACTATGATCTGACGCAGCATCAGAATGTGTCGAGACAGGATATGAGTTATTTTGACGATGAAAAACAGCAGAAATATATCCCTTATGTGATTGAACCGTCGTTAGGCGTAGAGAGGCTTTTCTTAGCCGTACTCTGCGGTGCTTATGACGAGGAGGAGATTGGAGAGGGGGATATGCGTACCGTACTGCATTTTCATCCGGCGCTGGCGCCTGTTAAGATCGGCGTGCTGCCGCTTTCCAAGAAGTTAAACGAAGGCGCGGAGAAAATTTTCACCACACTTTCTAAGAAATATAACTGCGAATTTGACGACAGAGGCAATATCGGTAAACGTTACAGAAGACAGGACGAGATTGGAACGCCGTTTTGCGTTACATACGATTTTGATTCCGAGAATGACCAGTGCGTAACGGTCAGATTCCGTGATTCCATGGAGCAGGAGCGTGTGGCGATCGCGGAGCTGGAGGCTTACTTTGCGGATAAGTTTGACTTCTAAAGTGACTTTTAAAAGGCAGATGGAGAGGAAGATACGATGAAAAAATATGGTGTAAACGAGTTAAGACGTATGTTTTTGGAGTTTTTTGAGAGTAAGGATCATTTGAAGATGAAAAGTTTTTCACTTGTTCCGCACAACGATAACAGTCTGCTTCTCATCAACTCCGGTATGGCGCCTTTGAAACCGTATTTTACGGGACAGGAGATACCGCCGAGACGCCGTGTGACAACCTGCCAGAAATGTATTCGTACAGGCGATCTGGAGAATGTCGGCAAGACGGCCAGACACGGCACTTTTTTTGAAATGCTGGGCAATTTTTCTTTCGGCGATTACTTTAAGCATGAGGCCATCGCCTGGTGCTGGGAGTTTTTGACCGAAGTAGTCGGTCTGGATGCGGACAGGCTCTATCCTTCTATTTACGAGGAAGACGAAGAAGCGTTTGAAATCTGGACAAAAGAAATCGGCATCGCGCCGGAGCGGATTTACCGCTTCGGGAAAGAGGATAACTTCTGGGAACATGGTTCCGGCCCCTGCGGTCCCTGTTCGGAAGTGTATTATGACCGCGGTGAGAAATACGGCTGCGGTAAGCCGGATTGTACGGTCGGCTGCGACTGCGACCGCTATATGGAAATCTGGAACAACGTATTTACGCAGTTCGATAATGACGGACAGGGCAATTATACAGAACTTTCCCAGAAAAATATCGACACCGGCATGGGACTGGAGAGACTGGCTTCGGTCGTACAGGACGTGGATTCTATTTTTGATGTGGATACCGTGCTGGCGCTGCGTACCAGAGTCTGTGAAATAGCAGGTGTTACTTATAAAGAAGATTATGATACGGACGTTTCTATCCGTATCATTACCGACCATATCCGTTCCGCGACCTTTATGATCTCCGACGGCATCATGCCCTCGAACGAGGGAAGAGGCTACGTTCTGCGCCGTATCATCAGAAGAGCGGCCAGACAGGGTCGTAAACTCGGTATTCAGGGCATTTTTTTAGCAGATCTGAGCAATACCGTCATCGAAGGTTCCAAAGACGGCTATCCGGAACTGGATGAGAAGAAAGAGTTTATCTTCAATGTGCTGACGCAGGAAGAGAATAAATTCAACAAGACCATCGATCAGGGACTCACTATCTTAATGGAAATGGAAGAGAAACTATCCAAAGAGGGTCAAAAAGTGCTCTCCGGCGAGGACACTTTTAAATTATACGATACTTACGGGTTCCCCATCGACCTGACGAAAGAGATTCTGGCGGAGAAAGATTTTGGCGTAGACGAAGAAGGCTTTCAGGCGGCGATGAAAGAGCAGAAGGACAAGGCGCGTAAGGCGCGTAAAGTCACCAATTATATGGGTGCTGACGTGACTGTATATGAGTCTATTGATCCAAACATAACAAGTGTTTTTGTCGGTTATGATAAACTGGTACATGATTCTAAAATATCCGTGCTGACGACGGAGACGGAGTTAGCTGCGGCGCTTACGGATGGTGAGATCGGTACGATCTTTGTGGATGAGACGCCTTTTTATGCGACAATGGGCGGGCAGGTCGGCGATATCGGTGTGATCCGCAGCGCGGACGGTGAATTTAAGGTAGAAGATACCGTGAAGATGTTAGGCGGTAAGGTCGGACATATCGGCCGTATGGTATCGGGTATGTTCAAAGTCGGCGATACCGTGACTCTGGAAGTCGATGCGGAAAGAAGAAACGCGACCTGTAAAAACCACAGCGCAACACATCTGTTACAGAAAGCGCTGCGTATGGTACTCGGTACGCATGTGGAACAGGCCGGTTCTTATAATGACGGCGAGAGACTTCGTTTTGACTTTTCACATTTTTCTGCCATGACGCCGGAAGAACTGGCGAAGGTGGAAAGCATCGTCAATGAGAAGATTGCGGAAAACATTCCTGTCATAACGGAAGTGATGACAGTCGAAGAAGCGAAGAAAACAGGCGCTATGGCACTTTTTGGTGAAAAATACGGCGAGACGGTACGCGTTGTGGAAATGGGAGACTTCTCCAAAGAGTTCTGCGGCGGTACGCATGTTAAAAATACAGGTGTTATTTCATCCTTTAAAATTATTTCCGAAAGCGGAGTGGCCGCAGGCGTCAGGAGGATAGAGGCGCTGACCGGGAACGGCGTCGTCAGATATTACGCGGAGTTGGAAGAAAAGCTGGATGAAGCCGCTAAGATACTCAAAACAACGCCTGTCAATCTGATTGACCGATGCAGTCATTTGATGGCGGAATTAAAGACTTTGCAGAGCGAGAACGAATCGTTAAAGAGCAAAGCGGCCAAGGATGCGCTGGGGGACGTTATGGATAAAGTAACGGAAGTAAAAGGCGTAAAACTTCTGGCGGCCAGAGTATCCGGCGTTGATATGAACGGACTGCGCGATCTGGGCGACCAGTTAAAAGAAAAACTCGGCGAGAGCGTCATCGTGCTGGCTTCTGATAAAGACGGCAAGGTGAATCTGATCGCCATGGCGACGGACGGCGCACAGGCCGGCGGCGCGCATGCGGGTAATCTGATCAAAGGCATCGCCGGATTAGTCGGCGGCGGCGGCGGCGGACGTCCGAATATGGCGCAGGCCGGGGGCAGGAACCCTGCCGGTATCGATGCGGCCATAGCGGAGGCTGCCAAGGTGCTGGAGGGGCAGCTTGGGTAAAATTCAGGTAGATTCTGGAAGTGGGTTATGGAGGATTTATATAAGATCTTTCTATGAATAAGATTTTCATATAAGCAAGAAAATCGCTTTGCGATTATCTTGGGAAGAATGCGAAAGGAGATGGGGGCATGTCATACATTGACACAATGAAAGAAAAGGCAAGGAGCGATAAAAAAACAATTGTTCTGCCAGAGACAAACGACAAAAGAACATTGATCGCGGCGGCCAATATTATCCGCGAGGGGATAGCGGATATCATCATGGTCGGAAATGAAGAGAAGATTCTCGATGGCGCAGGCTGGCTGGAGGTAGAACTGGACGGCGTGAAGATCATCGATCCGGAGAGAACCGACAAACTGGACAGTTATGTAGATTTACTCTATGAGACAAGAAAAAATAAGGGCATGACGCCGGAAAAAGCCAGAGAAATCTTATTACATGATTATCTGACTTTCGGTGTTATCATGGTAAAGGCCAACGATGCGGACGGTATGGTGGCAGGAGCCTGCCATGCGACGGCGGATACGCTGCGTCCGGCTTTGCAGATTCTAAAAACGGCGCCCGGTGTTAAACTGGTATCCGGTTTCTTTATTCTGGATGTGCCGGATTGTACGTTTGGAGAAAACGGTACCTTTTTATTTGCCGACTGCGGTCTGAATCAGGATCCGACAGCGGAGGAACTGGCGGCGATCGCCGATACTTCTGCGAAAAGTTTCAAAAGCCTTGTAGGCGCAAAACCCATCATTGCCATGTTATCACATTCTACGAAGGGAAGTGCGAAACATCCCTTGGTCGATAAAATGGTAGAGGCGACCAGAATTGCTCATGAACAGTATCCACACCTGTGTATCGACGGCGAACTGCAAAGCGATGCAGCGCTTGTTCCGCAGGTGGCTAAATCCAAAGCGCCCGGCAGCGAAGTGGCAGGCAAGGCCAACGTGCTGATTTTCCCGAACCTGGACTGCGGCAATATCGGCTATAAATTAGTACAAAGACTCGGTAAGGCAGAAGCGTATGGCCCGATGTTACAGGGTATCGCCAAACCGGTCAACGATCTGTCCCGCGGCTGTTCCTGGGAAGATATCGTCGGCGTGGTAGCACTGACGGCTGTGCAGGCGCAGCTGGCTTAAGGTGAGGAGGTAGGTTATGAATATATTGGTTATTAACTGCGGCAGTTCTTCTTTGAAGTTTCAGTTGATCGACGCCGCAACGGAAGAAATGATCGCCAAGGGACTCTGCGAGCGTATCGGTATTGAAGGCAGCCAGATCGTTTATCAGCCGACAGGTAAAGAAAAGGTTGAAACTGTGACGCCGATGGCGGATCATACGCAGGCGATCCGTCTGGTGCTGGATGCGCTGACAGATAAAATAACAGGTGTTGTTAAAAGCCTGTCCGAGATAGGAGCCGTGGGGCATCGTATCGTGCACGGCGGAGAGAAATTTGCTTCTTCAACTTTAATTACCGACGAAGTGATAAAAGCCATCACCGACTGTAACGAACTGGCGCCCTTACATAATCCCGCTAATTTGATCGGTATTGCGGCATGTAAAGAGTTGATGCCCGAAACGCCGATGGTAGCGGTATTTGATACGGCTTTTCACCAGACGATGCCCAAGGAGGCATATCTGTACGGTCTTCCTTATGAATATTATGAGAAATATAAAGTGAGAAGATACGGTTTCCATGGAACGAGCCATTCTTACGTATCTAAAAGAGCCGCGGAAATATTAGGACGAAAATATGAAGAATTAAAACTGATTGTCTGTCATCTTGGCAACGGTGCAAGCATATCGGCTGTTAAGAATGGTAAATGTATTGATACTTCCATGGGGTTGACACCGTTAGAGGGTCTGATCATGGGAACCCGCTCCGGTGATATCGACCCGGCCATTATTGAATTTATCGCCCATAAGGAGAATAAGTCCGTTGACGAAGTGATGTCTATCTTAAATAAAAAATCCGGTGTGTTCGGTTTATCCGGCGGGCTCTCTTCCGACTTCCGCGATTTGTTAAAAGCATATGACGCGGGAGAAGAAGCGGGTGTGCGCACGATAGAAGCCTATGCTTACCGTGTGACGAAATATATCGGCGCTTACGCGGCGGCCATGAACGGTGTGGACGCCATTTGCTTTACGGCAGGCGTTGGTGAGAATAATTCGTTTATCAGGGAATTGATATGCAGCAGGTTAGGGTATCTTGGTGTGGCGATAGACGCCGGACAGAATGCGAAACGCGGAGAGGAGTTAGTCATCTCCACGCCGGATTCCCGGACGAAAGTGCTCATGATCCCGACGAACGAGGAACTGGCAATCGCCAGAGAAACCTATGCGATCGTGAAAAAGTAAAAAATGATTTTGTATTGTAACTGTATGATTATAGTTGAGAGAAAGGTATGGTTATTCATATGGGCATGACAGATAGTCAGTTTAAAGGGTTTGTCAGATTTGTTTTGGATGACATCAAAGAAGTACTTGAAAATCTGCCGGATGGTAAAGAAAAAGAAAAACTACAAAAAGTTGCTGATAATCTACAGCAGACGCTGGAAGATTAAGTAGCAGGTCTTTATGGAGTGCCAATAACTTTGGCACTCTTTTCTTAGCTGTGGCGGCCGTTGCTGACACTTCTATTCTGCGATTCACCCGCCTCTTTCGCAGCTTACCCGCCTATTTAAACATCTTACCTTTTTTCTCTTGTCGAAAAGCAGATCCCAAACTATGATAACCCTGACAGGCACACAGAGCCTGACAGATACACAAGATTTGATAATGGCATAAATAACAGCAGGAAAAGGCAGGGTAAATATGGAAACGGTAATAGAAGTAAAACACCTGAAAAAATATTTCAAAGACGTGAAAGCGGTAGACGATATCAGTTTTCAGATAGAAAAGGGAGAACTGTTCGGTTTTCTGGGGATCAATGGAGCGGGAAAATCGACGACTATCAATATGCTCTGTACGTTACTGGCGCCGACAGACGGCGAGGCCAGGATCTGCGGTCATATGCTGGGAAAAGAGAACGAACAGATCCGCGGTAAGATAGGCGTTGTCTATCAGAATGATTGTCTGGACAATGCCCTGAGTGTTAAAGAGAATCTGTTCATACGGGGATCTCTTTATGAAAAAAATGCAGAAAGATTAAAGGCGCGTATTCTGGATGTATGTGATATCATGGAACTCGGCGACGTGTACGGGCGCAGATTTGCAAAACTTTCTGGCGGGCAGAAAAGAAGATGCGAAATTGCCAGAGCGCTCATGAATGCACCAAAGATATTGTTTCTGGATGAGCCGACGACCGGACTGGATCCGGCTGCGAGGAAGAATGTCTGGGGGAGTGTGGAGACGCTGCGTAAGGATATGGATATGACAGTTTTTTTGACCACGCATTATATGGAAGAAGCGGCTAAGGCGTCAAAAATCGTCATCATTGACGATGGGCATATGAGAGAGCAGGGAACGCCGTATGCGTTAAAGGAAAAATATGCGAAAGATAAATTGATCCTGGTGCCGGAAGAGACACACAGGGAAGAACTTCTGTCGGGGCTTGGCGAACTGGCAGGGGAAGGGAGTCTTTTTTCTCATTTTTACCAGAAAGAAGAATATGTGGTGGTCGAAGTGGATAAAAGTCTGTCGGCGCTGCCGCTTTTGGAGCGCTTTGAGACGCTGCTTAACGGATTTGAACTGTTACAGGGTTCTATGGATGATGTGTTTTTGAATGTTACGGGGAAAGCATTGGCAGAGAAATAGATAAATAAAGAAATAGAAAACAGAGAAATAAAAAAACAGAAAATGGAGGATTATGGTGAGAGTGACATTACAATTATTGAAAAGAAACTTTTTGATCTTTATCAGGGACAGAGGAGCCGTCTTTTTTTCCATTCTGTCCATGCTCATAGTGCTTGCACTGATGATACTTTTTCTGGGGGATATGAACAGTCAGGATATCGTGGAGATATTAGATCGTGCTGGCGGCAAACGGGATGCGGCCAGAGATAAGGCCAATGCGCAGTATCTGATACAGATGTGGGTGCTGGCGGGTATTTTGATCGTCAACTCTATTACCGTGACAATGACGGTGATGGGCAATATGGTAAAAGACGAATCGGCAAAACGGCTGGCGGGATTTTATGTCGCGCCTGTTAAAAGGATACAGATAGCATTAGGATATATTCTGGCGGCCTGGGCGTTAGGGACTTTTTTGTGTCTGGTCACACTTTTAGCAGGTGAGGGATATATGTTGCTTACCGGGCATGAGTTACTTCCGGTATCCTCTTTATGTAAGCTCACCGGAATGATCGTATTAAATACGTTTGTCTATGCGGCAATCGCCTATCTTATAGCGCTTTTTGTCCACAGTGACAGCGCGTGGGGCGGCCTGCTTACCGTGGTCGGTACGCTGGTGGGGTTCGTGGGCGCAATTTATCTGCCGATGAGCGTGCTGCCGGAAAAAGTGGCGGAGGTCTTAAAATACCTGCCGGTACTGCACGGTGCGGCGATGATGCGCATAGTCTGTGTGGAAGATGCGCTGGCGGAGACATTTGCGGGACTGCCCGAAGAGGCAGCAGATATTTTCAAGGAAAGTATGGGCATCAGTATTATCATAGATGGCAGCGAAGTTTCTTTTGGTGCGCAGTTTTGCTATCTTTTGCTGTTAGGACTTGCGGTGACGGCGGCAGCGGCGCTTATCACCAGAAAGAGGATGCTGAACGAGCGTTAAATATGTTATACTGGTACAGATAAGCGAGGGGAGAGACGCTCTGCTATGAAGATCATAATCGAAGATATCGGCCCGGACGAAGAGGAAGAGATCATTGTCCGCTGCAGGGAAGTGGATGAGGCGGTTTTGCAGTTAGTCAACGGGTTTAAGATAAAAAAAGAAAAACTGACGGTCAGAGACGGCGATAAGATATTGCAGGTGGAACCCGGAGAAATTTATTATTTCGAGGCTGTGGATAATAGGGTTTTTCTTTATATGCAGAATAACGTATATGAGACAAAACTGAAATTGTACGAATTGGAGAGACATTTTGCGGGGACTGATTTTTTCCGCGTCTCTAAGTCGGTGATCCTGAATCTGGCCAAAGTAGAAAATTTTTATCCGGATTTTAACGGCAGGTTTGAGGCGCTGATGCGTAACGGCGAGAGGGTCATCATTTCCAGACAGTATGTGCCTTTATTAAAAAGAAAACTCGGCATATAGAAAAAAGCTGATATAGAGAAAAGCTGATATAGAGAAATCTTGCTATAGAGAGAAAACTGTGATCGGAAAGGTGTGAAAAAATCTATGATGGATAAGATAAAAGAAATCCTGTATACGTTTGTCTGTGTGGTAACCGGAGTCCTTTTTTCCTGCGCTCTTTTTATTACGATATTTTACAGAGAAGATGCGCTTTCGGTCAATCTCTTATGGGAGATCCTGGCGACTTCTTTGGTGTGCGCCGCCGGGAATCTGTTCTTTCTGCACAGGGAGCAGCCGAAGAGACGGATACGGGTTCTTGCTTTTTTTCACTATTTATATATCAATGTCGTGGTCTTCGGCTGCGCCGCTCTTTTTGACTGGTTTGATATCGGAAACTGGAAAATGTCTGCTTTCCTGTTCCTTAGTATCGTAGTGATCTATGTGGCGGTCTGCTGGGGCGTCTGGCACCGCGGACGGAAGGAATCGCAGATATTGAATCAGCATCTGAAGGAATATCAGGAGAAAAAAGAAATATCCGGTTGACAAACTGAAACACCATATGTATAATAATTTGAGTGTGGATAGGAGTCAGCTATGTTCATCAATTTGACTGATGTATTAACATCCGAAGAGGAAATGCTTACGATGCAGGTGGAAACGGAGATGAGAGAGGTTTCCATTGGCGGAGAGGTATTTCGGATTCTTGAAAAATCGCCGGTGCGTTTTACTTTCAGCAATATCGGTAAGGGCAGGGCGATGATCGACGGATGCGTGGAATTTACGTTTGCCGTGAACTGTGACAGATGTCTGAAACCTTTGGAAAAAAAGCTTATGCTTGAGATTTCCAGAGAAGTGCATGTGCCTGATGCAGTCCGGGAATCGTATGAAGATGCGGATACAGAAGACGACGACCAGAGTTTCATGGAAGGTTATCAGCTGAACGTGGAAGACTTACTGAACAATGAAATCATGATCAACTGGCCTCGGAAGGTGTTGTGCAAGCCGGACTGCAAAGGAATCTGTATACAGTGCGGCAAGGATCTGAATACAGGAGACTGTGAATGCGATACATTCGTCCCTGACCCCCGAATGGCAGTGATAAAAGATATCTTTAATGCAAATAAGGAGGTGTAACGATGTCTATCTGTCCTAAGAACAAATCTTCCAAGGGAAGAAGAGATAAGAGAAGAGCAAACTGGAAAATGTCTGCTCCTACATTGGTAAAATGCAGTAAGTGCGGCGCGCTGATGGTGCCTCACAGAGTATGTAAGAAATGCGGCACATATAACAAAAAAGAAATTATTGCTGTTGACTAAATCAAAAAGCAGAGAAATCAAGAGATTTGTTCTATGTACAATCTCTTGATTTTTTTTTATGGAGACGAAAGGTTTTTCAAATAGTTTTGAATTATTATTATCCCTATGTGAGCAGTGTCTCTGAGTATGCAAGGATATTGGCGGAGGAACTTGTCAAAGCTGGCAATGAAGTGACGGTTCTTGCGTCCGATCATGCTATCGGGATAGACTGCGTGGAAGAACTGGTCAACTATAATAATCAGACTTATGGCAGCGATAAGGTCCGTTTCCTGTGCCGCATACCAGATTGTTTTTTGGCTCTGGCGTCTATCTGGATAAAGAGCCATTCCGGTACAGGATAGAAAAACTTCTGGAGATACCTTATGACGATAAATCGCATCTGGAAGTGGACCTGGTAAAAATTCGAGGAAATATTGCATAGACTTTATATCTGCGGTATGGTATACTTATAGCATAGCAATACAGACCACAGCAGTAAGAAAGCAGGTGATCATATGCCAAATAATGGAGAAATAATTGAGCGCGGAATTCAGGAGTTTATGCGCATACAAACGCATATGCTCAATGCACGCGCCGAGAATGCAGTACACACATACGATTGTTTAAAAGATGATTATTTGTGCCAAAAAGCCATTTTAGCATCTTTAGGTGTGAACCTTACAGACATTGACAAGATCAAGGAATAGAATTTGGTAATAATAGTGAATCATATAACCCCGCCATACCCGGCGGGGTTATTGACTTTTAGGCGGCGGTTTAGTATATTAGTATAAGGTGTGTTTTACAGATTAAGGGAAGGATACGGTAAAAGGCATGGCGGAATATGTAAATGTAGCGGTAGACGCAATGGGCGGCGACAATGCGCCGAAAGAGATCGTCAAAGGCGCCGTGGAGGCGATTCAGGAGAA
Source organism: Ruminococcus sp. (assembly GCA_023663085.1). GTDB lineage: Bacteria > Bacillota > Clostridia > Lachnospirales > Lachnospiraceae > UBA3282. Next base: position 15,307 of record JAMPIB010000030.1, on the reverse strand, counting down.
TAAAAAAGTAAAAGTATATCTTGTCGGGAAAGAAGAAGCGATAAAGGCCGAACTTGCAGGATATACGTATCCGGAAGAGCAGATTACAATTGTTCCTGCAAATGAGATCATAGAGACAGCGGAACCGCCGGTTATGGCAATCCGTAAGAAAAAAGAATCTTCTCTGGTGAAGGCGCTTTATCTCGTCAAGGAAGGAACCTGCGACGCTTATGTATCAGCCGGCAGTACCGGAGCGACGCTCGTAGGCGGACAAGTTATCGTCGGGCGTATCAAGGGTGTGGAGAGACCGCCGCTTGCCCCGCTCATTCCGACAGAAGACGGCTGTGCGCTGCTTGTAGACTGCGGTGCTAACGTAGATGCCAGACCTTCTCATCTGGTGCAGTTTGCCAAGATGGGTTCCATATATATGGAAAATGTCATGGGGGTCAGAAATCCCAAAGTGGCCATTGTCAATATCGGTGCGGAAGAGGAAAAAGGCAACGCGCTTGTAAAAGAAACCTATCCGCTGCTAAAGACATGCCCCGATATCAATTTTATCGGCAGTATCGAAGCCAGGGATATTCCGGCTGGCTTGGCGGATGTCATTGTCTGTGAGGCTTTTGTCGGTAATGTGATCCTCAAAATGTATGAAGGGGTCGGCGCTTCGCTTATCAAGAAGGTAAAAGAGGGCATGATGACTTCCCTTCGCAGTAAAATAGGAGCGCTTTTGGTAAAACCGGCGTTAAAACAGACGTTGAAAGCCTTTGATTTAGAGCAGTACGGCGGTGCGCCCATGCTGGGCCTAAACGGACTGGTCGTAAAGACGCACGGCAGTTCTAAGTCCGTAGAGATCAGGAATTCTATTTTACAGTGCGTTACGTTTAAAGAGCAGAAGATCAATGAAAAGATCAGAGAGAAAATTACCGCAGAGGATTAAGAAAGGCTGGCTGTTTATATGGAATTTGAAAAGTTGAAACAAGTCATAGCACAGATCCTGAATGTGGATCCGAAGGAAATTACACCGGAAACGACTTTTATGGAAGATCTGGGCGCAGATTCTCTGGATATTTTTCAGATCGTCATGGGAATCGAAGAAGAGTTTGATATCGAAATCCCCGCAGAGGATGTGGAACATATAACGACAGTGGAAGAAGCGGTTCAGTTGATTCAAAATTCGGTCAGCCCGGCAGAATAAAACCCTTTCCGATAAGGGTTTTTTTGTGGTATGAGAGGAAAGGTGAGACGAAGGGATGCAGCAAAGATCGTTAGAAGAACTGGAAGAGAGAATAGGTTATCATTTTAAGAATAAACAGTTACTAAAACAGGCAGTAACCCATAGTTCATTTGCCAATGAACAGAAGATCAACCGGCATGAAGATTACGAGCGTCTGGAGTTTCTGGGGGATGCCGTACTGGAACTGGTGTCCAGCCGGTTTCTTTTTGAGGAAAATGAACAGATGACGGAAGGACAGCTTACCAGAATGCGGGCATCCATAGTCTGCGAAGTAGCGCTGGCATATTGTGCACGATTGTTCGGTCTGGAGGAATTTCTTCTTCTTGGCAAAGGTGAAGAAATGACAGGCGGAAGAACCAAGGATTCTATCATCTCCGATACGATGGAAGCGGTGATCGGGGCGGTCTATATCGATGGCGGCATGAAAGAGGCGGAAGATTTCGTACATCGTTTTATCCTTTCGGATCTGGAGCATAAGAAACTTTTCTATGATGCCAAGACAATCCTGCAGGAACACATACAGCAGGAAGGAGCCGGGACGCTCCATTACGAACTGATCAGCGAAACAGGGCCGGATCATGACAAGGTGTTCGTCGTGGAAGTCAGGATAGACGATAAAAAGATCGGCGAGGGAACCGGAAGAACAAAAAAAGCAGCGGAGCAGCAGGCGGCTTATCAGGCGCTTGTTTCTCGGCGGAGATAAAGTCGGGGTATCTATGTATTTAAAAAGTATCGAAGTACAGGGATTTAAATCTTTTGCTAATAAAATTGTATTCAAGTTTCACAATGGGATTACCGGTATCGTAGGGCCGAACGGCAGCGGTAAGAGTAATGTTGCGGATGCTGTCAGATGGGTGCTGGGCGAACAGCGTATTAAGCAGCTGCGGGGCGCGTCCATGCAGGATGTTATTTTTTCCGGTACGGAGATGCGAAAGGCGCTCGGTTCCGCCTATGTGGCGATCACACTGGATAATGCCGATCATCAGCTGGCTATTGATTATGATGAGGTAACGGTATCGAGAAGGCTGTATCGTTCCGGTGAGAGTGAATATATGATAAACGGTACGATATGCCGCTTAAAGGATGTAAACGAACTTTTTTATGATACCGGTATCGGTAAGGAAGGCTATTCCATCATCGGACAGGGCCAGATTGATAAAATCTTAAGCGGCAAGCCGGAGGAACGCCGGGAACTTTTCGACGAGGCGGCCGGCATCGTGAAATTCAAACGCAGAAAGTATGCCGCGCAGAAGAAACTGGAAGATGAGAAGCAGAATCTTGTCCGTGTCAACGATATTCTGGCGGAACTGGAGAAACAGATAGACCCGCTTGAAAAGCAATCCGAAAAAGCGAGGGTTTATTTACGTAAAAAAGAAGAATTAAAAACGCTCGACGTCAATGTCTTTTTAGTGGAAAATATCAGCATCAAGGAGCAGTTAGACGCGGCGGATGAGAAACTGCGTATCGCGAACGGCGATCTGGAAGACACGACGCAGAAATACGAGCATATCAAGGAAGAATACGAACAGATAGAAGGAAAAATTGAAATGCTCGATGAGGCCATTGAACAGGCCAGAGCAACGCTGACGGATACGGGTGTTATGCGCTCTAAATTAGAAGGAGAGATGAATGTCTTAAAAGAGCAGATCCACTCCGCGGAGGGCAATGAAGAACATCTGCGTACCAGGATTCAGACGATCCAGACTTCCATCGAGGAGAGAACGCAGGAAAAAGAAGGAATCTTAGAGCAAAAAAAAGAGATTGATGAAAAGCTTACGCAGTTGCAGCAGGCAAGAGAAGAAGCCAGAGGACTGTTGGAAAGCGTTCAGAACAGGATTGAAACGTTAAATAATGATATTGAGAGTGGAAAAAATACCATTATTGACGCCTTGAACAACAGAGCGACCATCAAGTCCAAGATCGGGCGCTTTGATACGATGTTAGAGCAGATCCAGATCCGTAAGGCGGAGTTGAATTCCAGAATACTGCGCGCCAAATCGGACGAGGCCGCACAGGCGGAAACGATAAAGAATCTGGAAGAAGAGTTTGAACGGGTAAACGAGGTCATACAGAATCTTCATGATACGCAGGAGACGCTGGAAGAAAAACTGGCCGGGATGCGGGAAGAACTGGCAGGCAAAGATCAGAAACTGCGCGATACCCAGGTATCTTATCATCAGGAGAAATCGAAACTGGATGCGCTCTCTAACTTAACGGAACGTTATGAAGGCTACGGCGGCGCCGTCAAGGCGGTCATGGAGCAGAAATCCAGTGAAAAGGGCATCATCGGCGTGGTAGCGGATATCATTCAGGTGGATGCAAAATATGAGACGGCGATAGAGACGGCTCTGGGCGGCAACATTCAGAATGTTGTCACGGAGGATGAAGAAACGGCCAAGAGCATGATTAATTATCTAAAAAAAAGCAGAGCGGGCCGTGTGACATTTCTGCCGCTTACCAGCATCAAGAATCCGCAGGAATTTAAGAATCCGGAAGTACTGAAAGAAAAAGGCGTTATCGGCATGGCCGACGAACTGGTCAAAGTAGATAAGAAATATAGAGATGTCGCGGGGTCTTTGCTCGGCAGGATCGTGGTAGTCGATCATGTAGACAACGCGGTGAAGATTGCCGGAAAGTTCCATTACAGTATCCGTATGGTAACAATGGAAGGTGAACTGCTCGTTCCCGGCGGCGCGATCAGCGGCGGCGCCTTTAAAAATAACAGCAACCTGCTCGGAAGACGCCGTGAGATGGAAGAACTGGAGAAGAAGGTCAAAGAGTACGTGATAGAAATAGACCGTCTCTTAGAGGATATCGAAGCGACGAAAGCTGCAAGAAATAAACTGCGTCTGGAAATCGAAGATATCAAGGGGCAGTTACAGCGGAAATTTATCGAGCAGAATACGGCCAGACTGAATGTATCGCAGGCCAGAGAACGTAAAGACGAGGCGGCGGAAGGCTCCGAAGAACTGAAGTCCGAAGAGATGGAAATGGATAACCAGATAAGGGAGATCCAGACCAGTAAAGAAGAGATCGTTAAGGAACTGGAAGAGTCCGAAAAACTGGAAAAGAACGTGGAGGCGCAGATTACCGTCTTCCAGAGTAAGTTAGAAGAGGAACGCGCCGAGGAATCCGTACAGTCGGCCAAAGTCTCCGAGTGGGATGTGGAAGTCGAAAAGATGCGCCAGAAAGACGACTTCGAGCGTCAGAACGTAGAGCGTATCGTGGGAGAGATAGAGCGTTATGAGGCGGAATTACAGGAAGTACAGGACGGCCTGCAATTAAGCAAGGAAGAAGTAGAGCGCAAAAAAGAGAATATTCTGGAAATAGAGAAAACCATTGCCGCTTCGCATACGACGCAGTCTGATACAGAGATAAAACTTAAGGAAGATATTGCATCCAAAGAGGAACTGTCCGCGAAGCAGAAAAACTTCTTTCATGAGAGAGAAGAACTGGCCGGACAGATGAACTCGCTGGATAAAGAGGTCTATCGTCTGAACAGCCAGAGAGAAAAACTGGAAGCATCCATTGAATCGCAGATCAATTATATGTGGGACGAGTATGAGATAACGCTTTCAGACGCCGCCTCCATGCGGAATGAAGAGATGTCGGATTTACCGGCGATGAAGAAAGATATTTCCCGCTTAAAAGATGAGATCCGGAAACTGGGTGACGTCAATGTCAATGCCATAGAAGATTATAAGAATCTGATGGAGCGATACACGTTCTTAAAGACGCAGCATGACGATCTGGTCGAAGCCGAACAGACGCTGCTTGGTATTATCGAGGAGCTGGATACTTCCATGCGCAGACAGTTCAACGAAAAGTTTGCCGAGATCAATAAAGAGTTCGATAAAGTATTCAAGGAACTTTTTGGCGGCGGAAAAGGTACGTTGGAATTAATCGAAGATGAGGATGTGTTAGAAGCAGGCATCCGCATCATCGCACAGCCGCCGGGTAAAAAACTCGTCAACATGATGCAGATGTCCGGCGGTGAGAAGTCGCTGACAGCGATCTGTCTTTTGTTCGCTATCCAGAACTTAAAGCCGTCGCCGTTTTGTCTGTTGGACGAGATCGAGGCGGCGCTGGATGAAAATAACGTGGGCCGCTTCGCCAAGTATTTACATAAACTGACGAAAAATACACAGTTTATTGTCATCACCCACAGGCGCGGCACGATGGAAAAGGCGGACAGGCTTTATGGTATCACGATGCAGGAGAAGGGTATCTCCACGCTGGTGAGTGTTAATTTGATTGATAAGGAATTGGATGATTGATGAGTGAAGAGAAGAAGGGTCTTTTTTCCAGACTAAAAGAAGGGCTGAGCAAGACCAGAAATAATATCGTACATGGTCTGGATTCAGTATTTAACGGTTTTTCCCATATTGATGAAGATTTTTATGAAGAACTGGAAGAAATTCTCATCATGGGTGATATCGGCGTCAGAGCCACGCAGGAGATTCTGGAGAAGCTGCGGGAACAGGTAAAGGAAAATCATATCAAAGAACCGCAGGAATGCAAGGATTTCCTGATCCAGAACATCAAGGAGCAGATGCAGGTGGGAGAGACGGCCTATGAGTTTGAGACCCGTCAGTCGGTCATTCTGGTGATCGGTGTAAACGGTGTCGGCAAAACGACGTCGATCGGCAAACTGGCGGGCAAATTAAAGGCGCAGAACAAAAAGGTACTGCTGGCGGCGGCGGATACGTTCCGGGCGGCAGCAGGCGAACAGCTTACCGAGTGGGCGCACCGCGCAGGTGTGGACATTATCGGCGGCGCGGAAGGGGCCGACCCGGCAAGCGTCATTTATGATGCGGTGACGGCGGCCAGAGCCAGAAACGTGGACGTTCTTCTGTGTGATACGGCGGGCAGGCTCCATAATAAGAAAAATCTGATGGAAGAACTGAAAAAAATCAACCGTATCATTGATAAGGAGTTTCCGGATGCCCATAGAGAGAATCTGGTGGTCTTAGACGGTACGACAGGACAGAATGCCTTACAGCAGGCTAAAGAGTTCGGGGAAGTCGCAGACCTTACAGGCATCATCTTAACGAAAATGGACGGGACAGCCAAGGGAGGTATCGCTGTAGCGATACAGTCGGAACTGAAGATCCCGGTGAAATATATCGGCGTCGGCGAGACGATCGACGATCTGCAGAAGTTTGATGCGGAGGCATTTGTAAACGCGTTATTCGTAAGAGAGCAGGAAAGGGATGGGAACGATGGCAGAGATGGAGATGATGGAAGGGAAGGAAATGGCGGAGGAGAATAGATTGACGCTGGAGAAATTTGAAGAGGCATGTGAGGTCGTTAAAAAAGTAACAACGGAGACCAAACTGGTCTACAGCGATTATTTTAGCGCTCAGACAGGCAATAAGGTCTATTTAAAGCCTGAAAACATGCAGTTTACCGGAGCCTATAAATTAAGAGGCGCCTATTATAAGATGAGCACGCTTTCCGAAGAAGACAGACGTAAAGGTCTGATCACGGCCTCCGCGGGAAACCACGCGCAGGGCGTGGCCTATGCGGCGAAATGCTACGGCGTGAAAGCGACTATCGTCATGCCGACGACAACGCCGCTTATCAAGGTAAACAGAACGAAGGGATACGGCGCGGAAGTCGTTCTGTACGGTGACGTTTATGACGAGGCATGCGCGCGCGCTTACGAACTGGCCGAAGAAAATGGATATACGTTCGTGCATCCTTTTGACGATCTGGACGTGGCTACCGGACAGGGAACCATTGCCATGGAGATCATCAAGGAACTGCCGCTTGTAGATTATATTCTGGTGCCGATCGGCGGCGGCGGACTGGCAACAGGCGTTTCTACGTTAGCGAAACTGTTAAATCCCAAGATCCAGGTGATCGGTGTGGAACCGGCGGGCGCAAACTGTATGCAGGAGTCTATCAGGGCGGGCAAAGTGCTGACGTTAGATGGCGTCAATACCATTGCCGATGGTACGGCTGTAAAAACGCCGGGGAACCTTATTTTTCCTTATGTCAGTAGGAATCTGGACGATATCATCACCGTGGAAGACGAAGAACTGGTCGTGGCCTTTCTGGATATGGTCGAGAATCATAAGATGATCGTGGAAAATTCCGGTCTTTTGACTGTGGCGGCCTTAAAACATCTGGATGTAAAGAATAAGAAAATCGTTTCTATATTAAGCGGCGGCAATATGGATGTCATCACCATGTCCTCCGTTGTACAGCAGGGACTCGTCCTGCGTGACAGGATATTTTCCGTATCGGTGCTGCTGCCGGATAAACCGGGAGAATTATCGCGGGTATCCGACGTCATCGCCAGACAAAACGGCAATGTCATCAAACTGGAGCATAACCAGTTCGTTTCCATTAACAGAAATGCCGCTGTGGAACTGCGTATCACTATGGAGGCATACGGAACCGAGCATAAAAATCAGATCATCCATGCTCTGGAAGAGAACGGTTATAAGCCGAAAGTAGTACGCGCAAGCATCTAGGAAACGCAGAGGAAAGCGTTTTCCAGGCAGAATAGATCCTCGATAAGTCCGCATACTGATAGGGTAGTATGTGGACTGCGTTTTATTATATAGGAAATTGTTTGACGAGGGGAAAAGAATGGCAGCAAAAACAATAAAAAAATATGCTATTATAACAGTATCAGCTTTCTTGAATGCAATGGCGATCAGTTTATTCATAGACCCGAATAATCTGGCGCCCGGCGGCGTGACCGGTATCGCCATTATCATCAGCAGATTTTTGCCGGTGGAGACAGGTACGCTGATCTTTATTCTGAATATCCCGATTTTTTTATTTGCCGTCTGGCAGTTCGGGATCCGTTTTACGATATCAACAATTTATGCTCTGGCGCTGATCTCTACTTTTACCAATCTGCTGGCGCCCATGGGAGCGGCGACGGATGATATTCTGCTGGCGGCATTGGCCGGCGGCGTGCTCTATGCGGTGTCGATCGGTATAATCATGAAGATGGGGGCTACTACCGGAGGGATGGACATTATTGTCAAATGGCTGCGTGTCAAACTGCCCTATTTAAAGACAGGGGTGCTTTTTTTCATTACAGATGTTATAATTGTAAGTATGTCGGGGATTGTATTTCAAGATATCGACGCGGCGCTCTATGCGGGTATCACTGTGGTGGTCAATTCCATTGTGCTCGATCTTGTCTTATACGGAAGGGACGAGGCGAAGCTGCTCTATATCATCAGCGACAGGCCGAAAGAAATCACGGAGAGGATTTTAACGGAGTTAGATATCGGCGTGACCTATATCGAAGGGCGGGGCGCCTACAGCGGCAGAGAAAAACAGGTGTTGATGTGCGTGGCCAAGAAGCAGATTTCGCCGCGTGTAGAGGTCATTGTAAAAGAAGAAGATGCGGAGGCTTTTATGGTCATTACCAGTGCGACCGAGATTTTCGGCGAGGGATTTAAGAGCTATTTCGCGGAACGTTTTTAGAAAACAGGATTCCGTGCAGACGGAACATGAGGTATCAGTATGCAGGAAAATAATTTACAGGTGAAAGCGAAAAAGAAAAAGCGCAGAAGAAATGAACTGGGGATTTTATTCGGTTCCATCATCCTCTGTATTGTGACGCTGACCGCGGTTACTTTCTGTCTGGTCATGGTATTTAAGTACCGTGCGTCACAGTTGGAAAATGTGGAAGTGATGAATGAATTGGAGCAGATGCAGGGCAGATATACACAGGAAGAAGTGGATGTCATGATCTCCCGGCAGGTGGAAGAGGCGGCCTTACAGGCCGCGGAGAGTACGCAGGAAGAGATGCTGGCGCGGATGAAAGAACTGATGCTTTCCGGTGATGGCGCCGTGAATATGCTCAGACAGTTTTTCCCGGAAGAAATTGTGCTGTCCGATGGCAGCCAATATTATTTTTTCCCGATTCTGGAGACACTGGCGAAGCATGAGTATCAGTCAGCTAATTTCATCCCTACAGATGAGGGATTTCTGGAATATTATGAAAATGGAGAACTGCTTTCGCATAAAGGGATAGACGTATCCAGATATCAGGAAAAGATAGAATGGGATAAAGTGGCCGGCGACGGCATAGAGTATGCTTTTATCAGACTCGGCATCCGCGGATACACGGAAGGCGAGATCGTAGAGGACGAAGCCTTTACATATAATATCGAGAATGCACTGGATAATGGCATTGAGGCGGGGATATATTTTTTCACACAGGCGACCAGCGTGGAAGAAGCCAGAGAAGAGGCGCAGTTTGTATTAGACGCTTTAGAGCCGTATGACGTTACTTATCCGGTTGTGCTCGATGTGGAGGCGGTGAGTAACAAAAATGCCAGAACGGCGGATCTGACGAAAGAAGAGCGGACCGAGTACTGCCTGACGTTTTGTGAGATGATAAAACAGGCAGGTTATACGCCGATGATCTATGGCAATCTGAAATCTTTTATGCTGTTACTCGATCTGGAGCAGTTGGAAGAATATGACAAATGGTTCGCGCATTATGATACGGAAGTATATTTTCCCTATGATTTTAAGATATGGCAGTATACGGATACCGGTAAAGTGGCGGGGATCGACGGGGATGTGGATATCAATATCAGTTTTTTAGAACCTGTGCAGTAAGCGGGGATATCCAGAGGAGTAAAGAGACGGGTGAATGAGAAAAATCTGGAGCAGTACGAAAAAACCGGTTTTTTAACGGAGAATTTTAAACTTTTTCATATCAGGGACTGTCTGAAAAAAGAGTTCCCGTTTCATTACCATGACTTTTATAAAATTATCTATTTTGTAGAGGGGAATGTCAGTTACAAGATAGAAGGCAAGACATACCGGTTAAAACCGCATGATTTTATCCTGGTGGATTATCATGCGATCCATAAGCCGGAGATTGAGAGCGATATGCCGTATGAAAGATATATCATTTATCTTTCCGAAGCGTTTATGAACCGGGGAAATGAATGGGGCGAGAGAATGGATCACTGCTTTGAGCTGGCGGGAGAGAGCAGGAACCATGTGCTGCATTTTGCGCCGGGCAGTTATGAGAAACTGATCGGCTCCCTGCACCGGATTGAGGCGGAGGGACTTTTATCGCAGGACTATCTGAATGATATGATGTTAGAAGCGGCTTTTATGGAATTTATGGTGCTGTTTAACAGGGCATGTATCGCACAGCCGCAGGCTTTTATCGGCACGGCGGTATATCATGAGAAGATCGTGGATATCATCGCCTATATACAGGAGCATCTGATGGAAAATATAAGCATTGACTTTTTGTCGGAACATTTTTTTATCAGCAGATATTATCTGATGCGCCAGTTTAAAGAAGCGACCGGTTATTCCATTCATCAGTATATCAATGAAAAAAGGATACTGGAGGCCAAAGGGCGGATACTCGCGGGAGAGGCGGCTTCTAAAGTCTGTTATGACTGCGGGTTTGCCGATTATTCCACATTTGCCAGAAGATTTAAAGCGATTGCAGGGATGGCGCCTTCATGTTACAATAATAGAAATGTCAGCAATGGCGGCCATATTTATAAATGATGGTCATGCAAAAAATAAAAGAGTGAGGTAGATGGCAAAATGAAGTATGAATTTGAGGGTACGGTAGAATTTAGGGAAAATGAAAACTCCATTGCGGTTCCGTTTAACGTATGGGAAGTCTGTGAAAAGATCGGTGATGCGCCGGTCAGAGTATGTTTTGACGACGTTTGCTTTACCTGCGATCTGCTGCCGAAGGGGCAGGGATACTACGATATTCCGGTGGATGAGAACACCTTGTCCAGAGTGGAGAAGGGGAAAAAATATTTAATCTCTATTGAAATAGTAGGAAATGATATCGAGGCCAATGAGAACAGTCCGTACAGCCTGGAGAATCCGATCAGAAAAGTGGACAGTGTAAATCTTGTCACCCAGCCGTGGGATGGTCTTTGCGGGCAGGCATGCATCGCCATGATAGCGGGCACCTCATTGGACGAAGCCTGCGATATCATGAAATGCCGCGAATGGCAGGCTAATATGGGCAAGATGATCGGTACGTTGGAATATCTGGGTATTCCTTATGCCGAGAAGATCGTTTATACGCTCGGGCGGGAAGTTACGCTCCCGCATTGCTGTATCATCATGGAGAAAATGGGAAGATACAGCCATTATCTGGTAGGTTTCGACGGCAGATATTATGATCCGAACTTAGGGGAATTAAAAGAGTTTGACTTAACGAAAGTGATAGGATATCTGGAGATCTTATAATATGCAAAAACAGGAGTCATGGGCAGATTCCCTGAAAGGTATTGCCATGTGCGGCGTGCTGATGATCCATTCGGGAGCGAATAGTTTTCCCGGTTTTTTCGGGAAATTGGGGGAGGTCGGGGCGAGAGGGGTACAGTTGTTTTACGTGATCTCGGCCTACCTTGCTTTTGTGTCTTTTTCCCGGATAACAGAAAACGGAGAGAAAAACGCCGGTATCCGGGAGATAAAGGCATGGTGGGTCAGAAGGATCCTCAGGCTGCTCCCGCTCTGGTATACGGCGCTTCTTTTCTATCTTATTCTGGTGCCGGAGGGAGAACCATACTGGCAGGCAAGCCGGGCAGGGATCAGTGCGCCGAATATTTTAACTCATATTTTTTTACTGCATGGGTTGAATCCGTATTATATTAACAGTATTCTGGGGATTGAATGGTATCTGGCCGATCTGGTGCTCTTTTATCTGATCGTACCGCTTTTGTACCGGAAGATCACCAGTTTGAAAGGAGCAGTATGCTTTCTGGCGGCCACGGTATTGTGCGTAGGATGTATACAGTACGGCGCGGATCAGTTGATGCCGCAGACGGATACTTATTTGTTTCAGACGTATGTGCATACGTTTTGTATTCTGGCGCAGCTGCCCGTATTTGCAGCAGGGATATGTCTGTATCATCTGCGGCGGGAAAAAGGCGGATTTGAGGATTTATGCCATAAAAAGAGGATTTCTTACGGGATATTGTCAGTTTCCACGGCGCTGCTGGTCGTTTTGATCTATGCGATGGCTTATCTGGACGGGCTGGTGGAATATATGGTATTTACCTTATGTTTTGGCGGCGTGATCGTAAGTCAGATGCTCCATAAATGCCCGCTTTTTGATAATCCGCTTCTGGCAGGGATCGGACGTAATTCTTATCCGATTTATCTGTTTCATTATCTGCTCTTGAAATTATATCGTAATTATGTGACATTTTCTTTTCATACCCCGTGGTTCGACTGGCTGCTGCGTTTTCTGGGTGCGCTCGGTATTTCGTACATCATTGCGATACTGGCGGGAAAAGCCGGCCGCTATGTGAAGTGCATCGGAAAGAAATGCCGCTGAACGAAAGAAAGGCATGCGTATTGATATGAAAAAAAGATCGCGCCATAGATTATTATCTACAACACATATCATTATGCTCAGTTTTCTGCTTGCCGTACTGGCAGGGAGCATACTGCTTGCGCTGCCCGTGAGCGCGGCAGATGGCAGGGCAGTCTCTTATATTGACGCGCTGTTTACGGCCACGACGTCCGTATGTGTGACAGGACTGGTGACGGTTCCGACCGTATCGACATGGAGTCTTTTCGGGCAGATCGTGATCCTTATCCTGATACAGATCGGCGGTCTTGGTGTGATTACGTTTATTTCGGCTTTTATGATAGACCTGCACAGGAAGATCGGCCTTGGCGACCGGATGCTGATCCAGGCGGCCTTTAATCTGAATACATTGTCGGGACTTGTTAAGTTTGTCAGAAAGGTGATCACCGGAACTTTTATCGTGGAAGGGATCGGCGCGCTGGTTCACATGTTTGTCTGGGTGCCGGAGTATGGGATAAAAGGTGTGTGGATTTCCATATTCCATGCGGTTTCGGCGTTTTGCAACGCAGGTATTGACATTCTTTCCGAAAACAGTCTCTGTGAATATGCCTGTAACCCGGTGGTCAATATTTTTACGAGCATTCTTATCATTCTCGGCGGTATCGGCTATATTGTATGGTGGGATGTGGTGCGCGTTCTGGGAAACTTTAAACGCCAGAAACTGAAATGCTTCAGAAATCTGACGCTCCACAGCAAAATAGCCATTTCGGCGTCGATGCTGCTGATTGCGGCGGGAGCGGCCGCATTTTTTATTTTTGAATATCATAATCCGCTTACTCTGCAGGGATATTCCCTGATTGATAAAATACAGATATCCCTGTTCCAGTCGGTGACGACAAGAACGGCGGGATTTGCCACGATCCCCCAGCAGAATCTGACCAATGCTTCGGCCATCCTGTCGCTGCTCTGGATGTTTATCGGCGGTTCTCCGACGGGAACGGCAGGCGGTATCAAAACAGTTACCTTTGCTGTGTTGGTTGCATCTGCATTTGCAACCATTAAAAATAAGGACGAAGTGACATTTTTTCACAGGAATATTTCTAAAGAAGCGCTCGGAAAGGCGGCGGCCGTGATAAGCATGTCGTTTATTACGATGTTTTTGTCCACGCTTCTTCTGGCGGCGGTCACGGATGCGGGCGCGCTGGATATCGCCTATGAAACGGTCAGTGCCACAGCGACGGTAGGGCTGACGCGGAATCTGACGCCTTCGCTGAATCTCTGGGGAAAGATCATTATCATCATAACCATGTATCTGGGCAGGGTAGGGCCTATTTCGCTGGCTGTGGCGATGAATATTAAGAAAGAAAGACAGAACATCATTCATAATCCTACGGAAAAGATCATCGTAGGGTAAAAGAGCGGATAACAGGATGAAAGACAGATGAAACAGGGAAATAGATGAAACAGGATGGAGAGGATAAGACCATGGGGATGAAACAGACATACGCAGTATTCGGGCTTGGCAGGTACGGAAGAGCCGTGGCCAAAGAACTTGTAAACAGCGGGGCGGAAGTGCTGGCAGTCGATTGCGACGAGGAGATCATCAATGCGGCGGCAGCGGAGATTCCTTTTTGTAAAAGAGCGGATATAACGGATGCAGAGGTCATAAAACAGCTTGGCATCGCCAATGTCGATGTGGTCATCATCGCTATGGCCAGTTGTCTGGAGGCAAGCGTCATGGCGACGATGCTCTGTAAAGAAGCAGGCGTAAAGACCGTTATCGCCAAATGTTCAAATGAGATGCACCGTAAGGTTCTTGGCAAGGTAGGCGCGGACAAAGTTGTTTTTCCGGAAAATGATTCGGGGATCAGACTGGCTAAAAATCTATTGAGTTCCGGTTTTGTGGATATCATTGAACTTTCGGAAGATGTTTCTATGGTTGAACTGGACTTAAAGCCCGAATGGGAGGGCAAAACGCTTCTGGAACTGAATCTCAGAAAGAAATATGCCATTAACGTGGTGGCGATTCGTCAGGCGGGAGAAGTCTGTACCAATATTGATCCGGAGAAGAAGCTGGAGAAGTCCATGAAACTGATCGTGATCGCCGACAGTGAGAAGTGGAAACGGCTGACGTAGGGTATTTGGATTTTCTCTTTCAATTTTTTAATTGTCAAAATACTGGATATGTGTTATATTAAGAACATAGAGGGAACAATCGCCCACAAGGTGGGTTGACCAATTTTTGGATAGAAAAACCATCCCGTCGCTGGCCAAAGTTTAGGGGTGGTTTTTCTATGTAGCCTTACTTACAAAACGTAAAAACGAATGTAAGCAATGCCAAAAGGAAAAGACCAAAGGTCATTAAATCCATAAAATCGAAACCATTGTGATTTCTCTTTTTCATAGGCATCACCTCCATCCTGCGAAGAATAGAAGGTCAGCCCACCCTGCAACACGATTGTCCCTGTATGATATTTTAGCATACAGAATAGCAAAAAACAATATAAAATCATACGGATTATAGACTGGGTTTACTCTGATACTGTGGCGATCATAAACTGACTGCACAATAATAAAGAATAAGAAATTGCGGCGGTTACAAGGAATAGCAAAAACGGCAAAAAAAGCAAAATATAAACTTGATTCAGCCAGCGTTTTATGTTATGGTATTATTTAGGGAATTTTTAGAAAATTTTAAGAAAAAATAATGCTAAGGGAATTGACAGGCCATGTATACGGATGACAAAATTTTGACAGCACAGCACAGCACAGCACAGCACAGCACAGCACAGCACAGCACA
>JAMPIB010000002.1 GCA_023663085.1 Ruminococcus sp. | reverse complement strand
ACCAAAGATGGGGTTTCTATTTTGGCATTGCTTTTTGCCTTTGAGTTTTATAAATGATTATGAGCATTGAATTTGCGTAGTTATAAATTTGATTAAGCTAAAATAATGAGCTGAAGCAACATTTGATTTAAAACCATATCTTCAAGATTATTACATAAGGCATTATTAAAGATACTTATTTTGAAAATGGAGCGCTAGGAGATACAGTATGGATTGGGAAAAATTGTTTGCAAGGCATATTCTTGAAAGGGGATATGGATGATTCAGACGGAGGCACCGGCATATTGGCGGATCGCATTTATCGGCTTTGGTCATAACTGCTTGACAGGGCGAATCCAGAAGAAAAAAAGAAAATGTTTGATTGGTTCACCTCGCATTTGGATGGTTCTATAATAGATTATCTGGAAGAATATATAGAACAAATTATAATGGAAAAATTTAGTGAAAAAGAATATAAGAAACTTTAATTAGATTTTGTAGAAAGTATGATCGAAAAATCAGAGAGGCAGATTGAAGATGTATGCAAAAGATAGTGAAACAAATAGTAGAAGAGTGGGAAGTAAAATATAAAAATCGCCCGGCCATGATGGATGAACTTAGGAAATTGTGATTGAGGAAACGCGTATTTTGGATACAATAAATCTGCGGGAGTCTTTACCGGAAAACTCATTGAGAAACCCCACCAAATATATTATAATGAAGATAACGATCCGGTCAGGGACATGAGCCTGTTTTCCTTCACCCCCGGATGCTGCCCATATAAGGAGTGATACGATTGGAAAAACGTGTTACAAGGATTTACTTTGCAGTACTACTGATAGGCGTCCTGTATGCCATATACGCTTCTTTTTCCTACCGCAGTCATATCAATACCGGCATTGCAGATAAAGAAGTGGTCATCTGGGATGATCAAATGGAGATGACACAGGAGGGGGACACCTACTATTACAGGCGGATTCTGCCCGCAGAAGCTACGAATAGAAAAGTGATCGTATATAATACCGTGCATATGTATCTGGAAGTGTTCATTGACGGTAACAGGGTGTATGCACTGGAAGGAGAACCGGACAGTGCCGTTAAAACGACGGGTTTTTGCTGGAATGTGATCTCGCTGTCAGAGGAAGACGCTGGTAAGGAAATTGTCTTTCAGGTGACGCCGGTCTACAGCGACAGCAAACCGCAGGGCAGTTTTTTCTATGGTGCATATCGAGAGATCGAGCATAAGGTTCTGGCGGAGCGGCTTATCCGGCTGATCATATCGGCTATAATTGCGCTGGCCGGTATTGTGATGCTGGTGTACGGCCTTTTTGTGGTAAAAAAAGGGCAGGATGCAGAAACGATCATGCAGTTTGCCATATTCGCCACGATGCTGGGGATCTGGTCGGGCATTGAAACACAGATACCAGACTGGTTTTTTCCGTGCAGTATGGTGATCGTCTTTTTATCCCATTTGATGTTGATGACCATGCTGATCCCGTTCGTGCTGTTTTTACGGCATATGTATCATAACGGAGAGAGCAGGCTGTGGAGTATTTGCTGTTATATAAATTGTGCGGTGATCGCTGTGCGGGTCATTTTGCAGATCACGGGAAGGTACGATCTGCGGGAAACGTTGCTGCTCACGCATGTCTGTCTGCTGCTGTTTGTGGTCGTGATCGTGGGCATGACAATTCACGAGATCGTGGTAAACGAACTTACTATACAGGTCAAGATCAACAGTATCTGTGTACTGGTCATTCTGGCCAGTACCGTATTGGAACTGGCAATCTATCGTATCAGTAACAGGAGCACACCTTTAGGCAGTATTGGATTTCTCATTTATATCGTAGTGATGGGTATCGTCAATGTGAGAAGATCCCGTCAGTTAATGGAACAGGCAAGAGAAAGCGCGCTCTATCGCAAACTTGCTTTTACGGATGAACTGACAGGGTTGTCAAACCGCACGGCGTTCAGAGAGGATCTGGAGAAGCGAATGGAGCCGGACAGAGTGACAGGAGTGGAAAAAGTGCTGCCGACGGTCGTTTTTATGTTTGATCTGAACGATTTAAAGAAATGCAATGATACATATGGTCATGACTATGGCGACCAGTATATTAAAATGGCGGCGGATGCCTTAAAGAAGATTTTTGCAGAGGATGGCAAGTGCTATCGGATCGGCGGCGATGAATTTTGTGCCTGGACGCCTTATACTTCGCTGGAGGGGATCAATGAGAAGTTATCCGCATTGGAGCAGGTGGTACGGGAACTGGATAGTAAAGGATTTGTTGTACCAGTCAGTATTTCAGCAGGTTATGCGGTCTATCAGGAGGGCATGGACGGCGGAGGTCTGTACAGTACGATGAAACGGGCGGATGCCATGATGTATGAGAAAAAGCAGGAATATAAGAAACGCAGGGCCGGAGCCTGAAAGGGAGGTAGAGCGTTGGCGTTTTAAAAGGCCGCAGACTGCATAAGCCGCGGCCTTTAAAGATATGATTTTTATGACATATCTGTCTTTACGATCACAAAAGCATGATCGCTGTCTGACTTAACCTGAAAGGTATCTCTGAAATTCCCCTGATTAATGCCCAGTTCAATATAATTGGTAGAAGAATCAAAGAGAATCGGTTCGCCGACATCTACATAACCGAACGATTTTTCATAAAGCACGTCTTTATCATAATAAACTTTGCCCTGATCGGACAAGGTTACATGCACTTTATCTCCATGCCGGAAACCTGCGGCCTTGAAATCCGCGGAAAGGATATTCAGGGCGATACTGCCGAACGGATCGCTGACACTGGAAACGATGCCTTTAACGGTGCCGCCATCAACTTTTGCCCGGATCATATCTTGTTCGAATAAAACGATTTCTTCCAGTGGATAGGATGGGCCGACGCCGTTATAATCAATCACTCCCGCCGCCAGTTTGGCTGCGGTATAGGCGAAAATATCCCGCCCGTGAAACACAGAGACGTCTTCTGTTCCGGGATAGCGGTTGCGTGTTTCATCAATTTCACGGACTTCTTCGATACCGACCTGATAAAAAAGGTGGGTAAGCGTTCCGTTATCGGGTGTTACGACATAGTTGCCGTCTTTTAATCGGGCTACGCAGGCCCGTCTGTCGGTGCCTACGCCGGGGTCTACCACGGAGACAAATATGGTGCCTTCCGGCCAGAACGGTTCTACGTACATAATCTCACGAGAAGCCGCCAGAATATTATATTGTTCAATTTCATGGGTGATATCCACACATTCCAGAGAAGGGTCTACCTGTTTGCAGACGCCTCTCATAGCGGCAACAGCCCCCCATTTTAAACCGAAATCCGTCTGCCAGACAATACATGGTTTCATAAGTTTAACCTCTTTTCGCATTTTTTAAAACAAAACGATTTTTTAAAACAGAGCGATTTTTAAAGCAGAGCAATGCGCCTCATTGCTTCATAATAAATCTCCAGAACCTTGCCCGCATAATCAAGGGAAACGGATTCATCCGCCTGATGCGCAAGGAGCGGTTCTTCGGGAGAAGTCGGGCCAAAAGCGACACAATGGCCGAATACTTTGCTGTAAGATACGCCGCCGGAAATGACAGGATCACTGTAATCGCCGGTCTTTTCCCGATAAACGGACAGCAGCGCATTCACATAAGGATCCTGCGGATCGTTCATGGTCGGCGGAGAATCATAATCCAGGGATAGGTTCAGACTGCATTTAGAAGCCAGTTTATCCGTACATTCCGCCGAGGTCATGCCAAAAGGATATCTGGCGTCAACCTCACCATAACAGGAACCATTTTCAATCCGGAAAATTCCCAGATTCATTGTATAAGCCGTCGGATCGCCGTCCGGTGTCCGGATGCCAATGGCCTGTCCATAGAAGTCTTTAAAACACTGATATAGATTATCCATCAGCGGATCGCCGCATTCTTTTAGAAGAGAAAACAGAGCCACGGTGGCGCTGTAACCTTCCGCCGGAGTCGAGGCGTGAGCGGCTTTTCCGGTGACTTCCAGATAAGTCCCGCCGTCTTTTTCCAGGATAGAGCAGGGGATATTTCTGTCTGTGGCCAGTTTTCGCAGTTTATCAGTATAACGGTTATCTTTCAAAAGCGCGGTGGCAACCGGCGCGACTACATTACACTGAACGCCGCAGTCCATTTTTCTGACAATGCCGTCATATTTTCCGGAAAGCCGCCACATCAGGGAACCTTTTTCGCCGATCGCCATAGGAAAGAAGCCATCGGGTGTAAATGCAAAAGCGGGCATCCCTGCCTTGGAAACATAGTAAAACATATCGTTCATAGTACGCTCTTCATCAGTGCCAAGGACGATACGCAGTTCTTTTTTGATGGGAAGATGCTCATCACGGATCAGTTTCAGTGCAAGATAAGTAAGAAAAGCGGGAGTCTTCATATCCTGACTCCCTCTTCCGTAAAGCCTTCCATCTTTCACTTCCCCGCAAAACGGAGGAATGCTCCAACCCATGCCCGGTTCCACGACGTCAAGGTGGGAGACAATATCAATCCGCTCGTCTGGTACGTCTTCCTTTGAGCCGTATTCCTTTGATACGCCTTCTTTTGATACGCCTTTCGGTGATGTGTCTTCCTGTGGTGTAATATGGATCGCAATGGCATGTCCATCGTAGGTAAGAACCTCGAAACCGTCTTTTTGGGCTAACCCGCTCATATAGGCAAGGGCGTTCCAAACGCCCCTGCCGCAGGGAGCTTCGTCTGTGATGGTATCCGCATCATAGACGGAAGGTATTTTTATTAAGTTTTGCAGATCAGTTAAATGATCCAGAAAATATTGTTGAAAATTTATATCCATGGCGCCCATACCTGAAACTCCGGCGGAAAAGCGATCCGGCAGAAGATGACGGCCAGAATGGCGAGATAGATTAAAATATAAAATATCTTCATCCGGCGGTCGTTTGGAGTTTCCTCGTGTTCTGAATAATAAGTTCTGGTCTTTCCTTTTCCATAGCCCCGCAGATCCATGGCGTTGGCAATGTTGCCCACGCGTTCAAAGGAAATAACGATCAGAGGGATCAGGATCAGGATATACTGTTTCAGGCGGGTAAATAATCCCGTCCGTTTGGAATCCAGTTCCATACCCCTTGCCTGCATGGAGATTTTGATATCCGAAAAATCTCTGGAAATATCCGGTATATAGCGGAAGGCAATGGAGACAATGGTGGCAATCTTATAAGGTACTTTGATAGAATACAATCCTGCCGCGATCTCGCTTGGCGTGATAGCCTGTATGAAAGTCAGCGAAACGATAAAGCTGGCCAGAAATTTTACAAAGCGGATCATGAAATACCACAGCGTCTCCGCAGTCACGATATATCTTGCATTAAAGGTAAACAGAACGGTCGATCCGCCCACAACGTTCCTGCCGTAATCCGGGGTGACGACCCATATCAAAAAAAGATTGAACAGGTTCACGACCACGATAAAGGCCAGAAGTCCGCCGATCAGTTTCCAGTTCGGTTTGATGGATACCAGACCTACGATGCCCAACAGAAGAACTGGGAATAAGATCCGGAAGTCCCAGGTGGCGATCAGCAGGATGATTAGGGCAAAAAACAAACGGACTTTGGTGGTTCCTGATAATTTATCAAGAAAGGTATTGCCGGGGATGACATTGATAAAAAGCCTTTTACTCATGTCCATGCGCGCGTTCCTCCCTTTCTGTCTCAATAAAATGACGAATAAAGGATTCCGGATCGAGTCCTGCCTGCAGCGCCAGCGTTACAAGAGAAGTCTGCTTTAAGTTGGCCTGCTCTATGATCTCGCTGTTGGACAGTACTTTAAATACATAATCGTCAGCGATACATTTGCTGTCGGCAAATACGATGGCACGATCCGTGTATTCGATGGCCAGGTGCATATCATGCGTAATGAAAAGGATCGTGATATGATATGTTCTGTTTAACTCTTCCAGAAAACTCATGATCTCCGTATAGCGGTGATAATCCTGTCCGGCTGTGGGTTCGTCGAGAATGATGATCTCCGGCTGCAATGCCAGAATGGAGGCGATCGTTACACGTTTCCGCTGTCCATAACTGAGCACGGATACCGGCCAGTTCCGCATAGGGTACAGACCGCACATTTTCAGTGTGTCATCTACACGTCTGGCGGTTGTTTCCTGGTCAAAACCGTTTAAAGTAAGGGCCAGACGCACTTCATCGGCAATGATATCCTTAACGATCATCTGATTGGGATTCTGCATGACATAACCAATTTTAGCGCCGATTTCTTTGATAGAAAGTTTTATGCAGTTGGTATCGCCCATGTAGATCTCACCTTTTTGCGGTCTGATGATACCGCATAACATTTTGGCCATAGTGGACTTTCCGGCGCCGTTTTTACCGACGATGGCAATTTTTTCGCCGCGGTATACATCGAAAGAAACATCATCCAGAACTTTGCGTTCCCCATAAGAAAAATCAACATGGGAAACATGCAGCAACAGTTCGTCTCTGGGCGGAACCTGATAGGGTTTCACGCTCTTCATGTCGTCTACGATTGCCTGTTTATATCTGCCAATATCCAGTTCCTCGATATTATCAAGGTGCTCTGTATCGGAAAAACGGATGCCGGCATTCTTCAGAGCCGATATGTAAAGCGGTTCCCGGATGCCGTGTTCTTTTAATAACCCGGAACGCAACAGTTCATCGGGCGTGGAATCCATCTGGATCTGTCCGTTGTCGATCAGGATGATGCGGTCAACATGACGGTACAGGACATCTTCCAGACGGTGCTCGATGATAAGGACGGTCTTTTCTTTTTCACGATAAATCTGGTCGATCAGATCTACCGCGGCCATGCCCATGGCCGGATCCAATGCGGCGAGCGGTTCGTCAAAGAGCAGTATTTCTTCCTCGTCGTGCATGATACCGGCTAAAGCCACTTTCTGTTTCTGCCCGCCCGATAAGTGAAAGGGCGGTTGTACTAAAAAATCCTCCATACCGACTAACCTGGCTGCATGATCCACTTTTTCAAGCATGATATCTCTGGCAACCGAGCGGTTTTCCAGCGAAAAGGCGATATCCTCGCCTACGGAAAGACCTACAAACTGGGCGTCCGTGTCCTGCTGGACGGTTCCCACATGGCTGCTGATCTCAAAAATGCTTGCCTCTTTGGTCTCGATCCCGGCCACTTTGAGAGAGCCGGTGATCTCTCCATCATAGGAGAAAGGGATCAGTCCGTTGATGCAGTTGGCCAGGGTCGATTTACCACAGCCGCTGGCACCGAGGATCAGAACCTTCTCTCCCTGATAAAGAGTGAGGTTAATGTTTTTCAGCGTTGTTTCGGTTTGGGATTTGTATTTAAAACTGAAATCTTTGAATTCAACAATCGCTTTTTTCATCATACATTAATCTTCTTTAACTAAATTGGTTTTCTTTGCGTTACGTTTTGCCAGTAAGAATAAGAACGGAATACCTACGATCAACAGTACCGCACCGTTGGAAATGATCGCGGAAAATGCCTGCATCCAGGTAACCGTCAATTCTGATGAATAGAACAGGTAGGTAAGCAAAGGTGTTACAAGGCCGAATGCGACCGCATTGCCGACAATAACAGTGACCGCATAGATGACAGCGTGTTTCACAGTGAAGATACCATCTTCGATCTTAGCGCCGTAAAGCGGGAGCAGTCCTACGAAAAATCCGAGAACGAAATTTCCAATAGACCAGTCGAACCAGAAGCCCCATCCGCCAATCAGATCGGCAATGACATTTCCGACACCGGCAGCAACAGCAGCAGGCAGAGGCCCGAACATTCCGGCTACAACAACGACAACGACCATCGCTGTGGTGAGGGAAGTATTGGTGAATACTTTAATTCCGCCAAATACCATCAGTACGCCGAACAAAGCGGCGCCGATCGCTACACCTACGATTGTTTTGGTGTTCCAGACACCGAGTAATAAAGATAGTTTACTTTTCTCTTTCATGAATACTCTCTCCTCCTATGTTTGAGCATATGGTATACTACGTTTTTTATTATACCTTTGTACAGGCCAAAAAGCAATTAAAAATGCGTTTAAAAAATAACTGTGGCGGAAACCGATGCCGGAGCGGGGGAAGGAGGGAGGAAGTGGAGAAATAGTTTTATAGAAAAAAGAATCTTTTTATGATAAGATAAAAAGAAAAGATTAAGTAGTAGGGGAAAAATCATGGATATTTATGAAAACTGTCCTGTTTTGGAAAATGACAATCTTCTCATAAGACTGATCGAGTCAGGCGATGCGGATGATCTGCTGGCTGTATACGGAGACAAATATGCGCTGCCGTTTTTTAACAGCGATAACTGCAATGGCAGCAACTTTTACTGTGCATCCAGAATAGATGTGGAAAATACGATAAAGTTCTGGTTGATAGAATATCATGAAAACAAAAGTTTCGTGCGTTTATCCATAGTGGGTAAAAAAGCAGGGAAAGCGGTGGGAACGATAGAAATGTTTCGCAGAGAAGCAAAAGACTATTATCATGACTGCGCTCTTATGAGGATAGACCTTAGAAGCGACTGTGAAAAGACACACCTTCTGTATAGTGTCCTGTCGCTAGTCACAGAGCCGTTTTTTGACTGGTTTGCCTGTTCCATGATCGCAACCAAAGCGCCAGTCTATGCGGTAGAACGAATAGAAGCCCTGAAAAAAGCTGGCTTTCGTAAATCTGAGGAGCCGTTGATGGGGACGCAGGATGGCAGGGCGTATTACGATTATTGGGTGAGAGAATGTCGAAAACGATAGAGTATTATAATGATAATGCGAAAAGATTTGTACGAGAAACAATAAATACGGATATTTCAGAGATACAATATGAATTTCTAAAATACATTCCAGCAAACGGAAGAATCCTTGATTTTGGCTGTGGTTCCGGTCGGGATACGAAGTTTTTTCTGGATCAGGGATATCAGGTGGAGGCTGTGGACGGATCAGAAGAGATGTGCAGACTGGCGGGCGCACAGACGGGAATCCAGATAAGACACATGCTGTTCGAGGAACTGAACGAAGTCGATAAATATGATGGAATATGGGCCTGCGCTTCTCTTTTACATTTGTCTAAAAAAGAACTGTCAACAGTAATGTGCAGGATATATCGCGCACTCAAAAATACGGGGATCGTGTATATGTCTTTTAAATACGGAAACTTTGAGGGAGAGCGCAAAGGGAGACATTTTACGGATTTTACGGAAAAGACTTTTGCAGAGTTTATGGCCGGTTTTCCGGAATTGAAAATAGAAAAACGGTGGATGACGAATGATGCACGGCCGGGCAGTGGCTTACAACGCAAGTTGATCTTTGCGAGACCGTGGATGCAGATGATCCAGGATAATACTGTTGTGATCATAGGCTGGATCCAATATGAAAAGGTAAAATGGCTTCAAAACAATAACCCGGAAATTCCTGGTCTTGTTTATAAATTATCCCCCAATGAAGAAAAGGCCCGGAAATTGGATAACGTTCGCAAACTATGGGAAGAAATCCTTGAGTTTGAGACAGTAATAGATGTATTTAAGGAGGAGCCGATCAAACAGGGGGCCTATGATGTGGATCATTTTATACCGTGGTCTTTCGTAATGAACGATGAACTGTGGAATTTGATGCCGATGGATTCTTCTCTTAATTCCTCGAAAAGCAATAAACTGCCTAAGTGGGAGCCGTTCTTTTTAAGGTTTGCGAGAAATCAGTTTGTTCTGTATCGGGCGATCCATGATGTTGAGAGGCCGCAGTTGAGAAAACGTTATGAGGCATGTTATCGGGATAATCTGCATTCTATATGGGCAAGCAGCGAGTTGTACAGAAAGGGAAATTCAGAGTTGGAGTTTTATCAGATTCTGGAAAAGAATATGAGGCCGGTGTACGATTCTGCCAGACGGCAGGGGTATCAGGTGTGGTGAAAGAAAAGGAAAAAGATAAATGACACAGGAAAAATGGAATGAACTGTGTCGTTACTTTAATCTTTAAAAGAGTTAGGGCGAAGAAAGATTTCAGGAAGATTGACAGGAAAAGCGCTCTATAAAGATAATAGAGAGGTAAACAGTGTTATGTTCATGGAGGACGCGTTAGATATAGTATATTCTTATGTGGCAACGATTTGCAATGAAAACGAGTTGAGTTTGGTTTCTGAAGAACTGCTTGCGATTGTCGGTAAAACAAAGTATGCTTTTTGTAAGAAAAAGGATGTTGCGATTTCATATATAAAAGCACAAAATATGTTATCAAAACTGAATGAAAAAGAGTCTATAAGAAAGAGTAAAGGTGTATATTATACGCCTTATGATGTTGTACGCTTTATTGTTACAAACACTATCAAAGCGGCCTATGGAAAACTTCGTTCACAAAATATTGGACAAGAAGAATTGACATGTATTCCCTATAGATCATTTGCAATCAAAAAAACTGTTTATGATCCAACATGTGGAGCAGGGGAATATCTGCTTGTGGCATTAGAAAAAAAGTTGGATCTGCTCAATCATCACTATAAAAAAGTTTCTGGGAAAATGGTACGCGAAACAGTAGCTACGATTTTTGGAAATGATATAAATAAAGAGTCAATAGTGATAACAAAATTGAGACTTTTTATTTGCGTTTTAAAAAAAACAGGTATCTCATCAATCAGGGGTTTGGCCAGTGCGATGAAGGCAAATTTCTATACATATGATTATATACAGACAGCACCCAAAAAAAGGTGCTATGACATAATTGTTGGGAATCCTCCGTATGTTGAGGATTCTGACAGTGGATTGGAACTTGATAAACGTTATGGAAATATATATGCCAATGTGTTGATAAATGCTGCCGATCAATTATCTTCTTGTGGAAGTTTAGGATTTATTGTTCCCCTCTCGTATATCTCGACACCCAGAATGTCAGATTTACGTGATGAGTTATTCAATATAGTTACGGAGCAATACATTCTTAGCTATGCAGATAGACCGGATTGTTTATTTGATTCTGTTCATCAGAAACTATGTATTTTGATTGGAAAGAAAAAAAAGTGCAGAAAGACAGTATATACTGGAAATTACCAGTACTGGTATAAAGAAGAAAGAGAAAATTTATTCCGTAAGACGCAAGTCGTAAGAAATACTTTTTATTCAAAGAATGGTATTCCTAAACTTGGAATGGATATTGACGTTGCAATATTTAAAAAGATAACAGATTTACGAAAATTTGATTCTGTATATGATAAATCAAGGCATGGAAATGAATCTGTATACTTAAATAGACGTGAGACTTTTTGGATGAAAGCATATAGAGAGCGAGTTGATGATCCAGAGTATAAGATATTTAGCTTTAATAGTGCAGAAGCTGCGGATTACTGTTATTGTTTGATCAACTCTTCTTTGTTTTGGTGGTATTGGGTCAGCACATCGGATTGCTGGCATGTAAGCAGGGAATTGAATGGATTCATGGCGCCATTTAATGGTGATTACCGAAGTGCAAGTAAGCTTGCTTATGATCTGAGAGATAGATTGGAAAAAACAAAAGTTTATGTTGGAACAAAGCAAACCGAATATGAGTATAAGCATAGAGAATGTATAAAGGAAATCCATGCTATAGATACATATATTAATGCTTTATTTGGATTAACAGAAGAAGAAAGCGAATATATTAAGGGATTTGCTTTTAGGTATAGAACAAGCGGAGGGGCGGAGTAAGCATGAAAGTCATAGACTTGTTTGCTGGATGTGGAGGGTTATCACTTGGATTTCTCCAAGCTGGCTTTTTGATTGATAAGGCAGTTGAATATGACCCGGTAATCGCAAACACTTATCAGAAAAATTATCCAGAAATAGATGTTCTTGTTGATGATATTAAGAACATTGATATGGCCGATGTTTTTAAACAGGGTGATGCAGAGATAATTATAGGAGGGCCTCCATGCCAGGGTTTTTCAATGGCGGGTGCACGGATAAGACATGATTTTATTGATGATCCGAGGAATTATTTATTTATGCACTATTTCAATGTTGTTAAAACTGTGAAGCCCAAGATATTTATTATGGAAAATGTTAAGGGAATGCAGAATATGCAAAAAGGGAAAATATTTAAAGAAATTCTCAGCATCTTTTCTGATGCCGAAATGAACGATGGCTGTCCGTATAACGTATTTTACAAGGTTATAAAAGCTGTTGACTTTGGCATTCCGCAAAAACGAGAACGGTTAATAATTATTGGGACAACGGTTGCAAATTTAAATTTTGAAGATGTTTGGGAAGAAACCCGTCATTTAATAATGGAGGAATATCCGGACTATTTTACGAAGACTACAGTTAGAGATGCGATCGGCAATCTTCCACCAGTTACTGAAAGTGGAATAATTGAAAATCCTGTGCCACAGAATCAATACCAGAGATACCTTGCATGTGACAAAGAGAAGCTGTTAAATCATATGCAGTCGCGCCATTCTGCAAAAGCTGTAGAGAGAATGAGAAAAATAGATAATGGTCAGAATTATATTTACTTAGATGAAGAAATAAACTCGGTTCATAGCGGATCTTATGGACGATTGATCTGGGATGAACCGGCGGCAACAATTACAACAAGATTTGATACGCCTGCCGGAGGGCGTTTTATACATCCGGATGAAGATAGAACGTTGAGTCCGAGAGAAGCGGCACGAATACAGAGTTTTCCAGATGACTTTGTTTTTTATGGCGCAAGAAGAGAGATTAGCAGGCAGATAGGGAATGCTGTACCGCCAAAGATATCCTATTTTCTTGCGCGACTTATTCAAATAATACTTGAACGAGGAGAATAATGTGGAGGTCTTATGTCGAATATATTGATTCGCGGATGCCCGGGAACGGGAAAAACATTTTTCGCACGAGCTGTCGCATATTATATGTGTAAAAAAAATATGACCGAAAAAGAAGCTTTTGATCAAAATCCGGCCGACGATGCAGAGGATATAGAAAAATTTGTTAATGATAGTGATCTGTGCGAATTTATTCAGGTACATCCGTCAATGGAATTTGACGATATAGTTTATGGACTTGAAATAAAAGTGGATAGTAGTATAAATATCTCGTTTACAGAAAAGCGAGTTATGAAGATATGTAATAGAGCATGTGGAAAGCGCGACAAATATTGTGTGATCTTAGACGATATTAATAGGGCAGATGCCAGTAGACTTCTTGGAAATCTGCTTTATGCAATGGAATATCGTAATCAGAATATTGAATTGCCTGATGGAAACAGAATAAATATACCAGACAATGTAGTATTAATATTCACTGAAAATACACTTGATATACAGAATGGGCTTGATCTCGCAATGCGAAGAAGAATGACTTATTTAAAAGAGTTAAAAGCATCCAGAGAAGTTGTTCGTTGCTATTATCAAGGGTATATTAGTAATCCGGCTATGAATTTAGTTATGGATATCTACAATAGAGTAGAAGATTATGTTATCAGTTATTTCCAGGTTGAGCCGGGAATTGATGCAGGACAGTATATACCGGGGCATGGAATGTATATTGTTGCCCGTAATGGAAATGTTCATTTTATTTTGGATAATATTCGACAGAAAATTAAATATCAGGTTGGCCCATATTTAAAAGATTTGTATTCGATGGGGTTATTGAAGAGTGCCCCAGATTCATTTATTGAACAGGTAAACTTAAGTCTCAATGTGGGTATTGAAGGTATATGCCCCATTTTGGCAATTAGAAAGAAACTTGTAAGACAGAATAGATTTATAACATCTTTTTCCCTGTCAGATTCACGGGATTATTATCATAACACTATCGTTCCTGCGCAATGTCTTGATTTCAGAGGAATGATGGAGTGTATATTAGATGCTTTGATTTTAAATGGCGTGTTTCCCTATGATGTTCTTATGGGATCATTGCTTCAAAATACGCAGATAGCTTATGTTGAAAGTTTACACACTCCGAAAGAAAAAGCAGCGTATCTTGTTGAAAGAAGCAGAGCTAATAGATTTATGTATGAAACGGTTAGGGGAGGAGTAATCTCTGGCACACATGCGTATTATACAATGGACAGTGCAGCCACTGGTCGTTACGCATCACAGAATGATACTGAAGAGTATGTGATTTCCTACAATGATGGTAGACAAGATGTAGAGTTTATTCCTTTGAGCGGTTTTAGAAATCATGGGTTTGATCCGGACTCACCAGAGTTGAGCGTACAACATAACACTGTTAATATAATGTCTGCTGTTCATATACTGTTGAATAAATATTTGGAGTTATACAAAATGAATATTGGATTAGTTATGGGGACAGATCCGGAATATTTAGAGTTATATCAACTTATTGAGTTGGAACATAGATATCTCGATGTGGTTAAGCAGGTCTTGAAGAGACGCTCACCAACAGCACCCAGAGGAGACAAGGAAAGACTGGCATATTATGGTAAGAAGGTAAAAAATTTACGATTGTTATGGTATGGGGTAGGTGATGATATTGAAGTCAATGAAGATAAATACAACGAATTGGTTTCTGGAAACGCATTATCGATCGATGAATATGAGGATTTGTTTAACGTTACAACTGGAGCTAAAAAAACAATCAAAATAAAAGGAGTGCTAAAAATGGTTGATTTAAAAGATTATCAGAAGATTATGGAAAATATTGGAGTAAGGCAAATGATCTTTCAAGGCCCTCCTGGAACGTCAAAAACATTTGAAAGCAAGAGATTTGTGTTGAAACAGTTAAAAGCAGATGCGCCATCATTATCAATGGATTTTGCATCCCAGGAGGATATATCTAAAGATTTGGATGCTTTTAAATTGACTGATGAAGACTATGAGAATCCTGGAACATCTCCAAAACTGACGACAGGAGGATGGGATCTTGTTCAGTTTCATCCGTCGTATGGATATGAAGATTTTATCAGAGGAATAGAAGTTAAAATTCCTGCGGGAGAAACAACACCAAGTTATGAAAGCGTCAACCGTATACTTGGAAAGATTGCGGAGTTTTCAAAAGCAGCTGCCGATAATGCCGGTAGTGGCGCGCAGCCTAAGTTTTATCTTATTGTGGATGAAATAAACCGCGCAAATTTGGCAACTGTTTTTGGGGAATTAATTTATGGATTAGAATATAGAAACAGTAAAGTTTCAACGCCATATGAGGTAAAAGAGAAGGCGACAGAAAAAATCACGAAAGATATTGTTCTTGGGAAAAATATGTTTATTCTCGGTACAATGAATACCGCAGATAAATCGATTGATGCTATTGATTATGCAATAAGAAGGCGTTTTATTTTTATTGATAGTCCGGCAGATAGACAAATTGTTCTGAAATGTTACCAGAATATTTCTGGTAATGCAGATGAAAATTCCATTGAATTATTACTTTTTGATGGTGTCCAGCGAATTTTTGATGATGAACGATTCTTCAATAATGAATATCAGAAAAGTGATGTCCGAATTGGACACACATATTTCCTTCGTGATAGGAAAAGGGGATATGAGGATGCAATAATAGAGCACTTCATTTTTCAGGTGGTACCTATTTTGAGGGAATATGTCAAAGATGGCATTTTGGATGTTACGGAAAGTTTAGTGTCACTTGAACATTTGCCTTCAGAAATACATTCGGCTGGTAGTGAAGATGAGCAGGTTGCACTTTTAAGTGAGAATGTCATGCTTTATATTAAAGAATTTGGTAACCTTACCAAGTTGAATGTGATAATAGACAATGAGTACATAGGAAAATTTATTGACGATCTCTGTAAAGAATTTAAATATTAAGAAATGGAAGATAAAGAATGGCAAAAGAGATTATAACTCATCATATTCATGATTGGTCGAAAATTGATGAAAAAGAAGGTTTCTGGGGAAGAATTGATCTTCTTAGACCGGAGATAAATTTTGGAATACACAGATATAATAATAATCTTTGGACAAGTGGTCAGGTTGGTATAGGTCGATTGTATGATCGCAATGGTATGTCAATACAGGATAATGGGAAAGAGCATATACTTGTTATTACATCTAATTACGGATTAGATCCGTGGCATATGCTTGAAACGGTAATGTTAGATGATGAATATGAAATATATGTGAACGAATTGGCGGCTGATAAGAGATTTCTTTTCCATATTTTTTATGATCAGCCTTTAATCCGTCTGCCGCAAAATGTTGATTCTGATGCAGAAATACTGTTTGCATTAAGCTATGTAAATTCCTGTTATGCGTTGTGTAAAAAGGGGCTAAAGAAATCGCTTATTTATCACGAGGAGAATTTTACTGCCAAATTGCGCGGAAAAGTTGATGTCAATAAAAACATCAAGCATAATACAACAAGAGGACGTAGTGACAAATTTTATTGCCGTTATGTAGATTTTACTGATGATATTATCGAGAACAGGATAGTTAAAGCGGCGCTGGTAAAATGCAAGATGATATTGAAGGAGAAATTCAAAGAAGAAGCATCTGCCAGTGGTAAGATAAATTATTGTTTAAACAGCATGAGACGTGTGAAAACTGTTAAAATTAGCAATACGGATTTTAATACATCAAATGTTGGAGGATTATATTCATATTACAAACCTGTGATTCAACAGGCACGAGCTATATTATCTTTGAATTTTCAGAGTCATACTGAACAATCAAAGGGAGATGAAAAACGATTTATTTATACAGTTCCGTATACTATTAATATGGAAACATTGTTTGAATATTATGCAAGAACTGAACTGAAGAAGGCATTAAAAGACAGTAAATACAGAGTTGAGAGGTATTCGAGAAAATATTATCTGCAAAGAGATATAGTATGCGCTGGTGATGTAGAAAAGGGTATTCATTTAATGCCGTTTTGTATTCCTGATATTGTTATTTATGAAAATGAAAGGGCCGTAGCTGTTATAGATGTCAAGTATAAGATGAGTGGAAGACCAGACAGGTCAGATAGTCATCAATTACTTGCGTATGTTCTTTTGACAGGGGCAGACAGGTGTGGATTTATTCTTCCAGGCAAGAAGACGGAAGTTAAGGAAATGATTTCGTCAGGAGATAATTATCTTCCACTGGCACCTCATCTTTTACGATATTATGAACTGTTATTGGGTAATGGAAATGATAGTGGTGAATTAATGAAAGTACTGCATTGAGGTGATTTGGTTGAATTATTATAGTGTGTATAAAGGTAACGAAGTGTAAAAAGCATGAAAACAGTCAGAGTAGTAGCCGCGGTCATAAAAGCAGTTAATAAAAATGGAAAAGAAGTCATATTTGCAACGCAGAGAGGATATGGGGAGTTTAAGGATGGTTGGGAATTTCCGGGAGGAAAGATAGAAAAAGACGAAACCCCCAGACAGGCATTAAAACGTGAGATCATGGAAGAACTGGATACGGAGATAGCCATAGGAGAACTGATCGAGACAGTAGAATATGATTATCCTGCATTTCATCTTTCCATGGATTGTTTCTGGTGTGAGGTAGTCTCCGGGGATTTAGTGCTTAAAGAGCATGAGGCGGCCAAATGGCTGACAAAAGCCGAACTGGATTCCGTGGCGTGGCTGCCGGCGGATATAGGGGTGATTGCTAAAATAAAGGAGTGCATTAAAGATTGAAGCACTGATATTGACAATCACATGCCCCGGTGAATCATAATATAAAATATCATGATTCACCGGGGAAAATCCATTTCTAAACCCCCACCGCCCTCAACACACTGGCGAACAGCATACTGACAATCATGGCAATGACCGCAGAAGCGAGGGCCAGCAGCACTTTTTGATAGGGTCGTTTGCCTTCTTCTTTAGCTTTTTCGATCTCGTCCAGCTTTTTCCCTTCTTTAAAAGCAAGGATTTCCTTATAAGTCTGGATATCATATTTCTTTTTATATTTTTCCACTCTTATACTGAAATACAGCGCCGCGGCATAGATCACGACTAAAACAGCGATTCCGCAGCCGCCCAGAAAATGTATCAGTGGAATGACGGATAAGAGGATAAGTATGAGCAAAAAGGTAAAAATTGTGCTCTCTTGGTTAAATTTTCTGATCTCGTCTTTGTTTATTTCTTCTTTCATCGTTTCAATATCTCCTTTTATTAATTGATCAAGAGATATGTTAAATAGGGAACTCAGCAAAAGCAGGCTGTGGACGTCGGGATAGCTTTTATCATTTTCCCAGTTTGATATGGTCTGTCTTGTAACATAGACTTTTTCAGCAAGTTCTTCCTGCGACAGATTTTTGTCTGTACGGTATTTCTTTATCTGCTTACTTAGTTCCAAAGAACCACCCTCCTTTCTTTATGGACACATCTTCTCCTGACCTGTTTTCATATTACGCCGGGCTGGTGAAAATGTCTGTCAAATGTATTTTACATCATGGCAAAAGGACATGCAAAAGGGATTTTACATAGCGGAATAGTCTGTAATATGATACAATAAGAATCACTACGTAATTCTTATTGAAAGTATCAAAATATAGTTAATGAAAAAGGAGACATATGATGTTATTTCAGATAGCAGGACTTATCATTCTGGCAGTTTTTTACGGTTGTTATTTTATCAAGATGATAAGTCAGAAGAAAAAAGGAATACAGACGAATCAGATGGGAAAAGGGAAAACAGGGTTTGTGAAGGGAATTGAAATGACGCTGAAAGCGGTTACGTTTTTTGTACCGATAGTGGAAGTTGTCAGTATTGCGTTAAATATGGCTCTTTTACCGGATGTAATAAGATACATGGGTATATGTATAGGCATTGCGGGCGTCGGTGTTTTTATTACTTCGGTCATGACGATGCGGGACAGTTGGCGGGCAGGCGTGGCAGAAACGGATAAGACAGAACTTGTCACAGCAGGGATCTATCAGATCAGCCGCAATCCGGCATTTCTTGGATTTGATCTGGTTTATATCGGCATTTTACTGATGTTCTTTAATTGGTTCCTCTTGGTGGTGACGGTATTTGCCATCTTTATGCTCCATTTGCAGATTGTGAACGTGGAAGAGGATTTTCTGCTGACGGCTTTTGGCGATGAATATCTTGTGTATCGTAAGCAGGTGAACCGGTATCTGGGCAGGAGAATGAAAAAAAGGTAAAAGAGTACAGGAAAAAGAGGAAATGGTTTATGTATCATATCAGTAACAGGCGGTATACAGGGAGCAAGTACAAACTGCTTGGCTGGATAGAGGAATTGATATTGGAAAATTGTGAGGGAAAAATTTTTTTTGATGTTTT
Organism: Ruminococcus sp.; assembly: GCA_023663085.1. GTDB lineage: Bacteria > Bacillota > Clostridia > Lachnospirales > Lachnospiraceae > UBA3282. The sequence continues at coordinate 163,014 of JAMPIB010000002.1, read as the reverse complement.
CGCAGGCACTGGTGTGGTAAGCGACCGCATGAAGGCGCATTATGACAAGATGCTCATCAACGATTTTCTTTTTTCCAATGAGATCATATATAAAGGATTCTTCGGCAACGGAGCGTTTGACGAAGCAAAGCTGACCGTTTATAAAGAAAAGTTTCAACAGCTTGCTGTAGAAATGTTGTCAGAAAATTATGTTTCGAAGAATTTCGGCGGAAAGTATTTTTCTGGAAATGATGCAAAGCTGATTGGAGAAATCCGTGAAGAACTTGAAAGGGAAATGTCAAAGGGAGTTTTATCGGACAGGGAATATTGTATACTGTTGTCATCACTTGTATATTCCATGGATAAAGTGGCTAATACGGTAGGGCATTACGATGCGTACAGGAAAATAGAAAAGATTGACGATCGTTTCGTCTTTGAATTGATCCAGCCGGAAGAGGCGGATGACAAGTTTATGATCTACAGAGAAGATGCCAATGAACTTGTGAGAAAAGTCGAAGCAGATATCGCTTTTATCGATCCGCCGTATAATAGCAGACAGTACAGCAGATTTTATCATGTATTGGAAAATATTGTCCAGTGGAAAAAACCGGTGCTGGAAGGAACGGCGTTAAAGCCTCCGTCTGAAAATATGAGCGATTACTGTCGGAACAACGCACCGGAAGTATTTGCGGATCTGATCAGGAATATAGATGTCAAATATATTGTTGTAACTTATAACAATACCTATCATTCCAAAAGCAGTTCCTCTATGAATAAAATTGCGTTAGAGGAAATACAGGCCATTCTGGAGGCAAAAGGCAGTACGGAAATATTTGAGAAAAAGCATCCGTGTTTTAATGCCGGCAAGACGGAATTTGACGATCATAAAGAGTTTGTTTTTATAACGAAAGCAGGAAAAAGAAGATAGCAGGTATTTACAATGGAGAAGAAGCAGACAATCAGATCCCCTTTTTTCTATGTGGGAGATAAGTATAAGCTGATGCCCCAGTTAAAACAGTTAATGCCGGAAATAATTGGACAGTATATTGAACCGTTCGTAGGCGGCGGTAGTTCTTTTCTTAATTCACAGGGAACATTTTACTTGTTAAATGATGTGGATTTTTATGTCGTGGAATTACACAAACAGATCGGGAGGTATGCCGGGAGAAAAGCGGAATTATTTGCAGAATTGTTTGAACTTATTGACTTTTACGGCCTCTCCTGCTCCTATCGGGGGCTGTGTGTTCCAGATGAGTTAAAAAAGCAATATGTAAAGACTTATTATTCCAGATATAATAAAGAAGCCTATTTGAAGATGCGCAGGGATTTTAATGCGGATAAAGAGGATTATCTGAGGTTGTATCTATTGCTGATATATGGTTTTAATCATATGATACGGTTTAATGATAAAGGGGATTTTAATCTGCCGGTCGGAAATGTGGATTTTAACGCTAATGTATATCATGCGCTCTGTCAGTATCTTGAATTTGTGGAAAAACATGATATAACTTTTTTCAACATGGATTACATTTCTTTTCTGGAAAAAATCGTATACAGGGAAAATGCCTATGTTTTTCTGGACCCGCCCTATCTGATCTCCATGAGCGAATATAATAAACTGTGGAATGATAAAAAAGAAGATGAGTTGTGCGAGTATCTGGATTCCCTGCATGAGAGGGGTATTGCTTTCGGTATCACGAATCTGATCACGCATAGGGGAAAGGTGAATCAGAGATTTTTAGACTGGTCAAAAAAATATCGAGCGTATGATGTGAAGAGCAACTATATCAGTTTCAATGATAATACGATAAAGGCGGATTCGCAGGAGGTGTTTGTGACAAATTATGGGTAAGGGGAAAGCAGGGCGGAAACCGGAGACATGGTGGAAATCATGATATTTACAGACGGGGCAATGATATAGAGAAAATCCCAAGACATAAAGAAATTAATGAGAGTTTGGCAAAAATGATATTAAGAAAGTGGAAAATATAAAGAGGTGACAACATGAAACAGGTTTATCCAACTTTTATTGTCAATGCAAATGATGACTCTGAACATCCATTTTTGGTGTGCGTCCCTGATATGGAAATTCTTACGGAAGGCGATACTTTTGCGGATGCTATTGAAATGGCGCGGGATGCCATCGGGGTGGCTGGAATTTCAATGGAAGATAATAAGGAAGAACTTCCGTTGCCTTCAGATCAGGCAGACGCTATGGAAAAGGTAAAACGAGATATAGAAGATATTGACTTTTCAGCAGGAATTTTAACTTATGTGGATGTTGATTTTTCTGAATACAGGAAAAAAATTGATACAAAAACTGTCCGAAGAAATGTTGCTCTTCCAAGCTGGCTGGATTATGAAGCCGAACATGCAGGAATTAACGTATCACGAGTGCTGCAGGAGGCACTGATGAATGTGCTGAATGTCAAGAGAAATATTTAATTCATCCGGTTCTCTGTTTCCGGCATTTTCGTTTTAGCTCTAAATCCAAGACAGATTGCGCCTTCCGGGCAGGCGTTTGCGCATTCGCCACAGCGGATACACTCTGCGGAATCCGGCGTCTTGACCGGATCGACTTCCATTTTGCATATCTGCCTGCATTTTCCGCAGTTTATACATTTATGGGAATCGACATGCAGATGATAGATACTGATCTTATTTAACAGACCATAAATGGTGCCGAGCGGACAGAATATGCGGCAGAAAAAACGATAGATAAAAATGCAGCCGAGGATGGTCAGTAAAAGGATAGCCATTTTTAAATAAAAAAGAGGCCCTATTGTCTGCCGGAGTTCTGCATGTGTGCCAAGCAGCGGGATGCCGCCCTCTAATGTGCCGGCCGGGCAGATGAACTGACAGAAAGCCGGTTTTCCCATACCCATATAGTCCGTGGCCGTAACTGGCAGTATAAAGACGAAAACAACGAGTACCACATACTTAATGGATAAAAAAATTTTTTTCAATCTGTATTTGGGCGAAGGAATTTTATGAAGCAGTTCCTGTAATAAGCCAAAAGGGCATAACCAACCACAGATCGCCCGGCCGAGAAGCACGCCGAAAGCTAACAGAAGACCTGTTACGTAAAAGCTGAAACGAAAGTTCATGGAACTGCCCACCGCCTGCAGGGCGCCGATAGGGCAGGCCAGACTGGCAGCAGGGCAGGAATAGCAGTTCAGCCCCGGATTGCAGAACTGTTTCCACTTTCCTTCGTATATTTTTCCGTCTTTAAAGTTCGCCAGATGAGTATTTGAATAACCAAAAGCGAGCAACTGGAAAATTTTTCTTTTCAGAGCATGGTTTATTTTCATGTGAGTTCTCCGTTCACTATCCAACAATTATCCCAGGCCGATACATTCAAAGCAGATATGCACGGCTTTATCCAGCACAATGAGGATTTCGCTCCTAAGCGTTCCCAATACGATAAAAACGCAGGCGGCGAGTGCTGTTATGATCTGTAATGATTTTTTCTTTTTAGAGTCCATTCAGATATTCCTCCACGAACTGTTTATATCCGTCTACATTAGCACCGATAATGGGGTCGCCTGCCAGATTTCCTTCTTTATCAATAAATAGCGTTGTAGGAACGCCGATAACGCATTGCATAATGGGTGCGAAGTCCTGATTGGCGACGATCTGCAAAAAATCAGCGTCTGCTTTATCCAGAATTTCCACAGCCAGATCGTGGTGTTGTGTGTCATCGTCTCCGGAGATATCGGTGATAAGACCGATCAGCTGAACATTATCCGGCATCTCTTTGGCCCACTCACCAAGCTCCGGCATTTCGCCGATACAGGGCGGACAAAAAGTCCCCCAGATATTCAAGACAGTCAGGTCTTTTTCACTGAAAATGCTTTCGGTGAGTTCGTTTCCGTCTAAGTCTTTAGCGGCAAACGCAGGCATCTGCGCGGGAAAACCGTAGGCGGAGACAGCGCTTTCAGGGGTAGGGTTATCCTCTGCCGGGGATGAACTATCTTTAGATGAAGAGATATCTGTAGAAACCGTGTTTCCGGGAATCGTTTTTTCCTGACCAGAAGTATTTTTTCCGCACCCGCCAATGAGTATGACGGCGGTAAGAAGGATACTGCCGAGCCATATTATTTTTTTATTTGTCAGCATGGTCTTGCCTCCTTTTTAATTCTTTTTCCAGATCAGACAGAAACAGTGTCTGCTGTTTTTTCAGATAACCTTTTACAAACGGCTTCATAAAGATTTTTTTGACAGTGACCGCTTCTGTAAACTCGACTTCGGTCTGTACGCCTGATCCCGTGAAGATACCGCGCCAGTGGCCGCTCATATTGCTGTTTTCCATATCAAATTCCCAGCGTTTGCGAGGCTCTGTCACTGTAATTGTGAACGTGGTTGCATAACCCTCTTTTGTATATTCGACGAATCGCCTATTATCTAAGATTTCTGTTTTACTTAAGTCGCTGCGCCATGTATAATCCTGTACGGTGGTAACAACTTCCCATACGGTCTGGATATCGCTTTGCAACGTGGCTTTGATGCTTGAAACTGTCATGACTGTTTTTTCTCCTTATCTTCAATAATGGTCTTCACTGACTGCCAGGCGGCTTCGGCTTCATTTTAGCATATTTTTTATATAAAGGCATCTTTTAATTTCCCAGATGATACAGTATACTGGTTGCGGAGGCGGAGAAAGATGATAAACAGGAACGAGATCATAGAATATTTACAAAGGTTCAGCATGGAAAAACCATATGTATATGCCATGTGGTTAGAGGGCGCGGATGGGCTTGGACGGGTTGATGAGTATTCGGACATTGATTTCTGGTTTGATGTAGAAAAATCACATCAGGAGCCGTTTTTATGGGAATGTCTGGAAACATTGAATAAGTTATCGCCGATTGATTCCCGGGTAGATGAAATAAGAGCGGAGATTGCTCAAAGCAATATTCATTTAGAAAATACATCTGAATATCTGACGCTGGATATCTGTGTGCAGTCGCATGAAATCCGGGGAAAAGAAATGACCTGTTATACACGGGATGATATCGCGGAACTGCCGTTTGTTCTGTTTGATAAAAAGGATATTATTTCTTTTACTGAATGTGACATAGATGTCATAAAAATAAAAAAGGCGCTTGAAAAGAATAAAAACAAGCTGCGGCAAATGAGCAGAGTGGTGAAATATATCAAGAGGGGACAGTATCTGGAAACTTATATGAAATATTTGGAAAATGTCGCAGAACCGCTAGTGGAAATGGCGCGGCTTATCTATACACCGAGGAATTATGAGTATGGCCTGTGTCATATCTCGCAGCATCTGCCTATAGAGACAGTCAGGGAATTGGAGCAGTTTTACCGGGTGACATGCTTGCAGGATATGGAAGAGAATCTGCCAAAGGCTGAGAGGTTATTTGCAGAATATGAGAACAGGCTGCGAAAGATGTATTGTCTGAAAACATAAAAAAGGCTGATGTTCCGTTTAAATAAAACCTCCGAAATGCCTGCAATGAATACATTCCGGAGGTTTAACATATTACATGCTTTTACCAATGTGAAAGCAGTATGCCGGCGAGCGGCGATATGACGATCATGATCGTTGAAAAGGTAAAAGACTCTATGGAGATCAGAGTCGCCCGCTGCTCAGAAGGAAACATGTTTTGTAAAAGCGTATTCGTCCGTACCTGCAGCGCATCATCGCTCAACGCGGCAATAAAACCGCCGGCCGTCATGATAAGATACATACCGGAGTGCCATGTCGAAACGCCCAGAAGTACGAGCGGGGCGGTAATGGCAAATACCTGTCGGTAACGCATTTTTTCGCATTTGAGTATGATTCTGGCACCAAGGATACCGCCCATTTCCATGAAGAACAGCGCGAATCCAAGCGCCGCCTTTGGCATACCGACCTGCGGCAGTCCGGCTTGTAAGAAAAAAAGTAATAAAGTATCCACAGCGCCGACAAACGAATTGCAGAACATTAAAAAGACGGCTTTTCTGGCATTTAATAAAAAAGAAAAACTTTCTGCAAAACAGGATAACAGTTCTTTTTTGACAGAACCAAACATATCTTTTCCGCGCTTCTTATCATGGCTATGTGTGTGAATCTCACGAAGCGATACCAGTACCCCTGTCTGCACAAGTCCCATCAGGAGGTCTGTGCCATAGGCCGCTTTATGCCCGATCAAAAGAGCGAATCCGGCACATAAAGTGGAAATACCGCTGCAAAGGCGGTAGATGATCAGTTGGTTGGAAACATAGTTCTCATAATACCCTTCTTGACCGGCCGTTTTCAGCGAATCATAGGCAAGCGCGTCGCCGGAGCCAGAAGAAAAATTATAACTCATGGCGTGAAAGGCTATGGAGGTACACACCATAGGTAAATTGCAGGAAAATATCATCACGATATTTCCAATCATCCGCATGAATGTACTGACAAGCAGCATGTTTTTCCGGCCGAATACGTCTGCAAAAACGCCTGATGGAATCTCGAACAGTAAACTGGTTATGTGAAAGACAGTCTCCGCCAGACCGATTTCTGCCAGACTGTAGCCTCTGGATGAGAGAATGGCTACCCAGGCGCCCGTGAGGGATAAATTGCCCAGCACGGACGATAAATATAATCTCGATATTTGTTTTTTGATATTTAACATAAAAAATCTCCTTAACTTTTATTTATAGTCGTTAAGGAGATAGTGTCCTGATTTGTAAGTTCTGCCAAATCAAATCTTCCTGAAAACAGGCGCACTATCCCCGTAAGGAGAAAATGTGTAACCTTTTTTCAGTTGTAGATTTGTCATTTTCCAGAACATAAATCTAACCTCTCGTTGGATATCTATATTTTATATTAATATAGATATCAATGTTTGGCAATAGTAAATTTAACGGGTTTTCTTTCATACACAAACTTTTCATACAAGTAGATTGAGAAAAGAGGGGTGTTGGTATATAATAAAGGCAGAAAGAAAGTGCAGAAAAGGATAAAAGAAAAGCCTCATGAAAATACTCCACTTATCCGACCTCCATATCGGCAAGACTGTAAACGACTTTAACATGATCGACGATCAGGCTTACATGCTTGAGCAGATCATCGAACTGATTCAGAAAAAATCCCCCGACGCGCTCATTCTGGCCGGGGATATCTATGATAAACCGATTCCCAGCGAAGAAGCGGTCAGATTGCTGGATGGTTTTCTTTGCCGACTTTCAGAATTGGATATCGAAACATTCATCATCAGCGGGAATCACGATTCAGACGAGAGACTGCATTTTGGCAGCAGTCTGTTTGAAAAAAATAAGATACATATCGCGGCGAAATACGACGGTCATATTTACAAAAAAACATGTCAGGATGCGTATGGCCCTGTCAATTTTTTTCTATTGCCGTTTATCAAAGCCTCGCAGGTTAAACATTTTTATCCCGATGAAAAAATAGAGTCCTATGACGATGCCATCCGGGCAGCGCTTTCCCATGCAGATATTGACGCGGGCGAACGCAATATTTTGGCAGCACATCAGTTTGTCGCAGGAAAGAGCGGCGACCCCGAAATGAGCGGTTCGGAGAGTGCGGCGGTACTGCATGTGGGAACGGTGGAAAAAGTAGGCGCAGACTGTTTCGATGATTTTGATTATGTGGCACTCGGACATATCCATTCGCCTCAGCAGGTCGGCCGGGAAACGGTTCGATATGCGGGTTCTCTCTTAAAATATTCCCTCAGCGAAGTGAATAACCAGAAATCGGCGCCGCTTGTAACGCTTGGGGCAAAAGGTGAAGTGAGTGTTGAACTCATAAAGCTGCGGCCCCGCCGGGAGATGCGGCATCTGAAGGGCAGACTGGAACAGCTTTTGGATAAGAATAATATCAGTTCGCCGGAAGACTATATTTTCGCTACCTTGACAGATGAAGAACCGGTGGGCGAGGCGATGGCCATATTTCGTCAGTATTATCCGAATACGATGAAAATCGTTTATGATAACGCGCATACGAGAGAACTGGAGCATGTGGACATCACCGGGATCACACAGGAAAAGACGTACCCCGAACTGATAGCGGATTTTTACCGGACGATGTACGGGTGTGAGATCAGTGACGAGGAAATGCAGATCATGAAAGAAGTCGCAAGAGAGGCGGGAGTTATCAATGAAACCGATGAAATTGATCGTTAGCGCGATCGGGCCGTATGCCGGTAAAATGCCGGAAATAGAGTTTGAACAGTTTGAGAGCAAAGGGCTTTTCCTGATCTGCGGGGATACGGGAGCCGGTAAGACAACGCTTTTTGATGCCATATGTTTTGCCCTGTACGGGGAGACGAGCGGCACTTACAGGGATGCGAAAAATCTGCGCAGCGAATATGCCGATCCTTCGACAGAAAGTTTCGTTGACTTTTATTTTTCTCATCAGGGGAAAAATTATCGTGTGCACAGGCAGCCTTCTTATGACAGGCAGAAACAGCGCGGTCAGGGGATGGTCACGGAGAAGGAAAAAGCGGTATTTTACGCGGAAGGAGAATTGCCCATCGAGGGAACGACGGCGGTAAACAATGCGGTCAGGGAACTGCTTATGATAGATTTTAAGCAGTTTAAGCAGATTGCCATGATCGCGCAGGGGGAGTTCTGGGAACTTCTTAATGCCTCGACGGATGACAGGACGAAGATACTGCGGACTATTTTTATGACTTCGGCCTATCAGAGCATGGGCTATCAGTTAAAAGAACGGAAGAACGCCAGTTATGCCGGGAGAAAGACGACGGAGGACAGTATCATACAGTATTTTAACGATGCTTTAGCGCCGCAGGAAGAGATGCTGGCACAAGAACTGACCGCGTTACAGAGCAAGGCTGGGAAAAGCGGCAGCGCCTGGAATCTGGAAGAGATGCTGGCGATTTTAACGGATGTGATCGCGGCGGATCAGGATGTTTTGAAAGCCGGGAAAAAAGAAGCCGCCAGTGTAGATAAAATTCTGGAAGAAAAAAAGAAGGCTCTAAGCAGTGCGCATATCAATAATGATTTTCTGCACCGTCTGGAAAAATTCAGCCGGGAAAAAGAAGAACTTGACGCCAGAAAAGAACAGATAAAAGATACGGAAGTTATGGTAGAACGGCAAAAGGCGGCGGTCAGAGAGGTGAAGCCTTTTTTTGAGGCATTTCAAAAAGAAGAGATGGAACTGCAGGCGCTCACGGAGCAGATACTTGCCAGAAAAGAAGAAGAAAAAGCGGCGGATGAGGATATTGCGGCGGCGGAAGAAAAACTGGCGAAAGTTTTGGCTGATAAGCCACAGGCGGAGCAGTTATCGAAACGGGCTGAAAAACTGGCGGAAGACATTGAAAAATATGAAAAGCGTGACGTACTGATTTCTGAAATTGCATCCTTGGAAAAAGAAGCCGAAATCCTACAGGCAGAGGAAGAAACGTTGAAGCAGGAAGAAAGCGGCTTAAAAGAAAAAATTCAAAAATTAGACGATACTATTAAAAAATATAAGGACTGTGCGGCACAGCTTATCAAAGTGCAGAACGAAGGAAAAGAACTGGCGGCATTAAAAATTACGCTGGGTGATATCAGTGAACAGACTGTTCCCGCCTGGCAAAAAGCGCAGGAAGATTTGGCCCGCAGGCAGGCCGCCTTTCAAAAGGCGCAGCAGGCATATCATGATGCGGAAGAAAAAAGGAGCCATTGTGAAAAGATTCTGGATAACTGCCGCGCCGGCATACTGGCGCAGGGGTTACAGGAAGGGAGCGCCTGTCCGGTCTGCGGTTCGACGCATCACCCGCAGCCTGCCATGTTATCAGACGAGGCGGCGTCGGAGGAAGAGTTTAAAAGACTACAGGAGGCGGAGAAGTCTGTCAAACAGGCCAAAGACGAGGCGTTAATTGATGCCGAAAAAGCAAAGACGACAGCGGAGGCTATGGAAGGGCAGCTGCGCGTGCGGATTGCAGAATGTCTGCAAAACGAGCATCTTACCGCCACGGTTGCTGCAGCGGACAGAGAAGTGCTCAAGGATGCGGATATGGCGGAACTTTTCAAACAAATTTTGTCTGCGTGTGAAGAAATACAGGGGAAGATCATGGCCAATTCCCAGACGGCACATTCTTTGCAGAAAGATTGTGAATTATATGATAAAGCCGTAGAAGAAATTGAGGATGCGCGGGGAAAAGAAACGGATACACTCGCCCTCCGGAAAGAAAAACACCTCGCCGGAAAAGAAAAAAATCAGACCTCTTTAACGGAAAAGAAAACGGCTTTAAAAGAATATGCCAGACTGGAATTTACGGATTTAAAAACGGCCTTAAAAGAGCAGGAAAAAGCGTGTCGGGAGTCTTCTAAGATACTGACTGCCATCGAAAAAGCACAAAGTGCGAAACAGAAAGCGGAAAAGAAAAAGACTGCGCTGGTCTCTGCGCTTGCTACTTTAGAGGATACCCGAAAAGTACGGGAGAAAAAGACAAAGGACGGCGAAAAGAATTTTACACGGATATTAAAGGCCCAAAAATTTACTTCCGAAGAAAGTTTTCTGGAGTTTTTGACGGATGAAAAAGAAATTGCAGTCAAAGAAAGAATCATCAATGAGTACAAGCAGGCGCTCAAAATGAAGGCCGAACAGCTAAAACAGGCCAAAGAAGACGCCAGAGGCAGAACCGTAATTGATGAAGAAGCGCTGCAAACGGAAGTAGAGACGCAGACTGCTCTGGCGGAAGAATACAGAAAGTATAATACGCAGACAGCATATCGTATTCAGAATAACGAGGATATCAGGAAAAAGATTGCCGGGCAAAAAAACACGTTGGAAAAGTACCGCAGGGAAAACGAACTGTGTAACCGCCTCTATGCTCTGATCATGGGTGATATCAACAATAAGGCCAAGATTACCTTTGAACAGTATATACAGGCGGCGGGATTTGATCATATCATCGCCGCCGCCAACAGACGGCTTTTACCAATGAGCGATGGGCAATACGAACTTTTCCGGAAAGACGATTCCAGCGATAAGAAAAGCAGGACTATTTTGAATCTGGAAGTACAGGACAACTTCACCGGGCATAGAAGACCGGTCGGCAGCCTGTCGGGCGGCGAGAGTTTTAAAGCCTCTTTGAGTCTGGCTCTGGGGCTTTCGGATACCGTGTCTTCCAGTCTTGGCGGCGTACAGATGGATGCGCTTTTTGTGGATGAGGGCTTTGGAACATTGGATAAGAAGTCCATTGAAAACGCTCTGGATATTTTGATGAATCTGTCAGAAAGCAATAAACTGGTGGGCATTATCAGTCATCGTGAGGAACTTGTGGAGAATATTCCGCAGCAGATCCGGGTGGAAAAGACAAAAGACGGCAGCAGGCTTATGATGGATACGGGGTTTTAGGAAAATATGGATACCTCTCCAAAACGGAGAGGTATTCTTCTGTCTGGAGGTTGCTTTTAGAGGCTGCAGCAATCTATACTTTCGCTAGGAGCCGGGAACAGGGGATATGATATTCATGATTATTTAAGGGAGGCTGTGTGATGGATCAAGTCAAGATAGGAAAGTTTATTGCGGACAGGAGGCGGCTGCAGGGGCTGACGCAGAAGCAGCTGGCCGATCAGCTTAGTGTGACAGATAAGACGATATCGAAATGGGAAACAGGATACAGACTGCCGGATGCTTCTATCCTTCCGGAACTTGCTTCTGTATTAAAAGTCGATATCAACGAACTTCTGGCAGGAGAAAAATTTTTATCTAAAGAGTTTTCTTCTAAGGAATATATTCAAAAGTCAGAGAGTAATCTGGTGGGACTGGTCAGTGAACTGAATGAGATGGGACAAAGGAGCAGGAGCCGGAACATCGGAATAGCGGCCGGAATCGTGCTGATCAGTCTGGCTGTTTTGTATCTGTTTGCTTTTTCGCTGCGTATGGGGAAGTTCCTTGATGTTTTCGATTTTCCTACGTTAATTTATCTGTTGGGATTGCAATTCCTTATCCTGTCAATATCCGGCTGGTTCCACGATTATCTGAATGCGTGGAAAACCTGCCTGCCCCGGAGAGAACTGTCTGGAAGGGAACTGAAATCGGCCATAGACGCCATGAGGTATGCCGGCGACTTAACATTGACGCTTGGCTGTTTCATTTTTTCTTTAAGTCTGTTTTCGCTGTTAAATTATAGGAATGATACCGATCCGCTATGGCCATCGCTTGCCCAGAGTATCCTGGTACTGCTTTATACGGCAATCGAAAAAACAATCTATGTAATTCTGATATATAGGCTAAAGCGGATGCTCCGCAATTAGTATCCGAGGTTGCATGGGTTGAAAAGTCAAAGATTTTTCAACCGCGAATTTGTACCTGCGGCGCAAATGTCGCAGACTGAGAGAAAGGCATGGTTATTTAAGATGGAAAAATTACTTGAGGTCAGGAATTTAGTGAAAAAATATCGTGAGGGTACGATGGAAAACAGGGTTGTTGACGGTGTGGATCTGGATATTGAGGTAGGCGGTTTTGTTATGGTCATGGGAGCCTCCGGTTCCGGAAAGACCAGTCTTTTACATCTGATCGCCGGCATTGATACGCCCGATGAAGGGACAATCCGCTATACAAAGGCAATAGAATTAAGCCATATGAGCGAAAAGGAAAAAGCAATGTTCCGGCGCAGGAAAGTAGGGCTTGTATTTCAACAGCAATGTCTGATCCCGGATCTTACAGTCTATGAAAATATCATGCTGCCGGTCATGCTGGGCGGAAATAAGGCGGAAAAAGCCGCCATGAAAGATACAATTCCGGCTCTGTGCGAAAAATTCGCTTTAAAAGAGCAGATCAGAAAATATCCATCGCAATTATCTGGAGGACAGCAGCAGCGGGCCGCCATACTGCGGGCGCTCATAAACAGGCCGCCGCTATTATTGTGTGACGAGCCGACCGGAAGTCTAAATTCAGCGCAGTCAAAGATTGTCATGGAGATGCTGACTGCCTTGAATCAAAAAGGACAGACCATTGTGCTGGTCACACATGACAGCAAGGTCGCGGTCAGGGGCAGGCGGGTAATTTATATCGCCGATGGCCGCATGGCGGGGGAATTGCGGTTTGCGGATGATGAACCGGTAAAACGCAGGGAAGATGAACTGATGCACTTTTTACAACAGAGGGGGTGGTAAATTTGAAAGCGGTCTTATTGTGTGCTTTGGCGAAACTGCGGAGAAAAAAGATCCCGAACCTGCTTTTGTGGCTGTGTATTTTTATCATGACAGTATTGTTGGTAAACGTGTTTATCCTGTTGAAAGAACTGGATACGATATTTGACAGGGCCTATGGGGAAATGGCCGGGCCGCAGATGTGCTGTCTGTGGAGCCGTGAAGTGATCTCACCGGACGCCGTTTCACAATATCTGGACAGCTGGCGGGAGGAACTTTTTTTTCAGATCACTGACAATACCAAGACCATAGAGTATATGGAAAAAGACGGAGTGAAGCTGAGTAATGGTATCCTGTTGGAACTTCCCGAAATGATAGATGAAGACATGATCTCGCCCCGGATATCGGGTGGTGAAATACAGATGCCCGGACGGGGTGAGATATGGGTCACGACCAAAATGGCCAGTATCCTGAATCTGAAAGCAGGAGATGATATCACATTGCAGTTGGCGGATAAGTCTGTGACAGTAAGCGTTGCCCGGATCGTTGCCGATCCTGTTTTCGGAGGCAGTAGTACCAATGTGTATCGGATGTGGTGCGGTTGCGGGCAGCTTTCCGAATTTCCGCTGGCGGAAAATAACGCAGTCAGTTATCTGGAGATACGATTCAGAGAGTACAGTCCGCAGGCGGAGCAGAAGTTTATCCATGATGCGGAAGTCTATTTTGATATGCCGCTGGGAAATAGCATTTATACTTATGACAGGATAAAGGGAGGTTATACCGCGCCTTACCAAATGATAGGGGCGGCTTTATGTTTAGTCAGTGTCATTCTGGCAGGTATGATGACCCTGCTTACCTTGTTTCTGATAAAGTCTGATATGAATGAAGATATCAGAAATATCGGTCTGTATAAATCACTGGGAATGACCGGAGCGCAGATTACAGGTGTTTATATTGGCTGTTACGGGATGATCGGTATTATGGGAGCCATTCCGGGAAGTATTCTGGGCGGCAGGGTGAGTCAGGGTATTATAAGCAAAATCCTGGGGGATATCGGCATTTACGCTGTTTCCTTTGCGGGGATCGGAATTTATCAGCTTGTGACCGGAATCCTTGTACCGGCCGTCATCATAATGACCTGTTTCGCAGCGGCTGTTAAAGCAGGGAAATTAAATGCGTCCTATGCGGTCAGAACGGGTTTCTGGCAGAGTGGTGAACAAAGCCGACAGGAATCCGGGAACGCTTTTTATCATGGCGGCATCTCATTTGAACTGTATTATGCACTCAAAGGAATCCAAAATAAAAAGCTGCGGTATGCGTATATGGCGGGTGCAGCATTTCTGTTCGGGTGTCTTATGGTCGTCTGTCAGGGCTGTCTGAACGCTGTCCAGAATATTGACCGGGAGCCGGAAATATGGGGTTTTATCAAAACGGATATTTATGTCACGTCACTGGAAGATATGCCGGTAAGTGATATTATAAAGGAATTGGAAAACGACACGCATGTCATTTATACATACGGCGTGAATAAAGTGACGGTTCAGTATAAGCCTGCTGATAAAGATAACTGGCAGAACATGGTAACAGAAGTATATGAACTGCCGTGGCAGGAGGAAGTGAAAGACAGGTCTTTATATGGCAGGAGGCCCCTGCATGAAAATGAAATAGGTATTGGATTGTCACTGGCTCGCGAATACGGACTGGAAATCGGTGACAGTATGGAGCTGGTGGTCAACGGGAAAAAGGGGCAGTATGAGATCACGGGAATTTTCCAGACGCTTTCCAATTATGGCAATATCATACGCATGGTCACAGACGACCTGGATCAATTTGTAAAGGCGGAGGGTGTTTATGCGGATTATATGCTTGTGCTTGCTGACGGTATAGATAAGTGGGAGTTTGCCGAAGAACTGGCGGAAAGATATGAGGGGAAGTTTTCTTTTATCGCCTCCAAATCAAATGGAGAAAATATCGCAGGCATTCTGGCGCCCTATGTGAGATCATTGGGGCTGTCGGAATTTCCCTTCGTAAATTCTCCGGCAAGAACCATAGTGAGTTTTCTTTTACTGCCGGTCTGCATGATCTTAAGTACCTATGCGGTCACAAAAACAATCAGCAGAGTGTCTGTCAAACAACTGGTGAGCATATGAATTTGAGAGGTCAGTAAAAAAATGAATACCCGGAAAAATCAAATATCGAACTGAAACACATTCGGCACCGCGTCTGCGCCAAACTGTTTAAGAGCCATCCGGTACATGGCCTTAGCGTGGATGCGGTCGTGCCAGATGAAGCGTCTTAAGACTTTCCGAAGCGACCACTCTTCATCATAACTGCCAAGGTAGACGGTGTTATTCAGAAAATCTTCTTTGGTCTCCAATAAGTCAAATCCCCGTTTCCGGCAGTCGAGAATGCTTCCTTCGTTATCAATATCGACTCCGATTTCATCGAAGTAATAGCTGTTGACGTTTTTGGTATGCTCATACATTTCATAAGCCGTGCGGGGCACCGAACCGTAGAATGTTTCTCTGGCGGGTCCGCCGACATTTTTATCGGGGATTGATTCATACAGGCGCAGAAAATCAGAGGCTGATCTTAAAGCCAGAGATTTCAGCGTTTCATATTCGGCGGCGGTCAGCGGCTTTTTTTCTTCCTCAAAAAGAACGTCTGAATCGGCGTCGCATATATTCAGCTGCGACTTTTTTTCCTGTACAATTTCCACTTCAAAGGAATCGGGCATCAGGTCTTTTGTCCAGTTCAGATAGGAGGTTACTTCCCGGCTCATCTTGCGCATGGCAATATCCTTTGATTCGCCGCGTGTAAAAGCGCCTATGAAGTTGTCGGAATATAAAATGCTGTCGTTGCCGTTATGTTCCCAGACGCATCGTATTTTCATGGGACGCCCCCTTTATAGTTGGAACGGAATATTATGTTCTTTCAACAGAGATTTTAAATAAGTATTTTGCGAAGATAAACGATCATTTTGCGAAGTCAGCTGATTGATCTGTGGCAGATAATATTCAGCGTCTTCCTTTTTGGTACGTTCGATAATCTCAGCAGAACTTGTTCCGCATAAATTCAGGATTCCTTCACAAACCATAGATGACCTTCCTTTCTTATTGATATTGGCTGTAGCAATCTGGTGCATATATTTGATATAGATATCCTGTTCCTGGTGTTTGCTGTAATCTTCCGCCAGTTGATTGATCAAAGCTGTGTTCTGTAAGTTGTTCGTAAGACAATGCAGGTATAGATTGTCTTCGGAAGAAAGTTCTTTTGTAACGATAATTTGTGTGGTAAATGTCTCTTTATAGATATAATATACCCCTGGAAAAGCTTTGACAATAGTTATTTTTCTTTCATTTTGAAGATGTTTCATAAGTTTTCGCGGATAGTGGCAGCTTAATAGTGTTAAACTGACATCAAGGCTGGAATATTGGTTTACCTTACCGGTCTGGTCAATGAGGAGTCCGGCGTATCCGATGGTCTTATAATAGGAATCAATGCTGACAGAGGAACCGATACCTTTGATCTCAAGCAGATTGAACGTTTTGAAAATATGTGCTATATTTTTAGAAATGGTTTCATCCGTAAGTTTTTTGATGATGAGCAGATCGATTCGATAGTTGTTTTTACCAAGTACATATTCTGTTGTATATTCCAGAAGCGGAGAGTAGTCTTTGAGTTCGATCTGGAATGCGCATGAAGCTGCTTCATGCCAGTTGACGCGGAATTTAGCAGACATAAAGATAGATACCTTTCGTGATAGAAAGTCGTATATGGCCGACTTATTCAGATGCTGGAAGATGATATAGAGTTTATATTGTTCTGTAAATTAATTGATAAAGTATTTGTATCATAAATGAGAAAACGTTGCAACTATTTGTTGAAACACGGTATGTAGAAAAAAATTAGGAAATTGTTGCCATATATCATGATAATTTCAAAATATGGAGTTGTTTTAAGGTTATTTTGCATTGTGCATACAAAATGTAGTATTGTGTATTTTTTTGATTAAATAAAAGGTAAGCACTTGTTTTTTTAGTTATAGATACCTGTAAAAAAGTGTAAAGCAAATGAAATGCGTAAGGAGGCAATTTCCATGAACATACTGGTCATAGGCGGTACAAGATTTTTCGGGATACATATGGTAGAAGCGCTTTTGTCTATGGGGCATGAAGTGACGGTCGCCACAAGAGGCAAAGCTGCCGATTCTTTTGCGGAGCGGATAAAGAGAATCAAGGTTGACCGGACGGATATCGAAAGTATGAAAAGAGCATTTGACGGGCATCGTTATGATGTGGTGTTTGATAATATCGCCTATTCTTCCAATGATATCAAGAGTGCGATGGAGACTGTAGATTTTGATAAATATATTTATATGTCAACGACCGCCGTATATGAACCGAAACATGCGGATACGAAGGAAACGGACTTCGATGCGCTGCATAGGAAGCTGGAATGGTGTAATAGAAACGACTATCCTTACGAAGTGACCAAAAGACAGGCGGAGTGCGCGCTGTTGCAGAAATATGCGCATAAAGACTGGATTGCTGTCCGTTATCCGTTCGTAATAGGGAAAGACGATTACACGCAAAGATTAAAATTCTATATTGAGCATACGATGAAAGGAATGCCGATGCACATTGACAATGTTGATGCGCAGATGGGTTTTATCCGTTCGGATGAAGCCGGGAAGTTTCTGGCTTTTCTGACAGATAAAGAGTTCTGCGGGGCCGTGAACGGGAGCAGCGGCGGTACGATTTCTTTACAGGAGATACTTGCTTATGTAGAGAAGGCGACAGGAAAAAAAGCGGTGCTTGATGAAAATGGAGAAGAAGCGCCGTATAATGGAGAGCCTGCGTACAGTATCAATACGGAGAAAGCGCGCCGGCTGGGTTTTGCTTTTTCCGAATTGCATGACTGGATTTATGAACTGGTCGATCATTACATAGAAGAGGTTGGGACTGAATAGGGATGGAGTTTGATAAGTTAAAAACATGGGAGCAGCTTCAAAAGAAATTGACATGGGAACAGCTGGGAGAATTTACGGGAAAGGCTATCCTTGAATTTGGATGCGGAAACGGCGTTATGGGTGCGCATTATGCTGAGCGCAATACCGTGACGGCGATTGAGCCGGATGGGCAGGTGCTTGCGGATAATCCGTATGAGAATGTACGGCAGATATGCGGAGATTATCGGACACTGGCGGATTTTGCAGATGAATCTTTTGATGTGATCTTATGTCATAACGTGCTGGAATATGCGGTGGAGCGGCCGGAAATTTTGCGGGAATTTCAGCGTCTGCTCAAAGCGGATGGTATGATTTCGATATTAAAACACAACAGGCCCGGACGTGTGATGCAGATGGCGGTGCTCCTAAATAATTTTCAGCATGTGAATGAATTATTGGACGGGCATCCCGGTATTTCTCCGCAATATGGAGCAATCGGTTATTATGAGGATGAAGAATTGTCTGCCTGGGCGCCGGAGCTAAAGATAGACAAGGTTCTTGGTATGAGGACATTCTGGGACTTACAGCAGAGCCAAGAGATACAGGAAAATGCTGACTGGCAGAAACAGATGATGTTATTGGAGCAGAGGGTGTCGGAAATTGACGTGTATAAGGGGATTGCTTTTTTTCACCATGTTATACTGAAAAAAGAAAGCGGCGGGAATCAATAGAAGGAGGCAGCCCATGCGCACAGACAGGCTGTATGCCATTACGGTATATCTTATGAATCATGGAAAAGCATCCGCGTCGGAACTGGCGAAGCATTTTGAGGTATCCGTGCGTACAATACAAAGAGACATCGACTCATTGTGTCAGGCGGGGATTCCGGTTATTGCGCTAAACGGTGTAAACGGCGGCTATCAGATCGCGGAACAGTTTATGCTCAACAATCAGCTGGTCTCGCAGGACGAGTCGGCCTATATTCTGACAGCGTTAAAGGGATTGTCTTCCGTCTCCGGAAACTTGCATCTGACGGATATCTATGAGAAATTCTCCGCTATGTCAAACGGCGCACAGACAGGGATGATCCTGGATTTTTCCGTTTTGCGGGAAGGAGATGAAAAGCTGCTTACGGATTTACAGAAAGCTGTCCGTGAGAAGTCGCCCGTGCAGTTTCTTTATACGAATAACAGCGGAGAGACGAGACGGCATATCGTGGAACCCATAGCGGTCATGTACCAATGGTATGCATGGTATCTTCTGGCATATTGTGTGGGAAAAGAAGATTACAGAACCTATAAACTTGTCCGCATGGAGGATATGGAGTTATTGGAGGGGACATTTTCTAAAGAGCATCCCGCGGCCGAGGCGGTTTTGTGCGAACATAACCTGCAAAGTAAAAAGTTTTACGGACAGAGCAAAACGGAAATGAAAGTAAAATGCAGATCAGAAGCAGTATACCGCCTGAAAGAATATCTGCACGGGCAGGTAGTGGAAGAGCTGCCCGACAAGAGCGCGATCATGCGTCTGACCGTTGTGGAGGAGGAACAGTGGTGGATTGGAATGCTGCTTTCTTTGGGGGATGCGGTGGAGGTCATCTCGCCTTCGCATATCAGAGAACATGTCGTTACGCAGGCTGAAAAAATTTTAAAATTATATCGTAATATATGACATATAGTTGTCGTATATAGTGTGTTATCCTATGGAAAATATAGTTGATGATTACGAAAATCCGCCAAGAGCCGATGAAGAAAAAAGTTTCTGCTTTAGGGCACACTTTCGTTCCATGAAAAATCGCAGCGGATGCTAAGCTCGTGAGGAACCTCGCAAAGCACCGGCGTTTTTCAAGGACCCTTCAGCAGAATCCTTTTTCATTCGTCGGCGCTTCGCAGATTTTCGTAATCATCTGAAAACCCAAGAAGAAAGGAATAGTCAAAGATATGAAAAGAGAACTGGGAATCGCAAGGTGCGGGCTGGCGTGTTGTCTGTGTGCGGAGAATGAGAGCTGCGGCGGCTGTCGTTCGGAAAGCTGTCACGATAAGGAGTGGTGTGAGAACCGGAACTGTTCTATGGCAAAGGGGTTAGAGCATTGTTTCGAGTGCACGCAGGAATGCAGAAAAGGTCTGTTGCAAAAAATAAAACCGTACGCGTTTACTTTATTTGCAGGAAAATACGGCGTGGAGCATTTGCTGGACTGTTTGGAACACAATGAGCGAAACGGCGTGATTTATCATCGGGAAGGCATTACAGGGGATTATGACGACTTTGAAAATGTGGAAGAGTTAATGGAGTTTATCGAGACGGGAAAGCGTTCCGGTACAGCATAGGGGGCTTTTATGGCTTTTGATTTTAAAAAAGAATATAAAGAACTGTATGGAACAGGGATAGAGCCTGTTATCATAAAAGTGCCGCCGATCAGTTATGCGGCGGTGCGGGGTAAAGGCGATCCCAATGCAGAAGACGGCGAGTATCAAAAGGCGATCGCCGTCTTGTATGCGATATCCTATACGCTTAAAATGAGTTATAAAGGGGCGCACAGGATTCCGGGATTTTATGAATATGTCGTTCCGCCGTTGGAAGGCTTTTGGTGGCAGGAAGGAAAGCCGGGGAACAGCTATACGGATAAGTCGGCGTTTCATTGGATATCCCTGATCCGACTGCCGGAGTTTGTGACAAAGGAAGAATTTGACTGGGCGGTTTCGGCGGCGTCTGAAAAGAAAAAAATGGATTGTTCCGTGGGAGAGTATCTGACCATAGAAGAAGGATTATGCGCACAGATACTGCATGTCGGGTCTTTTGACACAGAAGCGGAGACAATCTCGCGTATGGATGCCTGTATAAAAGAAAAGGGATATGTGAACGACATAAGGGAGTGTGCGGACGATATCGGCAGGATGCGTCTGCATCATGAGATTTATCTGACAGATGTCAGAAAGGTTTTGCCGGAGAAATGGAGGACGATCATACGGCATCCGGTACGGTAGGATTATGAGAGTATGTCATGAGTAAGTGACATTCTTGTCATCTTCTGCCGGTGGCGGACAATGGAAATCTGTTTTATAATATCTGCAAACAGGGAGAAAGGCAGGTCATAAAAAGATGAAACTGGAGGAAAAGTTACAGTTATTAAGAAGACAGAACGGATATTCTCAGGAACAACTGGCGGACAGGATCGGCATTGCCAGGCAGACTGTCAGCAAGTGGGAAAACGGGCAGGCCGTACCGGAATTGCATGGCTTGATAGAACTTAGTAAATTATATGGCGTAACGATTGACAGGATAGTAAAAGATGATGATGCGTGCAATTTGTCCCTAAACGGGGAGAAGGATATCAATATGGAGGCGATGGTCTCTTTTTTGATTCGGGCGAAGCAGAATACCTATGCTGGAAAAGGGGCGGAAGTCCAAAGTTCCAGAGAAGCATCTCATGACCTCTGCTATGAAGAAGCGCCATACAGCTATTATGACACCTATCTGGGCGGGGAGAGATTTGCCGGGACAGAGGCCGTATGGCACCGGAATATTCCTGTCTGGAGCATGAATTATGCCGGCCGTGTGACAGGGGAACATTTCAGCGGAGATTTTCTGAAAGAAGTACTATATCATGTTCCTGTGGAGAATCCTTATCGCGGGCCGGAAATCTATACAGAGGGTGATTATCGTTATCATTGTAAGACAGATGGCGCTTTTGGCTGGTTTCAAGGATATGAAGATATTTTTTATCTGGATGAAAAGATATATGAGTGCTATTTTCATGGCGGTATGATCCGGTAGACTATATTAGTAAATCATAAATTAGTAAATCATGATTGACTAAAAAATGTGACACTGGTATCATATAAAGACATCCTGAAAAAACTCACGCAGTAAGATATTTCAGACAGAAAGGACGCCCCGCGCATATGATATACCTGTCCCATTTTGAATTTCCCGACAGAGAAGAAGAATACAATTTTACAATGGCTGAAAAAAGAACCTGCTACGATACCTTTTATCCTTTTCTCGTGCTCTCCGAGCATTCTCTGAATATGCTGGATTTTGAGCCGATAACCATTCTCTATGGCGGAAACGGCTCCGGCAAAACGACGGCCTTAAATGTGATAGCGGAAAAGCTGAAACTGGAAAGGGACACGCTCTATAACCGTTCCAACTTTTTTGAAGACTATACGAGGATGTGCAGATATGAGGATAGCAGAGGCAGCCAGAAAGGGCGGATGCCGGCCGGCAGCAGGATCATCACCAGCGATGATGTGTTTGATTTTATGCTGAGCCTGCGGAGCATGAACGACGGCATTGATTTACGGAGAGAAGAATTATTTGAAGATTACATGGAACTGAAATATTCCCGTTTTCAGATGAAGTCGCTGGATGACTATGAGCAGTTGAAAAAGTCCCATATGGCCAAGCGTAATACGCAGTCGCAGTTTATCCGCAGAAGTCTTGTGGACAATGCGCGCGAACATTCCAACGGGGAAAGCGCTTTTTTATATTTTACGGATAAGATAAAAGACAACGGGCTCTATCTGCTGGATGAACCGGAAAACAGTCTTTCACCGGATAAACAGCAGGAACTGTTGGAGTTTCTGGAAAATTCGGCAAGGTTTTTCGGCTGTCAGTTCGTGATAGCGACACATTCACCGTTTTTGCTTTCCATACGGGGAGCGAAGATCTATGATATGGATGAAGAGCCGGTGGACGTCAAGAAGTGGACGGAACTGGAAAACGTCCGTAAGTACTATGAGTTTTTTAAAAAACACGAGGGCGAGTTCACTGGAAAAATATGATAAGAAAGATACGATAAAGAAAGAGTGCTGATATGGAGATATTTCAGAATACAGAGAACAAAGTCTGCCTGGAAAATTTCAGTCTTGCGCAGATCTGTCAGTCGGGACAGTGTTTTCGCATGGAGAAAATACGCGAACATGTATACAGCGTGATCGCAGGCGGACGGTATCTGGAGATAGAGCAGGAAGGCGCACAGAGTATTTTTCATTGTGGAAAAGAGGAATACGAGAATTTCTGGAAAAGTTATTTTGATATAGAGCGGGATTATGGTGCTTATGTCAGACAGATTGATACAGGGGACGCTTATTTAACGGCGGCGGCCGCTTTTGGGTCAGGCATACGGATTCTGCGGCAGGATCTATGGGAGATGATCGTGACTTTTCTGATCTCCCAGCAGAACAATATTGCCAGGATACGCAGGTGCGTCAGTAATATCTGTGAAAAGTACGGAGAACGCAGAGAAAGCGCTGAAGGTATAGTCTATTATACTTTTCCGACGCCAGAGGCTTTGGCGGGACTTGGAGAGGATGCGCTGATGGAATGTAATCTCGGATACCGCAGTAAATATGTGGTAAGGAGCGCGAAAAGCGTTTTATCCGGAGAACTGGATCTGGACGCCTTATATAAAATGTCTTATCCGGAGGCGAAAGAGACGCTGCTTGGATTATATGGTGTGGGAAATAAAGTCGCGGACTGTGTCTGTCTTTTCGCGTTACACCATTTGCAGGCCGTTCCGGTGGACACTCATATTTTACAGGCGTTTAGCAGACATTACCCGGCGGGATTTCCGGATGTTCTGTATGACGGATATCAGGGGGTATTACAGCAGTATATATTTTATTATGAGTTGTTTGGCGGAGACTCTTCTTCGGCTTTTGCCTTATAAATTTCATAATAGATATCTTTTCTTTTTTCCAGAATGATATATTCTACCTGATGGCGGACTTCTTCAATATGGAGAAGTTCAGCGACATAAGCGCTGTAGCGCGTGTCTTTGGATGCATCAAATTCTTCCATTAACATGGCCAGCGTCTTACCCTGTCCGTAGGGTCTGCCGATGTTGTCGGTTGCGGCGTCGATACTGTCTGCAATACTCAAAATATTGATAAAAGGTTTGTTGAGCGTATGTTTTTCCGGCGGATAGCCGCCCTGTTCGTTGTACCACAGGTGATGTAAGAGGGCGCAGTCGTGGATGCAGGCCATTTCCGGGTTCATTCTGCCCTGATATATCTTGGAAAAGTTGACAGGATGCGCCTTAATGATCTCAAATTCGTCATCCGTAAGATTTCTGGAAGAATTAGACACATAATCCAGACAGAAATATTTGCCGATATCATGGAAAAGGGCACAGTTTTCCATAAGTTCCAGCATCTGGCCGGGGTGGGTTTTGCAATAGTCTGCATCGTATCCGGCGACGCCGTCGAGATAGGCCGGATCGTGCGTCAGTATGTATTCTAAGAGGACAAGCGCGATTTCCTTGATTGTCATAGTGTGGACGAATAAGGCTTTGTTGGCGTAAACGGTAGCGTCCAGGACGGTGCTTTTGAATAAGGAAAAAGGCACGATGCCGGAAACGGAATTAATTAACATCAAGACACAGTGATTGATCTGGTAGTTGCCGAACTGATGCACCATTTTTTTAGAGGCGGTCAGAACCTGCGTTACGATCTCTATACTCTTATCAAGGACATATTTTTCCTCGAACTGGCCGGATTTATATAGATAGTCCATATAATAAGCGTTGGCCGTAAACAGCGCGCTGCATTGCTCGATGGCGTTATGCTCCGGGTCTGGTCTGGAATATTCTTCGAGTCTGGCGAGCAGTTCGTGGATCGTGAGTGCGCCCGTATGATAAGCGGCCTGTGCGCAGTAGATATGGATGACGACCCTATCGGCAATGATGTCCTGTACGTCTTCTCTGGCCAGTACTTCCTCTAATTCTTTACCGAGTCTGGCGATGAGAGGCGCTTCTGTTTCAAGGTCAATTGGATTTTCTTTCAGAGGAAGGCCGTTTTTTACCGCATATTCAGTCCGGCGGCATGCCTCCAGCGCAAAAGCGAGGGCGTTTGCCTTGCACATGACGTACTGAGGGTACATAGACTGGTCGTTCATTTTTTCACACATTGTCGCATATTCTGTTTCGACTTTACGGTATTGTTTCAGGCCGAAGGTCATATCTTTTCTGTTGATGACGCTTAAGAGACGACAGTTGGCCAGAGCATGCCGGCTCCGCTTGGAAAGCTGGTCAAACATAGGAAGATATTCTTCGATGACAGGATTATAGGAAGTGCCCGGATAATCGTCCAGATGTTCTTTTAAAATAATATCGAGTACCGTACAGCGTTCCAGCATGAGAACGCTCTGTTCCAGATTGTTTTTGGAGCGGTAATAGTGAAAGAGGATTCTGGAGAGGCGGAATGCGATCGGCGGGTCGAGGATCTGGCCCGGATTAGACAGGAGCATGTCTAAAAAGCCGGTAAGGGTCTTTTCTGCATCCGCATCCACAAGGCCGGGTTCTTTTTCATATTTGGTGACATATTCTT
The DNA here is from genome assembly GCA_023663085.1 of Ruminococcus sp. Classification (GTDB taxonomy): domain Bacteria; phylum Bacillota; class Clostridia; order Lachnospirales; family Lachnospiraceae; genus UBA3282. The sequence goes on along the minus strand of JAMPIB010000002.1, from coordinate 137,700 downwards.
TGATGATCTCGTTGCTTTCTAACTGGATCTGCTTTTTCTCGCGGGAGATGTCCATGAGTTTCTGTATCAGTTCCTCTTTGGTCTCTCCGGGATGAAAGCCGACAGCGTCCAGCTGGTCGTATTTTTCCAAAAGGTTTTTATAGTTTTGATAATCCATCCCCGCATCCCCTTTTACATGTTTTACATGGTTTAGTCTACTGATTATTATTATAACCGTATTTTCATCAGGATGTAAAGTATGATATAATATCTATCTAAGCGGTTGCAAAAGATTTCCAAAATACAAAGAGAGAAGAAAAACGGTGGAAAATAAATTTGATGTACTGAAGAAATATTTTGGCTATTCCGGTTTCAGAGAAGGGCAGGAGACGTTAATTGACAGCATCTTGAGTGGACGGGACGTGCTCGGCATCATGCCGACAGGCGCCGGAAAATCCATTTGCTATCAGGTGCCCGCGCTTTTACTGCCGGGCATCACTATCGTGATCTCGCCGCTGATATCTTTGATGAAAGATCAGGTACAGGCATTGAATCAGGCTGGCGTCCATGCCGCTTATATCAATAGTTCCTTAAGTGAAACGCAGATTTCCAAGGCTTTGCGGCTGGCTGCAGCAGGGCAGTATAAGATCATCTACGCGGCGCCGGAGCGGCTGGAAACGTATGAGTTTCTTGCTTTTGCCAGACGGGCGGAAATCTCCATGCTGACGGTGGATGAGGCGCATTGTATTTCACAGTGGGGACAGGATTTCCGTCCGAGTTATCTGAAAATTGTGCAGTTTATCAAACAACTGGAAAAACGTCCGATCATCAGCGCCTTTACTGCGACGGCCACAGAGAATGTCAAAGAAGATATCCTCTGCGTTCTGGGACTAACAGAGCCGGAAGTTTTGGTCACAGGGTTTGACCGGAAGAATCTGTATTTTGCAGTAGAGACGCCGAAAAGAAAAGACACATATGTCATAAATTATCTGAAAGAACATAGTACGGAGAGCGGCATCATCTATTGCGCCACCCGTAAAAATGTCGATAAAGTTTATGAGAAGTTATGCGCAGAAGGCATTCCCGCGACTAAATACCATGCGGGACTGACCGGCGAAGAGCGCAGACAGAATCAGGAAGATTTTATTTATGATAACAGTCCGGTCATGGTCGCGACGAACGCCTTCGGTATGGGCATCGATAAATCCAACGTCCGTTATGTCCTGCATTATAATATGCCGCAGAGTCTGGAAAATTATTACCAGGAGGCGGGCCGGGCCGGGCGGGATGGTGAAAAGGCCGAGTGTATTTTACTTTACTCGCCGCAGGACGTGGTCGTGAACCGCTTTTTGCTCGATTCCAAGGAACAGAACGCTGAATATACCGAGGAAGAAAATGAGGCGGTCAGGAGCCGGGATGAAGAGCGTCTGCGGCTGATGACTTATTATTGTCTGACGACAGGCTGCCTGCGCAGTTATATTTTACGGTATTTTGGGGAAAAAGCAGCCGCGCACTGTGGAAACTGTTTAAACTGTCTCCGGGAATATGTAGAGACTGACGTCACGGAGACGGCGCGCAGCATCATTTCCTGCGTAGAAGAAGCGCGGGGACGTTACGGGATCAATGTCATCGCCGGGATGCTGGCGGGAGACGAACGGGCGAAACTGCGGGAGTACGGACTTTTTTCCTATCGGACATACGGTATCTTAACGCCGATGAAAGAAGCTGATATCAAAGAGATCATCCAGCAGATGGTAATAGAGGGCCTGCTTTTTCAGACGAATGATAAATACGCGTTGTTAAAGATTGGCAAAAGCGCGGAGCAGGTAATGAAAGGTGACAGGAGTGTCATTATGAAAAAGATAAAAGAAGATTCCCAAAAAGAAGAAGCCTATGCCGCAAAGAAGAGTTCTTCCGGTAAAAAGCGGCGTTCCGATATCCTCAATTCCAGAGGCTTGGAGCTGTTTGAGCAGCTCCGTGAACTCCGCACGACGATTGCCAGAGAAGAGAATATGCCGCCCTATATCATTTTTGCGGATAAGACATTAATTGACATGTGTGTCAGAGTACCTATGGACAGGAAAGAGATGCTAAAGGTTACCGGAGTCGGGGAGAGTAAATTCGAGCGCTACGGGGAGCGGTTTCTTAACGCCATAGCGGAATATACCGGAGGCGTGCGGGAGAAGTTCTTTTTCGGAGAGGAAGAAGAACTGTAAGAGGAAAGCGGGGCTGTGAGAGGAAGCGGGCAGGCAGAAACCGCTCCCGCCGCTGTGCGGCGAAAGCGGAACTAAGGACTACTTTATATTGGCTGCGGCAGGGTCTTTGACTGTACCGTCTGTATCACCGATCCATTCTTTTATACATTGTTCCATAAGCGCAGTATTTTCTGTAGCCAGCATACTTTGGGCCGCCTCATCACCTTTGCTCTGATCCTGACAAAAATATAAAAGCTGTTCCGCGCTTTGAACGTAAGTATTGCCGCGCATGGTGGGAAGATTGGAACTGTTAGAAAAATCGTTTCCTTCAAAACAGATCAAAGGCCCAGCGGAGCAGTAGAATAAGTTCCCTTCAAATAGCACTTCCCCGGTAGATTGTAAATCACTGATCAAAACGGCATTGCCCTGTGTTCCCGGAGTGCCGAAACCGTTTCCAATCCAGGTCTGATTGTGGGTGCGCCAGCCATAGGCGGCATTTACCACATAATTGTTACGGACAACTACATTTTCAAATTTCCAGACATCATCAGGGGCAAATAAACCCGTCCACATATAGATACTGGCGCCGCAGCGCTCGATGAGATTTCCTTCGATCAGAACGTCTGTACGCTCTAAGCTGGCGTGTCCATCGCCGCCTTCTCCGTTTCCGTTTATCACGACGGCAATCCCTTTGTTTTCGCAATCATGGATATAGTTGCCGCGTCCGGTCACGTCAGAACCGAACAGAAGCAGTCCGCCGCCGGAAATAGTAGTGACTATTTTGTTATTGCCCTGATCGTACTGCTTTACCGCGCCGCCGCACCAGCAGCATTCACAATTCTGGTATACGATATTGTCATGTGAGTTACAGTCCATGCCGGTATTAGAGTAACAGCGGAAAGCCAGATTATCAATGGCGTTATAGCCGCCCTCTCCCGTAGTAGTGGCATCCGGGATAACGGCAAGTTCAATGGTATCAAATACTTCTCCCGGATTGCCGGCGTCACAGCGCAAATATAATGTTCCGCTCTTTCCGGTCGTCCAGACAGATACCGGAAGGGAATATCCGCTAAGATCAAGGTCGGAAAAGAACATAAGGTCGGCGTTTAAGCCGGTTTCTACCGTAAAAGCATCGCCCTCATTGGTTGCATAATCAGTACCGTTCCAGACCGGGTATGCTTTGCGGGCGATGAGCGAATCGTTTAACAGGATTGTGCCGCAGTCTCCAAGCTGGTCAGCATAAGTCCAGAGTTTGCCACCGTCTTCCGTTTCTCCGTAAAACGTCCACTTTTCGCTCTGTGCCGCGTCCAGGGGAGAACCGGTTATGAGTGGTTTTTCTCCTTCTCCATAAGCGGAGTAAGTCACGCCGGTCTGCATGATCAGACGCCCGGACCAGACGCCGCCCCGTTCAAAAAATACAGCGTCGCCGTAATGTAAAGCGGCGGATGCTGCTTTATCCAAAGAGGCCCATGCCGTTTCGGGACTTAAGCCATCCTGTTCATCATCTCCGGAATTGGAAACATAATATGCAGTACCCGTATAAGTTTCGCCAAGGATAAATTCGTCCCCTTTCTGGATCGTTGTCGGACTGTTCAAGATAGCGTCCTTTGCTTTTTGGGCATCCGCCAAAGCAGGATTGCTCCAGTCGGTTTCCGGGATTATAAAACTGCCTTCTATCCTGCTTTGCCATGCAAGATACAGTCTGTATACGGCGCGGATCGCTTCTTCGGCGCAAAGGTCGTCATTATAAGTCACAGTATCGCTCTGATGGGAAAACAAAGGTTTGATTTCCAGCGGGGAGGACTGTCCTATGGCATAGAATAAGCCTCCGGTTATGTAATCCCAGTCGTCAACCTGTCCCTGATTGGATTCATGGGGAGAAGCATCATGGACATTGGAGAAAAGATCATCACGAATAAAGAAATCATTTAATCCTTGGGAAGAATAATAAATATTTGTTTCGCGCCAATAGGCCCGGCCTTTATCACCAATCCCCAAAGTGCACGCCGCTTCATAAGCAGCCAGCATACCTTCGCCTCTGCTCATGATAGATTCTTCCGCTAAAGCGGCCTGCGCTGTGGTGTTCCAACTGTCTGCTGCCTCCGGCATGGCCAGGTCGATCAGATTAGAAAGCATGGTACACATTTCCCGCCATTGAATCGGCTGTTCCGGTGTTGCCAAAGTGTCCGGAACAATGTCTAAAGCCAGAGCGCTCGCAAGTTCGGAATCTTCCTGTGCAAGCTGCTGTAGGGTGTTTTCCTGGGTGATTTCCTGAGAATTTTCCTGTGGTTTGGGTGTGGAGAGTGAAGGAGATGAGGACGCTTCATCAGATATTTCCGGTGTCTGATTTTCCGTTATTGGATTCGGGGGGGGGTATTTTCGCTTTTTTGACAGGAGATCAGAGTAATGTCCGCCATAGCCAGCATAAGAAGAAGTCTGATTTGTTTTTTCATAAAAATCCACCTTTCTGTGTTATTTTGTGTTGTTTTTCATAAACCCTTTTTCAGTATACAAAAATATATTTTCTCTGTCAATTATCATAGTCTGATTATTATTTTAGCGGGCAACATTTACCTTGACAAACAGAAAGCAGAGGCTTAAAATTGTCAGCAAATATAAATATAAAATATAGAAAGGCAGCTATCATGTTAAGCACTGTTTCCTTTGTAAAAATGAACAGGGACGACGATCGGTAGCGCTTGTATCAGGATTTATCCGCAGGTACGAGCGCTTAACGTGTTGTGCCTGTGTGGATAAGAGATGGATCAAATCTATAAAAACCACACTGGTAAGATAACTTTTAGGAAGAAAGTTATTTCCGGTGTGGTTTTTTGGTGTAACACGAAAAGAACGAAGAACATGAAGAGCGAAGGTGTAAGAAGATGCAGGGAAGAACGCATAATTGCAACCAGTTAAGGAAGGAAAATATCGGGGAAGAAGTAATCCTGGCCGGTTGGTTTGAAAATCTCCGGAAAGTGAGTAAGAACCTGGGGTTTTTAATCTTGCGGGATTTTTATGGCACAACGCAGATCGTCATCGAGACAGAAGAAATGATGACGCATGTGTCAGAAATTAATGAGGAATCTACAATTAAGGTTGTCGGTTCAGTAAGAGAAAGAAGTTCTGTCAGTCTGAAAATACCGACAGGAGAAATAGAAGTCGTACCTTCTAAGATAACAGTTTTGGGAAAATGCAGATATCGGGAATTGCCGTTCCAGATCGCGCATTCTAAAGAGGCGGATGAAAATATAAGATTAAAATACAGATACCTTGATCTTCGTAATCCGGCCGTAAAAGACAGGATCATATTAAGAAGCAGGATTGTAGCGGATTTAAGGGAGGCCATGATCGCCCATGATTTTATGGAGATCACAACGCCAATCCTGACATGCTCTTCTCCGGAGGGAGCGAGAGATTATCTTGTCCCGGCGAGAAACCATCCGGGAAAATTTTATGCGCTGCCGCAGGCTCCCCAGCAGTTTAAACAGCTTCTTATGGCGTCCGGATTTGACCGTTATTTTCAGATTGCGCCCTGTTTCCGGGATGAGGATGCCAGGGCGGACCGTTCTCCGGGAGAGTTCTATCAGTTGGATATGGAAATGGCGTTTGCCGATCAGGAAGATGTGTTTGAGATCATAGAAGAGGTACTGCCGCCTGTTTTTGTCAAGTACGGAATTTACCATGAGGTGTCGGACACGCCTTTCCCCCGGATTTCTTATCATGAGGCCATGGAAAAATACGGTTCGGACAAACCGGACTTAAGAATCAATCTGCTTGTACAGGATGCCACGGATACATTACAGGACTGCGGTTTTGATACTTTTGCGGGAAATATCATAAAAGCGGTGGCTGCGCCGCATTTTATGGGAACAAGAAAACAGATTGACCGTTTGTGTGCGGATGTTGAGATGTTGAGCGGGCAGAAGATATATTGGTTCCGGGTGGACGAAAGCGGAGAATTTGCCGGTGGTATTGCTAAATTTCTTCAGGATAAAAAAGAAAAGATCGTGGAGAGACTTAAACTGCAAAGGGGAGATTTTGTTGCTCTTTCGGCAGGGAATCTTAAGACGGCCCAAAAAGGCGCAGGAGTGATCAGAAGGCAGATAGCCTATACATTTGATGGCTATATGAAAAAAGACTGCTATAAGTTTTGCTGGGTAGTTGATTTTCCTATGTATGAGATTGGAGAAGAATCCGGTAAACTGGAGTTTTGCCATAATCCGTTTTCCATGCCGCAGGGTGGGATGCGTGCGCTTGAAAGCATGGAGCCGCTAAAGATCACCGCTTATCAATATGACCTTGTATGTAACGGTGTGGAACTGTCTTCCGGTGCGGTCCGGAATCATGACCCTGAAATCATGGTGAAAGCATTTGAACTTGCAGGCTTGGGAGAGGAGGATGTGAAGGCCAAATTCCCGGCCATGTATCAGGCTTTTTGTTACGGGGCGCCGCCGCATGCCGGGATCGCACCCGGAGTAGACCGCATGGTCATGCTGATCGCAGGGGAAGAGAATATCCGTGAGATTATTCCTTTTCCTATGAATAAGAATGCGCAGGATGTTATGATGGGAGCGCCGGCGGCGGTGGAAGAAAAGCAGCTTGCAGATGTCCACATCCGGGTTTTGTCTGAAAAATCATCATAAATCATGGTAATTTGGCCATAATCTGACCGTGAGTCAGATAATTGGTAAAAATTGATAAATCCTTTACATTTTATAAAACAGATGATACAATAAAATGTACATAACATTTTTATTGATTGTATAGTGTGAAGGGTATGGTTCTTAAAATCTAAAAAGAGAAGGGAACGGGCGAGGTATGAGGATTGAAGATTTCTGTGATATGAAGAAATTTGAAAGTATCATGGATAACTGGGCAAAGAGCACCGGACTGGCGACAGTTGCGGTAGGCGCTGACGGAAAGTATATCAGCGAATGTTACAATTTTACTGATTTTTGTATCAAACTGACAAGGGGCAGCAAAGAAGGATGCAGACGCTGTGAGAAATGTGACAGAGAAGGCCGCGGCGTATATTCATGCCATGCCGGACTGGTGGATTTCGGTATTCCGATCACATTGAGCGACGGGACAGTTCTCGGCAGCGTGATCGGCGGGCAGGTTCTGCCGGAGAATCCTGATGATGACAAATTCAGGGCTACGGCAAGAGAACTTGGCATCGACGAAGATACATATATCGCGGCGCTGCACAAGGTCAATGTGAAGACAAGGACACAGATCGAAGCATCGGCGAATCTCTTAGGCGATGTAATCAATATGTATGTCCGCTCCTGTTATCAGGAGAATCATAACGACCGTATGCTGGAAAAACTCCGTACTGGCATTGCCAAAGCCGCACAGGAGATCGAAGCGGCCAATGCAAGTACTTCGCAGATCGCGGCATTCAGCAAGAGACAGAATATGCTGGCGTTAAACGCTTCTATAGAGGCAGCGCGTGCAGGCGAGACCGGTAAAGGCTTTGCAGTCGTGGCGGCGGAAGTGCAGAAACTCGCGGGCGGCATGGCGGAAACCAGTAAGGAGATTGACGAAAGACTGTCACACCTCACAGTGACGATCAACGAGTTGAATGAATAATGAATAGTCGGGATAGATTTTCTTTTTTTTATATTGTGATTTTCTGGAAAAAGATATATAATGTAATCAGAAGTATAGTTATTGATTACGGAAGGGGGTGCGAATATTGAGCACGATGTCAATCAGCAGCGACATGTTTAAATCCTATTCCCACCTTTCCAGTGGAAAGAGAATTAACTCAGCAGCAGATGATGCGTCAGGACTTGCCATTGGAAAAAAGATGGAAAGAGAAGAGACCGGGTTGCGTGTGGGCGCTGAAAATGCGCAGGCAGGTATCGGTGTTCTGAACGTGGCGGATGGTGCGCTCGATGGAATGACGGATTATTTACAGAGGATCCGTGAACTTGCCTTAAAGTCCATGAACGGCCTTAATTCGGATTCGGATAAAGAGATCTACCAGAACGAGATCAGCCAGTTGAAAGAGGGTATCCAGTCTCTGGCCAAAGATACTTCCTTAAATGAGCAGACTCTTTTAGATGGAAGTATGGCTGATATGGAACTGGCGACAAACCCGAATGGCGGCGGTGTGAAGATACAGATGGAGAATTCCACACTGGAAGCCCTTGGTATTGCCGATTTTGATGTGACCAAAGATTTTGATCTGAAGGACATTGATAATGCACTGAAGAAAATTTCTTCACAGAGAAGTTCTCTTGGCGCTTCTACTAACCGTCTGGAGCATACTTACAATTATAATATGTCCGCGTCGTTGGAGCAGCTTAGTTCCAGAAGCCGTCTGGAGGATTTGGATATTCCGAAAGCGATTTCTGAGAAAAAGAAGAACGATGTTTTATTCCAGTATCGGAATCTGATGTTGAGAAATCAGATGGATCAGGAAGGCATGGTACTCAGAATGTTCCATTAACAGTTGATCCTGCACGAATATAGGATCGGGATTATAATGGGATGAGAATAATGTCAGGTAATTTACACCCTTAGAGATATGTATGATGCGTATGGCTAAGGGTGTTTTATTTTCGCGGCCGCGGAGCAGGTGACTGTCTGCGGCAGGAGCTTTGATTTTGGGAGAGGTGCAAAGATGATACGAGTAACCGTGTGGAATGAATATAAGCATGAGAGAGAATATGAGGATATCCGGCAGATCTATCCGCAGGGAATCCACGGCTGTATCGCTGCTTTTTTGGGAAAAGAAGAGGACTTCAGCGTCAGGACGGCTGTCTTTGATATGCCGGAGCATGGCTTGACACAGGAAGTTCTGGAGCAGACGGATGTGCTCATTATCTGGAGCCATGCTTTGCAGGAGGAATTTTCGGAGACGGTCGCGGAGCGGGTAAGAAGCCATGTGCTCTCCGGCATGGGTCTGATCGCCCTGCATTCTGCGCATTACAGCAAAATCATGAAAAAACTTTTAGGGACTTCCATGACCCTGAAATGGCGGCATGGAGAGCGTGAGAAACTCTGGTGCATGGCACCCGTGCATCCAATTGCCCGCGGGATACCGGAAGTCATCGAACTGCCGCAGGAGGAAATGTACGGGGAGTATTTTGACATCCCCAGGCCGGATGATGTGATCTTCGGCGGCTGGTTTTCCGGCGGGGAACTGTTCCGCAGCGGTTGTACTTTTACAAGAGGATATGGGAAAATATTCTATTTCCAGCCAGGCCACGAGGAATATCCGATATATCACATGCCGGAGATACAGCAGGTTATCGTTAATGCGGTGCGCTTCAGCGCTCCGGCATCTGCGGAAAGAAAAATTCTGGATTGCGAGGAAGTAAAACAGTGAGATTATCCGTATTTTACGATCATATATTGCAGGCCAAAAAACAGAGTGGCAAAGATTTAATGACACTTGTGTCAGGTGTAAAAAAAGCGGGCGTTGAAGCTGTAGAGATCCGGCTCAGCTATCTTTTGGAGCATGGGGAAACCATGGATTTATTGCGGAAGGCCGGACTGGCGGTCAGCTGCATCTATGAGTTTTATGAAATGGACAGCCGTGACGAAAAGGTTCTGCTTGCGAAGCATATCGAGACGGCGGCACGTCTGCAGGCTGGGCGGACTCTTGTCGTGCCCGGATTTTTTAACAAAACAGAGGCGGACGGACTGCGGGATTGCCTTACGGATTATGAACAGGTCGGGACATATCTCGAACAGAATCCCAAGGCTCTGCGTATGGCTGCGGGACTACGTGAGGCGGCCGCCTTAGGGGAAAAAGAAGACGTTATTGTAACGGTGGAGGATTTTGACGACGTCAGATCGCCGCTTTTTTGCATAAACGGTATCCGTTGGTTTATGGAAAATGTTCCCGGTCTGCGTTATACATTTGATATGGGCAATTTTATCTATTCCGGAGAAAACGCGGCGGAGGCGCTTGCTTTATTGAACGAGAAGGTAGCTCATGTGCACTGTAAAGACCGGGGAGAACATTTTTCGTCAGTAGCGGCAGGAGATGGCTCTATCCCGATCGCCGGACTGATAGAGCGCTTAAAAGAATACGGCTATGATGATTATCTGGCGATAGAGCATTTTGATGCGCCGGATCAGGAAGAAACGATAAGACGTTCTGCGGAATTTCTGCGGAAGCAGTTTTGATCGGGAGAAAAAGAAGATGAATGCACCGGGTAAGATAAGAAGAAAATTTATAGGCGATAAGGCTTTTTATAAGATGGTGCTGGCGGTAGCCGTGCCTATCATGCTGCAAAACGGTATCACGAATTTTGTAGGGATGCTGGATAATATCATGGTGGGTCAGATCGGTACGGAGCAGATGTCCGGAGTGGCTATTGTCAACCAGCTTTTGATGGTATATTATCTTTGTATTTTCGGCGGACTCGCGGGAGCGGGTATTTTTACCGCGCAATATTTCGGGCAGAAGGATAATGAGGGCGTGAGACAGACCTTCCGCTATAAGTTCTGGATGGCGCTCATTTTAACGGGCGGTGCGGTGCTGCTGCTTCTTTTATCTGGGGAAAATCTGATCCAGATGTATTTAAATGACAGCAGCGGCAGCGGGGATTTACAGGCGGCCTTGCGTTATGGGGAAAGTTACCTGCATGTCATGCTGTTGGGCCTGCCTGCTTTTATGGCGGTGCAGATTTATGTCAGCACGCTGCGCGAATGCGGAGAAACCGTCGTACCGATGAAAGCGGGCATTGCCGCGGTCATCGTCAATCTATGCCTGAATTATCTGTTGATATACGGGAAACTGGGCCTGCCTGCGCTCGGTGTTGTCGGCGCCGCTGTTGCGACCGTCATTTCGCGATATGTGGAGGCGGCGATCGTCATTGTCTGGACGCATAGGCATAAAGAAAAAAATCCCTATATCGTCGGTATCTATAAAACATTAAAAGTGCCGGGCCATCTGGTGGGAAAATATTTTATAAAAGGCGCGCCGCTTTTAATTAACGAGACGCTGTGGTCTGCGGGCATGGCCATACTTACACAGTGCTATTCCATAAGGGGGCTGGAAGTTATCGCCGGACTGAATATCGCTAATACTATTAACGGCGTCTTCAATGTCGTGTTCATTGCCATGGGCGATGCAGTAGCCATTATCATCGGTCAGCTTCTGGGCGCCGGCAAGATGGAAGAGGCGCGGGATACGGACAATAAGATCATTGCCTTTTCCGTTTGCAGCTGTATCGGGATTGCGCTTATCATGATCCTGATCGCGCCGTTTTTTCCACGTATCTATAATACGACGGACGACGTCAGGGCACTGGCTGTCCAGTTTATTACTGCGCAGGCGATCTTCATGCCGCAGGCGGCCTTTATGCACGCGGCGTATTTCACGCTCCGTTCAGGCGGCAAGACGATTGTGACGTTTCTGTTTGACAGCGTATTCGTCTGGTGCGTCAGTGTTCCGGTGGCCTATCTGTTAAGCCGCTTGACGCCGATCCCGGTCATTGCGATTTTCGCCATGGTGCAGATTGCGGACTGGATTAAATGTGCGATTGGATTCGTGCTGGTGAAAAAGGGAGTCTGGCTGCAGAATATTTGTTGATTGTTGCTTTTCCATAAAAAATAGAATACAATAAAGTACATAAGCGGAGGCAATCAGAAGTAAGGAGAAGATTATGGCAGATATTCAACCGATTTTTTCGAATAGTGAAGAATTAAGAGAATGGTTATTAGATGTACATGAAAAATATTATATAGAATTGAAAAAGGCTCAGGAATTGCCCAATGCTTTTTGGGAGACATATTCTTCATTTTGTAATACATCAGGTGGAGTTATTGTATTAGGAGTTGTGGAAGGTTATCCGCAAAATGATATTCAGGGAGTTGGAAATGTTGCAAAGACTTTAACCAGTTTGTGGGATCAGATTTCTAATAGAACTAAGGTGAGTTTTAGAAATATTAATAACGAAGATGTTACAGAATATAAGCTGGATGCCAATACAACAATTATTTTGGTTAGTGTAAAAGAAGCTCCGGAGGGCATGAAGCCGGTGTATATCAATGATAAATTGGAGAATACATGGATTCGTACCGGTGAGGGAGACCGCAAAGCTACTAAGGAAGAAATTGCGGCATTTATGCGCAATGCGCAGCCAAGTCAGGATGATTTGGTGTTGGATAATTTTGATATGAATGACTTAGATTTAGATACTGTTTTGGCATTTAAGGAGAGAGTAAATAAAAGATATCCAAAGCAAAAGTATTTGGAAATGACGAATGAAGAATTTATCACAGAGATTGGAGCTGGTATTATAGATAGGGTTTCTGGTAAATTTAAATTAAAAAGAGGAACATTATTATTTCTTGGTAAAGTTAATGCTATTAGAGAGATTTATCCGCATTATCATGTAGATTATTTTAATCGTAGAGGGAATAATCCAAGATGGTCTGATAGGGTTACAGACGATGAACCCAGTGAATATCAAATGAATTTATATAATTTTTATTTTATTGTGTATGGGAAACTTAAAATTTTGTTAAAAGAATCATTCGAATTAGACCGGTATCAATTAAGAATACCGTTTTCTGATTTTGATGAGACTATAAGGGAATGTTTGGTAAATTGTCTGGCACATGCGGATTATGAGCAAGGTTATCCTTCTATAAAAATAGAAGTGTTTGATGGCTGGTTTAATTTTGTGAATCCTGGTAAAATGCTGATTTCAAAAACGCAGTTCGTAATGGGTGGCAATTCAAGACCAAGAAATGAAATTATCATGAAGCAGTTTCGCTTGCTTGGAGCCTCTGAAAGGCAGGGATTTGGAGGACCTTTGATTTATAAAACGGCAATATCTAATGATTTCAGGAGACCGGAGATTATTACAGATATTGAACATACTGAATTAAAAATATGGAATATTGATTTGGTGGATTCCTATCCTGATTTATCGAATGATGAAAAAATAGTTCTTCGCTATATTATAAAAAATGGTGCGGATAAGTCATTGCGGGAGTTGGCGCCAGTGCTTGGAATTACAGAATATAGGGTCAGGAAAGCTGTTACTTCTTTGGTTGAAGAGAGACATATTATAAAAAGAGAAGGAAATGGTAAGTCAACAAAATATTGTTTGGAGATGGGGAGTATTGAGATGCTTACCTGTTTACAAATGGCGTTGGAAGTACTGAAGAGTTGTATATAAAAGCGTTCGAAATACGTTTGAAATTTAATGAAAGTATATAAAATAGAGTATTTATGTGTTCTAGATGCGTTTGAAATACGTTTGAAAAAATCATAAACATGGTAATGAAATTATTTACATGTACATCAGATGACAGGGTTGTCGTTAAAAAATATATAACGCCCGGATATGAGAGCGGAAAACATTTTCCTGATGCTTATATAGAGGTGGCTGAGTTTGACTGCCTTCGCGACGAGGGAATTGCTTTTGCGCAAAGGTTACGCTCAGAAGGCGTTCCTGTAGAACTTCATGAGGTGAAGGGCGCATGTCATGGTTTTGAAACGGCGCTTGCAAGTAAAATAGTAGAAAATGCCATGCAGAGAAGGATTCGGTGGATTTGGTCTGTTTTGGACAGGTCATGAAGGAAAATGACAAATATGTCATTAAAAGGATTTTAAGAATAGAGGAATAAACCATGACAACAATACTGTTAATAGAAGATGATAGCGCTTTGCGTGATGGTCTTGCATTTGACCTGTCTGCGGAAGGTTATCATATCCTTTCGGCCGCAAATGGTAAAACTGCCGTTACGCTTTTGGAACAATCCATTGATCTTGTCCTGTTGGATGTCAATCTTCCCGATACAGACGGTTTTCTGCTTTGCCATAAAATCAAAAAACAGACAAATGTCCCTGTAGTGTTCCTTACCTGCCGTGACCTTGAAGAAGATGAACTTAGGGGCTTTGATTGTGGAGCGGATGATTATGTGACAAAGCCTTTTTCCATGCCGCTTTTAAGGAAAAGGATTGCGGCCATCCTGAAACGGAATGGAAACGGCCATGTCTATGCAGACGGCTTTTTGAATATTGATTTTGAAAAACATACGGCTTATGCAGACGAAAGGAGTATTTCTCTTACGCCTACGGAGTATAAGCTGCTGCAAATCTTTATACAAAATAGTGGAAATGTACTCACAAGGCGGCTCCTTTTGGAAAAGCTGTGGGATAATGAAAATAATTACGTGGACGAGCATACCCTGACGGTCAATATCAACCGCATCCGCAGCAAAATTGAGACGGATAACCATAAATATATCAAGACGGTTTATGGGATGGGTTATATCTGGAATGGCGGAGGGCAATGAATATGTACATTTTTTCAGGGGCGGCTCTCTTACTCCTGTCTGCCCTGCTGATCTGTACCATTGTAAGGTATAAGCGGGAAATATCCCTGTTTTCAAGAGAACTGGACAGTACCCTTGATGATATGCTTGCGGGCAGGAATCCGGATTTTGAATTTATAAATGACACGCTTTCCGGCAAGATCAATGTGAAGCTGAAACGTCTGTATGAAATCCTGGGTCAGAAAAGCGAACTGTCAAAGCAGGAGAAAGAAAAATTGAATGCCCTTATTTCTGATATTTCCCATCAGACAAAAACACCGGTTGCTAATCTGAAAATGTATTTGCAGATTCTATCCGAACGGGAGATGGATGAAAAGAAACGTCTTGAATTTATAGAACTTTCTCTTGCGCAGACGGAGAAACTGGAATTTCTGGTCATCTCACTTGCAAAAATGTCGCGGCTGGAAAATGGAGCGATTTCATTTTCTTTCGGTAAGCTGCCTGTTATTGAAGTGATTGCAGATTCTCTTGCACAGGTCATGCCTTTAGCGGAACGGAAAAATATCTCCATAGATGCGGACTGTAGCGGGGATATTGTGGTTCATTGTGATAAAAAGTGGACTTCTGAAGCCATATTTAATGTTCTTGACAATGCTGTGAAATATACTCCGCCCTATGGGAATATCCATATTTCCGCCTGTAAAAATGAATTTTATGTGCTGATAAAAATAAAAGACAGCGGAGTGGGGATTAATGAATCGGAGCAGGCCAAGGTTTTCAGGCGGTTTTACCGTTCAGAAAGAACGGCTCATGTGGACGGATTGGGTATTGGGTTATTCCTTTCACGTCAGATCATTTCAGGACAGGGCGGATTTATTACCGTCAAATCAGAGTTAAACCATGGAGCTGAATTTATAATTTCTATCCCTATGTGATAAATCCTCTCAAAATTTTCACAATTTTGAGAGGATTTTGTGACATTTGGGGTTTATAGTGTTCCAAAAAGGATGTCTGGAAAACAAGGAATAGATTGAAAAATAAACTTGATAGCTTATTTTTCAATCGGCAATTTGTGCCGGAGCGTCACAAATATGCCCTGATGGCAGGTGCAAATTTGAGATTTGCGCCGCCCCGTCGCGAAAACGCTCCGGAATGGAGAAGAAAATGAATGTGCTGAAAACAGAAAACCTGAAAAAATATTATGGCTCGGGCGACAGCCTTGTCAGGGCTTTGGACGGCGTTGATTTTTGGGTTGATAAGGGAGAATTTGTCGCTGTTGTGGGAACATCGGGAAGTGGAAAAACAACGCTGCTTAACATGGTCGGCGGCCTTGATAATCCCACGGAAGGAAGTATTACGGTTGATGGAAAGGAAATCGGGGGAATGACGGCGGATGAGCTTACTGTTTTCCGCCGCAGACAGATTGGCTTTGTTTTTCAAAATTATAATCTCGTTCCCATGCTGAATGTATATGAAAATGTAATATTGCCGATTGAACTGGATGGCAGTAAAGCGGACAGAGACTTTATTGGCGGTGTTCTTGAGATGCTTCACTTAGATGATAAGCTTGAGCGTTTTCCCAATCAGCTTTCGGGAGGGCAGCAGCAACGCGCTGCGATTGCAAGAGCGATAGCTTCAAAGCCTGCAATCGTCCTTGCAGATGAACCGACAGGAAACCTCGACAGCAAAACAGGGCAGGAAGTTTTAGGTCTTTTGAAGCAGACTGCGGGGAACTTCGGGCAGACGCTGGTGATGATTACCCACAATCTTGAGATTGCCCAGCTTGCAGACAGGATTGTGCGTATTGAGGATGGAAAGCTGGTAGTGTAAAAAAACGAGCTTTGCTCGTTTACGAGTTTGCTCGTTTACGAGTTCGCTCATTTACTAGTTCGCTTCGCAAACTCGAAAAAGAACGGAAGGAGAACGAGGATGCTTAAAAACAACAATAAAAAAATTGTGCATAAAATAGCGTTTCGCAGCCTGAAAGCGGGAAAGATGCGGGATATATTTGTCATCATAACCATCGCTATGACTTCGGCGCTGATCTCGGGACTGGCAGGTTTTTCAGTGGGAAATGAAAAAGAGGAAGAACGGGCGCTTTCTGCTATGCAGCATGTTATTTATACAAATGTAACAGAAGAACAGATAGAAAATCTGCAAAATGATGAACGGATTGAAGAAACGGTAGTTTATAAACGCGGCAGTTCTTTTGAAACAGACGGATGTATCTTGAGTCCGGCATATTTCCAAAATAATACCGGCAGGATGAAGACTTTTGCAACAGCAATTTCTAAAGGGCATTATCCTGACAAGAGAAACGAAATCGCTGTGGACAAGGCATATATGGAGTACATTGGCAAAGAAGCCGAAATAGGAGAAGAAATAACGATAACATGGCTTGATGGAACTGCCGAAGATTATGTTGTTTCAGGATATACCGATTATCAGACCAGTTCAAAGAGTTTTACCCTGCTGTTTTCAGAGGAATATGCCCGGAATGGTTCCCAACTGAAAAATATTCCCTGCTCTGTTGCGGCCAGGATTTATGAGGCAGAGGATATGAGCAGAGATGAATTTTTAAGTGAAATAAGAAGTATCGGGGAGCAGTACGGTATAGAGCGTTATGATGTCAAAGAAAACGCTCGGTTTGTCAACAACAAGAGCGGCACGTCGGCAGAAATGTTTACGGTTGCCGGGGTAAGCGCAGCGATTCTGCTGGTGAGCATACTTGTTATCTACAGTATCTTTTATATCGGGGTAACAGGCAGGATCCGCGAATTTGGACAGCTGCGCACGATTGGAATGACCTCCGGGCAGATCCGGAAAACCGTCAATATGGAAGGCGTGGTTCTTACTTTTGCAGGACTTATTGCAGGTCTTTTAATTGGCACAGCATTTGCTTATGTTTTAAAGCCGGCAGGATTTTATTTCCCGAATACGCTTGTAATATGGCTGGTCACCGCTGTTTCAGTCTTTCTCATGGTTTTGTTTTCCATAAGGAAACCTGCAAAAACAGCGGCTTGCGTTTCCCCTGTTGAAGCGGCAAAAGTAAGCGGTTATGAAGTGGATGGCAGAATGGCAAAGCGCAGGAGGCTGACACCCTTTGGGCTTGCCGGAATAAGCGTGGAACGGAACAGAAAAAAATTCCGCATGACAGTGCTTTCCCTTGGGATAGCCGGTGTGCTTTTTCTTTGCGGTACAACCTTGCTCAGTTCTTATAACATGGAAGAAAATGCCCGTCAGCTTGATTTTTACTTTGGAGAATATTTAATCCGCATTTCATCGAATGCAGCGCAGCTTGCGGAGCATGGTATGGCTGACATGCAAATGAATAATCCGCTGGATGAGGAACTGAAAGCCCGGATTGATTCCATAGATGGAGTGAAAAATATCACTGTGATAGAGAGCATGGAATTAACTTATGAGTATCAAAATTACAGGGCAGACGATTGTGCCGCTCCTTTTAGCAGGGAAGAAACCGAACTTCTGAACAGACATCGGGAAGAGGGAGAGATATTTGACTATGACAAAATGGTCAGAGACAAAGAAATTATCATCAATGATAATGAGGTTGCGGAAGAAATTTTCGGATGGCGGTTTCAGACGGGCGATCAGGTTCTGCTCCGATGGTTCGACGGGACAGAGTATCGTGAGGATTCTTTCCGGATCGCGGGCTGTATTGACACGATGGGCCTTTATATGGACACAGATGACAGTGGAAGGCGTCTGGAAGGCGGACTTGGCTGGTTTTTGATTCCCAGGGATCTGATTGAAAATATGGTTCCGGAAAGCTATAACTTAAGCAGCAAATTTATCGTTTCTGTAAAGGACTGGCAAAATGATACAGAAGTGGAGAATCAGTTGGAAACGATTGCTGCCGAGGATTCTGCGCTGACGCTTAGGACGCTTACAGAGGATATGGAAGAGAGCAGAAGCGTATACGCTTCTCTACAATACATGATTTACGGGTTGTCTGCGTTTCTTATGGGATTTGCACTCATCAATCTTATCAATACGCTTGTTTCCAATGCCATGTCGCGGAGGCGGGAATTTGCCATGCTCCGTTCCATAGGGATGGGCGCAGGGCAGCTATCCCGGATGATGATCGGGGAGGGACTTATGCTGGCAGCAAGAAATCTGATCCTGACTGCTGTATTGGGGACAGCAGCGGGATATGTTTTGATCATTGTTATGAGAAATTTTGGCGCAACTTATCTGCATTGGCATTTTCCAATGGGGTATCTGCTGGGATATGCGGTACTTGTGATAGTTTCGCCGGTCATTATTTCTGAAGCAGTCATAAAGATTTTTGATAAAAAAGCACTGGTAGAACAGTTGCGGGAAAGTGAGTGACAGTGAGTGACAGTGAGTGACAGGTAAACTTCAGGTTGATATTTTGCTTTCTCTTTTAACGCGATATGTATGGTAAATCCGCGCGAGGTCGGCTACAATAACATTACAGCGCTGAAAATGAGAGAAAGGAAAGTTTTTATATGATCAATCTTGAGAAAACCGGAAAGCAGATTGCATTTTTGCGCAGAGAACGAGGATATACGGGGGAGGGACTGGCGGAGCGGCTGGGCGTAAGTCCGCAGGCCATATCCAAATGGGAGAACGCCAAATGCCTGCCTGAGACAGCCATTCTTCCTGAACTGGCAAAGGCATTGGATTGCAGTATTGACGATTTGCTATGTCCGAGGGAACTTTTTATACTGGAGGCTGTGTATACGGATGGCGTGGAACATATTCCTGTCACGCATTTTATAAACGGTATGGTGCATCATAATACGCTAAACATTTACGTGAATGCGGCGTTTGTCGGCGCGGATATCAAAAGCGGACGCTTAAAGATCCTGACTGTGAAATTCCAGACGCCGCAGGGGATATTTTTTACTCACGCCCTGCAGAATGAAAATCTTTTTCTGGATAAAAACAGTACGGGTGTTACAGGCGACGAATCGTTTCGGATCGTTGGCGCTTACTATGGCAATGAGAAAGTGTTTTCCGATGCCATGCAGAAAATGGAGCATTATGAATATTTTAAATGGGATAAGATAGCGGTGGATCATGAAACATTTCCCAGCGATACGGCCAGTGATGATACGGAGTATTTAACCCTGATCTATATAAATACAAATGGCATTCATGTAATAAGCTGTCCGGAAAACCAGACGCTCTATTATGGGAAAGATCATACTGAACTCTGGCTTAGAGACGATTCCAGGTGTATCCTTAAAAATGTGATGCGCCTGTCATGGGGAGCGGGAATGGAGTGTCCCTGGGCGGGGGCGCTTTACGGGGCGCTGCAATATATGGGCGAAACATACACCTATCAGCAGATCATGGGCATGAGCGGCGCCTGCTATCGGATATGCTTTACACCGGTCTGGGACTATAGCTGTACGGACGCGCTGGTCGCCTATGACTATGCCACACCGTTGTACGAAGCAATTGGTTATTCTTTTCAGACGGTGGAGAGACTGGAAAAGCAGGAAAGAAAAGCGGAACGGCTGGCAATTATGTCCGATATCCAAAACGGGAAACCGGTATTGGCGATCAACCTGCGTGTCGCTCCCGAATGGGGTATCATTACAGGATATACGGATAATGGAAACCGCTTTTTATGCCGCACTTATTTTGATAAGGAAATCTTTGCTATGTTAGAGCAGGAGGAGCGCCCAGCTCCGGAGGATAAACGTCTGGTCTTTGAGGATAATGAAGGATATCTTTTCAGTGACTTCTGGCCTTTTATCATCCTGCATTTTGGTGAAAAAAAGGATGCTCCTTCGCCGCTTGTCACCTTGCAAAAGTCTCTGCGGATATTTGTCGATTCCTTCCATGCCGGAAGAAAAGGCGGCTATTATCAGGGAAAAGAAGCCTATAACGCATGGATAGAAGCGCTTTCTAAAGAGGAAGATTTTGAACTGGAAAAAGACAGGGAAAATGTTTTGCGGCGGCTTGGGGTGAATGACAGTATGATGTGCAGTCTCATAGACGCGCGCAGCGCGGCGGCCGCATATCTGCGGGAAAGCAGTTCGCTGTCTGCCGGGCCGGGGCGTGAGCATCTGGAGCGGATAGCCGAAAACTGTCAGACGATAGCCGATATGTTTTTGACTTTTCGGGATAAAGTAAGGCAGATATCTACATGTGAGATCGCTTATAATGGTGTGAAGGCTTTCGGCGTGTTCATGCCGGGACTGCGCAGCGCACAGATTGACCTGTTGAAAAAAGCGCTTATGCTGGAAGAAGAAAGCTGCCGTCTGGCACTTTCTGTGTCTGTTTCCATGAACAACAAGTCAAGTGCCTGAGAAACGATATGTTCTCAGGCACTACTCGATCACAGATAATCCTTCAAATCCTTACAAAGCTCCTCTTCAATGGATACCAGACGTTTGCAGATATCTTTGGATGTTTTATCGGCATCTTGATATTGATTCAGGTATTTGTGCAGGGATTTTACCCCCATGTTACAGCCGTCCGTGATCACATCGGCAACTGTCGCGTCGCTTTCGTTCATGCCTACTTTCATATTGGTCTTTATCCAGGACATGCTCTTGGCCATAGGAGAGGGGTCTTTTTCCTCACTGTTATGCTCTAAAAGAAGAGAGTGTATTTCGTTGCCTAATTTTTCATGGTGCATCTTGCTTTCTGTCAGCAGGTTTTTCATATCGGCATCCTGTACTTTTCCAAGTACTTCGTCTATGGAAGTAACAGCCATTTTCGTGCCGGAATCACATTCTTTTAATAATGAAATCGTATCTCGTTGTTCCATTGCATCCTCCATTCCAAAGCGGTCGTGGCCGCGATATTTTTGCCGGATTATATTTACGGTCTTAATATGCCCGGAATAGAGAAAATTATGTTAAAATTTATTGCTTATTTTTGTCTATCTTGTCCTTGTGCGCTTTGATACATCCGCTCATGATCAGGAACAGACCCGTCGGTATGGTAACGAGCGCGATAGCAAGGATAGAGACTGCCTGAATGGCCGCATCATTCCAGATCATAAAGTTGGCATAGGAAATGATATGCCGCGGCTGGTGTAAAATAAGCGCAATGACAGGGTTGATCAAACAGCTAAACAAACCTGCAAGTAAAGTGCAGATGCCTGCTTTTATCAGGACATGAAGCCTGGCATAGCGGATGATGAGAAAAAGCGTCCACGGCAGCAGGAGGCAGACTGAAGTAATGCTAAGCGCAACACGCCAGTAATCAGGATGCGTGCTATAAAAACCGCATACAATGATAACGCCGTAAAGCCAGAGCGTATCCCATAACATGACAAGCAGCGCTTTGTTTCTGGACAGCGCTCCGGGTAGCGGAAACTGTCTGACCACATAGGGCATGAACACGACCGAGAGTCCAAACAGCGTGGGTACAGAGGCCAAAAAGAACCAGTTTCCGCCTGTGTAGAGGCAGATGGTCAATAACAGTAAAAGCAAAGAGAGCGTAAAACTGCCCAGCGTCCAAAGAACAGTGTGTTCCGGAACCATGAGTGGAACGACGCTGAGAGAGGCCGTTACGAGCAGGGCCGTAAGCACGATGAAAAACCAGTCGAGTCCATGGCCGCCTGCCAGATTGCAGATCAGACAGACAATAACGGGAATCATCAGGATGCCCGCGGTGACTGTGCCGATGAGAAAAGTCATTTTGCGTTCTTTTTTGAAATGCTTTTTTAAGATACTGTTTTTTTCCTGTGCTAATTGCGATTCCAGTTTATCGTTTTTTAAGTCTGTCATGATCTGGCGGCACTCGGTGCATTCGCCCAGATGCTCTTCCACAACCGTACGGCTGAAATCGCTGCAGGCCTCGTCTTTGTATAAAGGGAGCAGGTCTTGTATTAATTGGCAATCATATTTTTTATCCATTATCCTTCATCCTTTCCTGAATTTTTAATCTGGCGCGATGATAGGTCACACGCGCCCATGTTTCGGTTTTTTCAAAAATCTGCCCTATTTTCTGAAAAGAGAGTTCTCCAAATATCCGCAGTTGGAAAACTTCTTTATAGGGTTCTTCCAGTTGGTGTAAGATCTGGTGGATCTGCAAAGTCGCATATTCGTCTTCCGGCATTTTTTCCATGTTGACATCAGAAGGCAGATCGTCATCATACGCCTGAAAGCGGGACTGCTTTTTACACTCGTCATAAAATGTATTCTTGGCGATGGCACATAACCATGTCAGTTCGGAAGATTTTCCACTGTAGGGATTTTGGGTCTTCATGGCCTTAAAAAATACTTCCTGCGTGATTTCTTCCGCAGTATGGGCATTTTTGGAAAGTGTCATCAAATAGGAATATACTTCCATATAGTAAGTGTTATACAGCTTATCATAGTCCACGGACGGGCGCACCTCCTTTCGCGGTTTTTTCTTGTAGGTTAGACGGAACAGGTTGGGATTCGTTACAAAAATATTCAAAAAAGTTTTTATATTTTTCCGGTTGTATTTTTGGTGTTCATCTGTTACAATAAACACACTTTAGGCAATGGATCAAGAAGAGCCTGTTCATATTCGTATCGGAGAGACCGATTTTTGTTATTTAATGTTTTATCAGATCAATAGCATATTAATCATTCTATTTTATCAGAAACCATATAATATGTCTGTTTCAGACAAGGATTTCATTTTAGGATATTTGTAAAGCTGCATGAATGTATGAGACCAAAAGCCAAAGCAAAAGAATATAACATTGCCTAAAATTCGTATGTGGAATATAATATAGACAGGCTCCGATGTGATCAGAAAGGAGCTATATGACAAATGATTACTCCAAATTGCAGTTGGAGGACAAGGCCCTGAAGAGTGCCGGAATGTATTTTGGAAAGGAACTTCTTCCGTATTTCAAGATCAAAAAGAAGATTATCCGAATGTTGCCGACCGAGCAGCGTGAAAGAGAGGATACTGGCGGTCATGGAATTGCTTGGCAGAGAAAATGTTCGTCTGCCGGACGATGACAAGCAGCGTATGGAGGCTGTGCTCTATGCCTTTGCCTGCAAATTTTTAAAGAAAATAGAATTGGATGAGATAAAGGAGGCGCTAAGTATGACGGTACTTGGTGAAATGATATGGAATGACGGGGAGCGAAAAGGAATAGCAAGAGGAATAGAGCGTGGAAGTAATATCAAGCTGATCACGCAAATCTGTCTGAAAATAAAAAAAGGCAAGGCGCCCGATCAGATAGCAGACGAACTGGAAGAGAAGCTGCCTCTGGTGGAATCTATCTGTGAAATCGCCAAAGAATGTGCACCTGAGTATGATTGTGAAAAAATATACCAATTACTGACGGCACAAAAGACAGATTCATATGTCGCCAATCAAGAGGAGTCCTCAAAATGCACTTCGTAGACGCAAAAGGAATTTTATCATCGGAAAACGGCATGAATCTTTACCGCGGCTGTACACATGGCTGTATATACTGCGACAGCCGGAGTAAGTGCTATCAGTTTACGCATGATTTCGAGGATATCGAGGTCAAACAGAACGCGCCGCAGTTATTGGAAAAGGCGCTCCGCTCCAAACGCAGGAAATGTATGATCGGAACCGGCGCCATGTGTGACCCTTATATGCATTGCGAAGAAAAACTTGGACTGACCAGACGCTGTCTGGAATTGATAGACGAGTACGGATATGGACTTGCTATCCAGACAAAGTCAGATCTGATCTTACGGGACTTAGACCTGTTACGGAGCATTAACCGCAAGGCCAAATGTGTAGTGGAAATGACGCTTACGACTTATGATGAAGGTCTTTGCCGGATCATTGAACCGCATGTCTGTACAACAAAGAGGCGCTTCGAGGTCTTACAGATTATGGCGGAAAATGATATACCGACCGTAGTCTGGATGACGCCCCTTTTACCCTATATAAACGATACCGAAGAAAATATAAGAGGTATTCTGGATTACTGCATACAGGCCAAAGTATATGGTATCTTGTGTTTTGATATCGGCATGACGCTGCGGGAAGGCAGCCGCGAATATTTTTATGCCGCTCTCAACAGACATTTTCCCGGCCTGCATGAAAAGTACCATCAGAAATACGCTTATCAGTATGAAATAGCCAGCGAACATAGCAAAGAACTTATGTGCCTGCTCCAGACCGAATGCCGGAAACATAATATAGTTTGTGATGTAAATGAGTTATTTGCCTATTTCCACGAGTTCCCGGAGGATAAGGGTTACGAGCAGTTGAGTTTGTTTTACCAGCACTCTGGACAGTAATCCGCTCACAAATTAATACTGTTTGGCTTTTTGCACGCGGCGGACATATTCAGCAACAATAATATCAGTGTAATGACTCCGGTCATCAAGGGAATCCATACATGCAGATCTGTGATCGCTGCTCCTTCGTTGCCTGGATTTATGGCCACGACAAAGAGCGAGAGTATTTGTCCGGACAATGTAAATCCCAATATATTCTGTCCGGCTATGACTGCCTTAGCCCAGAAAATCTTTCGGATATCTACAGGTATGTATTGATATTTGGCAAAAATATTATTGTTAAATTTCCCGTTTTCCTTACAGTAATACAGGTATTTGTTAAAACTGATATAGCAGACTGCAATTCCCAGGATTATCATAATAAACGACTTTACATCACTCATGTCCATATCTAGTCCGAAAAGCATAAATATAAACAGGCTGAATCCTGCGCCCCAAGAATAAATGATCTGACAGCCAGACGTTTCTTTCTTTATTCTTTCTGCTTTTTCAGAGCGTTCCTTCGCTACAAGCTGTTTAAAATCCATCTCTGTACCTCGCTGTTTCTTTACTCTTTTTCCCATTTTAAAGCCCTGATTCCCGCAGGGTACATGTGCCCTGCGCCACATCTATGATATAGTCCGCCACTTTGTCCAGATCCTCATCCAGATGGGTTGCCAGTAATATGGTGGTTTCATAATCCGCCACAAAGTCCTGCAATATCTTCAAAAAATCATTTCGGAATACGGGATCCAGTCCGGCGGTGGGTTCATCCAACACCAAAAGTCTGGGGCGGTAGGCTGCGGAAAATGCCAGCTGAAACTTGATCCGTTCGCCTGCGGACAAAGCGTGTATAGTTCTGCCTGCAGGTATCCCCAGCTTTTCAAGCATCCTTCGGTATTCCTCTCCATCCCAGTCCGGATAATAAACGCTGAAATACGCTTCGTTTTTCAGAGCATTCTCATCTTCAAAAAATACCCTTTCGTCTGATATCACACCTGTTTTTTCCAGGAGTGTCCTGCGGTCTTTTTGCACGTCCATGCCGTCGATCTCAATGGTTCCCTGCATTTTCTTAAAGTTACCCAGGATCATTTTCAACAAAGTACTCTTTCCCGCTCCGTTAGGGCCCTGGATCCCGATGATATACCCCCTGGGAAGTTCCATGTTTATGGGACTCATGGAAAAGTTTTTAAAGCTTATGGCCGCATTCTCCATGCGGATCAACACATCCTCCATATTAATTCTCCTCATATAAAACCTTAATCATCTCTATCATATCGTCCAGATTCATGCCTGCCCTTTTGCTTTCCAGAATCAGGTCGGAAAACTGTTTTTCCAGATTCATCATCTGTTTTTCCCTCAGATGGTCGTTATGCTGTGTGCAGATATAGAAGCCCCGGCCGGGAATGGATTCAATCACACCTTCCCGCTCCAACTCTTCGTAGGCGCGTTTGGTGGTGATGACGCTGACCTGGAGATCTCTGGCCAGCGCCCTGATAGAAGGGATTCCCTCTCCCGCAGCCAACTCTCCCTTTACTACAGCGTCCCGGAGCTGGTTTACGATCTGCTCGTAGATGGGTGTGTGAACAGTTTTGGAAATCAATATTTTCATCTGTAATCCTCTCTTCACATTTCGTGTCATGCCCTGACATCGGCAGTTGCTTTCCTCATTTTGAAAAACCACGGTCAGCTTTCCTGCTCGATTCATAACAGGAATGGCAGTCTATCATCTGCTCATAATATTTGAGTCGGAGCACAAGGGCTGCGGCTGCACATATTACGCCAAGTACAGCCATCATGATATAGTCGGCCAAAGTCATTGCCGGATCTTCCATCATCCCTGTAAGGATGCCGCCGCCTATCAGAAAGGTAGTGAGTGCCACGATCGTTGTCAGCAGGCGCGGCCGGTAATATCCTAAAAACAGCATTTGATAATACACACAGCATTGCACTGTCATGGCAAATATTATTTTTGCCGGATGAATGGATGCTCCTGCAGCCGCTGTATAAAGATAAGTGCAAAAATACCATGCTGTTGCAAGCGCACATCCCGAAAGAAACTGTCTCCTGAAATATTTTTCAAACAGTGCCTTTCTCTGCTTACGGGAATAGGGAGCAATATAGAAATAATCATCCATAACCAGAAGATTGCCGCTGCTGCTGTATATAAACTGCATAAAAGGAACGCACATGAAACCAAAAGGGACATAAATAGTACTGTCATCCCTGCTGATGATCCAATCGAGCAAAAGCCAGACCAGGATCATTCCTACAATACCCATTGTCATGTTGATCAGGTACTTCCATAAACTTTTCTGCAATAGCTTCGGCATGTTCCCGTCCTCCTTTTACAAAGTAATACATGAATTCTCCTATGTCCGGCACATGGCACTCCAATTCTTTATCCGCCGGAAATCTTCTGCCGCAGGCCACCATCGCCGAGGTGCTGTACCTGCCCTTTTCCATATAAACAATGGCGTCTTTGTTGATCAGCCGGCATTTGTAATCTTCTCCCGTGACGATCAGGAATCTGTCGCTCAGATATTCTTTAGCGCAGAAGAACAGCAGCTTTCCCTGTTGGATATATCCGATATAGTCCGCTATCCTGTCCAGATCTCCGGTGATGTGCGATGAGATCAGGATGCTCCGTTCTCCATCTGCTACCAGCTCTGCACATATTTTCAGGAATTCCTCGCGAAATTCTTTGTCAAGACCTGCTGTAGGCTCATCAAAGAGAAAGCATCTGGCGTTGTGGGACAGTGCAAAAGCCAGCTGTACCTTGGTGGTCATACCCTTAGACAAGGTTCCGTATTTACTTTTTCTGTCCAGATGGAAACGGGAGAGCAGTTGCAGATACTGATCCATGGAAAACTGGCTGTACATAGCGCCATAGTAAAGACCAATCTTTTCCAGAGTCATTTTCTTATCATAAAAACTCTCGTTTAACACCAGACCCAGTCTGCTCCTTGCTTCGTCCTCCATCGCAGTCATGGAGCAGCTATCTATTATGATCTCACCATTATCCGCTTCATACAAGCCACATAACAGATGGATCAGAGAGGACTTGCCTGCGCCGTTTTCTCCGATGAGGCCGCATATATGTCCTCCGGGAAGATGAAATGTGATGTCTTTTATGGTAAATATATGCTTTTTGTCCGTTAATTTTTTATACAAATGCCTGACCTGCAACATTGCTTTTCTCCTTTTTCCGTTATGAAGTGACCTTTGTATATAAGAATAAAACTGTACATAAACAGTATATATAAATATATACACTACATATACAGTTTTGTCAACAGGTTTGTGGGAAAATAAAAATTTTATTTTCACGTACCTGTTTCATAGTGTATAATCATATTAATCCTGCATAGTCATATGCCGCAGGGGCAGCAGCAGATAAATCCCGCAGAGAACCGGAGGCGGCAGTTTGAGATACATAAAAACAGTAAAATACATAAAAAATATAATGTGCCTTTTTTTGCTTACTGCATGTCCGGGGGTCTGTCTTACGCTACAGGTACAGGCGGCGGAAGATGCGCAGAAAGTGGAAGAGGATATTTTATCGGAATATCAGGAGTACATGGCACGCCTAAAGGCTATAGAATATAGAGCGGATATTATGGCAAACGGATTTGAGATAGTGGAAGATCAGATTTTTCCGATAGAGATCACGGGATATGGAGAGGTATCCATGATCCCGGCGTTTGATAAAAAGTATCACCGCCTGGCCCTGTTTTTTGTGGATGAAAAAAATACTGTGATTTACGGGACAGATCAGCTGGAAACGAATAGCCGTGTGCTTGGGGCGATGAAGCAGCCGGATTGTGATATCGCCGCGGTGTCGTTCCGGGATCTGGATAAGGATGGGCGCATGGATATCATTCTGATCACTTCCTGTGTGGGAACAGAGGAAAGTTCTGCCGGCAAGACTTATAAAGTCGGGGACGTATTGTTTCAGAGCAGGCAGCAGGCAGGTTTTTACAGGGATTACAGGATCTCGGAGAAGATCAATCGTTTTGGCATGAATAAAAACGCGGAGGTGATAACCGCTTTTGTGCGGGATGGCAGGTCTACGGAGTTTTTATATACGGCGACTACGTTAAATGAACTGTTGGCAAAAGGGTTTTATATCATTTCAGAACAATGTTATTTCAGGACTTTTGAGAAACTGGGACGTTTACAGGTTGTACCGGGAACATACCGCATCTCCAACAGCGATATTTTCATGATCTATCTGGTGAACGAGCAGGGAGATATTATTTCCAGTTTACAGCCAATGGGGGATTACGATAATTTATATGCGCTCAAAGGTATTAATTGCCGGGATATCGACGGAGATGGTCTGAAAGATATCGTGATACTGGCAAGATACAGTTACGAGGGAGAAGAGGGAGAACTTGTCGTAGTACCGGATTATTCTATCTATTATCAAAGAACCGGGGGATTTTCGGTGGATACGGATATCAAGGACAGATACCGGTGCGGCGACGAGGACACTATGGAGTTACTGATAGAAAAAGCACGCGCTTATTGGGGGTGGAAATCAGAAGGATGATAAAGATACTGATAGTAGATGATGAAAAGGCAATCTGTGACCTGATAGATCTGAACCTGTCTTCCGCGGGCTATCATTGTACGGCGGTGCAGGATGGCATGGAGGCGATCGCTAAGATCGAGCAGGAGACTTATGATCTGGTCTTGCTGGATATCATGCTGCCGGGGGCGGATGGGTATGATGTGATGGAGTATATACGTCCGCTTGGCGTTCCCGTTATTTTTATCACGGCCAGGCATGAGGTGAAAGACCGGGTAAAAGGCTTAAAACTGGGAGCCGATGATTATCTCGTAAAACCGTTTGACGTGGTAGAGTTAGTCGCCAGAGTAGAAGCGGTGCTGAGGCGTTACAGCAAGGCGGAGCAGAGGCTGACCGTAGGAGACGTTGTCGTGGATGTCGAGGCGCACAGGGTAACACGGGCGGGAGCGCCGGTTGAACTGACGAATAAGGAATTCGGACTTTTGGTACTTTTTATGAAAAATAAAAATGTGGCATTGTTTCGGGAGACGCTTTATGAAAAGGTCTGGGAAGAAGAATATTATGGCGACAGCCGCACACTGGACCTGCACGTACAACGTCTGCGTAAAAAGCTCGGCTGGGAGCACAATCTGGTAGCCGTATATAAAGTGGGTTACCGTTTAGAGGTATCGTGATGAAATTTTCCTTGAAGATTTTGCTGTGGATGATCATTGTCATGGCGCTTGCGCTGGGATTCAGCGGATTTTATTTTGTGAATTATGTGTTTGAAACGTCTCTGGAAAGAGAAGTAGGGCAGGCTATGGACGAGAGCAGCATCCTTGGATTCGCCTTTGAAACGGCGGCTTTAAGTGTGCCGGCCAAATACAGCGTACTGCCGGATAATACGGTGGAAGAGATCGCGGCCAATATCGAAAGAGGCGGGCAGAGCACGGGCAGGCTGATCCGTATCTCGGATGAAGAGAAGACCGTGCTGTATGCAAGCGATGGTTTTGAAATGGATGATGAATTGTTAAAGCAGACCGATGCGGGTAATAAGACTTACCGGATCATCGCAGCGGGGGATAAATATTATGTGCATACCGGAACGACTGTAAACGCCATGAACAGGATACTTTATCTGGAAAATATGAGGGATGTTTCCGAGGTATTTACCGAACGGGCTCTCGGATTTTCCCTGTACCGGCGGGTAACATTAGTCATGCTTCTTGTCGGAACGATCATCATGCACTTTATCTCTTCTTTGCTGACCAAACCCGTCCGAATCCTGACAGAAGCGACGAAACGTATGGCGGCCGGAGATTACGCATACCGTGCCAGACAGGTCAGTCAGGATGAACTGGGACAGTTGACGCAGGATTTTAACAGTATGGCGGGGGCGCTTGAGCAGAATATTGAGAAGCTGGAAGAAGAGATCGAGGCCAGAGAAGAATTTATGGGGGCTTTTGCACATGAATTAAAAACGCCGCTGACAGCGATCATCGGTTATGCTGATATGCTGCGTTCGCATAAAATGGATGAAGAAAAGAGCATCATGTCCGCCAACTATATCTATACCGAGGGCAAAAGATTAGAGGCTATGTCCCTGCGTCTTCTGGACATCATTGTTGCAGGCAAAGAAGAGGCGGAAATGCAGAAAGTTCCGGCGGAACCTGTTTTTGCGTATTTACAGGACATGTTTACGGGCAGCCGGGATATGGAGTTTGTTTTTGCATATGAGCAGGGTGAGTTTCTGGCGGAGATCAATCTGATCAAGACCGTACTTGTGAATCTGATCGATAATGCTGCGAAGGCTTCGGAATCCGGCGGCCGCATCGAGATAAGCGGTCATAATACGGAAAAAGGATACCGGTTTGCAGTCGGGGACTACGGGATCGGCATTCCGGAAGAAGAACTGCATAAGATCACCAAAGCCTTTTATATGGTGGATAAATCCCGTGCAAGGAGCAAAAACGGCGCGGGTCTTGGACTGGCGTTATGCGTGGAGATATTGAAGATCCACCATAGCGAACTTGCGATAGAGAGTGAAGCCGGGGAAGGTTCCTGCTTTAGTTTCGTATTGCCGCAGGCGTTGTAGGACGGCGGCGAATGGAGGCAAAAGATGTATAGAGTGAAAATATCCATATTTATTTTGTTCGCGGTGCTGGCGGTGGCACTTTCTATCTGGGGGCCGGAAAGACTGGCCCGATATCAGGATAAGAGCATGTTGAACGAGATCCATGCGCAGGCTGTAGAAGAAGCCGGAGCGGGGTATCGTTATAAATTAAATAATAATGAAAAACTTTATATCCTTTCCCGCTGTCTGGACAGCCAGAGCGTGGCGGAAAGCGAACAAAACGTCCTGACACATGCAGGCGATACGGGGATTTATCAGGATATTGAAGGTTCGTATGCTTTTATCGCCAATTATAAAAACCCTTCCGATATGGAGATCACGGATGAACAGATCTATGAGACCTGTAATGAGGCTATGGATATTTTAAAAGAAGCGGGCGTTATGCCGGAGGCGGTCAGAAAGATCATGGCGCCTTCCTATGATGCCATTCTTTATTCGGCAATAGATGTTCTGGAACCGCGCAATAATATTGCCGTCTGGAAACTGAGTCTTTCTAACAGCCAGACTAACGCCAATAAGGAAAACCGTCTGATCGACGCCTATATCGGTGCGGATGACGGTAAGATGTATGAGTTTTATGTCAGAACGTCTCTTCTCTGGGAAGATATCGACACGGACGCGGTCATAGAGGCGTGGAGCGGCTATATGGGACTCGGTTCTCCGGAACCGTACGAGTCGGACAATCCGCTTTTAGAAACAACGCCTTATTTTAAAAAGTATGTCTTTCCAGGAATGGGAGAAGGAAGGACTATCGTAACGGTTGGATTTTATGAGGGGATCAATGAGTTGTTTCTTAAGATCTCCAGATAATAAATGATGCAAAAATGATGCAAATTTTATGCCAATATGATGCAAAAATGATGAAACTATGATGCAGCTCTTGTGTATTCTTGTATTAACGGGATGACACAAGAGTTTTTTTTGAGAGAGAGGCATGGTTATTAGAATGAACGTAAGAGAAACGTATCTGACAATATATGGACGCAGATATCAGAGAAGAGAAAAGAAGAGCAGACGGCGGAAACGGATAATTATGACATTGGTGTCATTATGTGCTATAGCCGGCATGGTATCTGTCATACCGCAGATTCCTCTGGGGGAAGTGCTGGCAGCGACGAAAACAACGGATACCGCCGACAGGATAGCGGTATTCGGTAATATGATACCGGGTATGGAGGTACAGGATAAGGTTGCCGCGACAGAGGCTCTGATCACAGAAAACGACGTTCCTGTCATTTTTATAGACGCCGGACACGGCGGGGCGGATGAGGGATGTGCAAGGAACGGCATACAGGAAAAGACAATTAACCTCGCAATCGCCCAACTGGTACAGACACAGCTGGAAACATTGGGTTATCAGGTCGTCATGGCGCGGACGGGAGATACTTACATAAGTAAAGAAGAACGCGTGCAGATGGCCAATAGCGCAGGGGCTGATATTTATGTGAGCATTCATCAGAATGCTGCC
Source organism: Ruminococcus sp. (assembly GCA_023663085.1). Taxonomy (GTDB): domain Bacteria; phylum Bacillota; class Clostridia; order Lachnospirales; family Lachnospiraceae; genus UBA3282. The sequence continues at coordinate 104,960 of JAMPIB010000002.1, read as the reverse complement.
GATGACAGTGGAATAAGCGGCATGGAAGTCTGGTATGATGGAAGTGATATAAGCCGCGACAATAAAAGGCTGGCGCTGCTTATCAAACAGCAGACGGCGGCCAGTACGCAGGCGGCGGAGCGGGAACTGCGCGGCGACGCGGATTTTCATGTCACAGGGAATACGACGATGCCTTGCTGTCTGATCGAAACGGGTTTTTTATCCAATGCAGATGAGCGTGGTAAACTGGTCGATGCAGCATATCAGCAGGAAATTGCGGAGGGAATCGTCCGGGGGATTGCATATTATTTTCATCCGAAGACGATGTATCTGACTTTCGACGACGGGCCTTCCGAGGAAAATACGATACGTGTACTGGATATTTTAAAAGAAAGAAATATTAAGGCGACTTTTTTTCTGGTCGGTGAAAATGTGAGACAGCATCCGGAAATCGCCAAACGGATAGTGGAAGAAGGGCATACGATAGGGATACACAGTGATTCGCATGATTATGAAAAGATATATGCGAATGCGGACGCCTTTTTGGAAGATTTTGAAGCAGCGCATCAGATAGTATATGAGGTGACGGGTGTGGACGCGAAATTTTTCCGTTTTCCCGGAGGCAGCGTCAACGCTTATAATAATACGGTCCGGGAAGAAATCATTGAAAAAATGACGGAGAAAGGCTATATTTTCTATGACTGGAACGCCAGTCTGGAAGATGCGGTCAAGGAAACAACGCCTGAACAGCTGGTCGCAAACGGTGTGGATACGACGCTTGGCCGGAAAACGGTGATCATGCTGGCACACGATGTCGTGTACGACACGGGACTCTGTCTGAACGATCTGCTGGACAGTCTGCCGGAATATGAGATGCGGCCGCTTGACGAGAACGTAGAGCCAATACAGTTTGCGAGGGGGAAATGACAGGCATATAAGGAAGAGCGTGAGTGACGGGTCTGGCATGTTTGTTGACTAATCTAATCTTTTTGACTATAATAAAATCATAATTTGGTTTAGCCGGATTTTGAATGACAGATAGCGGTATCGAAAGGAGAAAATGCTGTGCCTTATATTAAAAGAGCTGCGGAAGATACAGTCCTGCGGGTTTCAAAAATGTTCCCGGTGCTTTTGCTGACAGGGCCGAGGCAGGTCGGAAAAACAACCTTATTGCAAAGACTGGCAAAGACAGAGGAAGAACAGGGGATAAAACGTAAATATGTGACGTTGGACGATCCTGATGCAAGATATCTCGCCAGACATGACCCGGCCTTGTTTTTACAAAGATATACACCGCCTGTCCTAATTGATGAGATTCAATATGCAACCGAGCTTTTTCCCTATATCAAGATGAGCGTGGACCGTTCCAGGCAAAAAGGGGATTTCTGGCTTACCGGTTCGCAGGTTTTCAGACTGATGGAAAATGTCAGCGAAAGCCTTGCAGGACGTGTGGGTATCGTCAATTTACTCGGACTGTCTGACGCAGAGATCTATCGGGCGCCGAGCGAACCATTTTCGCTGGATCCCGACCGTCTGTTGGAGCGTCTGGCTGTCGTAAAACCACGCGGACTAAATGAGATTTATCAGCGGATATTCAAGGGCTCTATGCCGGAACTTTATGCAGAAGAAAATATTGATTGGGAAATTTATTATCGCTCGTATGTAAACACCTATTTACAGCGGGATATCCGGGAACTGGCACAGGTTGCCGATGAAATGCAGTTTTTTAATTTTATGACGATTGTCGCGGCACAGACTTCCAAGCCGGTCGTATATGAAGAATTGGCAAATGCGGCAGGAATATCGGCGCCAACGGCCAAAAAATGGCTTTCTATTTTAGTGTCTTCCCATATTATCGTATTGGTACAGCCGTATCATAACAATGTGCTGAAGCGTGTCGTCAAAATGCCGTTGCTGCATTTCGTGGATACCGGTCTGGCCGCTTATCTTTTAAAGTGGGGAAATCCTGAAGCGTTGGAAAAAGGTGCGATGTCCGGCGCATTTTTTGAAAGTTATGTATTTTCCGAAATCTATAAAAGTTATCTGAATGCGGGAAAGGAACCGCCCATTTTTTATTACAGGGATAAAGATCAGAAAGAAATTGATTTATTGATTTATCAGAACGGTACACTTTTTCCGATAGAAATTAAAAAAGCTGCTTCACCCGGTAAATCGGCCGTTAAAAATTTCTCTGTTCTGGATGCGGTCAGCAGGTCGGCGGTCTTTGACGATCTGGAAACATTGAAGGTCAGGATTGGCATGGGCGGTGTGGTCTGTATGGCCAACGATCTGCTGCCTGTTGATGAAAAGAACTGGTATATACCGGTCTGGTTACTATAGAAAATCTTCTAATTCCCCCTGTTTTGTGTTACGATATAGGAAAAGCACAGAAAGCAGGGGGAAATTTATGAAAAAATTGAGTGAAAGAACAGCAGGATTCACTGACTCGGTCATCCGGAGAATGACAAGGATATCCAATCAATACGAGGCCATCAATCTGTCGCAGGGATTCCCGGATTTCGACCCGCCGCAGGAAATTACATGCAGGTTGTCAGAAGTGGCGCAGAGCGGGCCGCATCAATATGCGCTCACATGGGGGGCGCAGAATTTCAGGGAGGCGCTGGCGCGTAAGCAGGAGCATTTCTACGGGATGAAAGTTGACCCTGACCGGGAAATTGTCGTTACCTGCGGAAGTACGGAGGCGATGATGGCGGCCATGATGTCGGTGTGCAATCCGGGTGACAAGGTTGTCATATTTTCACCTTTTTATGAAAACTACGGTGCCGATACGATTTTATCCGGCGCGGAGCCCATTTATGTACCCTTAAAACCGCCGACGTTTGCGTTCGACGGGAACGAACTGGAAGAGGCCATCAAACAGCCGGGCGTCAAGGCGCTGGTACTCTGTAATCCCTCGAATCCCTGCGGGAAAGTTTTTACCAGAGAAGAATTGAGCCTGATAGCGGAACTGGCCATAAAATATGACATATATGTCATAACTGATGAAGTCTATGAACATATCACATACGCACCGTATTTTCATACCTGTATCGCCACGCTGCCCGGAATGCGGGAGCGGACAATCATCTGCAATTCTTTATCCAAAACCTATTCCATTACCGGCTGGCGGCTGGGATTCGTAATGGCGCCTTTTGAGATCGTCGAGCGGGTGAAAAAGGTGCATGATTTCCTGACCGTGGGAGCCGCGGCGCCGCTTATGGAGGCGGCAGTCGTGGGGCTTAAGTTCCCGGATTCGTATTACGAGGGACTGCGCGCGCATTATGCGCATATGAAGAATCTGTTTACGGAGGGTTTGAGTAAAATCGGGCTTGCCTTTACAGAGCCGCAGGGCGCATATTATGTCCTTGTGGATATCAGTGAATTTGATTATGACAGCGACCTGGAGTTCTGCGAAGATCTGGCGCGGAAAGTCGGCGTAGGAGCCGTGCCTGGATCGAGTTTCTTTAAAGAGCCGGAGAACCGCTACATCCGTTTTCATTTTGCCAAGCGGGATGCGACATTGCAGGAGGCGCTGGGGCGGCTGGCCGATATTCATACGAAGATGAAGAAATAGGAAAGACCTGTTTATCAGGACGGAAAAATGTGGTTTCGGTAGAAAAGCAAAAGGGGAGAATAGTGTGAAAAATAAATTTTTCACACGCGAATTTGTGCCTGCGGCGCAAATATCGCAGGCTGAGAGAAAGGCATGGTTATTATTATGGCTTCTATTCTGATCATAGAAGATGATGAACAGATCAGTCAGTTATTGCGCAGTATTTTAGAGGAAAGCGGTTATGTGACGGAATGTGCGATGAATGGGTTGGATGGTCTGCATCTGGCGCTGAAAAAAGAGTATAATCTCATACTTATGGATCTGATGCTCCCGCTTAAAAGCGGCGAAGAGGTTCTGCGGGAACTGCGCCGGAGTAAGAGCACGCCCGTTGTTGTTTTGTCTGCTAAGAATGCCGTGTATAACAGAATTGAACTTTTCCGGCTGGGAGCGGATGATTTTATCAGCAAGCCTTTTGATATCGACGAGGTAACGCTGCGGATAGAGGCGGTACTGCGCAGGACGGAAGGGATTCCTGCGATATTGTCTTTTAAGGATATGAAAATCGACACCAGTGTCAGAAGAGTGTTTGTCGGAGAAAAGGAACTGAACACTACGGCGATGGAATATTATCTATTGGAACTGATGCTGTCGCATCCGAAGAAAATTTTTTCCAAGAAAAATCTCTTCGAGAGCGTGACGGGAGAGGAATATCTGGATAACGAAAATGTCATGAATGTGCATATCAGCAATCTGCGCAAAAAGATTGCCGCGCTGACCGACGAGGAGTATATTGAGACGGTCTATGGAATGGGGTATCGGCTGCGCGTGTAGTCTTCCAACTTAAGATTTTCTTTAGTTTTTCTGAATATTATACTGAAAAAAGGCGTTCATACTGGTTACAAAAGGAGGCTTGCATATGGAAAATATAGTTTTGCAGACAGAGCACCTGTGTAAAAAGTATGGCAGTTTTACAGCGCTCGACGACATCAATATTACGCTGCGGCAAAAGCATATTTACGGCTTTATCGGCGAAAACGGCGCGGGAAAGACAACGCTTATGAAGATCCTTACGGGACTGGCTCATCCAACATCAGGCTCTTATGCGATCAGGGGAGAGAAAGGCGCAAAAGAAAGAGAGAAGATGCGTAAAAGCATGGGCAGTACGATTGAGGCGCCTGCTCTGTATCCGGGCGAGTCAGTTTATCGGAATCTTGAATTACAGCGGATACTGACGGGAAATCCGGACAGGAGCATATGTGACAGTGTATTGGAAATGCTTGGTCTGTCAGAGCATAAAAATAAAAAAGGCCGTAATCTTTCTACGGGTATGAAGCAAAGACTCGGACTGGCGCTGGCGCTTGTCGGCAATCCACAGATATTGATCCTGGATGAGCCGACGAACGGACTTGACCCGCAGAACCTTGCCGAGCTGCGCTCGCTGCTAAAAAAACTCAGTGAAGAAAGAAATGTGACAGAGTTTATCTCCAGTCATATCTTAAGTGAATTGTATCTGCTGGCAACGGATTACATCATCATCCACAAGGGTAAGATCGTGGATGTTCTGACGCATGAGGAACTGGAAACAAAGTGCAGACAATATCTTCGTATCAGCACGAAGAATGTGCCGCTTGCGTTGACGGTACTTGACAGGGAACTGGAAAACCCGCAATATAAAGTGGTTTCCGATTCAACGATCCATCTTTATTCTCATACGGATGACAGGGAGTTGATTGCCGGGATGTTGATGAAAGAAAATGTGGTGGTCACCGAGCTTTTTGTATCCAGACAAACGCTGGAAGAATACTTCCTGTCCGTGACGGGAGGTGTTTTGCAATGAAAAATCAATATAGGGTATCTTTTTATAAGTTACGCAGATGCCCATTTGTATATCTGGGGGCGCTTCTGCTCATTGCGCTCAATGCGCCGTGGGGATATTTAAAACTCTCGACAGTGGCAGGCATGGATATGTACGGTGCATTTCAGGATGCGTGTTGTGATACGTCGTTTACTTTTGTTATGACACTTGTGTCATCATGGTTTGTTGGGAATGATTTCGGTAATCGGACGATACAACATGAGATCAAATTAGGATACAGTCGTGCGTCTGTGATCGCTGCCAGAGCGTTGCCGGTCTTTTTCGTGACGATAATCCTTCATTTTATCATTATAGTATCAGCCATGCTTGGAGTGGGGATAAAGGTCGGATTTTCTTTAAGCGGTTTTGGTATGCAGGATATGTGGCAGAGCGTTACGATCGCCTTGCAGATCATCGCTTTTCAGAGCATTATTGTATTTCTTGTTTTTGCCATCCGTAATTTCGGCGCGGCGATCATTGCGGCGGTCTGCTTTACTTTTGTGACTTGCAACATGCTCCGTAATTTTATACACAGCGGAATCTTTCTGGTATCCTGCTTTTGTCTGGTGCGGGAAAATACGACAGAGACGCTGTTTAAAGCATCGTTTTTGGCGGTGGCGGTGACTGGCGTCATGTTTGTGGCGGCCTGTGCTGTTTTCCAAAAGGCGGAGATCAGGTAAGGCGCATAGAAAGCAGATAGTCAGAGAATATTTCCAGATCAGGGGGAGGGATAGGCGTGACAGAGTTATGGATAGCGGCGGTTTTTATCTTATGCTGTGTACTTCTTTTCCTGATATTAAGATTTTGCAGGGTGAAAAGACAGCTCCGGGAAATTACGGCGCAGCTGCGAAGACGTCTGGAACGTCAGGAGGAGGCAGCGCTGTCCATTGAGTTGGGCGACCGGGATATTGAAAGGATGACTGCGCTAGTCAATGAGATATTTGAAAGACTGCTGCATACACAGGCGGAAGCCGGCAAAAGCGAGGCGGCGCTGCGGGCGTCTATTGCCCTGATCTCACATGATATGAGAACGCCGCTTACTTCGGTGATCGGGTATTTACAACTGGCCGGGAAAAACTGTAAAGAGGCGGATACATTAAAAAATATCCGCATAGCCGAGGAACGTGCAATCTATTGTAACAGGCTGGTGAATGATTTCTTTGAACTTTCGATCGTTGATTCGGGGGAATATGAGCCGCAGATGAGTAAGCTGGATATCGGCGAAATATTATGCGAGCAGATTCTGGCCAATTATCCGAATTTTGAACAGAAAAAGATCACGCCGGAATTTGAACAGGCCGGCCGGACGTTTTATATAAACGGGGACGCCGGTCTGCTGGAGCGTGCGCTGCAGAATCTGATCGCAAACAGTATCAAATATTCGTCGGGGCGGATTCTGTTTTCCCTCTCCGAGCAGCCGCAGATGAGAAAGGTTATTTTGCAGGTATCTAACGCTGTGAACCGAACGATTGATACAGAGCGCGTGTTTGACAGATTTTATAGAGAAGAATCCTTTCGCGGCGCTGATGGGACGGGATTAGGGCTGTATATCTGCCGGAAGTTTGTAGAGGATATGGGCGGAAGTATCAGGGCGGTCTGCGAAGGAGGTATTTTTATGGTAGAGGTGGTATTTGTGGCTGCGGGGCTGGTAGATGATGGATAAAATGTCTCAAAATAATATATCATAAACAGTATAAAAAAGTTTGCAATATGATAATGCTTATGATAAGATAGACATAAAGCATAAGATTTCTTTAAGCAAAAGCTTATTAAGCAGCATGTCTGCATCTGACGATGATATCGTTCTCATATTCTTGAAATCCTGCTTTTAAACCCAATCATAATAAAATGCAGGAGACAGGAATACAGAACTGTGACTGACAGAAGTTTTGGTTATTGTATGACGGCGTTTTTCTGCAATAGGAGGAAAACATATGAAAAATACGGTAACAGAGACTACGAAGTTGGAAGATTTAAATTTGGTAGATAAGTTTCTTTTTGATGAAACTATGGAGGATAAAGAGGCGTACCAGGCGTTGATCGGTCTTTTGCTTGAAAATGAAACAGAACTTTTGACCAGACCGGAAACAGAGAAAGAAATCCGCATATCGCCGCAACTGCGGCAGATACGTCTGGATGTAGTAAGTATGGACTGGGAAAAGAAACTGTATTATACGGAAATGCAGAAGCGTAATACAGGAAATCTTATCAGGCGCAGCCGTTATTATCAGGCACAATTAGATGTGTCTTTATTAGAGCCGGGAAGTACGGATTTTAATATGCTGAATGACAGTTGTTTTATTCTGATTGCGCCGTTTGATATCTTTGGAAAAGGATTATACCGTTACACCTTTGGGGGGACTTGCAGGGAATGTCCTGAACTAAAACTCAGGGATGGGTCAGTCAGGATATTTATCAATACAAAAGGAAAGAATAGAGAAGATTTTTCCAAAGAGTTTCTTGATTTTATGGAATATATCACTGAATCTACAGATGAGCTGGCGGATAAAACGCAGAGCGACAGGATAAAGTTGATCCATGAGAGGGTAAAGAAGATTAAGGCTTCAGAGAAAGCAGGGGTGAGATATATGCAGCATTGGGAAGAAATCGCGTATGCCAGGCAGGATGGGGTGGCTGAAGGACTGAAAGAAGGACTGGAAGAAGGAATAAAGAATAGTCTGTCAATCTGCCGTGAATTTGGAATGTCGCGGGAAAGTGCATTGGATAAATTAAAGGAAAAATTTCAGTTTGGAGATGGGAAAGCGCAGGAGTATATGGAAAAATACTGGCTCTGACTTATTTCCCATACCGCTCCCCGATTTTCCCGATAATCATAAATACCGCCCACATCCCGGCACACACGCACAGGATCAATGCCGCATATTGGCCGAAGCCTTCCCATTCATGGAGGTATATCCTCTTGGCAAGCGGCAGGGCCAGTACAATTAGAAGATACCAGAACATCGGAACGGACAGTCTATGGTGTCTTGTAAAACGGACAAAGGCACCATCTGATATTGGAGCAGATTCTGGCGCATATGGCATAAACATACGTCTGCGGATAAAAGAAGCGAGCAGATAGATCACGCACAGAAACGTAAAATAGGATACCGTTCCGATCAGCGTATGCAGTCTGTCGGGAGTCAACAGCCCGTTTAAAAGATGCCGCTTTTCCAGAATGCCGGGAAGAAAGATCGAAAGTACGATGCGGATACCGTTTACGAAAACAGTGGCAATATAGGCAAAGATAATACTGAAACCGAACCATAAATAATCTTTTTTTAAATCCTTTTTCTCATCCAAAGAGGTTATAGTTTGTAAAGAAAAAGGCCAAAAAGAAAAGTTTAACATCAGAAAAGTGAGCAGCATAAAGCGCCCGCCCGCGCAGGAAGGGGCGATCAGAAACTGATGAAAGTGGTTTACATACCCCTGGTGCGGAAGATACTCAAAAGAAATACCGCTGAGGATACTGACCCACCTTGCGGTGGGAGTCAGTATCCATGTCAGCATATCGGCGTCTTTCGAGCGGCTGAAATAATATAGTATAAGAGAAGTTGCGGCCGCCGCCATACAGAGCGGCCAGTAGTTTTTTAATGCGGTTTTGAACGCTTGTTTATTGATATGCTTCATGCTTTATTTATCCTTCTTCTCGTTTAGTTGCTGTCCGGCGGTGTTTTTTTAAAAACGCAGGCACGAACATGACAGCGATCAGCAGAGCGAATAGTAGAAGTTCATGCGGCTCTGAACCGATGCGGTAGCCGACTGCCAGATTGGAAACTTCCAGAGGCAGAGGGAGCGGCTGGTCGATGTCCGTACTATTGCCGTCGGGGTTTCTGACAGTATCTATTACTGCGATAAAGGAAGTATATGGCGTTATCATGTGATAATTCAGACCGATCTGTGTGACTTCTGACTGTACGTCGGGGTTCGCTGTATTCATGCCGTAATCGGTCAGACGCTCCACGCGTTTTCTGGCCCACAAGTAACCTACGGCGTCATTGGAACCTGCGACAGCGTCTGCAACATGGATGCTCTGGGTAAATTCTCCATCCCCTGTCATGCCGCTGATATTGATAGTGCCGCTCACTTCGCCATTCCATTTTCCGAGCAGGACGATAGGCTTCTGCGCATAAAGGGTCGGCAGGATGGCGGGTTCCACATCATAGGCGTCAAAATTTTCAAACGATACTTTAATATCTGTTAAAACAGGCGATTGTATGTAGGTACGGAACCGTTCGGCCATAACGGGCGCTTCTTCCTCATCGGTAACGATAAACGGTTCGCCCTGACCAATCGTGGCAATACCTTCGATCAGATAACGGTTGACAGCGGAGCCAATACCGAAGGAGAAAAAGTCCGCCTTATTAAGATTATCGTTTATTAATTTAAAAACATCTGATTCACCGTATATATAACCATCGGTGATAATGACGACGTTACGGGAGAAATCATCATCGGCAGGAATGAGCAGAGCGTCTTCGAGTGCAGAGGCCAGTTCGGTTCCACCGGCGCCGGTCTGTTCGTTGATCAGACGGATTGCCTTGTCGATATTTTCCTGTGTGGCCGGGACGGAGCGGTGAGCCATTTGCAGAGAAGTCCCGGAAAATAGGATCAGATTGAAAGTGTCTGTCTCCCGCAGTCCTGATACGAGGTCGCCAATCAGCTTTTTCGCGGTATCTAGCGGAAAGCCGGACATGGAGCCGGATACATCCAGCACAAAGATATATTCTCTGGGTGGGACTTCGTCGGCTTCATAGCGCTCCGGCGGCTGTATCATCAGCATGAAACAATTTTCATTTTCAGTCTGGCTTGTGATGAGTCCGGTGCTTATCTGTTCACCGGTCAGTTTATAATCCAGTATAAAATCGCGGTTCCCGGCGTAATCGGCAGGATTGGCCAGAGAAACTTCGGCTTTCGTATTTTCGCTCCAGCCAATGTTGATCTCATGCGAACTGCTGGAAAGCGAAGAGATCGGCACGCCGGAGGAGACGCTGACGTGGATGTTATAGGTGTCTTTCGGTGTACTGCCTTCGGTAAGATACGGCGTTCCTGTCCATTCGTCCCGATTGCCGGTATCGTCCAGAACGGGGCCGACATAGCGGGGGCCGGTGACGGTTGGAAAGACGAACTGATAGGTTCCATCCGCTGGCATGATCAGCTCCGTATAATGCAGTTCGATACGCACTTCATCGCCGGGCATGATGTTAGCTACGTCCATCGTGAATACATTGGCCCGCTGCTCGGACAGCATAGAGGCGCTTTTACCTTCGCTTTTGGCGGCCTCAAATTCCTGTGCAGCTTCTTCTTTTTCCTTGATAGTGGCAGTCACGGTCTGATTGCCGATCTGCATCTGCATACCGTGTATCGTGACTTTGGTTGAGGCCGGAAAGATATAACTGGCATTGATCGGGCTGGCCCCTTCATTGGTATAAGTCTGTACGACATAGGTATCGGCAATGATACCTTCGATGTTTGTTCTGACGTCTGTACTTTTTAAGGGGAAACAGTCTACGCCGACTTCTTCGCTTTCTACATAAAAATACGGCGCACGGGTCTTGTCCGCATTTTCTTCCTCTTCTTCGGCATACGCTGTGGGAGCATAACTGATAAAGAAAAACAAAACGGACAGGAAACATAATAATATTCTGTGTTTTTTCATCTTGCACATCCTTTCTTGCATATCGCTTATCCTTATGCTACAACACAAAGGCATCATTCCTGCATCAAACTTGCATCAAAAAGGCATAATCTTTGCATCAAAAACGCATCAAATTTGCATCAAAGTTGCATCATGGATTGAAGCTTGCGAAAAAGGGGCTGCTATGATATAACCTTAATAGATGGGGAGACATCGAAATGCAGGGAAGGAGTAATCAGAATGAGCGATAAAAAAAATACAGCGATATCCGACGCCATTCAGTATGTGGGCGTGGATGACAAGACAATTACCTTATTTGAAAGCCAGTATGTGGTGCCAAACGGGGTATCATACAATTCTTATGTGATCCTGGATGATAAGACTGCCGTTATGGACAGCGTGGATCTGCGGGCGGAAAAAGAGTGGTTTGCCAATCTGGAGCGCGTATTGGGAGAAAAAGAGCCGGATTACATCATTGTGTCCCATGTGGAACCGGATCACAGCGGAAGTCTGCAAAAATTCATGGAAAAATATCCGCATACGCAGCTTGTCGGCAACGCTAAGACGTTGACGATGCTGGCGCAGTTTTTTACTTTTTCTATGGATGGCAGGACAGTTACCGTAAAAGAAGGCGATGAACTGACACTCGGCAGACATGCGCTTACATTTGTAATGGCGCCTATGGTGCACTGGCCGGAAGTCATGGTCACATATGAAAAAACAGAAAAAGTATTATTCTCCGCAGACGGCTTCGGGAAGTTCGGCGCGCTGGATACAGACGAGGACTGGGTCTGCGAGGCGAGACGTTATTATTTTAATATTGTTGGAAAATATGGCGCGCAGGTGCAGGCATTATTAAAGAAAGCGGCGGCGCTGGATATCCGGACAATTTGTCCTCTGCATGGGCCGGTCTTATCGGAGAATCTGGCGTATTATCTGGAAAAATATCAGATCTGGAGCAGTTACGAGCCGGAGGATAAAGGCGTGCTGATCGCTTATGCCTCCATTCATGGCAATACGGGTAAAGCGGCGGAGAAACTGGCGGAGATTTTGCGCGCAAAAGGTGTGGAAAAGGTAGTCGTATCCGATCTGGCGCGTGAGGATATGGCGGAAGTGATCGAGGATGCCTGTCGCTATGACAGGCTGGTAACAGCCGCGGCGACTTATGACGCCGGACTATTCCCCTGCATGGAAAGTTTTCTTGCGCGTCTGAAGTCCAAGAATTATCAGAAACGCAGAGTCGGCATCATGGAAAACGGCAGCTGGGCGCCTCTGGCGGGCAAGCTGATGAAAGAGCGTTTTGCAGAAATGAAAGACATCACTATATTGGAACCGACGGTGACGATAAAGTCCACGCTGGATGCGGCCTCCGAAGCCCAGCTTGAACAGCTCGCGCAGGCGCTTGTATAACTACGGCGCACAGACGCCGGAGAATCGTGACGCCGCGGTGGGGATAGCCGGATCAGGATTGTTTTATATATCCGGTCTTCTGCCATTTAAAACGCATGACACGCATGTCATTTTTGTCCGGGTAATAGAGGAAAAAGCTGACCATTCCGCTTACGATATATTCATGGATACTGCTTAGAGCGCTTTCAAGCTGCGCCATGATGACGCGCATCTGTGATTCGGTATCATAGCGGCCGGAGGCGTAATAGAGTCCGCCGATATGACTTAAATATAGAAGTTTGTCTTTGGTATCCGATAGAAAACCATGCCGGTCTAATTCAAAAAGCATCTGCTGACCCTTGTCCCTTGCGGCGGGGTCAGTTTTTTTGGCGTTTTCTATTTCTTTGGCAAATTCATTTAACAGCGCTTCAAAAGCGCTTATGTATCGCTTATAAGCGCCTGCGTTGGTCACGATATTTTCGCGGAATTTATGATATTTGACTTTATCATGCAGAACACGGAGTCTGTTCATGTGACGCACGCTTCTTTCTTATGATGGGAAATTGCTGTCTTTGCCAGTAAAGCGCTGACTGGATATTTTTATTGTACCATAAAATGTGGGCTGCGCCAATTGTGAAAAATATTTTACTTGACAATTCCCCTGCATATGGTATTGTGTAGAAGATTTCAATATTTTTTGAAGCAGAGGAGCAAAATGTGAAAAAATTTTTTGCGCTGCTGTGGAAAGGGCAGGATTATCATTATGCAAAAAGATATGACGCAGGGAAGTCCGATGAAGCTGATCCTCGGATTTTCCATTCCTATGTTGTTCGGGTTGTTATTTCAGCAATTCTACAGTATGGTAGATACCATTATCGTCGGGCACTATCTGGGCGTGAACGCCCTGGCGGCTGTTGGGGCGACCGGATCGGTCAATTTTCTTATCATCGGTTTTTGTATGGGCATCTGTAACGGATTTGCCATTCCGGTGGCGCAGGAGTTCGGTGCGGGAAATGAGAAAAATCTGCGCAGATATGTGACAAACGGCGTCAGACTGGCCGTGGTATTTGCGGTCGTTATGACCATAGCGGTCGTGCTGTTATGCCGCCCGATCTTACGTCTGATGCAGACGCCAGACAATATCATTGACGGTTCCTACAGCTACATAGTCATTATTTTTCTGGGGATCCCGGTCACTTATCTTTACAATATGACCTCGGCCATCATCCGTTCGCTCGGAGACAGCAAAACGCCGGTCATTTTCCTGACGATGGCGGCAATCTTAAATATCGGGCTGGATCTGCTGTGCATCATCGTTTTTCACTGGGGTGTTGCGGGCGCGGCCATTGCTACGGTGACTTCGCAGGCAGTTGCGGGGATCTGCTGTTTTCTTTTCATGCGGAAAAAGTTCACTATCCTGCAAATGGAGAAAGACGACTGGATGAAAGACAGGAACTTTATGAGTAAACTCTGCGGCATGGGTCTGCCGATGGGCTTGCAGTATTCCATTACGGCGATCGGCAGCGTTATTTTACAGAGTGCGGTCAACAGTATCGGTTCCGACGCGGTGGCGACTGTTACGGCAGGCGGTAAACTCAGTATGTTCCTGATGTGTCCGTTTGATGCCATGGGTTCGACGATGGCCACATATGGCGGACAAAACGTCGGCGCCGGGAAATTTGACAGGATTGGAAAAGGGCTCAAAAGCTGTGTAGTATTGGGTGCCGCATATTCGGTGATCGCACTCGGTGTGATCCTGCTTTTTGGCCGTTCGCTGCTGCTACTGTTTCTGGACAGAGGAGAGACAGCGATCCTGGAAAATGCACAGTGGTATGTGACGATGAATGTCTGCTTTTATTTTGCGCTCGCGCTTGTCAATATCGTGAGGTTTCTGATACAGGGTATGGGATACAGCAGGCTGGCTGTTTTTGCGGGTATGTTTGAAATGGTAGCCAGAGGGCTGGCAGGTTTTGTACTGGTGCCGTATTTTGGATTTACCGCGGTCGGTTTCGCCAATCCGCTGGCCTGGATATTTGCGGATATCTTCCTGATCCCGGCTTATATTTTCGTGCGTAAAGATATTGAGAGGATCCGCAGCGGGCAGCCGATAATTTGAAAAGGATGGATGACACACATGTCAGTTACTATTTTTACAATGACCCATAAAAAGTTCAAGGAGCCTGCCGATGCGATCTATGTTCCGCTGCATGTCGGGCGGGCGTGTAGTAAGGATCTGGGATACGCGGGTGATGATAGCGGGAATAGCATATCTGATAAAAATTGCTATTATGGCGAACTCACGGGTGTATACTGGGTCTGGAAAAACGTGCGTACCAAAGATTATGTAGGCATCTGTCATTACAGAAGATATTTTTGCACCGAGAAAGGCAGAATCTTCAGTGAAAGGGATTATCTTTCCATTTTGCAGGATTATGATATGATCGTTTCCAAGAAGTTAAAACTGAATTTCTCTTATTTTGATGGCTATGCCAGCGACTATAACATTTTTGATCTTATCACGACCGGGGAAGTCATCAGAGAGAAGTATCCGGATCATTATGAGAACTTTGAGCGCCTCGTGCACGGTAACGGTACTTATTTCGCCAATATGTTAGTTGCAAAAAAGGCTCTGTATGACGAGTACTGTACATGGTTGTTTTCCATTTTTGACGAGGTGGAAAAAAAGATCGACGCCGACAGCTATGATGATTATCATAAGCGGGTTTTCGGTTTCATTTCTGAATTTCTGCTGCTTGTTTTCGTAGAAACGAAGGGGTTGAAGGTCTATGAGTGCAAGGTCGGCATGACGGATGAAAAGTATGAGACAAAGCGGATGAAAGAGAAACTGGCCGGTTTTTTCCGGGAGAAAGACTTGACGGGAGCGAAAGCTTTTTTTCTGGAATCTTTGGAAAAAAGGCCGGATGTGCTGATGGAGGCGTCGGATATCACGGGCGAGTTGAAAGTATCCATGCAGGTAGTGGCAGTATGTGAGCTGGAGAGACAGGAACTTGGAGAGAGCGTTATCGACCGGATACAGGATTTTGATAAATTAATGGATTATTTTAACCGCTTGAACGGGGCCATCAACGCCTGCAAAACGGGCAGTCTACAGGAGGCGGACATTCACTTTTTGCAGGGCGGGCGGATATCGGAGATTGCGGTAGAAGCCTCGGCACGGCTGTTTTGTACGGAAGAGGCGGAGCTTGAGAGAGTGGTGGAGGAAGTGAAAAGGATTATATCGTAATGATATTGTAAAAACGATTATGATTTTTATTTATGGTCTTTGGTTGAAAAATTATTAAAAATGGTTATAATAATTATTAGATTATATTAGATTATATTAGATCATATTAGATTATATTAGATTGTGTCAGGTTATATTGGATTACCGGGGGTCGATACCGATGGAAAACAAGACAACAGAGTATAAGAGGGAGTATGTTGATGATATTAAAAATACAATCGTGGCTTTCGCAAACAGCGATGGCGGGAATGTGTATATTGGTATCAATGATGACGGAACGGTATGTGGTGTTGAGGATGTAGATGGAACGATGCTGCGAGTGACAAATGCTGTTCGTGACGCGATCCGCCCGGATATTACCATGTTTGTTGAGTGCAGGAACGATACATTGGAGGGCAAGGATATCATTTGTGTGGAGGTTCGCCGGGGAACGGCAAGGCCCTATTATCTACAGGGGAAGGGAATCCGCCCGGAAGGCGTCTATGTGCGGCAGGGAGCGTCCACTGTTCCGGCCACAGATACAGCTATTTTAAATATGATCCGGGAAACCGGCGGCGAAAGTTATGAAGAGGCCCGTTCGCTCCAACAGCAGCTTACCTTTGAAAGCGCAGCAGCTTTTTTTGCTAAACGGGATTGTGCTTTTGGGCAGAGTCAGATGCGGACGCTCCATTTGATCGGAGAAGACAATACGTATACAAATCTTGCTTTTATGTTGTCTGATCAGTGTACGCATACGATCAAGCTGGCAGTTTTTGAGGGCAGTCAGAAAACGGTGTTCAAAGACCGGTGCGAATTGTCCGGTTCCCTGTTGAAACAGCTTGAGGAGGCATTTGATTATATTGAGCGTAACAATCATACCCGTGCGGAGTTTTCCGGACTGGATCGCATAGATATGCGGGATTATCCCGTAGAAGCCATTAGGGAGGCATTGCTCAATGCCATTGTGCATAGAGATTATGCTTTCAGCGCGCCGACTTTGATCAGCATTTTTGATGACCGCATGGAATTTGTTTCTGTCGGCGGCCTGATAAAGGGAATTTCCTTAGATGATGTGATGCTGGGAGTTTCCGTTCTTAGGAATCAGAATCTGGCCGGTATTTTCTATCGTCTGAATCTTATTGAGGCGTATGGCACCGGCATTTTAAAGATTAATGAGAATTATCAGGATATGGCAGTAAAGCCTGTGATTGAAGCGAGTGGAAACGCATTCCGCATTACTCTTCCCAATACAAATTTTCATGAAGAAATACGGGATTCTGATTCAGATATAAGATTCCGGGGTCATATCGGAAATTACGCAAAAGAAGAACGAAGCGATGCGGTAATAGCGATATGCAGAAAAAAAGGATATGTGATCCGTAAGGATGTTCAGGAGGAATTAAATATTTCCCAGGCCACAGCTATTCTGCTATTGCGTGAACTGACGGAAAAAGGTGTGTTGATAAAAAAAGGAATGGCCAGGAATCTGCGCTACTATTTGGCGGAAGATTGATGCCGGGAGATTTCATTCCCCCGGCAGTTCCATCATCGCATCAGTCACACGGCCTTTGATCATATCCACATAAGAGAACATACCACCTTTGTCATAGCGGTAAAAGAACGTAGTCCCCAAAGCATCTTCTGAATCGCTGCTATAGAACTGATCCATATGCAGGGCGATCTCTATGGTATCGTCCGCCATATTCATATCATACAAATAACAGTCGGCCCAGTACTGCGCATATTGCCCGTTGGCAAGCACTTCGGCGAGTTCTACATTTTCCTGCGCGTAATCCGTACCGTTGATAATAAGATGCAGCTTGGCGTCAATCGTACCGATATCATCAATAGTAAAGCAAATCGACTCTTCCTGTCCGTCGCCATTGATATCATAGGCATAAGTTTTGCCGCCCTGCAGCGCTATTGTCAGATTTCCCTTATAGGCATATTCCTCTTTTAATCCCATTTCCATGAGGTCGCTGTAAGGAATCGTAAACTCGATCACACCTGAAGCAAAGGGTCCCAGCGCATATGGGTCGCTGAAAAAGGTGAGTCCGTCAGTGCCCAGATACCAGGAAGTGTCCTGATATAGGACGGATTCCAAATCCTCTGCGGCGCTTTCAAATAAAATATCCTCATAAGTTTCTGTCGTAATCAGTTTTTGCAGGTAGGTGAGCGTGTCGGCGCGAAAGGTTTCCGCATTCTCCCCAAGGTCTGCAAAAGCAATCAGTTCTCCTGTGCGGGCGCTGTAATTGAGGCCGGTAACGCTATAATTAGCGTGTGCTCCGCCGCTGTAGTAGGAATCGGTCAGGCAGAAAGAAATGACATTGCTGTCATCACGATTGACCATTGTGTCCAAATCCTCATAATAGGCGGAAAATTCATATTCGGAACTAAATCCTTCATCTGACAGATAGTATTCATAGTCAGCTTTAGCAACATCGAGTGTAACGGTATCGGCCTGGGGCAGGTTGATTCTTTTCTGGATATCCGCATTGATTAATGCCGCGGCGTCTTCATTTCCCTCTATTGTTACAATAGGATAGATAAAAAGGCTCGTATAGAGGATAGTGCCATCTTCGGCGGCAACGCTGTCTTCTTTGGTGTCGAGTGTGATCTGTGGTATAAAGTCATCACTTTCATCGTACT
Organism: Ruminococcus sp.; assembly: GCA_023663085.1. Taxonomy (GTDB): domain Bacteria; phylum Bacillota; class Clostridia; order Lachnospirales; family Lachnospiraceae; genus UBA3282. The sequence goes on along the minus strand of JAMPIB010000002.1, from coordinate 86,674 downwards.
GAGAGGCGTCGTCAGGTTCTGTGGCGGTATTGGAACCGGCTGCCGGGTTGGAATCGGTTTCAGTTTTTTTCGGTATTGTTTCGTTTACGGCTGTCTCTGCGGCAGTATCGTCTGCAATGACTTCGCTTTCTTCCGGGGCCGCCTGGTCAGAGCAGGCGCTGCATAAGAGCATGGCGGATGCCGCGGCGGCGTATAATAATCTTTTTCTCATAAGGAGCCTCCATGTTTGTATCGGTATTTATAAAAATTTTTTTGAGATAAAAATCATACCTAGAGTATGTCACAAACCTGCCGCATATGCAACCGGAATCCCAAATTGTTTTTTGGAAAGAAATGCGATATAATCCAAAAAGAAGGGAGCAGATGTTTTATGGATAAAAAATATAACAAAACAATCACCGCCTGCTTTATCGGCTATATTGTGCAGGCGATCGTCAATAACTTCGTGCCGCTTCTTTTTTTGTCTTTCCAGAAGATGTATGACATACCGCTTACGCAGATCACGCTTTTGGTCACTTTTAATTTTGGCATACAACTGCTGGTTGACCTGCTGTCCGCGGGATTTGTGGATAAAATCGGCTATCGCGTATCCATGGTGGCGGCGCATGTGCTTTCTGCAGCGGGACTGATCCTTTTGACAATTCTGCCGGAGATATTACCCTCGCCGTTTATCGGCATCCTGATTGCGGTCATGATCTACGCCATAGGAGGGGGGCTTTTAGAAGTTCTGGTCAGTCCGGTAGTAGAAGCCTGTCCATCGGATAATAAGGAAAAAGCAATGAGTATGCTGCATTCTTTTTACTGCTGGGGACATGTCGGCGTCGTTCTTTTGTCAACGATATTCTTTCGGATATTTGGCATTGAAAACTGGAAAATTGCCGCAATCTTGTGGGCGGTCGTTCCGGCCTGCAACGCATACATATTTACCAGAGTCCCGATCGCTTCTTTGATGGAAGAGGGGGAGAAGGGATTAACTTTGAAAGAATTATGCGGCATGAAAATATTCTGGGTATTGATGGTCATGATGACCTGCGCCGGAGCCAGCGAGCAGTCCGTAAGCCAGTGGGCGTCCACTTTTGCGGAGCAGGGATTGGGCATATCCAAAACAGCAGGCGATCTGGCAGGCCCAATGGCCTTTGCCATTCTCATGGGATCGGCCAGGGCCTTTTACGGAAAATATGGGGAACGTATTGATCTGGACCGCTTTATGATTTACAGCAGCGGCCTGTGCATTCTTTCCTATCTGGGGATTTCCCTGTTTCCTAATCCGCTGCTTAGTCTGGCGGCCTGCGCGTTTTGCGGCCTTTCTGTTGGTATCATGTGGCCGGGGACATTCAGTAAGGCGGCAAAAGCGCTGCCCAAAGGCGGGACGGTCCTGTTCGCTCTGCTGGCGCTTGGCGGAGATGTAGGATGTTCCGGCGGCCCTACGTTAGTCGGTTTTATGGCCAGTAAGCTGGATGGAAACCTGAAAATGGGTATCTTGACAGGGATCGCATTTCCAATACTGTTATTGACAGGAGTTTTATTATGCAAAAAGAAACAATAATGGAGAAAGGGTATTTCCGTGGAATTACATAATTTGTACAGACCGATAACAGCAACACCGTTTAAGAAAAATGAACAGTACATGGAGTTTGAACCGTGCGCTGCGCTGAAACCTTATATCCGCTGCTTTTGGGGAACAAAGCAGGCGTTCAGACAAACAAAAAGCGAAGTGTCAGTAAAAGATATCGTGACACCGGATACCTGCGCGGATATTATTTTTACGGCAGACCTTACTGCTAATAAGATAGAAAACAGATTCTGCGGGATAGACGACAGGACGTTTTCCACGGACAGTATCAGAAATGAGGATAAAACTGTCTTTTCTTTTGCCATCCGCTTCTATGCGTGGAGCGCGGCGGTCTTTGCCGAAGACTCTTTGAAAAATACGAAAAATGCCTTTTTTGACGTCGGATACCATTTTCTGACCATAAAAAAAGAAATCGAAAAATATTTATTCGATGTCACAGATATCAGCGAATTGATCTCCATAGCGGAAAAAGTGTTATTGCAACGCTTATATGACAGACATAACTATCAGACTGTCTGGCAGGCTGTTTGTACCATAGTAGAAAAAAAGGGAAATCTGTCCGTGTCAGATTTGGAACAGGAACTTCTGACCGGCAGCAGGCAGTTGCAGCGTTTATTCGGCGAATATGTCGGCGTTTCGCCTAAGAGTCTCGCTTCTATGGTCAGATATCAGTGTCTATGGAGTGATATTATCTATCATAAAAATTTTGATATTCTGGACGCTGTATACAAATACGGATATTCTGATCAGGCGCATTTGTGTCATGATTTTAAAAAGTATCATTCCATGAACATTGCGGAGGCCAGAAAATACGCTTTGCAAAGTGTCGGAAATGTACAAGACGCTTTGCCCTGATCGTAGTATGATACGTAATGAAATGTTGAGACGGTCAACACCTATATCAGGGCATTTGGCGGAGCCATACTTGCACCGTTAAAACCGCATCCGGAACCGGATGACGGCGGATGCGGCTCCATCACCAGGGATTGTTTTGGCTATACATGGATCATTACCTGTCCGAATCCGGCGAAACAAGTGGGGTGATAAACATTCTGCCGTTTTATAAGGGGATTCCATTCCTGCACATCTTCACAATATACTCCGGAGTCCCCGGTTCAATCTGCCGCTCTTTCGTCAAAGAAAAGCCCCGCTTTTGATAAAAACGGATGGCGCTTTCATTTTTTTCCAATACAAATAAATACCGGACGTCAAAATCCTGTATCGCAAATTCCACTAAGCGTCGGCCAATCCCCTGTCCCTGAAAAAAAGAGTCCACATAAAGTTCTTTGATCCAGCTGCCTTCCACATGAAGCATTCCTTTTACAAATTCATCGTCATAGACCCATATGTTATTCAGTCTTTCCGGCGCATCCATATATTCCTGCGCCACAGAAAGAACCTGCAATTCACCGAAGGAAACTTTATCGTTATGGAAGATCGGGCGGTACTGCATCCTTTTCGTAAAAACCAGTATTTCCGCCAGCCTTGAGATATCGTTTGCAGTTGCTTTTCTGATGTAGTCCATAAGAAGGCTTTCCTTTCCATCTTATTTTCTTTCTTTTTTCAAAAACTAATTGAATAAAATAACAGAATATGTTATATTATAAGCACATAAGGAAACAACCGTCCACAAGGTGGTTGACCAATAGATGAGATAGAAATTCCATCCTCGCTACAGCCAAGTATACAAGGGTGGTTTTTCTATCTAAAAATTAGAAAAACGTTACTGACTAATCAAAATGACTAAGGTCAGCAATGCAAGAATAAACATTCCGAAAGACATTAGGTCTTTGAAATCAAATTTCATCCGCACCACCTCCCATCTTTTGTAATAGGAGGTCAACCTCTTGTAGTGACACGGTTATTCCCATACTGTAATCCTATCATATATCTAAACATCAGACAATCACTTTATCAAAAGTTTATAATTAATAATCCGATTACACAGTCCCATGTTATCTTTAGGTATATCATATAAAAACAAACAAAGCAATCAAACAAACACTACAGAAGGGCATTGAGCGGCACAGGGTTTTATGGTACAATAACAAAAGCATCTTCATAGGAGGTCGCATCTGCAAAAATGAAACAGGAAACCTATGCGGACGAAAAGATGGCGGAATATAGGAAAGGCATGGTATGAAAATGAATTACAACGAAGCATATGCAAAACTGGAAAAATGCGGGCAGCTCCATGTGCTGCAATATTATGACGAACTGACGAAAGAAGAGCAGGAGGCGCTTTTATCACAGATAGGGAGTCTCGATCTGGAAGTGACCAGTTCCTGCGGGCATAAAGAGGAACTGAATAAAAAAGGCAAAATTACGCCTTTATCCGCTATGCAGCTTAGCGAGATCACCAGACGGAAAGAAGAATTTAGCAAAGCCGGTATGGAGGCCATTAAGGCTGGCAAAGTCGGCGCGGTGCTTTTAGCGGGCGGCATGGGAACACGGCTTGGTTCGGACGCGCCCAAGGGCGTTTATAATATTGGTCTGACAAAAGAAGTTTTTATTTTCCAGCGGATCATTGAGAACCTGCTCGACGTGGTGCGCGAGGCGGACGCCTGGATTCCTTTATTTGTCATGACCAGCGATAAAAATCATGAGACGACAACGCGTTTTTTTAAAGAAAAAAATTATTTCGGCTATCGTCCTGAATATATTACTTTTTTCATGCAGGAAATGGCTCCGGCCACCGATTATGATGGCAAGGTATATATGGAAGAAAAATATAAGATTTCCACGTCGCCCAATGGCAACGGCGGCTGGTTTTCTTCCATGATGAAATGGGGTGTTGTCGATAAGATACATGAAGCCGGAATCGAGTGGCTCAATGTTTTTGCGGTGGATAACGTTCTGCAGAGGATTGCCGATCCATGTTTCGTTGGCGCAACGATCCTGACGGACAGTGACGTGGGAGCGAAAGTAGTGCGCAAGAACGCACCGGATGAACGTATCGGCGTCATGTGTTTAGAGGATGGAAAGCCGTCGATCGTGGAATATTATGAACTGACCGATGAGATGATGAACGCCAAAGATGAAAACGGCGATCCGGCTTACAGTTTCGGCGTGATACTGAATTATTTGTTCCGGGAAAAAGCGTTAGAGGAAATTGTGGCTAAAAAACTGCCGCTGCATATCGTGGAAAAGAAAATTCCGTATTTAAACGAGGCAGGCGAGTACATCAAGCCGGAGGAGCCTAACGGTTATAAATATGAGCAGCTTGTTCTGGATATGATCCACGAACTGGATTCCTGCCTGCCTTATGAGGTGGAAAGAAACTATGAGTTCGCACCGATCAAGAATAAAACGGGCGTTGATTCCGTAGAAAGCGCCAGAATCTTGTGCAAAGAAAACGGGATTGTATTGTGACGGGAAGTAATCTAACATTTCGACAGGTTTGGCTAACATTATATGCTTGATGAAAAAGACGCGGTAAGGATACAATAAGGGCATAACAGAGATTATTATGACCAAGATCAAGGAGGCGTTTCTTATGGCAATTTTAGTAACTGGCGGAGCAGGTTATATCGGCTCTCATACGGTAGTGGAATTACAAAATGCAGGCTATGATGTAGTGGTAGTAGACAACCTTTCCAATTCCAGCGAGAAATCTTTGCAGAGAGTGGAAAAAATCACCGGAAAACCGGTCAAATTTTATCGCGCGGACATTTTGGACAGAGCGGCCTTAGAAGACGTATTTAACAAAGAACAGATTGATTCCTGTATCCATTTTGCAGGACTGAAAGCAGTCGGCGAGTCGGTAGCGAAACCGTGGGAATATTATGAAAACAATATTTCCGGTACTTTGACGCTTGTAGATGTGATGAGAAAACACAATGTGAAAAATATTATCTTTTCCTCTTCGGCAACGGTATACGGTGACCCGGCCATTATCCCGATCACCGAGGAATGCCCGAAAGGACAGTGCACGAATCCTTACGGCTGGACGAAATCCATGCTGGAGCAGATTCTTTCCGACATGCAGAAAGCAGACCCCGAATGGAACGTCATCTTACTGCGTTACTTTAACCCCATAGGTGCGCACAAGAGCGGAACGATTGGCGAGAACCCGAATGGTATCCCCAATAATCTGATGCCTTATATTACGCAGGTAGCGGTGGGCAAGTTAAAAGAACTTGGCGTATTCGGAAACGATTATGATACGCCTGACGGAACCGGCGTGCGCGATTACATCCATGTTGTGGATCTGGCGGTCGGCCATGTGAAGGCATTAAAGAAGATTGAGGAAAAAGCGGGTCTTTGCATCTATAACCTCGGTACGGGAACCGGATACAGCGTTCTGGATATCGTTAAGAATTTTGAAGAAGCTACAGGCGTAAAGATTCCCTATGTCATCAAGGACAGACGCCCCGGCGATATCGCGACCTGCTATTCCAATGCGGAGAAAGCAAAGAGGGAGCTCGGCTGGGAGGCGCAGTACGGTATCAGGGATATGTGCGCTGATTCCTGGAACTGGCAGAGCAAGAACCCGAACGGGTATGAAGACTAAGAAGAGCGCGTACTCTGGTAGAAAACATGTGCGCTATGTTGATAAAAGGTCAGGTTGATGCGGTCAGCCTGACCTTTTATTCATCTTCCGGAACTCTTTCGGCGTAACCCCATACTTTTCCTTAAATAAAGCATAAAAGTGCGTGCGGTTCGTAAACTTTAATCCGGCGGCTATAGCGCTGATCGGCTCGTCGCTCTCTATCAGACATTGCGCCGCTTTTTTCAGACAGAAAGTCATGCCGTAATCATAGAGACACATGTCGGTAAACTTGTTGACGATGCGGTTTAGATAATCCCCGCTGTAATTCAGAAACTGTTCAAGCTGTGTGCGCGTCATGCGGCCGTTACTCTCCTCGAAAAGCCGGGTGATATGTGCGAAAAGCAGAAAATCGGTGTTCGTATCCAGACGGATCGTCGTACAATGATAATAGTCCGGCGCTGCCAGATAGGATAAAAAAGCGCACAGCAGCCCGCGGATCTGATAAGAGGCGCCGAAACTGGGACAAAGGAGCGTCTGTATCATCGCCTTTGTCATACCATGCAGATATTTTGTGTGTCTGTGATTCTGGTAGGCGGGTAGAAAGTCGAGATAGGCGCGTTCGCCGGGCGTTTCCAGATCGGCGGTGATGAAGCGGTACAGTTCGCTCTGACAAATCTTTTTTTCTTCTGCAAAAGAAGAATTTTGCACAGAGGCAAACAGTTCCATGATAAATTCGGGTGAAAAGCCGATAAAGAGCACTTTGCATCTGGAAGTGTAGTGCTCCATATGGCGCAGACTGCGGTTGATCAGACAGCAGGAACCTGCGGTATAAAGATATTCTTTACCCTCAATTTTTTGAACGATATTTCCCTCCAATACAACTACAAATTCAAAAAAATCATGTAAATGCGGCGTGTTTTTCCGGTAGGGTTCGTTTTTGGTAAGAGCAGATTCCTGATACAAAACGGCTTTGGTGGAAGAGAGCGTGACAATATTGACATAATCTTCGCCGTCCGGGCCGTCACAGTATTCCAGCGTGAGCTGGAACGGCACGTTCATGCGGTAAAAGCGGCTGAAATCGCTTTCCCCGTTTTGCACTTTGATAGAGGAATCATGGCTGTCTAAAGCCTCCAGCATAGTCAGGGTGGTATCTTTTTCCATAGTCTCTCCAATCTATAAAGTATTCCCGAATATGATACAAATGAAAGGCGCTTAAGTCGTTTTATGTTATTGTTGCAACATGTGCCGATTTTTTATAATTATAAGGAAAACAGCTACAAAAGTAAAGTACGACGAAAGGGAGGAAAGGTATGATGAAGCAAACGATGAAGCAATCTTGTACAAAATTACTGGCTTTAGGTCTTAGCGGCGCTCTTTGTTTCACGGCTCTGACGGGATGCGGAGCGGACGATGTTTCCCCTGCCGCGGACACATCGGCACAGACAGATGTAGAGACGGGAGATGCCGCACAGTTGGATGGAGAGACGGAAAACAGTGCGGCCGGACAGACGGATACCGCACAATCGGAAGGGTCGGAGGATGTGGTCACGTTTTCATTTCCGGAAGGGCCGGAGGAATCAGAGATTTATATTGAACCGATTGCGGATATTTCCGATGATTTCATCCGCGGTATGGATGCCTCGGCCGTGCTTGTAGAGGAAAAGAGCGGCGTTACTTATTATAATTACGACGGGGAAGAGCAGGACGTTTTCATGACACTGGCGCAGTCGGGTGTAAATTACATCCGCATCCGTGTATGGAATGATCCCTATGATGAAAACGGCAACGGCTATGGCGGCGGTAATAATGATGTGGCGACAGCAATTGAGTTGGGAAAACGCGCCACACAGTATGGTATGAAAGTCTGTATTGATTTCCATTATTCCGATTTCTGGGCTGATCCCAAAAGGCAGCTTACGCCCAAGGCATGGGAAGGTATGAGCGGCACAGAGAAGTGCGACGCACTCTATGATTTTACCAAAGAAAGCCTCACGGAGATACTGGATGCGGGCGTTAATGTAGGTATGGTACAGATTGGCAATGAGATCAATAACGGCATGTCCGGTGAAACGCTCCTGCCCACGGTCATGAGTCTTCTGATCTCAGGGAGTAAGGCAGTCCGTGAGGTATCGCAAAGCTATGGCAAAGACATCCAGATCGTCGTACATTATACGAATATCGAAGATGCGGATGGAATTAATACGATTGCCAGGAATCTGATGAACCACGGTGTCGATTATGATATTTTCGGCCTGTCCTATTATCCGTTCTGGGACGGTACGAACGAGAACATGCAGGCCGTTGCCAAGAATATCATAGATAAATATGGTAAAAAAGTGGTTATCGCAGAAACTTCTTACTGTTATACGTCAGAAGACGGCGATGGCTGTGAAAACAGTTTCATCGGTACGGACGATCTGGTGGAAGGATATGCAGCCAGCGTGCAGAGTCAGGCCACGATGATCCGTGATATCTGTGCGGCGGCTAATGAAGTGGGCGTAAGCGGCGTATTTTATTGGGAAGGAACATGGGTTCCGGTCGGTGAAGCGATTGCCGACAATTCCCCTATCTGGGAGGAATTTGGCAGCGGCTGGGCCAGCAGTTATGCGGCGGATTATGACCTGGATGACGCCGGACTATATTATGGCGGCTGTTCCTGGGATAATCAGGCCATGTTTGATTTTGACGGCCACCCGTTAGCCTCTTTAAATGTTTTCAAATACTTAAAATACGGTTCTACAGCGCCGTTGGCGGTTGACTATATTCCTGATTCTTATGTGGCCTGTGATGTGGGCGGGCAGATCAAACTGCCGGAAACGGCTGATGTGATCTATAATGACCGTTCGGCCAATACGCAGGAAACTGTTACCTGGGATGAAGCGCAGCTTGCGGCGATTGATACGAATGTCGGCGGCGCTTATGATATCACGGGGACGATAGAAGACGGTTCCCCGGTTGTCTGTCATGTGAATGTTGTGATGCTCAATCATGTGCAGAATCCGGGATTTGAAGAAGCCGATACTTCCATGTGGAATGTCACATATGAGGGAGAGAACAATCCGACTGACTTTCAGGTAAAAGCGGATGATGCTTATAGCGGGGAGACGGCTTTTCACTTCTGGTCGGCAGATTCCGATATGGAATTTGCCATTGAGCAGGAACTGACGGACTTAGAACCCGGAACCTATCAGTTGATGGTATTTGCGCAGGGCGGCGATGTAAAGGAAGGCGCCGAGATGGAATTATATGCGGTAGAGAATGGCGAAGAGATGACCGAGCCTTTCATGGTGACAAGCTGGGCCAACTGGCAGAATCCTGTGATCCCTGAGATCAAGGTGCGTGATGGCGCGCTGACAATCGGCGTACGCATGAAGTGCAATGCCGGAAGCTGGGGAACGGTGGATGATTTTACGCTGAATCGGATTTCGGATTGAGAAAATTGGATTAGATAATAAAAAGGAATGAAAAGACAGGGACTTTCTATGATGGAGAGTCTCTGTTTTTTTGGGTGGGTTAATAAAAATAGCAATAGAATCATTGTGACTTATCGAGAAAAAACAATGTTAAGAATATCAAAAATGAAAAAATATCAAAATCGGTAGCCTTAACTTGAAAATAAGTAACAAATATTATATAATTTGGACATGCTAATACCATTCCTTTCTCTCAGCCTGCGATATTTGTGACTGAAAGGAACAGATTCGCGGTTGAAAAATTTTTAATTTTTCAACCTGATCCCGGAGGTTGATCATATGGAATTATATAAAAGAGAGAATTACCTTAAGAAAATCCGTGGTTTTTATCATAGTGATGATTTGATCAAGGTAATAACCGGAGTCCGGAGATGTGGAAAATCCAGTCTGATGCAGACAATTTCTGATGAATTGGCCTTGGCCGGCGTAAAAGAAGAAAACATCATATATATTGATCTGGAGCGCAGAGGATATCGCAGTATTAAAAATGCGGATGAACTGGATGAATTAATTGCAAAGTACAGCAGTATAGAAGGTATGAAATATCTGTTTATTGATGAGGTACAAAATGTTAGAGGATTTGAAGAAGTTTTGAACGGTTTTCGCAGCGAAGGAGGATGGTCTATTTTTATAACGGGCTCTAATTCTTATTTATTAAGCGGGGAACTTGTTACGAAGCTTACAGGGCGATATTTGGAATTTGAAATGTTTCCGCTTACATTTGAGGAATATTTGCAGATGAAAAAGTTTTATCATATTGCCGTGTCAGATAATCTGCTGGAGGAATTAAATTCTTATATTACTGAAGGCGGATTTCCAAGAACTTTATTTTTGAAAGACAAGGCAGATAAGCGGACTTATGTGCAAGGTGTCATTAAAGAGATTTTTCAAAAGGACATTAAAAAAAGAGTAAAAATACGGGATATAGAATCTTTTGAAGCTGTGCAGAATTTTATCATCAATAATTTTGGCGCTGTGATCAGCATTAACAGACTGTGTGAGAGTTTGCGAAAGAATGGAATGACCATAACAAAAGCAACGGTATCAAGATATGTAAAGGTTTTGACAGATGCGAAAATTTTATATGAATGCAGCAGATTTGATTTAAAGTCCAGAAAATCATTAAGCGGGGAAAAGAAATATTATCTCGCAGATTTAAGTTTTTATTTTCTGCGTAACACAGATAATCGTATTAACTTTGGTCCAACATTGGAAAACATGGTATTTGTTTATGCAAGAGCGCATGATTATTCTGTCAGTATAGGTAAGATCGGGAAATTAGAGTGTGATTTCATATTACGTAACGTGGACAACCAATATTCATATGTCCAAGTTGCATATACCATTGCCTTAAGCAAAGATACAGAAGACAGAGAATATCGTCCATTGGAACAGATTCGTGATAATTATCCAAAATATGTAGCAACAACGGATTTCTTATTGCAACAACGAAACGGAATCCATCATATTAATCTGGTTGATTTTATGAAAGAAGGAAAAGATTTTTAAATCTCCATATTAAATCCACATTACCCTGCTATAATGGATATTTAGGAGGTGTATCATGAGTAAAATCTTAGTAGTCGAAGACGATCTGTCCATACAGGCCCTGTTGCACGACTTCATACGGGAGGCGGGACATGACGTCGTATTGGCGGGCGATGGGGTAGAAGCGCTTGCCAGATATGCCGGGCAGGATTTTGACTTGATCCTTCTGGATATCATGCTCCCCAAAATTGACGGTTACGGCGTATTAGAGGTCATCCGTTCTAAATCGGAAGTGCCCGTTATCATGTTAAGCGCCCTGGATGCCGAAGAAGACCAGATAAAGGGTCTGGATCTGCAGGCTGACGATTATATCACCAAACCTTTCTCCATGCCGGTCTTATTGCGCAAAATCGAGGCTGTGCTTCGCCGCGCATCAAAATCTGCTGATAAGCCGCAGACCATAAGATATAAAGAACTGACGTTAGATTTAGACGGATACAAGGTTTACGTTGGGACGAAAAGCGTGGAACTGACACCCCGCGAGTTTGAAATCCTGCGGGAACTTCTGGTGCACAAAGGCCGGATACTGACCAGACAGAATCTTTTACAGACGCTCTGGAAGTATGAGTTTTTCGGGGAAGACAGGATCATTGATACGCATATCAAAAACATTCGCCGGAAACTTGGCGACACCTGTTATATTGAAACAATCAGAGGGGTGGGATATCGGATTGATAAAGAAGATTAGAAGCAGACTTTCCATAAAAGTTTTTTTTCTCACATTTTTGCTGACGGCAGCCTGCTGTGTCATAACTTACCTGTGTATTGCCCGTTTTGCACCCTATATTTATAAGTATGAATTTGCCGCCGCAGAAGAAATAATGGATATACTGGTCGATGAATTATATGATATGTGGTTCAGTGAGGATGCGCAGTATGTTATCCAGCTCTATCAGGATGTCATCAGCAATGATTTTGAAGACGAGTTTGTTATTCATGTCTTTCAGGATTCCGGAGAGGAAGTGGCACTGTCCGATTTGGAATCTCCTACCGGTGCAAGGTTGGAAGATTATCAAAACGCAGGAGAAAGTAAGGAATATAAAATAGAGATTGAGGAAGATGGCGGAGGATATACGCTCTTATTGACCAAAAATACGAAAAAAGAAAGTCAGATAATAGAGGCGCTGCAAAAGTCACTTCCTGTACTTAGCATCATTATTCTGGCAGTATCGGTCATTGCGGCTTTTTTCTATACATGGTATATGACTCGGCCGATAAAAAAAATCAGCAGACTGTCCAGGCAGATGGCGGATATGGATTTTAGCGGCCTATGTCCTGTCAACCGCAGTGATGAAATCGGTGTTCTCTCCCAAAGCCTGAATGAGCTGTCAGGCAGACTTGTGGCCACGCTGACACAGTTACAGGAGGCTAACCGGAAACTGCAGGCGGATATCGACAGGGAAAGAGAACTGGAAAGACAGCGCACAGCTTTTTTTTCGGCGGCTTCGCATGAACTGAAAACGCCCATCACCATTATCAAGGGGCAGCTTCAAGGGATGTTATATCAGGTGGGACGCTATCAGGACAGAGAGACATATCTGGCGCAGTCTCTGGAAGTGACCGGGATGTTAGAGAAAATGGTGCAGGAACTTTTGACCATATCCCGTCTGGATACGCCGGGATATACCTGTCATAAAAGCGTCTTTGATCTGAGTGGACTGTTACTCGACAGACTGGCGGCCTATGAAGATTTTTTTATGCAAAAAGAATTGACAGTCGAAAAAGATATTCCGTCGGATATTGTGATCACAGGCGACAGACAGCTGTTGCAAAAAGTGCTGGACAATCTGCTGGGCAATGCGGCGGCTTATTCGGGGCCGGGGAATACGGTATCGGTGAAACTCTGGCAGGGGGCGGCAAAAGTAAATCTGATGATTGAAAATACGGGCGTATACATCCCGGAAGAAGATATTCCGCGGCTGTTCGAAGCATTTTACAGGGTGGACCAGTCGCGAAACCGCCAGACCGGCGGAACGGGCCTGGGATTATATATTGTAAAAACAATCCTTGATCTGCACGAGGCGGAAATTGAAATTGCCAATTCGGCGCGGGGGGTCATTGTCTGGGTGCGGTTTTAGTGTTGCGCTTCTTCGCATAAAAAACATATTTGATTCAAAATCAATTCAAGTAAGAACTGTATTCTGAAATTGCCTCGAAAAAAGGCAATAAGCAAATTATGAGGAAGGAGTTCTTACTATGAAGAAATATTTATTAATGCTTTTAACACTTTTTACAATGTTAACCATGCTGACCGGATGTGCGGGAAGTCTGCCACCCGGACAGAGCGCTGCCTATACGAAGCTGATATCTTATAAGACCGATGACTATTTACAACAGAGCATCACCGATTTTAATGCAACACTTGCGCCGACGTATGATGATTTCAGTGATGTACTGGCAGCGATGGCCGAAGTGGCAGGAACGATACCAGCCGATGATGAAAACTATGATTTTATCACACAGACCATGACCTTTTCCGCACAGGAATTGTTTAACGAACATATGGGAGAAGGATTTACTTTTATGGGAAACCTGCAGAAACGAAGCAGGCCGTATAAAGAAGTGGACAGCGAGGGAGAACCGATATATGCTTTCAGCTGTTTTGTTGAATTTCAGGTAGACTACGAGATTCTTTTGCCGGACGTCCTCACCGTGGCGGAGCGGGATGCCACGTTATTGACCTTTCAGGCGGAACTGCAAAATTATCTGAATACACTGCGTGAAGCGGAGATCACAGAATGCAGTCTTCAAAAGATGCTGTCGGATAAAGCTGCGGAACTGACAGAACGTTTGTCTTCTGATCGTATCAGATTGCTGCCCTGCGAGTTTTATTTAATTGAGATTTATGGCGATGCCGAACCGGAGGATGTGTCGGAGGGGGCGGACGATTCTCTTAGCCGGGAAGAGCGTCAAAAAATACAGGCTTTAGAATTAGACGGCTATGAAGAAATGTCCATCGCAGAGTTTCAGGAGCGGATCTGGACGCTGACAGACACGCAGGAGTACTGTGAACTGTTAGAGCATATTGAGAAGAACGAGGCTTTGTATGAAAAAAGAGACAATGACGAAACGGCCGCTTTCTGCTTCTATATATTAGAGCCGCTCACCGGAGATAAATGGAAAAGCAGGGATTATGGCGGATGCGCGACGAGCGGTTTTCCCTACCCGGCAGACAATGCCGTTCTGGAATATGTTTTTACACTTACGGTCTTAAATGCCGACACGCTTACCGTCCGGGAGTATGATAACACGCGTTTGCAGGTGATAAGCGGTATGCAGGACATATTAAGTGATAGAACAGTGGAAGAACTGCAAAATGAATCTTTTATGGCCGCGTCTGTTCAGGATGGTATCGACAGGCTGATACAACAGTTGCAGACAGAAGAAATAGGAATCCATATAGAATACGCTTATTTTCCTCTAACATTTTATGACAACTCTGTCATAAATGACGGACTGCAAAACATGCAGGAACAGGAAAACCGGGAGTTTCCTAACGGTACGCAGGAAGATTATCGTTCCCTGTTCGCTTTAAAAACGCCGGGATATCGGGACATGACACTGGCTGATTTTAACAGCCTTTTGCTGGAATGGGCAAATGAGAATTATGAGAGAATGGAACGGGTCGGGGAAGATACGGCCAGAAATGATTTTAAGGTTTCTTTAACTGCCGAAGAACTTGATTTTGTGAAGTTGACAGTCTTTTTATCCGGTATGGAAAACGGGGCCTATGTACAAAGTGTTTACACAGGAAGGCCGGAAAAAGATCCCATATATGATACTTACCTGTCGGAGAAAACGGAAGAGGAAAACGGGATGGCGGCATGGTGCGATCTGTATTATCGCTTTTCCTATCATATAGCGGATAGAAATACCGTAACAGTCGGTGAGCGTGATCATCAGATAGCAGGTATGATAAACGCCGTAGAGGATTTTTGGGAAAATACGGATACCGAGTGTCTGCTGCAAATGAGTGAGAGCGATATCGTAAAGGAATTGGAAAAGATCGCCGCAGAGCATAGCAACGCGAAAGTGACGATTACGACGGACAAAGAGCAGATACAGTTTGAACGGATGGATGAAAGAGGGAGAAGGGGTTAAATATTTATCCCTCCTCACGCCACATACAGATACATGAAAATAAAATGACAGACACTTCCGCCCATCACGAACAGATGAAATATCTCATGCGAGCCGAAATACTGGTGCCTGCTGTTAAAAAGCGGCAGTTTCAAAGCATAGATGATACCGCCTGCCGTATAGATGATGCCTCCGGCCAGAAGCCACAAAAAAGCCGAGTGCGGCAGCGTATGCCAGAGCGGTCCGAAAACACCGAGGCAGACCCAGCCCATAGCGATATACAGGATTGAAGAAAACCATTTCGGACAGGTGATCCATAAGGCTTTGATGACCATGCCGACGATGGCGATCGTCCAGACGATGCCGAATAAAGTATAACCGGCCTCTTTATCCAGCACGATCAGACAGACCGGCGTGTAAGAGCCGGCGATCAATACGAAGATCATCATATGGTCTATTTTGCGGAAGATCTTTAAGACCTTATCTTTTACAACGATGCTGTGATAGAGTGTGCTGGCGCCATACAGAGCGATCATGCTGAGCATAAAGATCGACATGGCTGCAAAAGCGACAGTACTGTCGGAAACAGCTGTTTTTATCAAAAGCGGTGTAGAAGCAAAGACTGCCAGCATCATCGCGATAAAATGAGTAATGGCGCTTCCCGGTTCACGAATTGTTATCTGCATAATAATCTCCTCCTTTTTACACATGTCAATGCAAGAAACATTAATATATCAACAAGTAGTTTTAAAAACTACATAAAGCATATCAAAATACTACTCTATATAATGCGCAAAGTCAAGAGAAAAAATACAAACAAATAGGGAATTTTTATCAGATCAGTCCTCTTCGATGACATGAATCTCCAGATAATCAAACGCAATAGACTCAATAAAATTATCCTGTGAAAAACGGGTCTTATCATGTTTTTTAAAATCCTGAATGTTGGCGTCGAGCCAGATCGGCTTGCCCAGATCGAACTGATAGCAGACTTCATCCAGAGCGCGAAAAACCTTATGCGTTCTGGTATCGTCGCTGTCGTCGCAGATCACGGTATCAGCCAGCATATGGTTATCCTGAAATTCTTTTGCCCATAAACGAAACATAAGTCCGCTCCTTTCACGCCTGTGCAGATGATCTATAAACACTATACAGAGCATTTGATGAAATGTAAACAAGATTCTTAGAATAAATTTTAAACTCAGCCTCTTTTCTTATAAAAATGAAAATGCTAAAATAAGAAAGCTATCTACCCTCAATCACTCGGAAAGCGAGCACAACATTTAAAATGACACATTTTATAAAAACTACCTTAAAAACTAAATCGACCCTCATACCCGGATTTTTGTTTGCGCTTTCCTGTGTGCTGGGGTATCTTTTGGAGCAAAAAGGGCATACTTGTCGTACAATCCCCGAACTGGCTGTGGCGTTGACAGCGCTTATATTTATGACACTTCTGTCAGCTATTGTTTTCATGCTGCTCATAAAAGCGCTGGACAGGCTTTGGACATCTCCGCAGACATTTCCGGACACCGTAGAAACTGGCAGAAGCTGGCAGATCTTTCTTTTTTACACGGTGGTTATCCTTATATGCTGGATTCCTGTTTTTTTGGCATATTATCCCTCGGTCTTTGCATATGATGCGGAAGGGCAGCTTTATCAGGTGCTCGCACACGATTACAGCACGCATCATCCGCTGATCCACACGCTGTTTCTGGGGGCTTTTTTCAATCTGGGAAAAGAACTGTTCGATTCTTATTCTGCGGGCATGGCAATCCATTCGCTCATACAGATGTTTCTTATGGCAATGATATTTGGCTATACGCTGAGTGTTTTGTATCGGGAAAGAACATGGAGAGTGATGCGGATTGTGCTGCTTATTTTCTATGCGTTGTTTCCGACCAATTCCATTCTGGCGCTCAGTACGACGAAAGACGTGCTCTTTGCAGGACTGGTACTTTTGCATACGCTGGCGCTGTATCATTTATGCAAAGAAGGCGGCAGGAGCAGAAGAGATTTTTTGTATTACGTCCTGCTTTCAGTACTGATGCTGCTGTTTCGGAATAATGCGGTCTATGCGTATGTTTTTGGTCAGCCTTTCATTCTTTATTTTGGAAAAAAGAGCGGTAAAGGGGACTGGAAATATTATCTGGGTGCGGCAGCTGCGGCGCTGCTTCTTTTTACGGCGGCAGGAGCGGGATTAAAAGCGGCCACGAATGCGCAAAACGGCAGTCCGAGGGAAATGTTGAGCGTGCCGTTACAGCAGATGGCCAGAACACGGGTGGAGCATGAAGAGGAAATTGCGGCCGATATACGAAATGAACTGGAGGCTTATCTGCCGTCGGAATGGGTCTTTGCCGCCTATGATCCGCATCTGGCAGACCCTGTGAAAAACCGTGCCGTGATCCATGATAACCCGCTCGGACTGATAAAAACATGGGCGCGTCTCGGCCTGCATTTTCCGCAGACTTATATAGACGCTTTTCTGGATAACTCCATTGGATACTGGTATCTGCCGGATACAAGTCATGCGCAGATCTATGGAATCGGTACGCAGAGCGGTTTTGGTTATCTTTCTACGGACAACAGGACGATGCCCGCCGGCTGTGAGATCGAAGAGCACAGCTATCTGCCCGGACTGCGTACTTTTATGGAGCGGATCGTATCGGATAACGAATACCAGAAAATACCGGTTTTATCCGTTATTTTTGCGCCGGCTTTTTACTGGTGGATGCTTTGTCTGTATATCGCTTTTTTCTTATATAAAAGAGAGTACAGGATGTTGCTGCCGGTTATTTTTCTGGTGATATATTATCTGACGCTGTTGTTATCTCCGGCGGTGCTGATACGCTATATGTATCCATTTGTCGTGAGCGTACCTGCTATATTGTGTCTGGTAAGTGCCGGGAAGGAAAAAAATCAGGCGAATCATCATTCAAAATAGACAATAAAAATTAAAATTTGATAAAAAAATTGTGAAATATATACATTTTTGCTAAAATGTGATAGAATAAATATTGTAATAAATACAAAGGAAGTGAAAGTAAGTTTAAAATGTTAGAAAGGGCATAGGCATATGGAAGTTGGTACAGACAGAAATGATATCGACAGTTGGAAAGAGGTTACACTGATCTACAATTCCGCTCTGAAACAGATTTCGACGAAACTGGAAATATTGAACGATGAATTTCAGCATGTGCACAGATACAATCCGATAGAACACATCAAATCCCGTATTAAGACGCCCGAAAGTATTGTTAAGAAGCTGAAGAGACATGGTTATGAGTCTACGATCGGGAATATGGTAAGATATGTCAACGACATTGCAGGTATTCGTGTTATTTGTTCATTTACTTCCGATATTTACCAGATAGCAGAAATGATAAGCAATCAAAGTGACATTAACGTCATTTCGGTAAAAGATTATATTGTCAATCCCAAGCCGAGCGGATACAAGAGTTATCACATGCTGGTGACGGTTCCCGTTTATCTGTCGGACCGCATCGAGAACACTAAAGTAGAGATACAGATACGCACGGTAGCTATGGATTTCTGGGCCAGTCTGGAGCATAAGATCCACTACAAATTTGAAGGCAATGCGCCCGAACATATCAAAGACCAGCTCGTAGAATGTTCCCGCATCGTCTCCGATCTTGACGCCAGAATGCTCAGCCTGAATCTTGAGATTCAGAATCTGGGCAATGCGGAATAGTAGAAAACATCAGTGAGAAACGCCAACCCGGCGTTTCTCTTTTATTGCTGGGAAATTTGCCAAAGAGCGGAAGAATGCAAAGCAATTTTCGTGTTGTATAAATGAGGAGTGCCCAGGCATCTTTCGACACCCGGGCTATTATGAAAAAATTTATCTATGTGTTTGTCATTTGTTAGGATAGTTTTATTATAGATAACAAATATGAACAAACTATGAACAAGATGTGAATCTATCATTAATATTTATAAAAAATATAAGGTTGGGCAGATAAAATTATATAAATTGTACAAAAGATGTGATATGATTTTATCATAGAGTGAAAAAATAGGATAATAAAATAAGGAATTTTATCAGAAATTTTCACTATATTGGCTGATGGACGGGAAGGAGCGCGATGATGAAACAGAGAAGGAAGAGAGTGGGAGTGCTGCTTGCCGTCTTATTATCTGCCCTGACCGCTTGTTCGCAGGCTGATGCGCCGGTCGGGCAGACGCATGAGGAACAGCCGCCGGCGGATGGACAGGTCGGGCAGACGCAGGAAGAACCGGCACAGGCCGACAACGCATACACCGCCATTCCGGCACCGACGGATTATGTCAGCGAAGAAGAGATGGCGTTGGCCGACTGCTTTGCAGGGAGTAAAGAAGAGGCGCTGGCCGCGGTGATGAAGAAAGCCTCGCGAAAAGATGCGGTCACGATCGCGGTGATCGGCGGTTCCATTACGCAGGGAACGATATCGACGGGCAGCATCGACAGTTCCGTGGCAGAGAGAAAATGTTATGCGGATATCTTTTTTTCCTGGTGGGAGGAAAATTTTCCGGAGACGGAATTTACTTTTATCAACGCCGGTATCGGAGCGACAGACTCTTATCTTGGCGTACACAGGGTGAATGGGGATGTGCTGGAGGCGGAACCGGATCTCGTTTTGGTAGAATTTGCAGTCAATGATGCTGATACGCCTTTTTATAAAAAGACATATGACAACCTTGTCAGAATAATTGCGGGAGATGAAAACGAGCCTGCGCTGCTGCTTCTTTTCATGGCACAGACGAACGGGGCAAGTGCGCAGGGGAATCAGTCGGCGATCGGTTTTCAGTATTCGCTGCCGATGATAAGTTATGGCGGCGTTTTAAATGAAATGATGGAGACGGGAAAATATACGGCGCAGGATTTATCGGGTGATACGGTGCATCCATCGGCATTAGGACATGCCATAACCGGAGAGATTTTGTGGAGATATCTGAGTTCCATATATGAAAATATGGAACAGTACGGGGAACCGGAGCCTTTTACAAAGGCGGCCGTTACGAAAGAATGCTATACGAACGCCGCCATTTTGGATGCGCGCACGCTCATCCCCGACAGCATGGAAGGATTTTCTGAAAAAAAACTGATGGACGCTTTTGCGGACGGCTGGGGCTGTGAGGAAGGAAACGGTGAGATAACATTTACGATTTCTTTTGCCAATCTGGGTGTGCTTTATTATCGTCAGATCGATGGAAACGGTGCACAGTACGAGGTCTGTATCGATGGTGAGGCCGTAGCGGTCCTGGACGCCGACTTTGCGGGCGGCTGGGGAAATTATGCCGAGGCGCAGGAGTGTTTTACTTCCGATACGGCCAGGGAACATGAAGTCACGATCAGAAGAAAAGAGGACTCTTTGGGAGACGATTTCGGTCTGCTGGGGCTTCTGGTCTCATCCCCGTGATTTTGTTATAAAATATTCTTTTACCTGAATATTGATATATGATACAATAAAGTCAATGAGAAATATTTTCAGGAGGGTTACAAAATGAATGGTGGCAAAAAACAGACACATGTTTCCGTACCTGTCTACAGGCAGTTACGGACAAGGCTTATCGCCTCTTTTATGATACCGGTGCTTTGTATCATTATATTAGGCGTTGTTTCTTATCAGAGAGCGTCCAGAGCCATTATCACCAGCTACGAGGAGTCAGTCAGGCAGACGATGAACATGACGAACCAGTATATCACGTTAGCTATTAATACGGTACGTTCTAATTATAATTCTTATGTTGCGGATACCGATCTGGCCAATTATTTTAAGGGTCTGTTTGATGAGAGCAGGTCAGACGCGGTCTACTCATCTTTCCAAAATACGCTCAGCCAGGAAGTGAATGCCAATTCGCTGATAGATAATATCTTTCTGATCAGCGATGATATGCCTTCCATTACCAGCAATGAACCTCCCGAAACGGCACTTTTTACAGCATATTCGCAGACAGCGGAGGGAGCGCAGGTCGTAGAGCAGCGTTCTGCTTATCATATGTTCGGCAATCTGTGCGAAGCGGACGCGGCTCTGGGGACAGACAGTTCCAATTATGCTTTCCGTATTGCCAAGTATATGAGCAGCAGTAAGGCAATCCTGTTAGTCGATCTGGACAGGGAGATCATCATGAATTCGCTCGCTACATTAGAGTCCGGGGGAAACGGTTATGTAGCACTGATCACACAGGATGGTACGGAATTTTATTCCGACGGGACTTCCGCGCGCAACTCTGTTTTTACCTCTTCCGATTTTTATGCGGCGGCCGCTGAACAGGAAGAAAGCGGTATGCAGTATGTCACTTATAATGGGGAAAGTTATCTGTTTTTGTATTCTCCGCTGGCAGCGCAGTCTACGATGATCTGTATGCTGATCCCGCGGGAGATCATTCTGGAACAGGCGGCAGGCATTAAGACAGTGGCGGTCACTCTGGTGATCCTGGCAGTTATTGTGGCGGCGCTTCTGGGCAGTTTTATCTCTTCGCACATTAACAGCAATATATATTATATTTTGAAGCAGCTAAAGGTCATAGCGGACGGAGATCTGACAGCGCGTATCAAATCTAAAAGTAAAGATGAATTCAAGCTGTTGGCGGAGGGGGTTAATTCCATGACCGACAGCATGAAATCTCTGATCACCAACGTTACGGCGGCCAGTGATTCCCTGAATCATGCGGCGGAGCGGGTATCGGCTTCTTCCGAGACATTCGTCAATACTGCGGAGGATATTCAGAACGCGATATCCGAAATTGAATCGGGCGTTACCCAGCTCGATGAAAATTCAGCGGACTGTCTGACACAGATGGATACGCTTTCCGGCAAGATCAGCGACGTGACGGATGATACCAGAGGCATTATCGACTTGACGCAGTCTACCAGTAACTCTATTAATGAAGGCATCTCTTCGATGTCTGTTCTGACAGACAGTGCGAAAAAGACATCCGAGATCACGGACAACGTTATCACGGCAATCGAAGCGCTTTCCGATAAATCCCGTTCTATCGGGCAGATCGTGGAAAGTATCAACAGTATTGCCAGAGAGACGAACCTGTTGTCCCTGAATGCCTCTATCGAGGCGGCAAGAGCCGGCGAGTCGGGACGCGGTTTTGCGGTCGTTGCCGAGCAGATCCGTCAGCTGGCTGACCAGTCGGCACAATCGGCAGGACAGATCCAGGTCATCATCGACGATATTGTGAAAACGACTTCCGATGTAGTAGAAATTGCCAAAGAAGCGGAATCTACCGTAGAATTTCAGGAAAAAGCGGTCGCTCAGACAACAGATTCCTTCTTGACTATGGATAAACAGATACATACGCTGCTGGATTCTATCTCCACGATATCCGAGAGCATACAGAACATGGAAAGCGCCCGCAGCAATACCTTGAATGCCATAGAGAGTATCTCTTCTATTTCTGCGGAGACATCCGCCGGTTCCGCCAATGTGAGCGAGACTGTGACAGCACAGCGCGATGCCATTCAGACTTTGGATGCGGCGGCGGGCATTCTGCAGGAGCGCGCCGGGGAACTGGCCGGATTGCTGCATCGTTTTGTCATTTAGAAAGATTGCAGTCGGGACATTTCGGTGATACAATAGAGAAACTGGTGGTTGCTTTAAGAAAGGAGTAGTCAAAAGGATGGATACATTTATGGATAAACTGGTGCAGAAAAGGAATGCACAGGGATTGATAAACGCTAATGCGGCGGCGGACGCGGCCAAAATGGAAATGCTGCAGCAGCAGGTGACGGAATATGACGCTCTGCTTCAGGAGATGCGTAAAGTAAATCTGAAAACGGTGGAAAATGCGGAGCAGATGCAGAAGGTGATCCAGGCGAGCCTGCAAAAGATCGAGGCTTACGAGATGAAGCAGGAAGACAGTCTCCAGAAAGAAGAACTGCTTGCCGATATGAAAAAACAGATGGAAGAGGCTTTTAAAAATTCTGATGATTTTATGCATAAAGAATGCGTGAAAGTATATCGGAATGTGCAGGCATCCATGACGGAAGAATTCAGCAAACAGACAAGCGCGCTTTCTTCTGGACAGCAGGATGGCGCGCAGAAACAGAAGGCCATGCTGCCGCTCTCTCTGCTCACGTTTTTGCTGGTGATAGCGGATATCCTCATCCATTTATTCAACATTACGCTGCATTTGTAAGAGGAGCAGAAACGGCATGGGCAGACAACAATTCAAACCGGGCAATATGCTCTATCCACTGCCGGCGGTACTTGTCAGTACGGCGGACAAAGAAGGTAACAGCAACCTGCTCACAATAGCATGGACAGGGACAATCTGCTCCGACCCGCCGATGGTCTCTATTTCCGTGAGGCCGGAACGTTTTTCTTATCATATGATAGAAGAGACGGGCGAGTTTGTGATCAACTTAACGACGGAAGAGCTCTGCTTCGCGACAGATTACTGCGGCGTTAAAAGCGGCAGGGACATAGATAAATGGAAAGAAACGGGACTGACGAAAATTGCGGGTGAGAAAGTAAGCGTGCCAATGGTAAAAGAAAGTCCCCTCAATCTGGAATGCCAGGTGACGGAGAAAAAAGAACTCGGTTCACATCATATGTTCCTTGCGGAAGTAGTGGCAGTACATGCGGATGAAAAATATATGGATGCACAGGGTAGATTTCATTTAAACGATGCCGGACTGCTTGTCTATTCCCATGGCCGTTATCTTTCTACCGGGCGGGAACTGGGTTCGTTCGGCTACAGTGTGAAACGCAGAAAAAGCGGCAAAAATAATAAGAAGAATAAAAGATAAAATATAAGTTTACTCTGATCCCGGATGGAGCAGGCTGCCTCTGACGATGGCGTCTGCTCCATATTTTTGGCGGATGGAATCTAAAGCCTGTTCGAGCCTGGCTTCTTTCTGTGCGGAAATATGCGGCCCGGAGGCATTGGTCTCCATATTTATGACAGGCATGTCAAATAAATTGAGCTGCACCGGTTCGGCAGCGGAGAGCAGTTTGGAGGAGCGGATACCCAACAGCCTGATAGGCGTTCCGTCCCAGAGTTCGTCAAGCAGCATACAGGCCGTTCTGTAAATGGTATCGCTGCCGGCGGTCGGATTTGGCAGCGTCATCTGGTGAGAAGCTTTTTTGAAAGTATTGTATTTGATTTCCACACTGATCATTTCTGCTGTCTGTCCCGATTCCCGCAGTCTTTTGGCAACAGATTCCGATAACGATAACAGTACATGATATGCGTCTTTTTTTTCAGTCACATCCTTACCAAGCGTTGTGGAATTGCCAATTCCTTTGGCCTCCGCCTGCTGCGTTTCCACGATGGAATCATCTATGCCGTTGGCATATTCCCAGAGCAGTCTGCCGTGGCTCTTTAAATGCGCGGTTACAATGGACGGGTCGCACCCGGCCAGATCGCCGATGGTCATGATCTCCAGTTTACGGAGTGTTTCTGCACTCGAATGACCGCACATATATAACGAGGAGATCGGGAGCGGCCACATTTTTTCCCGGATCTCAGAGACATAGAGCGTGTGGGTGAGGTTCGGCTTTTTAAAATCGGAGGCCATTTTGGCGAGCACTTTTTTATCCGAGATGCCGACGTTGACGGTAAAACCCAGTTTTTCCAGAACCTGTGTGCGGATATAGGCCGCGGCGTCTGTCGGAGAAGCGAAGCGGTTTTGGATAGGGGTATAGTCCATATAGCATTCGTCCACGCTGACCTGTTCGATATCCGGACAGATATCAGATAGAAGCTGCATCAGTTCGCGGCTTCTTTGGTGGTATAAAGCGTGATCGGGCGTTTCTATGAGAAGATGCGGGCATTTACGCATGGCGTTTACAATTGGTTCTCCGGTCACGATGCCGAAGGCTTTGGCAGGGATGGACTTGGCCAGTACCACGCCGCGACGTTTGGCCATGTCGCCGCCAATGATAGCCGGGATTGTGCGCAGATCGGTATCGGAACCCTGCCGCAGTTTTTCCAGCGCGCTCCAACTGAGAAATGCGGAATTAACGTCGATGTGAAAAATGATCCTCTCCATAAAAAATGCTCCATTCTTATTTGCCCTGGAATATCTGCTCCGCCAAGCTTTTTTTCTATTGTACTACAAAACTGCTTATCAGGAAAAGTATGATAAAATAAAAATGGGATATCATAAAAGAAAGAATGCAACACTTTGTATAGAAGTGTTGCATTCTTTGCTGTTGTACTTTATATATCGGACGCTTTTTCTGATACTTTATAGTAAAATTAATTTTTTTGTAAAAAATTTTTGTGACGAAATTTTTATAATTCAATGTGAAGATAAACATTGTCCTGTTCTTCCTGCTCGATGCCGAGATAACACTTAGTGATCTGATAAGATGAATGATTGTAAAGATTCATCAGCATAGCGGGCGGCGTTCCCTGTTTCCAGGCATGATAACCGAATGTTTTTCTGAGAGAATGACAACTGATATGTTCTCCCAGACCTGTCTGGTCGGCAGCTTCTTTGACAATGCGGTGCGCCTGAAAACGAGAGATCGGACGGTCTCTTTTTTTATTGCTCCGAAACAGGTAATCTGTCTGTACGGCATTTTCACAAAAGGCAAAATAATCGGAAAGTGTCTGCTGTTCTACCTTATTAACAGCAACTCTCCGCTCCTTGCCCGTCTTTTGCTCGACAATAGAAATATGCTTATAAAATTTTCCTTTTTTAAAATCTCTGACATCCTGCCACTGAAGCTGCAGCAGATCACTGATTCTGAATGCGGTGTTAAGACCTATGATGATCATGGTGTAGTTTCTGGGGTTGGGCTTAACCTTTCTGTAATACTCCTTAAAACGGTTCAGTGCCTGTTTGTTTTTGATCGGGTAAGTTATACTCATGATTTCCTCCATTCTGCTTAAAGCCATACATGCTGTCCGATGTAATGATACCAGTAAAACAACAATACGCAAAAAGCGCAAGCACGCAACACTTCTATACAAAGTGTTGCATGCAGGGCAGCACTTTAGAAAACTAAGGGAAAGCAGGGAGGTTTGCATATGTTAAGACTGACAGTAGGGGCAGAAGATTATCTGATGATAGGCGATGATATCAAAATTGTTTTTCTGGGCGGAAGTAAAAATCATCTCAGGATCATGCTGGATGTGCCCAAGGAACTGAATATCGTGCGAAGCAAGGTGATTGAGAACAATACGCACGATCCGGAAGAGAAAGCGGCACTTCCGCATTATCAGCAGGTGCCCGATCTGCCGGAGAAGTACAGGAAGAAAAAGGTTATGATAAACGATTCGCTTAAGAAACAAAAGACTGCGTCAGGTAAGGCATAGTCAGGATAATAGCTCGCGGCCATCCCGGGGGTCGCGAGATTATTATAAATAAAAAAAGGCGCAAACGGAATTGCAGCCAAACAAAACAAGGAGGTACTATTTATGATCGTACAACACAACATTACAGCAATGAATGCTAACAGAATGCTCGGTATCACAACGGGTGCACAGGCGAAGTCCACGGAGAAACTGTCTTCCGGTTATAAAATTAACCGTGCGGCTGATGATGCGGCGGGTCTTGCTATCAGCGAGAAAATGAGAAGGCAGATCAGAGGTCTTACACAGGCATCTGCAAATGCACAGGACGGTATCAGTGCAGTACAAACGGCGGAAGGTGCTTTGACAGAAGTTCATGACATGTTACAGAGAATGAACGAACTGGCGATTAAAGCCGGTAACGGAACTATGTCAGAGTCTGACAGACAGTCCGTACAGGATGAGATTGATCAGCTGATCACAGAAATCGACCGTGTTTCCGAGACAACCAAATTCAACGAGACTTATCTGTTGAAGGGGGAAGGAAAGAGCGGAAAGCTGGGTGAAGTAAGCGGACATATCGGCGGTAAGATCCAGGATGCTACAGTTACCAAGGCCAAAGGTAATATTTTCAGCGGCACTATGGATATGGCAACTGGCACAAAATTAGATGCAGGTACAGAAGATACAGCGACTGTCACATATAAGGATGACGAAGGAAATACCAGAACGAAAGATGTTACCTTTAAAACAGGTGCGGACGCAAAAACAACTGCAGCTAATCTGGCAGAGGCGATTAACAATGATAAAGACTTAAAGAAAACCTTTAAAGCATCTGTTGATGAATCCGGTAAACTTAGCGTAGAGTCCAAGTTAGATGGAACAAAGACAGACGATTCAAAAAATGCAGTACAGAAAATAGAATTTGAGTCTTTGACAAAGGCTAGTGATGGAGCGGTAGGAGCAACAGTAAGATACAATAAATTTAAAGAAACGGCTGCCTCTCCAACCGATACAGAGTATGAAGCTATGCGTACAGCGGCAACCGGAACAGCTTACACATTTGATCTGACAGGTTTGACAGATGGGGAGTCTATTACTGTCAATGGAAAGACTTATACCTACGATGCAGGTAAGACTGATTCTAATGCAAACTCCTTTAAGAACCTTGAAGATTTGCAGAAACTGTTAGGCAATGATTATGATGTGGACGTGAAAGGCAGCGCGACATTGACAGAACAAGATTATAAGGCTGACGGCAGTACGGATGGGGACGCGCGTTCTTCCGAGGTGACCGCGAGTGTTACAGATAACGTTGTTGAGAATACGACAAGTGCAGAAGCTGCAATCCGTGATACAGATATTGCTACAGAGATGGTTAAGTACGCTAACAACTCCATCTTACAGCAGGCAGGCACATCCATGCTTGCACAGGCGAACCAGTCCAATCAGCTGGCGCTCTCATTGCTTGGTTAATGAACTATTCCGAAGCCTATTCTGGTTAAGTAAGTTTACGGAATATATCATAAAGAGTTTTTTGTCAAGTGTTGTATCTACCATGAAACAGCCGTGTTCCCGCAGGGAATGCGGCTGTTTTCTGTCACCGCCTTTCAGCAGACGAAATGCCAATGGATATATGAAGGAGATGCGCGAAAATGATAGACTATAAAAAAGGCTTTTGTCGATACAGCGCCATTCATATATTTTATTATGAAAAATATGAGGAAAAAAATATGAGTTTTAACAAATGTATTGTAATTATCATATCTTGTGTGTATAATAAAGTCTGCAAAGTTATAATTGAAAAGCACAAGAATGGACGGTGAAAAATGGAAAATACAAGGGCAAAGAAATATGAAAACACCATAGAAAACGCTACAAATTTTCTTAGTATGGAAGACAAAAGAAAAGTGCCAAATAATCGTGTTCGAGGATTGTCGTTTTTTCAAATTTCTAATCAAGGCGCAGATCGGTTAATGGAGAAATTAAAGAAAGAATAATGTTTGCAAGAGAGGTTTACAGACGATGATACCTGAAGGATACGATGAATCGAAATTTCGATACAACCCATTAATTCCAGAGTATTTACATGATACCGTATCGGAATTTGAGATAAACTTAGAAAAATGTAAAAAAGTGATGTTTTCATGGTTAGAGGGTTACTCGAATGATTTTAGAATAAATATCCCTATGCTCTATCGAATTATGGAGAGAATTGATCAAAGAAGGGATTATTATTTATATTTTCACTCTATTCACAAACATGCAATGCGGATGTCACAGGCGAAAGAGGTTGCTTTGTTTTGTTACTGGTTTTTAAAATATAAACCACTTTCTTTCGAAGTTGCGTATGATAATGCCAAGTTTTTTGAAGACAATAGTTATACATTAAATGAGCTTTATGTTGCTTATGTTTTAATAACTTTTATTGTTGGCTTGGATGAGGGAAATGAGAAATTTTTTAATGCAGCAGCAGTAGCTACCTTTACATATAGTATGACTAATCGTGAGATTAGTAAGGAAGCTCTGATATTGTATGTGGAATCTTTTTTAACTGAGGAGTTAGAATTTGAGGAGGAGACATGACGGGGGATTTTACAAATTTAGATCCAAATATAATTGCCAGCTTTTGGATTTATTTTATTTCAAGTTTTGTGATTGGACTTCTCGTTGGTTTTTTTGTTGCAAAAGCTTTTTTTCATAGAGAAAGACGAATTGTTAATCAAGAAAAAGAACATTGCAAAGAGCAGGAAACTGAAATGGTAAATTTAAAGGTGGAGCTTCAAAAAAAGAATGAAGAATTAGTAACATTGAAAAAGGAGTTCTCAAATGATAAACTATATTGGGCGATGAAAGAAAAAACGGATAAACAAAATCCGGCGGATGAAGCGTTATTTAATTCAGTATTTCAGCAAAAAGATAGATGACCAAAAATAAAAGGGAATAAATAGCCCATTTTATTTGCCCCTCTGTTAAAAACATGGCAATATTATACTTATTATATTTTGTGTGATCTACTACAACGCCAAAGAATCCTCGGCAATGACAAGAGTATTTAAGGCACATTTCGAACATGGAGTAGTCCGCAATCCGCAACGCATCTTACGTCACATTACAGTCAATCCGCAGAATATATCCGTCAAATGTGGTTATGTTAACGCTGCTAAGGTACGTATTATATTCTGCATATATGAATATCTTATTTTTTCTTTCTTTTCTAATTACTTTTTCAGAGAAATGGTCAATTGAAAAAGTGAGTTTCCCCTTGTAAGATTAACTTCTACCCGTTATCATTTGGGGATATTGAAAATGTTTTATGCGTTATATTTCTGTCGCTCAGGCGGCAAAACGTTGGGGTGTGTCGGAACGAAGCGTCCGTAATTATTGTGCGCAAGGGAGAATCCCGGATGCCAGTTTGACTGGAAAAGTCTGGCATATTCCTGAAACAGCCCAAAAACCTTGCCGGATTAATCAAAAGAGCAATGATCCTGCCACGTTGCTTGAAGTTCTACGAGCTGAGAAGGCATCCGGGATATCCGGCGGCATCTATCACAAGGTGCAGATTGAACTCACCTATAATTCTAACCATATTGAGGGGAGTCGATTGACTCACGATCAGACACGCTATATTTTTGAAACGAATACCATCGGAATGGAAACAGGAACGTGGCTATCTGCGGGATACCTGCCTTGTGGCACAGGATAAATTTAAATCGTATTTGGATTATTTTCGTATACCGTATTAGAAAAATTCCCTATAATATAGCGGGTTGCAGTTTTCTTTTTCTTTACTTTTCCCCTTAATACTGATAAAATATAAAATGTTACGAATTTGTTACAAAAATACAAGAACAAGATTCCGGGTGAATAAATGAAATTTATAAGCAGACATTATAAAAAGATGAAAATTGCATATATTAAAGGTGCGGCATTTGTGACCATGATCGCGGCGTTTTTTCTGCCGAGTTATCAGAGGCTGGAAAATACCGGCGACAATATGTTTACAATTTATATGAATGGGGAAAGAGTAGGTGTTGTCGGAAGTCTGGAAGGGCTTGACGACTGTCTGATAGAAGCGCGCAGAAGGATTGCTGTGACCAGCGACGAGATGGTGCTTGCCGATGCGGAAGTTACCTATGAAGGACAGGAAGTGTTGTGGGGTGAAATAGATGACATTGGTGTCATAACTGATAACATGGCAACAGTCCTGCGCGATCATATCAAGGAGACGCTGAACCGTTCCTATACGGTCAAGATCAACGAATACACGGTCAATCTTGCGAGTACCGAGGAAGTGTTGGCACTTTTGCAGGCTTCTCTTGGTAAATACGATACCGGAAGAGAATATTATGTGGATCTTGTCATGGATCCGGATCGTGAGTTGAACGTTCTGACTACGGCTATCTATGCCAGGGATGAAGCAGCTTTGGCAGGTGAAGAAGAAGTCGTCAGTGCGGCGGGTATTGATGCGCATCTTGACGAGATGTTTGCCGCGGTGGAGCCGGAAGTGGAAAAAGATTTTGCCGATTATGAACTCGGACTGCGGGAGATCGGCTTTGGCGATACGGTAGAGGTCGTGGAGGCTTATCTGCAGGATGACGAGATCACTTCTTTGGAGAAGGCCATCGAGGAAGTGACCAAGGAGCAGGAAAAAGAGCAGATCTATGAAGTGGTATCCGGAGATACGCTGTCCGGTATTGCGGAGAGCAATGCCCTTTCGCTGGAAGATCTGATCGCCATGAATGAGACGATCGAGAATGAAAATTCCATTATCCGTGTGGGGGACGAGCTTATCGTTACAGTCCCGGAACCGGAACTTTCGGTGGAACGCACGGAAGAAGTCTATTATGAAGAAGACTATGAAGCGGAGATCATCTATGTGGACAATGACGACTGGTATACGACGCAGACCAAAACTCTGCAGGAACCTTCAGCCGGGCACAGGATCGTGGTGGCGGACGTTTCCTACAGGAATAACGAGGAAGTAAACCGGGAGATACTCAAAGAAGAGATCACTTACGAAGCGGTACCCAAGATCGTGGAGCGGGGAACCAAGATTCCGCCGACTTATATCAAACCGATATCGGGAGGCCGTCTGTCCTCCGGTTTCGGCAGGAGGAGTGCACCGACAAGAGGCGCGAGCACTTATCATAAAGGTATCGACTGGGCGACACCGACCGGTACGGCAGTCATGGCCTCTTCGGGCGGCACGGTCGTCAAGGCAGGCTGGGGCAGCGGATATGGTTATGTCGTTTATATCAATCATGCCGACGGCAGGCAGACCAGATACGGGCATTTGAGCAAGGTGCTCGTAACAACGGGACAGACGGTATCGCAGGGACAGAAAATTGCGCTGAGCGGAAATACCGGCGTCAGCACCGGCCCGCATGTGCATTTTGAAATATTGATAAACGGTTCGCAGGTCAACCCTTTGAACTATTTAAATTAATTTTTATTTCCCCGGACAGGAATAGTTTGGCAATCTGCCCATTTACAAATGTGAAATTTATGGTATACTTTAAGTTAATTGTTTATGTTTACTAAAAATTTATAAAAATAAAATAAATATTTGCATTTGCGATTGAATGATACAGGGGACTATATATGGAACAATATGCGATTAAAGGCGGGAATCCGTTAGTCGGTGAAGTGGAGATCGGCGGGGCCAAGAATGCGGCGCTGGCAATTCTGGCCGCGGCTGTGATGACGGATGAGACTGTTTTGATAGAAAATGTACCGGATGTAAGAGATACCAATGTGTTATTGCAGGCAATGGAAAGTATTGGTGTCATCGTAACCAAGTTAGACAGACACACCGTAAGAGTGAACGCCTCCCAGATTCACGATCTGGTGATAGAGGATGATTATATCAAGAAGATCAGAGCGTCTTATTATCTGTTAGGCGCTTTGTTGGGAAAATATAAAAAAGCCGAAGTGGCTCTGCCGGGCGGCTGCAATATCGGACTTCGGCCGATAGACCAGCATATCAAGGGTTTCCGCGCGCTGGGAGCCAACGTCCGGATCGAACACGGACTTATCATTACCGAGGCGGAGAGACTGCGCGGTAATCATATCTATATGGATGTTGTGACGGTCGGCGCGACCATCAACGTGATGATGGCGGCCGTGATGGCCGATGGACAGACGATTATCGAGAATGCAGCCAAGGAACCGCATGTCGTTGATCTGGCCAATTTTTTGAACAGCATGGGCGCCAATATCAAAGGCGCGGGAACCGATGTGATCCGTATCAAAGGTGTTTCCAGACTGCATGGAACGGAATATGTCATCATACCCGATCAGATCGAGGCGGGGACTTTTATGTTTGCTGCGGCGGTCACCAAGGGTGATGTTACGGTGAAAAATGTGATCCCTAAGCATCTGGAATCCATCAGCGCCAAACTTTTAGAGATCGGCTGTGAAGTGGAAGAGTCTGATGATGCGGTACGTGTCGTGGCCTCCAAGCCGCTTGGTCATACCCATGTAAAGACGCTGCCTTATCCCGGTTTTCCCACGGATATGCAGCCGCAGATCACCGTAGCATTAGGGCTGTCCGGTGGTACAAGCATCGTTACAGAGAGTATTTTCGAGAACCGTTTCAAATATGTGGATGAACTTACCAGAATGGGAGCCAATATCAAAGTAGAAGGCAACACCGCGATTATTGATGGTGTGCCCAAATATACCGGAGCCGGTATCTCGGCGCCTGATCTGCGTGCCGGAGCGGCGCTTGTGATCGCAGCACTGGCAGCAGAGGGAACGACTACCATCGATGATATTCAGTACATCGAGCGCGGCTATGAGGATTTTCATCTGAAATTGCAGACGCTTGGTGCACAGATTGAGAAAATAGAGACGGACAGAGAACTGAAGAAGTTTAAATTCAAAGTCGGCTGATAAGATACAGCAAAAGACTGCGGAGCCGAAGCTTTTCCTGTAATATTTTTTTCCTGTAATATTTTATGAATAGCTATTGACAGCAGTATAAAACGGGTGTATCTTAGCATATAGATATTAGATATGAAAATTCCATATTGTGAGTTCTTGATGAAGAACAGTGTTTTCTCTTATTCAGAGTGGTGGAGATACATAGGATCGATGAAACCACGGCAACCCCTTAAAGGAAGGTGCTAACCTGAGCGAACAAACTGCCCCGCGGCAGATCGAACAATAAGAGGATTTGATTATCGACTGTCAAGTCCGCTTATCTCGATAAGCGGACTTATTTGCGTGAAAATGCAAACAAAACTTTAAGAAAAATCAAAAAGGAGAACAAAGATGGAAAAGAGATTATTCACATCCGAATCAGTAACAGAAGGTCATCCGGATAAAGTCTGCGATGCCATATCCGACGCGATCTTAGACGCGTGTATGGAAAAAGATCCCATGAGCCGCGTTGCCTGCGAGACGGCAACCTGTACGGGATTTGTACTTGTAACAGGCGAGATCACCACCAACGCTTACGTGGATATCCAGAAGATCGTCCGTGAGACCGTAAAAGAGATTGGCTATACTAAATCCGAATACGGCTTTGATGGAAACACCTGTGCCGTTATGGTAGCGATCGACGAACAGTCGGCGGATATCGCTATGGGCGTTGATAAAGCGCTGGAGGCAAAACGTCAGGAGATGTCCGAGGAAGAAATTGAGGCAACAGGCGCAGGCGATCAGGGTATGATGTTCGGTTATGCGACCAATGAGACGCAGGAATATATGCCTTATCCGATCTCTCTGGCACACAAACTGGCCCTGCAGCTTACCAAAGTGCGTAAAGACGGCACTTTGAAATATTTAAGACCCGATGGTAAGAGCCAGGTATCCGTAGAATATGACGAAAACGGCAAGCCGGTAAGATTAGAGGCAGTTGTTTTATCCACACAGCATGACCCGGATGTAACGCAGGAGCAGATCCATGAGGATATCAAAAAATATGTATTCGACCCGGTACTGCCGGCGGAACTGGTAGACGCTGACACGAAGTTTTTCATCAATCCGACAGGGCGTTTCGTCATCGGCGGCCCTCACGGTGATGCAGGTCTGACAGGCCGTAAGATCATTGTGGATACATACGGTGGATACGCTCGTCACGGCGGCGGCGCTTTCTCCGGTAAGGACTGCACGAAAGTTGACCGTTCCGCAGCTTATGCGGCCCGTTATGTAGCCAAGAATATCGTGGCGGCAGGTCTGGCGGAGAAATGTGAGATCCAGCTTTCTTATGCGATTGGCGTAGCGCAGCCAACTTCCGTTATGGTGGATACCTTCGGCACCGGAAAAGTGTCTGACGATAAGCTGGTAGAGATCGTCCGCGAGAACTTCGACCTGCGCCCGGCCGGCATCATCAGGATGTTAGACCTTCGCCGTCCGATCTACAAACAGACAGCGGCTTACGGTCACTTTGGACGTAACGATCTGGATCTGCCCTGGGAGAAACTTGACAAGGTGGATGTTTTGAAGAAATATTTGTAAGGTTATTGAGATGCTAAGATAGTTTTTAAAAAGGATATGCCGAAAGGCGTATCCTTTTTTTGGGAAATAAGCTATAATATAATAAGCGCCTGGGAAAAACAAGCGGCTGCGGAGCAGACAAAAGAAACGGAGAATCACACATGGCATTTGCACATTTACACGTCCATACGGAGTACAGCCTTCTGGACGGTTCCAATAAAATCAAAGAATATGTCAAACGCGTCAAGGAACTCGGCATGGACAGCGCGGCCATTACGGACCACGGCGTCATGTACGGGGTGATTGATTTCTATAAAGCGGCCAAAGAGGCGGGCATTAATCCTATCATAGGCTGTGAAGTCTATGTAGCGCCAAATTCCCGTTTTGATAAAGAACTGGTCGGCGGAGAGGACAGGTACTATCATCTTGTCCTGCTGGCTGAAAATAACACTGGTTATCAAAACCTGACGAAGATCGTCAGCCGCGGTTTTACGGAAGGTTATTATTACAGGCCGCGTGTGGATATGGAAGTACTGCGGGAATTTCATGAGGGGATTATCGCGCTTTCCGCCTGTCTGGCGGGCGAGGTGCCGCGTTATATCCAAAGGGGCCTGATTGACGAGGCCAAGAAGTCAGCCAGAAAGTATGAAGATTGTTTCGGAAAAGGCAATTTTTTCCTGGAATTGCAGGACCACGGCATCCCGGAGCAGAAAATGGTCAATACCGCGCTGCTCAATATCAGTAAAGAATTGGATATTCCGCTGGTGGCCACGAACGACGTGCATTACACCTATGCGGAGGACGAGAAATCACACGATATCCTGCTTTGTTTACAGACCGGGAAGAAGCTGGCGGACGAAGACAGGATGCGTTATGTCGGCGGGCAGTATTATGTGAAGAGCGAAGAAGAGATGAAGGGCCTTTTCCCATATGCCTGGGAGGCCGTGGAAAATACACAGCGGATCGCCGACAGATGTCATGTGACGATTGAGTTCGGCGTTTATAAAGTGCCGCATTATGATGTGCCGGGAGGCCGCGATTCCTGGGAATATCTGAATGAGTTGTGCACGAAGGGACTCTCGCAGCGCTATCCGGATGATGATGGGACGCTGCGTGAGCGCATGGATTATGAACTGGATATCATCAAGACGATGGGATTCGTCGATTATTTTCTGATCGTCTGGGATTATATTAATTTTTGCAGGGAAAACGGTATCGCGGTCGGCCCGGGGCGCGGTTCGGCGGCCGGCAGCATTGTTTCTTACTGTCTGCGGATCACAGATATCGACCCTATTAAGTACAGTCTTCTGTTCGAGCGTTTTTTGAACCCGGAACGTGTTTCCATGCCGGATATCGACGTGGATTTCTGTTATGAAAGAAGACCGGAAGTGATTGACTATGTTGGTCAAAAATATGGTCTGGATAAAGTGGTGCAGATCGTTACTTTCGCCACTATGGCGGCCAAAGCGGTCATCCGCGACGTGGGCCGGGTCATGGATCTGCCTTATGCTTATGTGGATTCTATCGCCAAGATGGTACCCAAAGAGTTAAATATCACCATCGATAAGGCCTTGGAGATGAATCCCGAATTTAAGAAATTATATATGGAAGACGAGCAGGTGCATGATTTAATTGACATGTCCAGACGTTTAGAGGGACTGCCGCGAAACACCTCTACCCATGCGGCGGGCGTTGTCATCTGTCCGGCGGCGGCCGAGGAGTTTGTACCTTTATGCAGGGGCGTGGACGGTTCGGCGGTCACGCAGTTTACCATGACGACGATAGAAGAGCTGGGCCTTTTAAAAATGGACTTTCTGGGACTGCGGACGCTGACAGTTATCCAGAATGCGGCCCGTATGGCGGAAAAAGACAATGGTATCGAGATTGACATGGATCATCTGGATTATGATGACGCCGCGGTACTGGCCTCTATCGGAACAGGGCGCACGGATGGCGTATTCCAGCTGGAAAGCGGCGGCATGAAAAGTTTCATGAAGGAATTGAAACCACAGAGTCTGGAAGACGTCATTGCGGGAATCTCACTCTACCGTCCGGGGCCGATGGATTTTATCCCCAAATATATTAAGGGCAAAAACAACCCCGATTCCATTACCTACGACTGCCCGCAGTTAGAGCCGATTCTCTCGCCTACGTACGGATGTATCGTCTATCAGGAACAGGTCATGCAGATCGTGCGGGAACTCGGCGGCTATACGATGGGCCGGAGCGACCTGGTGCGTCGTGCCATGAGTAAGAAAAAGCAGTACGTCATGGAACAGGAGCGCAGGAATTTTACCTACGGTAATCCGGAAGAAGGCGTGCCGGGATGCGTGGCCAACGGTATCGACGCGCAGGTGGCGGATCATATCTATGATACGATGATGGATTTTGCCAAATACGCTTTTAATAAGTCCCATGCGGCCTGCTACGCGGTGGTGTCTTATCAGACGGCCTATTTAAAATATTATTATCCGGTTGAGTTTATGGCGGCATTGCTAACATCTGTTATTGATAACTCCAGTAAGGTTTCGGAGTACATCATGGCCTGCAGGAATATGGGGATTGAGATCCTGCCGCCGGATATCAACGAGGGGGAGATCGGCTTTTCTGTATCCGGAGGTTCCATCCGCTATGCGCTGACGGCCATTAAGAGCGTCGGACGCCCGGTCATCGAGACGGTAGTAGAGGAAAGAAAAGCAAGAGGGCCTTATACCAATCTGAAAGATTTTATCACCCGTATGGCCGACAAGGAAGTCAATAAACGCGCCATCGAGAATTTTATCAAGGCGGGCGCCATGGACAGCTTAGGCGGCACCAGAAAGCAGTTCATGAGCGTATACGTGCAGATCATGGAAAACATCAATCAGGATAAAAAGAACAACATGGCGGGCCAGCTTTCTTTATTCGATATCGCCGGGGAAGAAGAGAAGGAGAATTACGAAATTAAACTGCCGCCCGTAGGCGAATATTCCAAAGAAATGAAGCTTGCTTTTGAAAAAGAAGTACTGGGTATCTATGTCAGCGGCCATCCGATGGAAGAATATCAGGATATCTGGCATAAAAATATCACCAATACGACGGCGGATTTCCTGCTGGATGAAGAGACGGGCGAGGCGGCTGTAAAAGAAGGACAGTCGGTAACGATAGGCGGTATCATCTCTGATAAAAAACTGAAATATACCAAAAATGAGAAAGTGATGTCCTTTTTACAGATAGAAGACCTGCTGGGCGTCGTGGAAGTCATCGTTTTCCCGCGGGATTATGAGAAATATTCGCATAAACTGACGGAAGATAAAAAGGTGTTCGTCAAAGGAAGGGTTTCCGCGGAGGAAGATAAGGACGCCAAACTGATCTGCGAGAAAATTACGGCTTTTGATGAGATACCGAAGAAGTTATGGATTAAATTTCCCACCAGGGAATCATTTGAGGAAAAAGAAGCCGAACTTCTGGCCTCTCTCCATGATTCAGAGGGATGTGACAGTGTTGTCATTTATGTGGAGAATCCCAAAGCCATGAAAACGCTGCCGCCCAATCAGAACGTCAATGCCGATAGCGCGCTGATTGAAAGGCTTGAGGCCCTGTATGGCAAAGAAAATGTAAGAGTCGTCTAAAAAGGATTGAAAACTTAGGGTAATTAAGGTAAAATAAACGCAGGCTTGGCATATAGCCTGGTGAAAGGATGTGGGGATATGGCAAAAGAGATTAAAACAATCGGTGTTTTAACAAGCGGCGGCGATGCTCCCGGTATGAATGCCGCTATCCGTGCGGTGGTCAGAAAGGCTCTCGCGAACGGGGTTAAGGTCAAAGGTATTAAAAAGGGCTATCAGGGCCTTATGAATGAAGAAATCATAGATATGGAGAAATGGTATGTGTCCGATACGATCCAGCGCGGCGGCACCATTCTCGGAACGGCAAGATGCTCCGAGATGCGCACCGAAGAAGGACAGCGTAAAGCAGTTGATAACTGCCGCAAACATAGCATTGATGGTCTTATCGTTATCGGCGGCGACGGTTCTTACCGCGGCGCGCAGGCGCTTTCCAGACTTGGCGTCAATACCATCGGCATTCCCGGTACGATAGATCTGGACATAGCATGTACGGAATATACGATTGGTTTCGATACA
Source organism: Ruminococcus sp. (assembly GCA_023663085.1). Taxonomy (GTDB): domain Bacteria; phylum Bacillota; class Clostridia; order Lachnospirales; family Lachnospiraceae; genus UBA3282. The sequence continues at coordinate 47,680 of JAMPIB010000002.1, read as the reverse complement.
GCCATTAATACCGCGATGCAGGCCATCGACAAGGTACGTGATACTTCTTCTTCCCATGAAAGGTGCAGTATCATCGAAGTTATGGGCAGAAACGCGGGATACATCGCACTCTGGTGCGGCATTGCCAACGGCGCGGAGGATATCCTTCTGCCGGAGAAATACGATTATAACGAGCAGGGTATCATCAACAACATCATTGCCAACAGAAAACGCGGCAAGACGCATCATATCATTATCAATGCGGAGGGGATCGGGCACTCGACTTCCATGGCGCGAAGGATTGAGGCCGCTACCGGGATCGAGACCAGAGCGACCATCCTCGGTTATTTGCAGCGAGGCGGCGCACCGACCTGTAAAGACCGCTATTATGCGTCTATCATGGGCGCCTATGCGGCGGATATCCTCTGTGAAGGCAAGACAAACAGAGTGGTAGGCTATCAGCATGGCGAGTTTCTGGATTTTGATATTGAAGAAGCGCTGAATATGCAGAAGAGTATTCCTGAGTATGTATATGAAGTCAGCAAGATTTTATCCCTGTAGCTTATGCTGCAGGGTATTTACTATATAGGAAAGAAAAATATATGATAACGAGTTATGCGAATAAGAGTATCAAGGAAGTCATACAGCTGATACAAAAGGCAAAGACAAGGCGGGAACGCGGCCTGTTCGTGGCGGAGGGCGTTAAGATGTTCCTGGAGGCGCCCGTAGAGCGGATAGAGAAAGTTTATGTTTCGGAAAGTTTTACGAAACAGATGCCGCCTGCCTGTAAGGAGAAACTGGCGCTTTTGCGGACACCTCACGAAATAGTAACAGATGTTATTTTTGAAAAAATGTCGGATACGAAGACGCCGCAGGGTATTTTATGTCTGGTAAGGCAGTATCAATACGGACAGCATGGGCAGTCCGGCCAGTCCGGACAGTCCAGACAGCATGAGCTGGCCAGACAGCATGGACAGTCTGGGTTGTCTGGAATAGAAGCTATGCTGACTTCGCCGGCTCCGCTGCTCATTCTTCTGGAAGATATTCAGGATCCGGGGAATCTGGGAACGATATTCCGTGCCGGAGAGGGCGCAGGAGTAAACGGTATTATCATGAGCGGTTCTACGGCGGACATCTATAATCCCAAGACGATACGCTCGACTATGGGTTCCATTTACCGGATGCCGTTTTTTTATACGCCGGATATGGGCGGAACGATAGAAGAACTCCGCAGGAAGGATATTACGGTCTATGCCGCGCATTTACAGGGGGCGACAGCTTATGATAACTGCTGTTATGAAAAGGGAACAGCTTTTCTGATCGGTAACGAAGCGAACGGACTGCGTGAAGAAACGGCGAAAAAAGCCGATAGGGCTGTAAAAATTCCTATGGCCGGACAGGCGGAGTCGCTCAACGCGGCGGTAGCCTCGGCGGTGCTTTTGTTTGAGGCGGCGAGGCAGAGACGGAAAGCGTGAGTATCAGTCCGGCTGTTTCCTCGCCAGCCATCCTTTAAAAATCCCGCCCTGAAAGATGGAAATAATGATGAAAAAGATATCTGCAAAAAGAATAAACACAAAGGACGGTACCATGATACGGGTATATTTTTTACCGAAAAAAATTCCTTTGTTAATGGCGCTGCCCATTCTTACGATATAGAAAAACACGCCCAGATTCAGAAAAATGAGGACAGCCGCCTGTTCGACAAAATTTGTGAACGCGCTTACGGGCAGAAAATTACCGTTCTGTATGCCGTTTAACAGGATATTTAAGAATAATATGCCGATTTGTATGATAAAGACAATGCGGGTGACATTCAACATAACGCCGCCGCCGATTCCAATCCCGCCGCCCCATTCCAGATTACTTTTTGCACAAAAATTTTGAAAAACCCTAAGGAGAGGCTCGCTTTGCTTTCCCTCGATAAAACCGTTGTTGGAAATGCTGTAAACGTGCAGATGAATATTGTTTTTTCTGCAAAAAAGCTCCATCTCTTTCAGAAAAGAAAGCACATGCGATGGCACGCTGTCCACATATAACGGAAGGCAGAATACAACCGCATCCGCATCCGGCAATTCTTCCAAAATACGCTGATGATCGCTTGGATTGCGCAGCTTTTCCGTCACTTTTTCACCTTTTACGCATAAACGCTGCAATCCCAGAAAATAGGCGGATGCACAAAATCTTTTTTTCGGGCTGCAATTTATCAATACTGTTTTCATATGGCATCCTCCAATCCTGAAACATCACCTAAAAAAATCACTTCTGACTGTCTAAATCCATTATTGACGGCGTTTCTTTCTGCCATATAAGTAAAGGTTTCCTTTTCCTGTTCCGTTACATCACCATACACAATGACCTTAAATAAATCGTGTTTTCCATAACGCAGGGTATGGTGCATCTGCTTTCCGCGGTAAGTGCTAAGCGGCGTGGAAATGCCAATGCCCCTGTCCAGAACATTTTTCACCGCAGGACTGTATGTACCGTATAGATTTTCCGTGATAATGACAAATTCGTCCGCCCGCCCGATCACACGCGCTGTCTGACGCAGCTTATCTTTCATAAAACATTCCGCCGGATGCTTTGTCCAGCAGCCAAAACAACCCTGACAGGGGGCGTATTTCCCGTCCGCATGAATGACCTCGTCGCATTTTTGGTGTAACATTTCATGATATTGCATATCCAGATCGTGTAAAATTATTTTCATACCATTTCTCCCTCGCCTTCAGGCTCTTTTGCAATTATCCATAACGTGTATGCTGCAAGTATAACGCATAATACAACGGCAGCTATCATGGTAAACGTCTGCGACCCCTCCGCGCCGAAAATGCCCAGCGCATTATTCACACCATGCGCAATGATACAGGGCAGCAGGCTCTTTCCTTTGTAAAAAATAATGGTAAAACAAAAACCGACTGTAATCGCAAAGATAATTTGTACAATCGTATCTAAATTCGCCTGTCCGTTCAGCAGATTCACAATATGACCGATGCCGAACGTCACACTTGAAATGATAACTGCCCGCTTGACGCTGTTTTCGCAGATCGCCTTGAAAAGAAATCCTCTGAAAATAATTTCTTCGAGAAAACCTACGCCGAGCATACTCACAACGTACAACGCACATTCAAGCGGGGATACAGCTATTGCAATGCCCGCCCACAGCCGCGAAGACACCATGATAATAAGGGGTATAAAGAATAAGTAATTTTTCAGATTTCCCTGAAACGCGCATAACCCGTATTTTCCCATGAAATCGTTCTTTTTTATCCATGTAAAAAGAAATGCCGATAAAAGGATGCTTATAAGAGCGGTAACTGACTTATAAACGCCCAATGATTCCGAAACGCTGTCCGCCATGCTGAGTGCGAAGACATAGACAATTATCCATAATACCGCAAACCATATTTCACTTTTTTCATATAATTTTTTCAATTAAGTTTCCTCCTGTTTTATAATTAATGTTATATTACAGCAATTATAAAACATTGTGCCCGATCTGTCAATCTGAATTTCACTAATTAAAGGATAAAAAGGTACAGGATTTTAATTGACATATCTGAACGATATTTATACAATATGATAAATTGGATGGTTGATTTATAAGTTACGGGATAAAAAGGAGGGATCCTCTATGCAAAAGCTGGCATTGCTGGTATACCCGGAATTCAGTCTTCAGGAAGTAATGAATCTTTCAAGATTGTTCCGCTGGGATTATGATATTCTTACCGAAGTTATTTCGACCGGTAAAGAGCCGGTCAAAAGTGAAGAAGAGGCCGTAGAGGAGACGAGGGCGATGTTTGATGAAATTTATGCAGATTGAGAAAGGACGGTACATTAACATGAAAATCGGATTCATAGGACTTGGCAATATGGCGGACGCCATGATAGGCGGTATGCTGAAAAAGAACATCGTAAAAGCGGAAGATATCATCGGTACGGCCAAAACTTCCGCTACAAGAGAAAAGATGGCGGACAGATACGGTATCAGCATCAAAGATACGAACGCGGAGACTGCGAAAGCCTCGGACGTGCTTATTCTGGCGGTCAAACCGCAGTTTCTGGCGGAAGTGACAGCCCAGATCAAAGATGCGGTGACAGACGAGACTCTTATCATCAGCATCGCGGCCGGCAAGAGCATAGCCTGGATTGAAGAGGCTTTCGGAAGGCGGATGAAAATAGTACGCTGTATGCCCAACACCCCTGCTCTGGTGGGAGAGGGATGCACGGGCGTCTGTGTGAATGAAAGAGTATCGGAGGAAGAAAAGGAATACAGCATTAAACTCATGGAAAGTTTCGGCAGGGCGAGTCTTGTGCCGGAGCATCTGATCGACGCGGTCGGTGCGGTTTCCGGCAGTTCTCCGGCATATGTGTTCATGTTTATCGAGGCTATGGCGGATGCGGGCGTGGCGGCCGGGATGCCCAGAAAGCAGGCTTATGAATTTGCGGCGCAGGCTGTGTATGGCAGCGCGAAGTTAGTGTTGGAGAGCGGCAGACATCCGGGAGAACTGAAAGATATGGTCTGCTCGCCGGGCGGAACGACGATCCAGGGAGTGCGTGTATTAGAGGAAAAAGGACTGCGCGGCGCGGTCATGGATGCGCTGGCGGCATGTGTCGAGAAATCGAAACAACTGTAATAAATTTAGGCGTATTGATGTTTATTTCCATTCATATTTTGTGGACAGGCAGCGTAAACTTGACAAAGAATAGATGTTTTGCTAGAATTATCCAAAATATAACATTTAACAATTTCGTAATGATTTTAATCAAAATGTAAAATGTGGAGGTAAACATTCATGCTAAGAGGCAGAAGCGTGATCCTCGTGCTGGCCGGGTTTATGATAAGCCTGTGCACGCTTTGGGGGATGAAAATAGAAGCTGCTGCATCCGAGCCCAGGGGAAACGGAAGTCTGGATTCCCTGAATGTGGGTATTTCCAATCTTATCGAGCCGGGTAGTGGGGGAAACGAAGAAGCGATCGAGGAATTGACACAGATCGTGGAAGAGGCGGCTAAGAATAAGTCCGATCTGGTCATGGCGGACGTGCAGATGGCACTTAATGTACGCGCGGAGGCCACGGAGGATTCGGAGAAAGTCGGTCTTTTATATAAGGACTGCGGCGGCAGGATATTGGAGCAAAAGGATGGCTGGACTAAATTGGAATCCGGTGATCTGGTCGGCTGGGCCAGCAACGAATATCTTCTTTTTGATGAAGAGGCGGAGGCGCTGGCAAGCGAGGTCGGTAATCTGATCGTGACCATAGAGACGGAGACTTTGCGTGTGCGGGAGGAACCGAATACTGATTCGACGATCCTGGGACTGCTTTCGGAAGACGACGCTCTGAATGTCATAGAAGTAGTGGATGAAGAGTGGATCAGCGTGGAATTTGACAGTGATGTGGCCTATGTTTCCGCAGAATATGTCAATATGGACTTCCATATTGATGAAGGGGAGACTATGGCGGTCATCAAGAAGCGCGAAGAAGAGGCGGAAGAAGCCAGGAAAAGAGCGCTTGCGGATACGAATGCGGCTATTATCGCGGAGCAGGATGATCTGCGGCTGTTGGCGGCGCTTATCCAGTGTGAGGCGGGTTCTGAAACTTATGAAGGAAAGCTGGCGGTAGGAGCCGTTGTTATGAACAGAGTCAGAAGCGGCGCTTATCCCAATACAATATCAGGCGTTATTTATGCTTCGGGGCAGTTTACGCCTGCCATGAACGGCAAAGTGGCCAAAACTTATTATAACGGGAATGTTTCCGAGAGCAGCTATCAGGCGGCGCGCGATGCTATGGCGGGGATGACCAATGTAGGAGAAGCCACGCATTTCAGAAGGGCGGCCTCTACGACACACGAGGGTATTTTGATAGATCATCAGATTTTTTGGTAAATATATGACTTTGACACCGGACTCATAATATAGTAGAATATATGGGAAAGGGAGTGAGAGTGATAATGATAGCAGATATGAATATGACGGTAGTATGGCTTGTTATCCTTGTCATACTGGTGGTGATCGAACTTCTCACAATGGGACTGACAACGATATGGTTTGCGGGCGGCGCGCTGGCTGCGGCTCTTATTTCCATACCGGGAACACCGCTTTCGTTGCAGATATTGGTATTTTTGGTGGTATCAGCGCTTTTACTGTACTTTACGAGACCTGTGGCGGTCAAATATTTTAACAGGGACAGAGTCAGAACGAATGTGGAAAGTATGATCGGCAGGCAGGCCATAGTCATTGGCGAGATCAATAATATCGAGGGCATCGGACAGGTCAATACGGGAGGCATGGAGTGGACGGCCAGAAGCAGCTATCACGACGTGGTGATCCCGGTGGGAGCCGTTGTCACGATACTGGGTGTCGATGGTGTTAAACTGATCGTAGAAGAAAGAAAAGAGGGGTAAAGAAAAAATGGGTGGACTTTATTTTATCTTGGTAGTGCTTATTATAGTCATTGCCTTACTGGCGTCCTGCATCAAGATTGTTCCGCAGGCTTACGCATATGTCGTAGAGCGTCTGGGAGCCTATCAGCAGACATGGCCTGTAGGCGTGCATTTCAAAATGCCTTTTGTAGATAAAGTGGCAAAGAGGGTTATCTTAAAGGAACAGGTTGTAGATTTCGCGCCGCAGCCGGTTATCACCAAAGATAACGTAACCATGAGAATTGATACGGTCGTATTCTATCAGATTACGGATCCCAAGCTGTTTGCATACGGCGTGGAGAATCCGATCATGGCGATTGAGAATCTGACGGCTACCACACTGAGAAATATCATCGGTGAGATGGAACTTGACCAGACGCTGACTTCCAGAGAAGTCATCAATACGAAGATGAGAGCGTCTCTGGATATTGCGACAGACCCCTGGGGTATCAAGGTCAACAGAGTCGAGTTAAAGAATATCATTCCTCCGGCAGCGATCCAGGATGCCATGGAGAAGCAGATGAAAGCGGAACGTGAACGTCGTGAAGCCATCCTGCGTGCGGAAGGTGAGAAGAAATCCACAGTCCTTGTTGCAGAAGGTAAGAAAGAATCTGCAATCCTTGAAGCAGAAGCCGAGAAACAGTCGGCCATCCTGCGTGCGGAGGCCCAGAAGGAAAGAATGATCCGCGAAGCGGAAGGTGAAGCGGCAGCGATCCTCAAAGTACAGCAGGCTACTGCGGATGGTATCCGCATGATCCGTGAAGCGGGAGCGGACGAGGCGGTTCTTAAGATCAAGAGTTTAGAAGCGTTTGAGAAAGCGGCGGATGGACAGGCGACGAAGATCATCATTCCCTCCGAGATCCAGGGATTGGCCGGACTGGCAACATCAGTAAAAGAAATTATGAAGTAAGGAATCAGATTTAGATAATTTCATCGTATAGGGAAGTTTCAGTAGGACGGTTCTTTCAGGGCCGTCCTATTTTGACTTAGGTGCCGGCTGCCTCCAGGCTCTGGGATGAGACGGCTGGCACATCAGAAGCAGCAAAGGAGAAAACACATATGAACCTGAAAGGAAGAAATTTCTTGAAACTTCTGGATTTTACGCCGGAAGAGATCGTCTATATGCTGGATGTGGCAGCGGATTTTAAGGAGAAAAAGAAAAAGGGGATTGCCGTGGATTTCCACCGCGGCAAAAATGTGGCTCTGATCTTTGAAAAAACAAGTACGCGGACGCGCTGTTCTTTTGAGGTGGCGGCGCGCGATTTAGGGATGGGAACGACTTATCTTGACCCGGCAGGCTCCCAGATCGGCAAGAAGGAAAGTATCGCGGATACGGCGCGGGTGCTTGGCCGTATGTATGAGGGTATCGAGTACCGCGGCTTTGAACAGAGCATTGTAGAAGAACTGGCCAGATATGCGGGTGTGCCGGTATGGAACGGTCTGACGAATGAATTTCATCCGACACAGATGTTAGCCGATCTGTTGACGATCAGAGAGCATTTCGGATATCTGAAAGGCATAAAACTCACTTATATGGGTGATGCCCGTTATAATATGGGCAATTCGCTGATGGTGGCATGCGCCAAGATGGGTATGCACTTTACGGCCTGTACGACGTCTGCTTATTTCCCGGAGAAAGAACTGGTAACGGAATGTGAGAAAATAGCAGAACAGACAGGCGGCAGCATCCGTCTGACACAGAGTGTGGAGGAAGGCACGAAGGATGTGGACGTGATCTATACGGATGTGTGGGTTTCCATGGGAGAACCCGACGAAGTCTGGAAGAGCCGTATCCACGATCTGGCGCCTTATAAGGTGACGGGCGAAGTAATGCGAAATGCAGGGGAGGAGGCGGTCTTTATGCACTGTCTGCCTGCTTTTCATGATTTACATACCAAAATCGGTAAGGAGGTCGGAGAAAAATTTGGTATGCAGGAAATGGAGGTGGCTGACGAGGTATTCGAGTCCCCGCAGTCGATTGTGTTTGATGAGGCGGAAAATCGTATGCATACGATCAAGGCAGTAATGGCAGTAACCCTCGGTATGCCGGAACATGCGGGGGCGCAGTAGTAAGAAAGGTATGGCGTTTTTTTATGAAAACCGATAAATCGGATATTTTGTCCATGCTCCGCCAAAGCAGGGACTATGTGTCAGGAGAACAGCTCTGTACACATTTCGGCGTTTCCAGAACAGCAGTCTGGAAAGCCATGAATCAATTAAAGGAGGAAGGCTATCAGATAGAAGCAGTTTCCCATAAAGGGTATCGTTTGCTGGAGAGTCCGGATGTACTTTCGGCAAATGAGATCTTAAGCAGACTTTCGACAAAGTGGGCAGGAAAAACCTTATATTATGCGCCTATAACAGGTTCCACCAATATTGACGCAAAACAATATGCGGAGGCGGGCGCGCCTCACGGAACGACCGTTGTAGCCAATATGCAGACCGCCGGCAAAGGCAGAAGAGGAAGACGCTGGCAGTCTCCGCAGGGCAATTCCATTTACATGTCCATTCTGTTAAAACCGGATTTTGCGCCGGATAAGGCATCCATGCTGACGCTCGTTATGGCGCTGAGCGTTGCGGAGGCCATCACAGAGACTTCGGGGCTTACAAGCGGTATCAAATGGCCTAACGATATCGTTGTCAATCAGAAAAAAGTCTGCGGTATCTTAACGGAGTTAAACACCGAGTCAGACTATATACAATATGTGGTGATCGGCGTAGGCATCAATGTCAATAACGCCTCCCCGCAGGAGTTTCCGGAGGAGATCAGGCAGACGGCAACATCCCTGAAAATAGAGTCCGGTTCCCAGATACTTAGGGCAGTACTGTTAGAGCGTGTGCTTGCACATTTTGAAAAAAATTATGACACGTTTGTCACAACACTTGATCTCACGCACTTAAAAGAAGCCTATGAAAAGCGGCTGCTGAATCTGGATGCGGAAGTGAAGGTGTTAGATCCTCAGGGCGAATTTACGGGTATTGCCAGAGGCATCGACAAAAGCGGTGAACTTATCATAGAAAAAGAAGATGGCCAGATAGTCGGCGTCTATGCCGGAGAAGTGTCCATCAGAGGATTGTACGGGTACATTTGAACGAAGAGGTGACGGGTATCAGTTTGCGCCTGCGGGTCAGTGTCCGCAGGATAACGGAAAGGCTTGGTATGGATATGGAAGAAGGACGCATGGTGCTCTGCGGTGCCAATGCTTATGAGCAGAAGTATTATTTTAATGAGAAATTTGCAGGGATCCCGGATTCTATTAAAGAGGAACTGCATATTATCTGCGTACTTTTTACCGAGGAAGTGGGCGGCGTTTTTACCATTGTCTTTGAGGAGGATGGAAGTGTCTCTTTAGAGACGGATGCCGAAGAAGATGATTTTATGTATGATGAAATCAGCAGCGGCCTTATGGTGCGCGAGATACGCAGGAGCAGGCAGGAAATGTTGGAATCGCTCAGCCTTTATTACCGGGTCTTTATTTTGCATGAAGATATTCTGGCCGAGGAAGATGAATAGACGTAAGAATCAAAGAAGAAGTAAGAAAAGGGAGGCACGAAGGGGGATTATGGGATTATGATAAAAAAACTGACGATAGGAAATCTTACACTGGATAATAATCTCATACTGGCTCCAATGGCAGGCGTAACAGACCTGCCTTTTCGTTTGTTGTGCAAAGAGCAGGGGGCGGGACTCGTCTGTATGGAGATGGTAAGCGCCAAAGCCATTTTATATAAAAATAAAAATACGGAGTCGCTGCTTGCCATTCACCCGCAGGAAGGCCCGGTATCGCTTCAGTTATTTGGTTCCGATCCGAAAATCATCAGCGAAATGGCCAGACAGATAGAAGAGCGGCCTTTTGCCATCTTAGATATCAACATGGGCTGCCCCGTGCCCAAGATCGTCAATAACGGAGAGGGTTCGGCGCTTATGAAAAATCCCGGACTGGCCGGAGAAATCGTCTCCGCGGTAGTAAAAGCCATCCGCAAACCTGTTACGGTAAAAATACGCAGCGGTTTTGATAAAGAGCATATCAACGCCGTGGAAATGGCGAAGATCATTGAAGACGCCGGAGCATCTGCCGTTGCGGTGCACGGCCGCACGAGAGAGGAATTTTATGCCGGAGCTGCGGACTGGGAGATCATTGCCAGAGTCAAAGAAGCCGTATCCATTCCGGTCATCGGAAACGGCGATGTCACGGACGGCGTAAGTGCACAAAAGATGCTTGCCGAGACCGGGTGCGACGGCGTTATGATCGGGCGCGCCGCCAGAGGAAATCCCTGGATCTTCAGGGAGAGCGCCGCATATCTGCAAGAAGGCACGGTTTCGCCGCCCGCATCCAAAGAGGAACGCAAAGAGATGATGTTACGCCACGGGAAATTGCAGTTGGCATATAAGGGCGAATATACGGGCATCCGTGAGATGCGCAAACACGTATCCTGGTATACGGCCGGACTGCCGCATTCCGCGAAGATCAGAGAACGCGTAAACGCCATGGAGGATTTTGCGTCTTTGGAGGAATTAATACAGCAGATGTAGCGTATATTCTCATATGGGAAACGAAACAATACTTTATTATGTCACACAGGATACAATAACGGGTGTTACCAAAGAAGGGAAACCTGAAAAAAAAGCAAAATATGTAGACCACGGGAAATGGCGTTTCCGGCGGAAAATAAGCCTGCCTTCTTTCGTTGTGGAAAGCGGCGGGCTGGAAATAACGGTGATAACAGTCATGATCCCGCCTCTGAGAAAAGGCTGGAAACCGGAAAAGCTGCTGAAACAGATGCGGGAAACCGCGGAAAGTTACCGTGCGCGTTTCCCGGATATGGAAATCCTGCTGCATCCACAGATAGAGCGGATGCTTGGCAGGGATGAAGGCCAGAGCCAGACGGCTATGTCTGCAATAGACTGGTTTCTGGCCGGGCGGCTTTTTACGGAGATCATGAGAGGCGGCGGGGAATGTGATAACGTGTGTTATTTTAAACGCGGATGCGGCAATCGTCCCGCTTCGGTCGTGTTGATGCTTGGCAATCTTCTTTTTCCGGAAGAACAGATGCAGCGGTTCCTGGAGTGGATGACGCCGTATTTTCCGTATGTGAACAGACTGTTCGTTTGGTATGATGCAGAGGAAGACGGGCAGATGAATGAGGAAAGCATACAACAGGAACTGGAAGATTTATATTATGAGTATGGCCTCGTCAGTCAGATACAGTGCGGAAAAGGTTCTGCTTTGAAACGGCGTATGGCGGAGAGTGGACAAAGTCCGGTATTTTTTCTGGATTTCGGCTATGCGGGCGGGGTTCCTTTCGGGGCGTTAAAAAAAGGCGACTTTTATCTGGACCTTTTTTCCGACGAAAAGAAAGAAGCCTTATTCCGGCGTAAATATATGGAAATTTCCTACGCATCTGCGCGTAAATGCCTTGACACTCTGGTAAAAAGTGGTTATGATAAATAAGTTAATTAGACATCAGACAGGACTGGACAAGAGAAGAAAGAATAAAACATAGACAGGAAAGGGCGTGTAGTCATGGAAGAAAAAAAGAATATTTTAACCTATGAAGGTCTGCGGAAATATGAGGATGAACTGCATGAGTTAAAAGTCGTAAAACGTCAGGAAGTTGCGCAGAAGATCAAGGAAGCCAGAGAGCAGGGCGATTTATCGGAGAATGCGGAGTACGACGCGGCCAAAGACGAGCAGCGCGATATCGAAGCCAGGATTGATGAACTGGAAAAAATTCTCAAAAACGCAGAAGTCGTTGTAGAAGATGAAGTAGATCTGGATAAGATCAATATCGGCTGTCAGGTCACGATCCTGGATATGGAGTATGCGGAGGAACTGGAATATAAAATCGTGGGTTCCACCGAGGCCAACAGCTTACAGGGTAAGATTTCCAACGAATCCCCAGTCGGCAAGGCTCTTATGGGCAGCAAGATCGGCGACGTGGTAGAAGTAGAGACGCAGGCAGGCGTTTTGCAATATAAAGTAATTTCCATACACAGATCGAACTAGTAGAATTAGTAAATAGAGAGGAACAATGAAGATGGCAGGACGACAGAATCAGGAAAACGGACAGCAGGAACAGGATATCAACCAGCTTTTGAAAGTAAGACGCGAGAAACTCGCCGCTTTACAGGAAAGCGGAAAAGATCCTTTTGTTATTACCAGATATGATGTGACGCACCACAGCCAGCAGATCAAAGATGATTTTGAGGCGCTTGAGGGAAAGAGCGTATCCATCGCCGGGCGCGTGATGTCCAAACGTATCATGGGAAAAGCGTCTTTTTGCAATGTACAGGACTTACAGGGCGATATCCAGTCTTACGTGGCGAGAGACAGTGTCGGAGAAGAGGTCTATGCTGATTTTAAAAAGTATGACGTCGGCGATATCGTAGGTATCGAGGGAGAAGTATTTAAGACCAAAACCGGCGAAATTTCTATCCATGCGGCAAAAGTGACACTCCTGTCAAAAAGTTTGCAGATACTGCCGGAAAAATACCACGGACTCGTTAATACGGATATCCGCTACCGTCAGCGCTATACAGACCTCATCATGAATGAGGATGTGAAAAAAACATTTGTTATGCGTTCCAGGATCATCAGCGCGATCAGACGTTATCTCGATGGACAGGGTTTTCTGGAAGTCGAGACGCCGATGTTAGTAGCCAATGCGGGCGGTGCGGCGGCCAGACCTTTCGAGACGCACTATAATGCGCTTAACGAAGATGTGAAACTGCGCATTTCCCTGGAATTATACTTAAAAAGACTTATCGTGGGCGGTATGGAGAGAGTTTATGAGATCGGACGCGTTTTCCGTAACGAGGGACTCGATACGAGACACAATCCTGAGTTTACCATGATGGAATTATATCAGGCCTATACTGATTATAACGGCATGATGGAACTGACCGAGAATATGTTCCGCCATGTGGCGAAGGAAGTATGCGGCACGACACTCATTCCTTACGGTGAGGCCCAGATTGATTTAGGAAAGCCTTTTGCTAAAATGACAATGGTTGAGGCTGTGAAAAAATATGCGGGCGTGGATTTTGAGGCCATCAAAGATACGGCAGAAGCGAAGCGCATAGCGGATGAAAAAGAGATTCATTATGAAGAACGGCACAAAAAGGGTGATATTTTGAACCTGTTCTTTGAAGAATTTGTGGAAGAACATCTGGTACAGCCGACTTTTATCATGGATCATCCGATAGAGATTTCGCCGCTTACCAAGAAAAAGCCGGACAAGCCGGAATATGTGGAGCGTTTTGAACTTTTTATCACCGGACGCGAGATGTGTAACGCTTATTCAGAGTTGAATGACCCCATAGACCAGAGAGAGCGCTTTAAGGCACAGGAGGCAGCACTGGCGGCAGGAGACGAAGAGGCGAATACGACAGACGAAGATTTCCTGAATGCGCTGGAGATCGGTATGCCGCCGACGGGGGGCATCGGATATGGAATTGACAGGCTTGTCATGTTACTCACCAATTCTCCTGCGATCAGGGATGTTCTGCTTTTCCCGACGATGAAAAGTCTGGAGAAAAAGACTTCCGACAATGCAAGATCTGCTGACCAGAGCGGAACTTTCGACAGCGTAAAGGCCGCTCAGAAAGATGATGGCGTCGCGGCAAGGCAGAGCAGTATTTCCCGTGAACAGGCGCTGGAACTGTTAAAAAAATATAATAAAGAACCGTTCCATATCCAGCACGCGCTGACAGTTGAGGGCGTTATGCGCTGGTATGCAAAGGAACTGGGATATGCAGCGGAGGAAGATTTCTGGGGCATCACCGGACTTCTTCATGATATTGATTTTGAACTTTATCCGCAGGAACATTGTAAGAAAGCGCCGGAACTTCTGCGCGAGGCGGGCGTGAGCGAGGATATGATCTATGCGGTCTGTTCCCACGGTTACGGGATCTGCAGCGAAGAAGAGCCGAAGCATGAGATGGAGAAAGTGCTTTTTGCGGCCGATGAACTTACCGGACTGATCTGGTCCTGTGCTTTGATGCGTCCATCTAAGAGTACGATGGATATGGAAGTCAAGAGCCTGAAAAAGAAATTTAAAGATAAAAAATTCGCGGCGGGCTGTTCCAGAGAGGTCATTTCGCAGGGAGCTGAGATGCTTAGCTGGGAGCTGGACGAATTGTTTGATAGGACGATACAGGCCATGAGAAGCTGTGAAGCGGCTGTGGCGGAGGCTATGGAAGGGAATGCCTAAATCCGGGATGCGGATATAAGAAAGAACCAAATGGTGGAAATACGCCGTCTGGTTCTTTTTTTAACAAATAATTAGTTCGGCCATAACCGAGTCGGACGTGACCGAACTAATACATGAAATTTATTGGCAGAAAAGAACAGTTAAAAAAATCGACAGAGAAATAAAGGCCGAAGAACTTCGTCTGGTACTTATCTATGGCCGAAGGCGGGTTGGAAAAAGCGAACTGGTCAAAACTACGATACAGCGTTCAGGAATAACAAGTATATATTATGAATGCAGACAGACCACAGAACAGAGCAATGTTGAAAGCTTTTGCGGCGTTATATCGGAAACTTTAAATCTACCCAGATTTGGATATACAGGGATCGAGGAGACGTTAGAATATTTATGTAAACTGGCTTTCCAGAAGAAAATGGTAGTGGTATTGGATGAATATCCCTATTTAAGAGAGAATGTAAAAGGACTTGACAGCATTCTGCAATCACTGATCGATAAGTATAGAGAAAAGTCAAAGCTTACGCTTATCATTCTCGGTTCCTATGTGGAGGTTATGCGGTCGTTGATCGAACATTCCAATCCATTATTTGGAAGAGCAGATCTGGTCATTGATCTGAAACCCATGGATTACTTCGAGTCTGCCCTGTTTTATCCGGGATTTTCTGATGAAGATAAGGTCAGGATCTATTCTGTTTTTGGCGGGATCCCTCATTATAATAAACAGGTGGATGATACAAAGTCTGTAAAGGAAAATATCATAGAGCTGATCGCTTCACCCGGCGCAAGACTGGAAAATGAAGTTCCCATGTACTTTAAGGGCGAATTATCTAAGATTGTGAATGCAAATGAAACTTTCGCGGCGTTGGCCAGGGGATATTCCAGATACAGCGATATTTTGTCGCAGTCGCATGTTTCAAGCGGGCCGACCCTCATTGATATATTAGATAAGCTGATGCAGATGGAGGTTGTTAAGAAGACAGCGCCTAGTATGTGTTTATAACAAGGGCCGGAATGGAGAAGATGGATGCCCCGGATATAGAACATATCCCGCTGGCGGAGTTATTTGTGTAAAATCACATCTTACTGCGCAGAAAAGATCTGATACTCATATAAGCAGAGCGCAATCTTGTAAAAGCGGCGGCGATAGCATATAATAACATTACTGAATAAGAACGGAGCGGTCAAAATGAAAGAATACAGATTTTACGGCTGGGAAGGGGCCGATGTGCCTGCCCTGGCCGGATATGAACAGATACGAAACCCCAGACATTTATACGATCTGCTTTCGCAGATATGGTGTGCGGATACCTGCGCACCGAGAATGAGGGAGAACTGGTCTAAAGAGAACAGAACGCTGGGACAGTGCTCTATCACAGCCTTTCTGGCGCAGGATATTTTCGGCGGAGAAGTTTATGGTATTCTGCGGCCGGATGGCAATTATCATTGTTATAATGTTGCAGGAGGCTGCGTATTCGACCTGACAAGCGAGCAGTTCGGGGATGAGGCGCTTTCATATGAGAATAACCCCGTACAGTCAAGAGAGACACATTTTGCCAAAGAAGAAAAACGTTTGCGGTATGAATATCTGAAAAAGGAACTGCAGAAAAGAGGGGATTTCAATGGCCAATGAATCCGGTACATGGATCATGCACGGTGTCTGTGAGGATGATCCGGCGTGCATACATACGGTAGAAGAAGCAATGACCTATATTAACGAGGTCGGCTTTCTGCCGTTATTTAAAAACGATATTCCGGGGTTCTCATTAGAAGAACGGACTGTGCCGGATTACTGGTGGAGCGGAGATGTCAGACGCGACCCCTGGGAATGGAGGGAGATCATTGCCGGCGGCGGACAGATCGCCTACGGGAAATTTTTTGATAAAAAGGCCGGATTCATTTCCAGAGAGTGGATTCCGTATTTTGTCAATTACCGCAGGGATGGATACGACTTCGACGCCCTGTGGGATGACGAGAAAGCCTCCATGCGCCAGAAGAAGATCATGGATCTTTTTGCGGAAAAAAATGCGGATGCGGAGTTATATTCATTCGAGGTAAAACAAAATGCCGGTTTTGGCAAAGGCGGAGAGAAAAACTTTGAGGGGATCATCACCGATCTGGAAATGAAACTGTATCTTTGCATGAGAGATTTCCGGCAGAGGAAAAATAAGAAAGGCGAAAGCTATGGCTGGTCTATCGCCGTGTATTCCACACCGGAACACTTATGGGGGTATGAGCATGTAACTTCCGCTTACAAAGAAGACCCTGCGCAGTCGTGGGGACGGATAGCCGGACATATGAAAAAGCATTATCCGGGCGTTTCAGAAATGCAGATCCATCGTATGCTTGGTATTTCCAAAGCCGGAGAGATGCAGAAAAGAAAATCAAAACGTACCGGGATAAAAAACTGGATCATTCCGGCCAATCCTAAATATTATGATGTGGTCGGCGCTTTCGAGGAATCTGATATCGTGACCTGGAAACAGAGCAGCGATATCCATGTCGGCGATATCATTTATATGTATGTGGCGGCGCCGTATTCGTCCATCATGTATAAGTGCGAGGCGATAGAAGTGGATATGCCCTATGATTTTTCGGATAAAAATCTGACCGTGAAGCAGGCGATGAGCGTGAAACTTATAGAAAAGTACAAGCCGGGCGTATGGTCATTTGAAAAGATCAAACAATTCGGCGTGTATGCGGTACGCGGGCCGAGAAGTATGCCAATGGAACTGAAACGGGAGATGGAGAAGTGAGGTATATTAAGAACAAATGAAATAGTGGAGTAAGTGAGGGACTCATGAACAAAAAAGTAATCGTCGCCGGACACATATGTCTGGATATCACCCCGGTTTTTCCGGAGAAAAAAATAAACGATATTTCCGAACTGTTACAGCCGGGTAAATTAATTGAAATGGGCGAGGCTGACGTGCATACCGGCGGAGCGGTTGCCAACACCGGTCTGGCGATGAAGATACTCGGAGCGGATGTGTCTTTGATGGGAAAAACTGGCGAAGATGCTTTCGGCGACATGATCTTAACGATACTGCAAAAGTACGGGGCGGCTGATGGCATGATACGTTCGGATAAAGAGTCTACCTCTTATTCCGTAGTGCTGGCCATGCCGGGGATTGACCGGATTTTTCTGCACAATCCCGGTGCGAACCACACCTTCTGCGCGGAAGATATATCGATGGAGGCGTTGGAGCAGGCGTCTCTCTTTCACTTCGGTTATCCGCCGCTGATGCGTTCCATGTATGAAAATAACGGAGACGAGCTGTTGGCGGTTTTTAGGAAAGCAAAGCAGGCAGGATGCGCGACATCTCTGGATATGGCGGCTGTGGATGCCGGTTCAGAAGCGGGCAGGGCGGACTGGAAACAGATTTTAACGAAAGTGATACCTTATGTCGATTTTTTTATGCCCAGCGTGGAGGAACTCTGTTTTATGCTCGACCGGCCCAGATTTGCGGAGTGGGAAAAAAGAGCCGCAGGCAAAGACATGACAGAGGTACTCGATATAGAATGCGATGTGAGACCGTTAGCCGGAATGTGTATGGAACTGGGGGCTAAGGTGCTTTTAATTAAATGCGGCGCGGCGGGCATGTATTACTGCGCGGCAGGCCGGGATGCATTACAGGAACTGGCACAGACAGCAGGGATCTGCATAGAGGACTGGATGGAAAAAGAGGGCTTTGAATCTTCTTATGTCCCAGAGAAAGTCTTATCGGGAACCGGTGCGGGCGATACCAGCATCGCGGCGTTTTTAACAGCCATGCTAAACGGCGGATCCCTGGAAGAATGTATGCATCTGGCGGCGGCAACGGGCGCCTCCTGCGTTGCGGCCTATGATGCGCTTGGCGGATTAAAGCCGCTTGACGAGCTGAAAAGGAAGATAGAGGGCGGCTGGCCTAAAACAAAGAGGAACATTCCATAAAAAATTTTCCGATTGAGTGTTGACAATCTGAAATAAATTGCATACAATCAAATTATATTTTATGCAATTTAATTTAAAACAATCAAAAGGAGGATGAAACGTATGAGTATCTACGATTACCATGTAAAAGCGCAGGATGGCAGCGAAGTTTCTCTCGCTGATTACCGGGACAAAGTGCTTCTGATCGTCAACACGGCGACAGGATGCGGCTTTACCCCACAATATGACGGGCTGCAGGATCTGTATGATAAATATCATGCGCAGGGCCTGGAGATTCTGGATTTTCCCTGTAATCAGTTCGGACATCAGGCGCCCGGAAGTGATGAAGAGATCACAAGTTTTTGCCAGTCGCGCTATGGCGTGACCTTTCCGCAGTTTAAAAAGATCGAGGTAAACGGAGCGGGTGAAGAGCCGTTGTATACGTTCTTAAAATCGCAGAAAAAGGGTGTAATGGGTAACAATATCAAATGGAATTTTACGAAGTTTCTGGTTGACAGAAGCGGGAATGTACTGGAGCGTTTCGCGCCGACAGTGACGCCGGAGAAGATCGAGGAACAGATAAAAGGTTTATTATGAAAGAGAGGATATCCATATGAATATTTATGATTTTACCGTAGAAGACACAAATGGCGCTGAAGTATCTTTAAAAGACTATGCCGGAAAAGTGCTGCTGGTTATTAATTCCGCGACAGAGTGCGGTTTTACGCCGCAATACGACGGCTTGCAGGATCTTTATGAAAAATATGGTCAGGACGGCTTTGTTATTCTGGATTTTCCCTGCAACCAGTTCGGACATCAGGCGCCGGGGACAAACGAAGAGATCGCCAGTTTTTGTGATTCCCGATACGGCATCACGTTTCCCATTTTTTCCAAGATCGAAGTAAACGGTGAGGGGGAGATACCGCTTTATACTTATCTGAAATCTCAGAAAAGTTTTGCCGGATTCGATCCGGAACATCCCTTGACACCCATGCTGGAAAGCGCTTTGGAAAGGACAGATCCTGGTTATGCCGATACCAGCGATATCAAATGGAATTTTACCAAGTTTTTGATTGACCGTGAAGGAAACGTGACAGAGCGTTTTGAACCGACTGCGGATATGGCGGTCGTAGAGGAGAAGATCGTAAACCTGTTAAAACAAAAAAATGTCATGGAATATACATATAAGACGCACGATACCTGCTCCAGTGAGATAAAATTGAATATCGATGGCAATGTGATCACGAATATTTCTTTTACCGGAGGCTGTAACGGGAATCTGAAAGCGATACCGCGGCTTGTGGATGGCTGGACGGTAGAAGAGATCGAGGAAAAACTATCGGGCGTGCTCTGCGGACGCAGACCGACATCCTGTGCAGATCAGCTTGCCAAAGCCTGCCGGGCGGCCTATGAAGAACAGCGCAAAAGAATGCGCGCGTGAGTGTAAAGACAGGAAAGATAATGATACAAGGAGCTATATTAAGATGCCGGATAATAATTATGAGAACCTGAAACTGGAAAACCAGTTGTGTTTTCCGCTCTATGCCTGTTCCAAGGAAGTGATCAGGAGATATAAGCCGTATCTGGATAAACTTGATCTCACATACACCCAGTATATAGCGATGATGGTAATGTGGGAACGAAAAGAAGTGACGGTCAGCGAGCTTGGAAAATACCTGTATCTGGATTCCGGTACGCTCACACCGCTTCTAAAGAAACTGGAAGAAAAGAATTACGTACTGCGCCGGCGTTCCAAAGAGGATGAACGTATTTTGCTTGTTTCTATCACGCAGAAAGGGGAAGACCTGAAAAAGCAGGCGCTGCATATCCCTGAAAGTCTGGGAGCCTGTGTGAGCATGGAGCCGCAGGACGCACGGCAGCTATACTCTCTTTTGTATAAGCTGTTAAATGGATTGTCCTGATGGCGGAAAGGAGAAAGCCATGGAACGCAGTAAAAAGATCATTCAGATCAGTATGGTGGGGATCGTGATCAATCTGTTATTGGTCATGCTCAAATCTTTTACAGGAGTCGTTACCGGTTCTATCGCAATTATCATGGATGCGGTGAACAACTTAAGCGACGTGTTATCTTCCGTTATTACCATTGTGGGAACGAAACTCGCCGGAAAGGCGCCGGATAAAAAGCATCCGTACGGTTATGGTCAGATCGAATATGTCAGTTCTGTTACAATTGCAGTCATTGTCTTACTGGCGGGACTGACATCTTTTAAAGAGTCGCTCGATAAAGTTTTTCACCCGGTGAGCGCAGATTATACGACTATGTCCATGATCCTGATCGCCATAGCTGTGGTCATAAAATTTGTACTCGGCCGGTATGTCAAAAAACAGGGAGAAAAATATCATTCAGAGTCGTTGGTCGCGTCGGGAACGGATGGGATGCTGGATTCCGCCATTTCCCTGTCTACATTGGCGGCGGCAGTTGTCAGTTTATTATTTCATGTCAGTATTGAGGGCTGGCTGGGCGTTATCATTGCCATAATCATCTTTAAGGCCGGTATAGAGATCCTGTTGGAAAGCTTAAGCGGGATCATTGGCGCAAGGGTGGACAGCAGTTTATCCATCAGCGTGAAACAGCATATTGCCGGATATCCGCAGATAAACGGTGCATATGATCTGATACTTCACCGATACGGGCCGGAACGCATCATCGGTTCCGTTCATGTGGAGGTCGCGGATGATCTGACGGCCAGGGAATTGCACGGATTATTCCGGAGTATCATGGAAGATATCTATATGAATTACGGTATTTTGCTGACGATAGGCTTGTATGCTTCCAATACGACCGACAGTCTGTATGCGCAGATGAAGGAAAAGCTGAACGGATTGACCGGGGATTATCCCGAAGTTTTACAGATGCACGGTTTTTATGTGGACAGCGGGAAAATGGAGGTTTCATTTGACTTGATCATTGATTTTAAGTCAAAAAGAAAGATACAGATCCGGGATGAGATCATAAAAAACATGTCTGAGAGTTATCCGCAATATAGGTTTCATGCCGTTCTGGATAATGATTTTAGCGATTAAGGTCAATATATTAAGAAATTTGTCGAAAAATGTCGCAATTTATCGAAATTGCGGCATTTTCTCTTGCATTCATTGTACAGTTCTATATAATAATCTTATGGAAGACTGGCTGAGATCCGTTTTGACGGAAGATTTTTTTGACTTTATAATAGATATTGATATCGGAAAAAGCATGTATCGGAAGTATTCGGAGAAAAAGGATATCCCGTATTTCCTGCCCGATCGGGGAAAGTTTGAAACATTTCTACATGGTATGAAAAGTATGATCTGCGGCAGTAAGGATGCGTTTATGCGGAATATGAAACTGATCAGGATCCTGAGCGGTTTAGAAGCAGAGAAAAAGTATACGATTTTTTTCAGATTGAAGATACAGGAATCTGTTTATGATAAAAAGATGGTGTTTTTTTACGGTGCAAAAGAAGAGACGATCATCGGCTTATGCGAAGATATCACAGGATCTGCCTTAGCAGGCGCTAAAGAGGGGCAGGAGCAGGGAAAAGAGGCGGGAGCTGCTGCAGCCAAAGAAGCGGAGCGTCTGCGCGCACACGTTGCTTATTTCGCCCATGAGATCAGAACCTCGCTCCAGAGCATCCATGGCAGCCTCGCTATTTTCAGACTGGGAGAAACGGACAGGGAACTTCATCTGGATAACGCTTTTTATGCGGCGGAACATCTGCTTCGTCTGGTGAACAGTGCGCTGGATATTTCCATGCTGGAAAGTGACACACATGTCACTAAAATAGAGGCCGTCACCCTGCAGGATCTGGTGCAGTATCCGTATAAAGTAGTCGGACTCCCGGCACGGGAAAGAGATATCGACTTGCGGTTTTATCCCGGTGAGCCGGTGTACCGATACCTGTATCTGAATAAGGATATGGTATGGCATATCCTTATCAATCTGTTATCGAATGCCATAAAATATACGGATAGCGGCGGAAAAGTGGAATGTCGTATCACAGAGACATACCTGGAGGAAAAACGGGTAAAACTTCTGCTGGAAGTAGAGGATACCGGAATCGGTATGGAGACGGGATTTCTTTCCAATGTGTGGAAAGCGTATGCAAGGGAGCAGCGGATGCGGGAAAGTCAGGGCAGCGGTCTGGGACTGATGCTGACTAAACGTATGGTGGAACTGCTGAACGGGCGCATTGTGATGAGCAGTCATGCCGGAGCGGGCACCATAGTCTGTGTGGAACTTGAGGTGGACGGGGATGACGTGCTGTATACATCCGTCACACCACCGGCGGAGAAAAAGCGGAGTACGGAACTTTTACGGCAGGGATTCATCAGACGGGCTCTGGTGGCGGAGGATGAAGAAGCCAATATGGAGATCATATGCAGATATCTGGAAAGGCTGGGCGTGATCGCGGACAAAGCTTATAACGGGGCAGAAGCGATCAGGATCTTTGAAAGTTCCGGGATGCACTATTATCATATCATCCTCATGGATATGAATATGCCGGATAAGGATGGTGCGGAGACCATTCAGACGATCCGCTGTATGGACAGGCCGGACTGCGGACTGCCGATCGTTGCCGTGACCGCACAGATACCCGATAAAGAAAAAGAAGATATGTTCTTAAGTCAGATAGATGGTTACCTTGTCAAACCTTATTGTCTGGAAGATATCTGCGACGTACTGACAAAGTGCCAGAATGATAAATAATGATAAAGAAAGAAAAAAGTGCCAGACAGCATGATTTTTCGCAAAAAGAGGAAAAAATAAGGGCAGAGGAAAGAGGGCGCATCCTGCGTCTGATCGATCCGCATTTTATTTTTAACACGCTGGGGGCCATCCGTATCGCAACGAAGACCAATGCAGATCTGGCATATCATATGATCTATGATTTTACAAAATATTTCAGGGCGGTACTCGGTTTTCTGATCAGTGACGGGAACATCCTTTTCCGGGAAGAGGCGGCCTGCGTCCTGTGCTATGTAGATCTGGAGAAAATAAGGTTCGGAGAGAATATCGTATTCCATATGGAGATCGGAGAAGAAAATTTTATGCTGCCGCCTTTATCGGTACAGCCGCTTGTGGAAAATGCCATTCGGCACGGGATCATAAAGGGCAGAGGAAAAGGAACGGTGACGCTCAGAAGCTATCAGACTGTTTCGGAATATATCGTGCAGGTGGAAGATGACGGAACGGGGTTCGAGGCAGGCGGCTATAATAAAATGCCCGGAGATGATGGCCCGCAGGCTCACAGCCTGCAGCGGATCAGATACCGGGTGGAAAAAATGACCGCTGGCAGTATGGAAGTCAAAAGTTATATAGGAGTCGGGACTATTGTTACGCTGCATATTCCCAAACGGGGACAGGAGGCGGCAGAAAAATAACAGGAGTGTGGTATCATGAAGCTGAAAACCATTCTGGTAGACGACGAATTATACAGCATGGAACAATTTGCATCAGCGTGCAGGGATACGGATATTGAGCTGGTCGGCAGCTTTGAAAATGCGCACGAGGCGCTTGTATTTGCCGGGAAACATGATATCGACCTCGCTTTTCTGGATGTGGAGATCCCGGATATGAGCGGCCTGGTGTTAGGACGGAAACTGCGGGAAATAAAACATGACATGATCGTCATTTATGTCAGCGGTTATGAAAAATATTTAAAAGAAGCGATACTTGATGTAAAAGCCGATTATTATCTGTTAAAGCCTTACGATCATAAAGATATTGTCGATATACTTGACAGGGCCAGATATCTATCCGGCAGACTGCAAAAGCGTATGAAAGTCCATACATTCGGAAATTTTGATGTTTTTGTGGATGGGCAGCTGGTCGAATTTACCAATCAGAAGGCCAAAGAACTGTTTGCGCTCTGCATTGACTGCGGAGGCGGTGCGGTGATGATGCAGGAGGCGGTAGATCTGCTGTGGGAAGGAAGAGCCTATGATGACAGGGTAAAGGGACTTTACCGCAAGGCGGTCGCCTATCTGCATACACTCTTTAAGGAATATGGCGTGGGATATGTTTTTGACAGCGCAAGAGGGAGCTGCCATGTGAACAGGAAGGAACTTTCCTGCGATTATTTTGAGATTCTGGACGGAAAACGCATCGACGAGAGCCTCTTTGACGGCAGATATATGATGAATTATTCGTGGAGTGAGGAAACCTGCGGCAGATTGTGCCATATGGCCTCCGCCTATCTTGCGGATTGAAAAACATTCAGGAAAAAAATAAGAAGAGCTATAAAGTCTCGGCAAAAATATCCGATACATTTAATAGCAGTTGGTAGATGCAGTAAACAGGAAGGAGGAGTTGACTATGCGTATTGAAGCATATAATCAGGTCCAACAATTATACAGCAATTCCAGGAAAGCGGTAAAAGCGCCTGAGACATCACAGGGCGGAAGATCCGATCAGATACAGATTTCCAGTATCGGTAAGGATTTTCAGACTGCCAAAGCAGCAGTATACGCAAGCAGCGATGTCAGGGAAGATGTAATCGCTCCTCTGAAAGCTGAGATCGCGAGCGGTACTTATTTCGTGAGCGGTGAGAGTTTTGCGGAAAGAATGCTGCAAAGATATGAGGAAAGTTCCAGTCTGTATGCACAATGAAAAAGTGAGGTTTTAGCGTGGCAAGCTTAATGGAGAACTTGATAGATGTTTTGGATAAGGAAAGCATGGAATATGAGAATCTGTTAAACTTGTCCATGCAGAAAACACCGGTCATTGTATCAGAAGATCTGGAACAGTTAGCAAAGATCACGGATGAGGAACAGCTTATCGTAAGCAGGATCAACCATTTAGACAATTTGAGAAATGAGGCTGTGAATGATATAGCGAATGTGCTTAACAAGGATGTTACGAATTTAAAAATCGCAGATCTGATCAAGATGCTTGCGCCAAGACCCGGAGAACAGCAGAAGCTGGCGGCAGTTTTTGATAAACTGCAGGATAACGTAAGGCATGTGGCAAGAGTCAATGAGCAGAACAGGGAGCTGATCCAGAGCGCCCTGGAAATGGTACAGTTCAATATGAACATTCTCCACTCGGTCAAAGCGGCGCCGGAGACAGCCAACTATAACAAAGGCGCCTATAATACCGGAGATGTGATCGGGATGAATACCAAATCATTTGATGCGAAACAGTAAGAAAATTTGTTAAGGATGGTAGTGTTATGTCATTAATGGGAAGCCTCTATTTAGGCGTATCAGGACTACAAACTTCAAATAATGCGCTGAATACCACGGCGCACAACATGTCAAACCTGGACACGGTAGGTTATACAAGGCAGCAGGTGGCACAGGGCACCAGAACCTATGTAACTATCGACAAAACCAATCCGGTCAGCTGGCAGCAGCTTGGTCTGGGTGTCTCATATTCCCAAACAAGACAGGTGAGAGATTTCTTTCTGGACAGAAATTACCGTCGTGAATCGAGCAGGAGCGCTTTTTACGATGTTTCTTATGCTGCGATGGAAGAAATTGAAGATATCATTGGCGAGTCCTATGAAGGGCATGCCTTTTCCATAGCGGTAACAGATCTGTGGACGGCGGTAGAGGAACTGAGCAAAGATCCTACGGCGGCAGTCAATCAGAATTTATTCGTGACGCGTTCCTATGAGTTCATTACCAAAGCGTCCGCTGTATATGACAGCCTGTGCGAATATCAGGACAATATGAACCAGACTGTTGTAGATGATGTCAATACAATTAATAAATATGCGCAGGAGATTGAAGCGTTAAATAAACAGATCGGCAGGATTGAAGGCGGTGTGGAACATGCCAACGATCTGCGCGACCGCAGGAATTATCTGCTGGATGAACTTTCTTCACTGGCTTCTATCTCTTATGTGGAAGATATTACCGGTTATGTCAATGTGAAACTGGAGGGCGTGGATCTGGTAAAAGGCGGCCTTGTCAATGAGATGATGCTCTACACGGACCCGCAGACAGGTTTTTATACGCCGTACTGGAAGATGTTAGCCAAATACAGTTATGACGAGTTTGGCAATCAGTATCTGGATAAGGAAAATCTGAAATCTTCGCAGGTATTTGACTTGACCAGAACGATATCCAGTGATTTAAATACAGACCTTGGTTCCTTAAAGAGTACGCTCCTTGCACGCGGCGACCACAGAGCGACCGCGCAGGAGATCAAGAATATCAATCCCGACGGGGAATATGAGCAGAACTGGTACGATAATCATATTTCACAGTCGATCATCATGAATATCCAGGCTGAATTCGATCAGTTGATCAATGCAGTCGTTACGAAAATAAACGGGATTCTGGCGCAGGCGGCGGAGAACGAGAGCGAGTTATATCCGAACTCCACCTATCTGCGGGATGAAAATGGAGAACCTTATCAGTTGTTCCAGCAGATCGTCGATGACGGCGAGACTTATACGCTGCCGGATGGCACTGTGATAGAAGGCGGCTGGAGCGTGGATAACATTACCATTAATATGAAACTTAGACAGAATCCTTCCTTATTGTCTTTCAGACTGACAGACAGTTCGGAAGATAACGCGACTATGGAGAAGTTAAAAAATGCTTTCCAGGAGTCGATATATACTTTGAATCCGAATGTACAGACTCCGGTCTGCTTCGTGGATTATTATAAAAATCTGGTTTCTCAGGTAGCCAATTCCGGTTCGGTATTCGGCGATATCGTAACAAGCCAGACACTTACTACGGATTCCTTATGTAATGCCAGAGAACAGATCGTAGGCGTTTCTTCTGATGAAGAACTGACGAATATGATCATGTTCCAGAACGCATATAACGCGTCCAGTCGTTATATCAACGTGATCAGCGAGATGCTGGATCATCTTCTTTCGACACTGGGCAGATAATCTGGAGGTGCAGCCATGCCATCAACATTTTTTGGATTAACAATAGCATCATCGGGACTGCGTGCAGCAAATGCGGCGCTCAATACGACCGGTAATAATATAAGCAATGTCAATACCGAAGGTTACAGCCGTCAGGTAGTCGATACAGAAGCGGCTAACGCCCTGCGTGTCTTTGCAAAATACGGATGTGCGGGCGCCGGTGTGGAGACCATTGCCATCGAACGTATCAGAGACGAATTTTATGATAATAAATACCGTGAGAACGAGACCAGACTGGGTGAGTTCGATACCAAAGCATATTATATGCGTATGGTGGAAAATTATCTGGTAGATGATAAGATCACGGGCTTTAAGACCATTTTTAACGGCATATCCGGCGCGCTTGAAGAAGTGACCAAGAACGGCAGTTCTACATCGGTAAAAGCACAGTTTATTTCTTCGGTAAAGACGCTGACGGATTATTTTAATAATATGTATGGTAATTTCCAGAACCTGCAGGCGGACGTCAACGATGAAATTAAGATGCGTACCGATAAGATCAATTCTCTGGCGCAGGAACTGGCAACCGTCAACAAACAGATCAGCGTTATCGAACTGACCGGTGTGGTAGCCAACGAACTGCGTGATAAAAGAGGCGTTATGTTAGACGAACTTTCCGCTATTGTGGATGTGAAAACGCAGGAAATTCCGGTTATGGATCAGGCTGGAAATGAAACCGGCTCTTACCGCTTCGTCGTAAGGATCGCCGGGGGACAGACCCTTGTAGATCACGACGATTACAGACAGCTGGAATGTATTGCCAGAGAAACCGAAGAGAAAGTGAACCAGTCCGATGTGGATGGTCTTTATGATATCATGTGGTCGGACGGTATCGAATTCGGCCTTTACAATGACTCCATGGGTGGAGAACTGCGGGGACTGATCCAGATGCGCGACGGTAATAACGGCGAATATTTCAACGGTACCGTAGATCAGATCTATTACAGCAGAGAAACCACGAAAGTAACCGTTAATACAACGGCGGCTTATCTGGACGATATGGCCAAATGTAAACTTTCCGATACAGGCGGCAAGATCAATATCGGCAGCCAGATCTATTATTATACGGACTGGACTTATGACGGGGATGGCAATTATACATTCACGGTCGATAATCTGAAAAGCGATAAACCGCTGCTTGTCGGCAATCAGGGCAAGGAAGTCATGATCGGCTCGGAAGTGAAATATCAGGGCGTTCCCTATTATATGGAGCAGATGAACGAATGGCTCCGTGATTTCAGCCGCAAGGTAAACGCTATCTTTACAGAGGGCGTAACGGCGGAAGGTGAAGATGCAGGCATCCTTTTTACAGCCGATTATCTGGTATCCAATGGACAGTATAAAGAAGCGGAACTGAACGATTCCAGAAGAAATGGCAAGGGATATTATTATATGACGGCAGGAAACGTGGCTGTGGCCGAAGAACTGATCAAGGACGCATCTTTGCTTGGAAGCAGGAGCAGCGCTGCCAATGGTGTGGAAGAATGCGAGCAGGTCAAGAAGATGATTTCCTTAATGTCTGACAAGACACAGTTCACTTTCCGTGGAAGAGACGCAGGCGGCTTTCTGGAGTGTGTACTGGATGATGCAGCGCTCGGAGCAGAGAATGCGGAAACCTTCTATTCGACTTATTTAAGTCTGGAGACAAGTATTGATAACCAGAGAACTTCCATCTCCGGCGTAGATGAAGACGAAGAGGCGGTAAGCCTTGTAAAATATCAAAATTCCTATACATTGGCGTCGAAGATGATCTCTACACTGACAGAGATCTATGACAGACTGATCTTACAGACCGGCGTTTAATGATAAGAAAGGTGTGACATAATTATGAGAATGACAAATAAGATCATGCGGAATAACTCGCTGTATAATATCAACCAGAATAAGATTCTGGAAGATAAGCTGAGTAACCAGATGACCAATCAGAGCAAGATCACGCGGCCTTCCGACGATCCGGTCGTAGCGATCAGAGCCCTGCGTCTGCGTACCAATGTGACGACTGTGACGCAGTATTATGATAAAAATGCCCCGGATGCAGAGAGCTGGCTGTCCATAACGGGCGACGCATTAAATACAGTAGGCGACGTGTTAAAGAGCCTTTATGAGCAGGCGGAAGAGGCGTCCAAGAAGTCTTTGAAAGCGGAAGATCTGGAAATCCTCATAACACAGATCGAAGCCTATACGAAAGAGTTCTATGCGAGCGGTAATGTGGATTTTGCAGGAAGATATGTCTTTTCCGGTTTCCGAACGGATACGCCCATCACTTTTACGGCGGAGAATATCCATGAATTTACCAATGATCCGGATAATCTGAAAACTTATGTGATAGAAGAGAGCAGATCTTATCAGGATATCATGAGCATCAGTTATACAGACTGGACGGATATTAAGACCGATGCGGCAGGGGATCCGGTAGGAGATGAAAATGACGTCAGCAATACGACCTTGTATCGTTTCCGATTATCCTATGACGATCTGAATCTGGCAAAAGATGATAAGGGCAATATCATCCAGCCGCCCAGCGCGGATAATAACGCTTTCGAGATTTCCTTTAACGATACGCAGTTACCGGTCACCGCATATTCGGATGCGGAGACAGCCTATAAAGCAGTAAAAGACGATCCGAAGCATATTGCCTATATCGCCTCTACGGGCGAGATCGTATTCAGCGAAGAGGCTTATCAGAATCCTAAGAAAACGCTCGGTCTGGATATTGACAGTATAGAAGATATCAGAGTGGATGTAAAATATGCCAAGAGCAACTGGCAGGAAGGGGATCTGAACCCCGTCCACTATTTCCACTGTATCGGAACCGACCAGGCCAATCAGACACAGGCTATGGATCTGAAAGAAAAACAGGATGCGCTGACAAAGGCGCAGGTAGAGTATTCAGCAGTAAGACAGGTCAACGATCCGGAACTGGCGGATGCCCAGAAAGAACTGGAAAGAGCCAAGTTAAATGACAGACTGAATCCTACTGCGGCTACCGCGGCAGCAGTACAGGCCGCAAGAGACAGAGTCACGGCGGCGCAGAAGAATATCGATGATGCGCAGGCAGTAGTGGACGCAGCGCAGGCGGAAGTCGATAAGATCATGCGGGTTGTTGTGGAATATAACGCGGATAACAAAGATCAGGATATTTATTACAATGTCGGCTATAATCAGACAATACAGGTAAATACTCATGCGGACGAGGTCTTTACGCATGGCGCGCAGAGAGATCTGGATGATTTCAAAATCTATCTGAAACAGCTTCAGGATGTGGAGGCTAAGATTGACGACATTGAGACCAAGATGAAAGAATGTGCGGAAGACAGCGACGAATATAAGAAACTGCAGAAACAGCTTGACGCCATGAAAAAGGCGCAGACCTATGTCCGCGATAATGTGCAGACCAAGTTTGAAAACCAGATCACAAGTTATCAGACCTATGTCGATCAGGCCAACGTGGCCGTTACCAATAACGGTACGAGAGGAAGCCGTCTGGAGCTGATCTCCGACAGACTGATGAACCAGAAAGCTACATTCAAAGATTTACAGAGCAATAATGAAGACGTAGATGTAACGGAAGTGGCCGTACAGCTTAAGAGTTCCGAACTTACCTATGAGGCTGCTCTTATGGCAACGAGCAAGATCATGCAGACCAATCTGATGAATTACATCTAATAGCGCAGGGGAGTATATTTACTCCGGAGAGGGAAAACTTATGAAGGTAACGACAAAAATATTTGGTGAGATTACGATTGATGATGACAGGATCATTGCATTTCCGAAAGGTATCGTCGGATTCCCGGAATTGACGGAATTTGCCCTGTTACATGATTCCGAGAAAGGTTCGGACTCCATCCACTGGTTACAGTCCTTGCAGGAACCGGCGTTTGCCATGCCTGTCATGGATCCGCTTATCGTATGTCCTGAGTACAACCCCGAAGTGGATGATGAATTATTAAAACCGCTCGGTGATCTGAATCCGGAAGAACTGCTGGTACTTGTTACCATGACGGTTCCCAAGGATCTGACAAAGATGTCAGTTAATTTAAAGGGGCCTATGATAATCAACGCAGCAGAGAGAAAAGCCGCTCAGGTCATCATAGAGGGCGAGGAATATCAGGTAAAATTCCCGATCTATGATATTCTGAATGCAAACAAGAAGAAAGCAGGTGAGTAAATGTTAGCTTTATCCAGAAAAAGAGGAGAAGCGCTGATGATCAACAATAACGTTGAGATCACGGTGCTGGAGATCAAGGGGGAACAGGTGAAGCTTGGCATCAATGCTCCGAAGGAGGTTCCTGTATACCGTAAGGAAGTTTATATACAGATCCAGGATGCCAATAAAGAGGCAGTAAATGCCGATGGACTTGAGGCATTGCAGAATCTGTTGAATTGAAAAAAAGGTCAGGCTGTTTAACAGTCTGGCCTTGAATTAACTCTGAACAGATCCCAGAATACGTATCATTTCCGCCAGACGCACTTCATACGTATGATATTTGGCTGCTTTTTCATAGCCGTTTAAGGCAATTTCCATCCGCGCTGCGTCATGGTGCAGATAATAGTCTATTTTCCCGATCAGATCGTCTGTCGATTCATAGACTTCTAACTCTTTTCCAATCTCAAAATATTCCGGTATCTCTGCCTGATAATTACTGATCAGAAAACCGCCGCAGCCGAGGACGTCCCATATACGGAGCGAAAGGCCCGTTTCAATAGGCCGCATGGTGATATTCAGATTAATTTTCCCGGCATGAAAAATTTTCGGCATCTGCGTCAAAGTATCGGCACCGCCCATATTTCTGACCTTGGGAAGTCTCGTTGTATCACTGTGCGTATAAAGCGTTACAGGAAAACGTTCCGATAAGGCGGTCAGGATGCTTTCACGCTCCACATTAGCCAGTTTCATACCGATATACTGGTGGGCGCTCAGATAGCGGTCGGTATCCAGAAAGACGTCCTCTCCTTTATAAAAATCGGGATCTGCGGCGACAATCTCCCGGATAACGCGCTCCGGCAGACTTTCATAGATGAAATTATAGCCCGCAACCTTCATCTGTGCCTGTATCAGACCGTCCACATATCCTTTCGTATAGGCGGAGATGGGACAGCCCGGCCGCTTTAACAGTTCATCATAACGACATTTTTCCGAATAGAGCGACCCGACGAAAACGACATCACTGTCATATTTTTGAAAATCTTCTTCCGTCATGCCAAGAAGAACTTTTTCCCAGCGTTTCACATTCGTGGCCAGAGGCAGATAATAAATATGATCCGGATTATACGGCCGGAAAAATTCATACTGTGCTTTATCAAAAAGAAAAATACGGTTCCATTCGTTTTTCAGGGCGTTGGAAAAAAGTTCCGCCACGGGGGAATCCACGCTCCAGCAGACGTACGGCACCTTGAAGCGGCTGCACGTATAGGAGATGGCCGGGAAGAAATTGATACTGAAAACAAAGGCTAGCGGATGTGCAAATATCCACTCCGTCACTTTCTGGGCGCACTGTGCGGGCGTGATATGCTTGTTCGTGATCTCCATCTCTTCCGTATGTACCGTGATGCCGAAAGCAGAAAACACCTCCATGATATCCGGTTCGCAGATGCTGTTGTAGCGGTAAAATAGTATTTCCATAAGAAACGTTGCCTTTCTTTTGAATTATTGTTATGATAATAATAACCGAAATCAGATAGATTTCCAAGAGGGAGTTAAGTATGAAGATACTCTTTATCAAAAGCAGTCATATACGGATCGCCGGCATGGCGCTTGCGCTGGACAGATTAGGACATGAGATCGTGGAATATTCCGAGGCGGGGGAAGAGATTGGTGAGAACCCGGAAGGCGAGAGCAGATTCAGTGCTTTTCTGGATAAAAGTGAGAACGCGGATCTGGACTTTGTGATCTCGCATATTTTTGCTCCGGTCATAGCAGCGCAGACTAATAAACGTGGTCTTAAATATGCTGTATATGGTGTGGATTCGCCGATGTACCATACCTATCTGGAAAAATATCCAAGACTGCCGAACTGCTACCTTTTTTATTTTGACCATGCAGAATATATGAGAATGAGACAAATGGGATATACAAACGCCTATTATCTGCCGCTGGCCGCGGATATTATCTGGACGGAGAACCTGCAGGTGACGGACGAGGAGATAGCAAAATATCAGTGTGATGTTTCTTTTGTCGGGGGATTGTACAGTAATAGTTTATATGACAGGGGACTGCATTATTTTCCGGCTGATTTACAGAATACCTTTTCAGAGATGATGGAAAACTGCGCTTTTTACTGGGATGGACAGGACAGAATGACTCCGTTTGTAACGCCGCAGCTTATGGAAAGTATGCGGAGGTACTGTCCCAGAATTTTTAACGACATGTATGACATGCCTGCTGAATTTTATATGAAACACCAGTTTTTTTATAGAAAACTGACTAATATTGAACGGACGCTTTTATTGCAGACACTGGCGGAGCAATATGATCTGCGGCTGTACACCGGCCCGGAAGAGGAGGTGCCGGAAGGAATACGACGTTTTCCGCCGGTAGACTATTTATCAGATGCTTTTAAAGTATTTTATTCCAGTAAAATTAATCTCAATATTACGTTACGGTGTATCGAGAGCGGCGTACCGCTGCGCATATTTGATATCATGAGCGTAGGCGGATTCGTGCTTTCCAATTATCAGCAGGAAATGACGGAACTGTTTGAGGAAGATAAGGAAATCGTCCTTTTCCGGACGCCGGAAGAAATGCTGGAAAAGGCGGATTATTACCTGCATCATGATAAGGAACGGATACGGATCGGCATCAATGGATATAAAAAAGTCAAAGAATGCTATTCTTACGGATGTCAGATGCAGAAGCTGATTGCTATTTTGAAGGAAAGGTAATAAAGGTAAAGTGAGGATTTTATTCGTAGGCAGCAAAAAGCAGCAGATTCCCAATATTATGTTTGCGTTGGACAGGATGGGGCATGAAGTGGCGTTTTATCCTACACCGATGGAAGAACTGTCGGGGGATGAGGCGGAGGCAAGGCGGATACAGACATTTTGGAAAAATATGCGGATAGATTTTGTGATCTCCAATGCGTTTTCATCCGTTATGGCGCAGCTGACACATGAATTAAATATGAAGTATGCCGTATATGGTATGGATTCTCCTTATTATGCTACGTATCTGCCAATCTTTCCACGTTATGATAACTGCTATCTTTTCTATTTTGACCGCAGGGAATATCAGATGTTGAAAGAGCGCGGTTATCAGAACGTATATTATCTGCCGCTTGCCGCAGATGTTATCTCAGCACAGGATATTTCTGTTACGGATGAGGAACTGAAAGCGTGCACCTGTGATGTTTCTTTCGTGGGCGGACTGTATGGGAATAATCAGTACGATCAGTATATAGAACGCTTTCCACAGGAAATGCAGCAGATTTTTTCACAGATCATAGAGGAGAGCGCCTTTCGCTGGGATGGAGAGGACAGGGTCACACCTTTTCTGGAACCGGATCTGCTCAGACTGATCAGAAAGATATGCCCGGAATTGTATGAGGCTGATTATGACATGCCGGAAGAGTATTATATTAAAAGTTTTTTTCTGGATCGTAAAATAACGCATGTGGAGAGGACGCTGCTCGTCAAACTGCTGGCGGAACGCTATGATTTCCGCCTCTATACCTGGGCGCATGAGAAGGTACCGGAAGGCGTCAGATATTTTCCGCCCATCAGTTCTCTGACGGAAAGTTCCAAGGTCTATTATGCCGGGAAAATTAATCTGAATGTCACGCTGCGGAGTATTGAAAGCGGCGTGCCGCTGCGGATATTCGAGATCATGAGCGTAGGCGGGTTTGTTCTCTCGAACTGGCAGGAAGGGATTGAGGAACTTTTTGAAGAAGGAAAGGAGATCGTGACCTTTAAGAGCCCGGAGGAAATGCTGGAAAAGGCGGATTATTATCTCGCGCATGATAAGGAGCGGATACGGATCGGTATAAATGGTTATCAGAAAGTGAAAAACTGCTATACGTTCGAGCATCAGCTGGAGAAAATTATTTCTATTTTGTATCCATAACCCTAAATTATTTAATATTTCTTCCGATATACATAGCAAAGGATTATGTTTTTTTCTTTATTGTTGCGCAAAAATAAGGAAAAAGATATTTTTCAGGACGATTCTAAAAAACAAAATATCACACGGAGGTGATTACAATGGCAATCGAACCATTAAACAGCGTAATGGCATTTCAGGCTCAGCCTGTAGCAAAGGCTCAGCCGGCAGAATCAGTGAACACGGAAGTTCCTGTTGATGGACAGACAGTAAACGTAGATACTACGACTGCATCCGTAGCAAAAACGCAGTCTGATGACGAATCGGATAACAGCGAAGGGAACGGCAGTACACAGCAGCAGAGCAAGGGCCCTCAGTTTGCAACGGAACAGATGAAACAGGCAGTCGCGGAAATGAACCGTAAGATCGGTCACAGTAACGAAGAGGCAGTCTTTGGCGTCCATGAGAAAACGAACAGGATCACAATTAAGATCGTAGACAAGGACACGAAAGAAGTGCTCAAGGAATATCCGCCGGAGAAGACTTTAGACATGATCGCTAAAGTATGGGAAATGGCAGGTATCCTGATAGACGAAAAGCTATAAGGCAGGAGGGAATAAAAGATGGCAATCAGAATCACTGGTATGTATTCCGGTCTGGATACAGAGAGTATTATCAATGATCTTGTTTCCGCACAGAGCGTGAAGAAATCTTCACTCGTAAAAGCGCAGACGAAATTGAGCTGGAAACAGGATGCGTGGAAAGCGTTAAATACAAAGATTTATAACTTCTATACAAACGTGTTGGATGATATGAGATGGCAGGCTTCTTATCAGAAGAAAGCTACCAAAGTATCGAATTCCAATGCGGTAAGCGTTATTGCCAGCAAAGATGCCGTAAACGGTGTGCAGGATCTGAATATCAGCCATATGGCGAAGCAGGGATTCCTGACCGGTGCAAATCTGACTGAACTGGCAGGTAACAGCGGGAAGACCTTTACTTCCAAATCCACACTGGCTGAACTGGGCATCACAGGTGCAGGCCGTTTCAGCGTGGAAGTGGATGGGAAGATGACGGAGATTGATATTGATGAAAATACGACGATCTCCAGTCTGGTGTCGAAACTTGGCAGCGCAGGCTTAAATGCAAGCTTTGATGAGAAATCCCAGAGATTTTTCATCAGTTCCAAGGCAAGCGGCGAGAAAGCGAATTTCCATCTGATAGGAAATAATGCTGGCGGCATGGATGCGCTTTCCAAGCTGGGTCTGCTGACAGCGGCGGATTTAAGCAGCGACGCTTATAATACATGGGCAAATTACAAGGATGCTTCTGGCAATTATTCAGCGGATTATTATACAGCCAGAACAGCCGAGATAGAAAGACAGGCCAATGCTTATAAGAAAGAAAATGATACGCTGACAGAGACGAACAAAAGTCTGACAGAGGCCAATACAAAGCTGGATGAGCAGATCGCCAAGCTGCAGGCGGATAGAGGAAACAGTACTTTAACGGCAGATGATATCAAGGTAATTGACGATAAGATCGCGGATCTGACCAAACAGAAAGATGACAATACAGCAAAGATCAACGATAATACTACGAAGATGGCTGATAATGCGCAGTATTTCACTGTAGATGCGGATGATAAAGTATCGGCAACGACGGCTTTGGAAACCAAGGTGACAAATGAGTTCGAGGATAAGATCACGGAAGGCAAAGCTGTTCTGGCAAATCTTGGCAGTTATGCGGTTTCTGCCGGTGCAACCAAGGTAGAAGGCCAGGATGCGGAGATCCTGTTAAACGGCGCTAAATTTACATCAAATACGAATACATTCGAGATCAACGGTCTGACCATGACCATACAGACGGAAACGAGTGAGACAATTACGCTGACGACCGGTGAGGATACCGATGGTATCTACGATATGATCAAGAACTTCTTTACGGAGTACAATAAGCTGATCAATGAAATGGATTCTCTTTATAATGCAGAGTCTTCTAAAGGTTACGATCCGCTGACATCCGAAGAAAAGCAGGCTATGGCCGATTCCGAGATCGAGGAGTGGGAGAAAAAGATAAAAGAATCCCTGCTTCGTCGGGATTCCACGCTGGGCACCGTAAAAGACTCTTTGAAGTCCATTATGTTAAAAGGTGCGACCGTAAACGGCAAACAGATGTATCTGTCGGATTTCGGTATCAATACATTAGGATATTTCAATGCGGCGGATAACGAGAAGGGCGCGTATCATATCAATGGTGACCCGGATGATTCCAGTACCAGGAACGAAGACGATACATTGCGGGCAATGATCGCATCCGATCCGGAATCTGTTATTTCCTTTTTCACACAGCTGGCGAACAACGTACATGACGATCTGATGAACAAGATGTCTGCTACGAAGTTGAGCAGCGCCTTTACCGTTTATAATGATAAAGAGATGAAAGAAGATTATGATGCTTATACAGAGCGGATCGCCAAAGAAGAGACTAAACTGAACGACCTTATGGACAAATGGTACAGCAAATTCTCCAAAATGGAGACAGCGCTTGCCAAACTGGAATCCAAGAACAATGCAGTTGCAGGTATGTTCGGAGGTTGATAAGGATAAACGGCCAGACGATCAGATTGCAGCATAGATCAAGGAGGAGAAGCTACAATGCAGGCACAGAACCCATTTGAACAGTATAACAAGAGTAAGATCTTAACGGCCTCTCCGGCGGAGCTTACCCTGATGTTATATGAAGGGGCTATCAAATTCTGTAATATAGCCATTATGGGAATTGAGCAGAATGACATCGAGAAAACACACACTAATATTATGAAGACACAGCGTATCATCGAGGAATTCCGTAATACGCTGGATCATAAATATCCGGTGTGGGAAGACTTTGATCGGGTATATGTATACCTTTTGCAAAGATTGTTTGATGCCAATGTCAAAAAAGACAAAGAGATCCTTGAAGAGGTGAACACGCATTTAAGAAGTATGCGCGACACCTGGAAAGAAGTCATGAAACGTGCACATCAGGGTTAGAAGAGGTAGGACATGGAACAGAATTGTGTACAGATATTAGAAAGAAGTCTGGAGAAAAAGAACCAGACTTTGAGTAAGATCATTGAACAGAATACTCTGCAGGAAACCCTTCTTAAACAGGAAGAATTTGATATGGATGCTTTTGAAGCCTCCATTGATACGCAAAATGCGCTGGTCGAGGAACTGGAACAGCTGGACACGGGTTTTGAATCCCTGTATGACCGCGTCCGTGAGGATATGATGGTCAATAAGGGGAAATATCAGCAGGAAATTGCTTCTATGAAAGACCTGATCCAGCAGATCACCGATAAAGTAGTGACGGTGAATGCGGGCAACATGCGGAATAAGACGCTGGCCGAGAATCAATTCAAGAAGGCTAGAGCCAATATCCGCAGCGGCGTTTCCAAATCCAAAGTGGCACGGGGATATTACAATAATATGAATAATCTGAATTATGTGTCTCCGCAGTTTTATGATAATAAGAAATAATAATAAGTAAGCATAAAAGGCACAGTCTCTAGGCGTGAGATAGGGATTGTGCCTTTTTTGATAAAGGGGAGCATGTGGAATCCATGAAGAAAGTAAGTGTGGTCATACCCTGTTATAATGTGAGTGAATATCTGGATCGTTGTATGGAACATATCCTGGGGCAGACGATAGGACTTGAAAATATAGAAATTATTCTGGTAGATGATGCCTCAACGGATGACGGAGCCACGCTGCATCTGATCATGGAATATGAGCAGAAATTCCCGGAGACGATCATTGCGATTCCCTTGGAGCAGAACATGCGTCAGGGCGGAGCCAGAAACGTGGGGATTTCCTATGCCAGCGGAGAATATCTGATGTTTTGTGATGCAGACGACTGGCTGGCATTTGATGCTATGGAGATCTTGTATCGTACAGCAAAAGAGTATCAGGCGGATGTGGTGGAGTATCTGATGCAGAAAGTTGATACCTATACGGACATTGTACCGGGAGAAACGGAAGAATATGGCGTTTATCTGGCGGATATGGCGAATGAAGAATATAGAAGAAAAATGCTCATGGTCTCTGCAAAAGATTTCTCGCTGGGGTGTATGCGAAAGTTTTACAGGAAGATGCTGATTTATGATAACCATATCCGTTTTGCCGAACATCTGATCTGTGAAGAACCTTCTTTTACTCTGCCGGTGCGATTATATGAGAAAGTGCACATTTGTATAGATAAAGTGCTGTATTTTTATTTTCAATCTCCGAATTCCACGATGCGGGGAAAAGCCCGCAGCTGGGATGACAGGAAATTTGATAACGCCAAAGTATGGATCGGTTTAATGGATGATCTGGCTGCGAGAGGATTTTTGCAGAAATATTATGCGGAACTGGAATGTATGTTTTATGACTGGGGATTCGGACAGAGCATCAAAATGCTTTTGCAGCAGGGATATGCGCTTACAAAGGATGAAATGCGGTTTTTTAAAGAGATAATGCTGCAACTCTTTCCGGAAGTACGGACAAATACATATGTAAGAGAAAGAAAAAATGGCTGGGATACTGTTTTACATGCGATCCTGGATACAGAACTTACAGATGAAGCTGTGCAGAGACTGAACGAATTATTGAAGACATGTGTATAGGAGAAAGAGATATTGATGAAATATTTTAGTGAAGAATATTTTGATGGTTTGAAAGACATTGCATTGCAGTATACTTTTAATAATTATGATTATTGCTATCTACGTACGATGCATGAAAAGAACAGACGCGAAGGGACCAAGACTATTATTGCGGGTTCGTCCCATGCCATGAATGGGGTTATAAATGAAAATATTTCCGGCGGCTGTATCAATTTTTCTATTTCATCGCAGGATATTTTTTATGATTTTCAACATATCAAAAAAGCTGTGGAAGAAGGCCAGCAGAGAATAGAACACTGTATTATCAATATCGGTTATTATATGCTTTATCAGGATCTGTCTTTCAGTAAAGTAATGAGTTATCTGATTCCCAGTGTTTATTATCCGCTTTTTGGAAACGCGCATCATTATGAAGTACAAAGAGAGTATGATATGTATAGTAAACTCAAAATTGCTGAAGGGGGGGGATACAGTACCGGACTGTTGAAGAAAGTCTGTGAAGAGTGGTCAGAAGGTTTCTTTTTGGAAGAACCCTCATATTATGGAAGTATGAAAACAAGAGAAAATAATAATATTTTCGGATTAAAAAAGATAATATGGAATACTTTAACGGAGGAAGAAAAAGAGAGAGCGGCGATAGAGAGGACTAATGATCACAACCGTCTGAAACAGCATGAACAGTCTCGTATAGAAAATGGAAAGATCGTCAGTGAGATGATAGAATATCTATATGCACATAGTATTATACCGATTTTTGTGATATTTCCGTTTACTGCATGGTACAATCGTTATATTGACAAGGATTACAAAGCGGATATTTTCCAGTTACTTGATAGGATTCCTTTTCCGGTAGAATTTTTGGATATGAATGATTATGAAGGCGTATTCTGTGATGCTGATTTTCTGGATACCGATCATTTAAATAAACAGGGCGCCCTGAAAGCAACGGAACTTTTGAATAAATATATAGAAATACTTAAACAGGAATAGTGGGAGAGCATGATGGATCAACAGGAAAGATTTGTTTTATTATTGAAAGAATTATTAGCCGGCATTGATCAGGGAGATTTTGATAATATTGATTCTATAC
This sequence comes from Ruminococcus sp., assembly GCA_023663085.1. Taxonomy (GTDB): domain Bacteria; phylum Bacillota; class Clostridia; order Lachnospirales; family Lachnospiraceae; genus UBA3282. Next base: position 6,495 of record JAMPIB010000002.1, on the reverse strand, counting down.
CCGAAAAGTATACATATGAGCATCTTCTTTCATTATATGTATTTGCCGACGCGCTGGATAATGGAATCCGTCTTTATGAACAACTGTATGATATTGCAATGGCATGTGGAAAAAAAAGAATTCATGAGAAAATAAAAAACAATGAAAAGATAAAAGTAGCTTTTTTGGCTATATCGGCGGCTGAGTGGTCTGCCGGAGAACTTTATCATATGTTGGCACAGAATGAGGCAATAGAGTGTTATCTTGTGACGGCACCTTTGATTGACAGAGACGAGGAGAGCAGAAAAGATACTTATAGACAGACTTGTCAGTATTTTGAACAAAACGGATATGACATCAGGGGAGGATATGATGATGCAGCCGATCATATCCGGACATGGGATGAACTGGGGGGAAGGCCGGATGTTGTGATTCATCTGACTCCCTGGTATGGCTCCATACCAAAAGAATTCCAGATAACATCTCTTCCGCTTAATTGTATCAATTGTTATGTTCCATATGGAATATATGTAGCAGACAGTCTGGATAAGTCTTATGCTGTCAACTTTATATACAATAAAGAATTTGTCAATATGATGTGGAGATTGTACGCAGATTCAAAACGAAATCTGGAAGGATATCGCAAGTACGAACGACTGCATGGAAAGAATGTGATTTTTTCCGGTTATATCAAGATGGATCAATTTTATTCTTTAAAAGAATACAGTGAAGAAGAAATTAGAACGGTATGGAAAATTCCTGAAGATAAACGGCAGGAAGATGTAAAAAAGGTGATCATTGCACCGCATCATTCCTTTTTGGGTTATGGGGGGATCCAATATTCTACTTTTGCAAAAAATGCCTGGTTTTTATTATATCTTGCCAAAAAATATCGGGATAAGGTGTCATTTATCTTTAAGCCACATCCTAATCTGCGTTTACGGGCGGTAGAAGCGGGAGTATTTAGCAGTTATGAAGAGTATGATGCTTATCTGGAAGAATGGAATAGATTATCAAATGCGAAGGTGGTGCAGGAGACAAGCTATCTGGATATTTTTGCTACTTCGGACGGAATGATCATGGATTCTGCGTCTTTTCTTGCAGAATATCTGTATGTGGATAAACCGTTGCTGTTTCTAAGAGGGAAAGGACAGGCTTTTAATGAATTGGGACAGGTATTGTTGGAAGGACATTATCTGAAGCCGGGTGAGGACTATTTGGGAATAGAGAAATTCCTGCTGGATGTTATTCTAAAGGGAGAAGATAGCAGGAAGGGTATCAGAGAGAGTATATGGGAAGAAGAACTGGATTATATGAAAATAAATAAATGTAAGGCATGTGAATTTATTTATCAGGATATTTGCAGTTTGCTTACAAGATAGAAAGGGAAATGGGATTATGAATTTGTCGGAGCGTTATCGTAGAAAACTGGATGATAAAGTGCAGGATCCGGATGTAAAACTGGATGGGGTACTGCTGCAGTTAGAGGTTACAAATGCGTGTAATCACAGATGTGTTTTTTGTCCAAATGTAGACAGCAGCAGAAAAAGAACAATGATGGATTTTGAACTGGCCAGACGTGTAATGCGTGAGTGTGCAGATTTTCTTGGTAAAGACAGAAAAGTATGTTTTCATATGAATGGTGAGCCGCTTCTCTATAAAAGGCTGCCGGAGCTTATCGCATATTCCAAGGAATTGGATTATGGATATTCCTTTATTACAACAAATGGCTCTGTTGCCAGACCGGAGTTATTGACCGAATTGTTTGAAGCAGGACTTGACAGTATCAAATTTTCAATCAATGCGGGAAGTCGTGAAACTTATAAGAAGATACATGGTGCAGATGATTATGATAATGCAATGAATGCGCTTAGATTTTCCTGTCAATATCGCAAAGAACATAATAAAAGTTTTAAAATATTTGTTTCCTGTGTCGGTACGAAAGAAAATTATGATGAACTAACAGCCTTTCAGGAATTGGCCAGACAGTATTGTGACGAAGTCGTTTTTTATTACCCTTGTGCCTACGCAGGACAGAAGATTGAAAAAGCAAAAGCATTGTATTGCGATCTGAGTACGCTTCCAATCGAGTCATTTGAAATAAAGCATACAGTGCCGTGTGCGGTTCTCTGGAATTCGATCAATGTAACGTGCGAAGGATATCTGGCATTGTGCTGCAGTGAATCTGATAACAGATTAGTTATAGAAGATATTAGAAATATGGGAATAAAAGAAGCATGGCTGGGAGAAAAAATGACAGCAATACGAAAGGGACATTTGGAAAACAGAGTGGAACATATGCCGTGTTTTTCCTGTATTTATGAAAAAACATATGATACGGCGCAAATAGACAGAGAACTATTTGCGTTATCATTAGACCAACAATAGGAGGGGAGAGCATGCGGATCACAGAGCAGATAACAAATATAGAATATGAGGAGACAAAGCAGTTTTTTAAAAGCAGAGCAGGTAAATTTCATGAGGATAACCCTTATGCCGTTACAATGTATCAGGATAATAATAAAGAATTGGTAAAGCAAAGAAATAGAATGGAAACAGAGAAATTATATCCATTGCTGAAACTAAATACGGATTCTCGTGTATTAGATATCGCGTGCGGAATCGGAAGGTGGGCGGATGCCATAAAGACAGATATCGAGGAATACTGTGGACTGGATTTCAGCAGGGAACTGATAGAGATTGCCAGAAAAAGAAATGAACGGGGAAATTTCTTCTTTTTTGAAGGCGCAGCCAATGCGATTGAGAAAGTTCTGCAGGTACATGGAAGAAGTAAATATAATACCATTCTGATGATAGGGATATTGATGTATTTGAATGATGAAGATATAATAGATGCGTTAAAGCAGATTGAAAGAAATTGTGAGCAAAAGACAGTCATCTGCATCAGAGAACCTGTAGGGATAAAAGACAGGCTGACATTAAAAAATGATTTTTCTGATGAATTGCAGGATAACTATAATGCCATCTATAGAACCAGAGATGAGATCATGGGATTTTTAAAGGAGGCTTTTCTGGAAAAAGGTTTTGTGATAAAAGAGGAAAATTTTCTTTTTGAAGATGATTCATTAAATAATAGAAAAGAGACGGCACAGTATTATTTTATTTTAGAGAGGGAATAACTTTGTATAAAGAAAAAATAGGGATTGTCGGCGGATTCGGTGCTTATGCTACATTAAATTTTTATAAAAGGATTCTGGAGTGTTTTGCCTCGGAAAGTGAAAGAAACTATCCGCATATCATTATGGACAATAATTTTACGATGCCCAGCAGGACGAGAGCGTTGCTGTATCATGAGAATTATGATGAAGTGGTACGTGAGATCACAGAGTCTGTAGAAAGACTTTTAGATCAGCAGGTTGACAGGATTGTGTTGGTATGTGGGACGGCGCATTATTTTTTGGATGATATTTATAGGACAATTCCGCAGGCGAAAGATAAAATTGTGGATATTATTGAAGTATTAGGTGCGGAGTTAATGGCGCAAAATGAGGAGCAGGCACTGATCATAGCGGCTGAAGGGGCATTGCTCAAAGGACTATATCCGAAGAGACTGGAAAAATATGGTATATCCTGCATTATCCCTTCTGAAGAATATTATGAGAAGATCAGATATTTTATAGAATGTGTGAAACAGAACAAGCTGACTGAAAATACGGCGGATGCGTTTTATGATTTTTTGCAACAATTTACCTCGTATAATGTGGTTTTGGGATGTACGGAGTTTCCGATACTGGTAAAATACATCCAGGAACAACCAGTAATAAGATATGCGGAATGGGAATCATTTCAGTTTTTTGATCCTATGGAATTGACAATACAGTATTTAAAGAGAACATTAGTCTGAGTGGAGGAAAAGCGTGGAAAAACCAATTTTTTTATTTAATCTGGATGCAACATTGATCAGAACAGAGATTATTCCTGCTATTGCCGGGGCATTAAAGCGGGAAGAGGCGCTCATTCGGCTGAATACATTGACAGAAGCTGCAACGAGGGGAGAAATGCCGTTTAAACAGTTTTTTTTAAAACAAATAGAACTTTTCAAGGATATCCCAATAAGTAGAATAAATCAGATGGTCATGGACATGCCGTTAAATGAAAAACTGGTGGATTTTATGAAAAGATATCATGACAGGTGTTACATAGTGACAAGCAATCTGGATGTTTGGATCGAAGGACTTGTAAAAAAACTGGGAATGGAAAAAAATGTTTTTTCCTCGAAAGCTCTGGCAGAAAACGATTATATGCAAAGTGTCCTGAGTATCATAGACAAAAATGCTGTCGTCAATCAAATGGTGCTGCCGTTTGCAGCAATAGGAAATGGAAATAATGATGCGGAGATGATAGAATCAGCACAGATTGGAATTGCTTACGGAGCAATACGGGAGATCGGTTTTCCTGTTTTGGCGTGTGCTGATTATGCTATTTATGAAGAGGATAAACTGATAGAATTTTTAGAACGTCTGGTATAGACGGATATCGAATCACGAAAAGAGAGGAATGGTCATAAAATATGGGAATTTCAAGAACCGTTATCATAAGCTGTGCAGGCATGGGAAACAGATTGGGACTCGGAACGACCAAGGCATTACTTGAAATAGAAGGGAAACCCTTAATCGTCAGGCATCTGGATATGCTGCAGGAGGAAAAAGATATCCGGGTGGTAGTTGGATATCAGGCGGAAAAAGTAATTGAAGTAGTGCGTAAATATAGAGAAGATATATTGTTTGTTTTTAACCATAAGTATAGAGAGACCGGGACCGGCGCCAGTGTTTCCGCAGCGTCGCAGTATGCCAACGAATATATACTGTCTTTGGATGGGGATCTGCTTGTCCATCCGGAGGATATGAAGAAAGCGCTTGCCTGTGATCACGAGTTCGTAAGCGGGGATATTCCGGGAACAGATGATCCGTGGATGCTTCAGACTTATGAACAGGATGGCAAGGAGTATGTAAAAGCCTTTTCCCATAGTGAGGGTAACTATGAATGGAATGGCATTACGCAGATGAAAAGTGGAAAAATACTGCATGGAACAGGACATGTATTCCAGTTGATCGAACCGCATCTTCCGATATCGTTCCTGAAGTTACGAACCAGAGAGATTGATACAGTAAATGACTACGAGAGAGCCATTGAATGGGTCAGAAATGGGTTCGTCTAAATTTTTTTCATTTTTTTCTCATTCAGGTCTAAAGTAAATTCAAAACCCTCCGATATATTATACAAGTAAAGCAAGTAAGAAAATTACTTGAGAAATGCAGTAATCTTGCAGGTAAACGTACGTATTTGCAAAATTACTGCGAATGAAAAAACAAAAATAAAAAAACTGAATAAAATCTAAAAACAAAAAATGAGAAAAGCGGCATGGATGTCGCATGAACTTCAAGGAGGAAAATAATATGATCGTAAAACACAATGTAACAGCAATGAATTCTAACAGAATGTTTGGTTTGACAACAAAGGCACAGGCAGCATCCACAGAGAAATTATCATCCGGTTATAAGATCAACCGTGCAGCAGACGATGCAGCAGGTCTGGCGATTTCCGAGAAGATGAGACGTCAGATCCGTGGACTTACACAGGCATCTGCAAACGCACAGGATGGTATCTCCTGCGTACAGACAGCAGAAGGTGCATTGAACGAAGTACATGATATGTTACAGCGTATCAATGAGCTGGCAGTAAAGGGTGAGACAGCAACACTGACAAGTACAGACCGTTCTTACATCCAGACAGAAGTACAGCAGTTGATGTCTGAAATCGACCGTGTACGCAGCACAACTACATTCAATGAGCAGAATCTGTTGACAGGCGAGTTCACAGGTAAGGCATTGCAGGTAGGTGCAGAAGCAGGACAGCATATTTCTATCACAATTAAGAATATGAGTACTGGTGGCTTACTCAAACTCGCGGAAGGGAATCAGGATAAGGTTAAAACTGATTTAACAGAAGCTGTTTACTCCAAGTTCTATTCAAGCTTTGACAAAGATAAGATTTCTACGGTTCAGGTAGAATCTGACTTCGGAAGTCTGAACAAAGCCGTAAAAGCAATGCTGCAGGAAGTATCCAAACAGCGTTCAGACCTTGGTGCGATCCAGAACAGACTTGAGCATACGATCAGCAACCTGGATAACATCGTTGAGAACACAACGAGTGCAGAAGCATCGATCCGTGACACAGATATTGCGACAGAGATGGTTAAATACTCTAACAACAGTATCTTACAGCAGGCTGGAACATCCATGTTATCACAGGCAAATCAGTCCAATCAGCTGGCACTGTCCTTACTTGGCTAATCATAAGACTGGAAATAAGAGGATATTATATAATAAACAAGCAAGGGCCGTTCATAAGAGCGGCTCTTTTGTTGTATCGGGAATATCTTTTTAGAGTTTTTCGTTCCCAATTTTTTTAAAATTAATACTAAAGAAAATGATAGATTTACCGATATATAATACAAGTAAACAACTTACTTAACCAAAGTGGTGAGACCGGGAG
>JAMPIB010000029.1 GCA_023663085.1 Ruminococcus sp. | reverse complement strand
TCCTCATCCCTATTCTTTGGCGTGGTCTTTTCCATAACAAGCTGTTGTAATCTGGTGCTTGTCGTAACAATGCCCTCAATCTTATTGGAAGCCTCGGTACTTTGTATTTTGGCTATCTCGACCAGTTTTTCCAGTACGGCAGGTTTCTGTTTAAGGTATAATTCCTGTTTTCCTTTAAACTCATGAATCTGTGCTACCAATCCAAGAATTTCCGAATCCCATCTATGATCTTTTAAATTGGCATAATTAAAAATCCGCATTCGCCTAATCCCTTTCTTTTCGCCTAATTATACTATCACTTTAGGCAATAATCAATATTTTGTCCCAAATTCACCTAATTCGTTCTTAAATTATGCGAAAAAATAAAAATAATTACTACTAAGAGTTTTCATCCACATTATTAACGCCCTATTATACACAAAATATGCATACAACAAGGCGTCAAGATTTACCAATTTCATGCTATCAATTCAGCGATATATTTATCCTTCTCTGTCCATAACGCTGGATGAATTCCATACTCTCTTAATGCTCCCAAAGCATCATCAGATACTTTTTTATCCACATTCTGAATAAAAGCATACAACTTTGTTTCTTTTTGTCTCATGTCTTTAGTATCATTCCACGCAAATATTATATTTCGCGCCGCATCAAGATTCATATTATTAATAACTTTAATTAATCTTTCTGAAGAATTTTTTGATCTTGCAATTGCAAAATCAAAATGAGTCGTCAACTTACTTTTTCCAGTCAAACAAATATTTTCGATATACCGAACCTCATTTATATCTAAAAATTTTTGTACATCTTCTAAAAAAAGTGACTGGACATTATTTCTTGATAGTGAAAACATATCACTTACCTTTACAATACACTGTGCAAGCATATGCTTTTTTAACGGCAGGTCATTCATTGAACATTTAATAGCCAATTCATCATTTTCTGTCTTTGTCACACCATGAGCAGTTATTATTGATTGCAATATCCCTTTTCTTCTATCACTTGATGAATAATCGAACCCTGACAATTGCAAATCACTAAGCGTTGTCCCATCATCAGTAATTGTATAACTACCGTCTCTATCATCTATAATATACATCTCAACTAAATCATTATTCCTGTCCAAAAAGGGCAGTGTAATTCTAAATGTATATTCATTAACCGGGTACTGATCTATATTCTGTTTTAACCAATTTACATATATTTTCCCAAAATCTATCGTAGTATTAGATTTCATCACACCACACCCTGTATGTTTTCTGCATCAATATTGCAGTATTCACAAAATGAAAAAAATATATCCATGAATCGAATATTATTTCTATCGTATTTGATTCCAGTGATATCAAATCATAAGTTGCATTTTCACCGTTATTTGGCAATTGACAACCTTCTAATACAAAAACTTTCTTTAACCCCATTAATACTTGAAATTCATTATCAGTCATACTGCTTACCCAAACCGTTTTACATACATTCTTGGAACATGATGTTGCTTTTTGGTTTTTTCCATAATATTACCTTTTAGTGCGTTTCCAAAAAAAATTTTATTTTCTGCAAAGTTTAATCACTACGCTACTCTAAATAATATATCATAAATCATTGTATTTGAGTATAGCAAACCAACGCAAAATAAAAAGAAATCGCATTTTTCTACTTATAGAATTAATGCGTTTTTCTCATTACAGCACTTCAAGATATGGCGATAGAGAAATGTCAACGTCTGAATTTCTGCTGCAACCTGTTCTTTTTCCTTACTGGATAATAATCTTTCATAAAAGAAAGAATTTATCTGTCTTTCAAGCTGTCTGATGCTCCATTGTGCTTTTATGGTTTCCTGCATATAAAATTCTCGTGCATTATTATTTTCTACTTATTTGTCACGGTAAATCCCTTTCCAAAATCCTGCCATCCCGTATCTCCACAACTCCATCCGCGATCTCATCCAGTTCGTCGCTGTGCATAACGGCCAGAATGCTCTTTTTCCCTTTTAATTCCGCGATATAATGCACAACTTCCTGCTGTGTCTCCACATCCAGATTCGATAACGGTTCGTCCAGAAAAAGAATCGGCGCATCCGTCCCGAATACCCGCATCAAGGCCAGCTTCTGCTGCTGCCCGTAACTTAGATTGACCGGATTGGCTGTGATCTCTTTTTCCACAAAATCAACCCGCAATAGTTCGCCAAGTTCCTTCTTCTCCTCAATACCATACAGATTATCCGCAAAGCTGCCGTTTATTGCAAAAAAGGGATATGTCAACATCGCCGCCGCATCCATATCTTTGGAAACGGACAGATACCCTTTAGAATTTTTCGCGCTGACATTACCGAGCATCAGATTGAGCAGCATACTCTTTCCGCTGCCGTTCTCTCCCTTGATGACGTAAAGTCCGTTCTTTTTTAGTTCCAGTTTATCTATATGATATAAAAAGTCTTCTTTCTCTTCGCCTTTATAAAAATCAAAATCCTCCGCTTTCAAAAGCAGGTCGTTTTCTTTCTTAAAATCCGTATTCTCTCTGGCCACAGCCGCGTCTTCCTCCAGTTCGTCCACACGCTCGATATGCACTTTATTAGAACGATAGCGCATGGCAATGGAGCAGACCGTCGCGATCGGCGTCGCAAAATATCCCATGTACTGATATCCCATGACCAGAATACCCGCCGTGATCTCTCCTTTCATAACAAGACCCGCCGCCACAAACAGAAAGGCTACATTGCAGATCTGGCTCACTATTTCGGGAAGTGAATTGCATAAGTAATTAAAAAACTGGTATCGCAGAATATATTTTTCGTAGCTTGTCGTAGAGCAGGCAAATTTGTTATGAAAAAACTCTTCTGTATGCAGCGCGTTGATATTGCTCTTATTTTCAATGATGTTACGCATGTCCATCAAATAAACATCCTGCACCGCCATGATGTCCCTGTTCATATGATAAAGCGGCCTGGAACTGTTTAAGGAAATGATGACCAGAACAATCCCGTAGATCACAAAAAATACCCCGAACGCCCAATTAATATAAGTAATAAATGCCAGCATTCCCGCAATATAAATAAGATTCGCGTACATATTCAGATGCAGTTCCTCATGCAGATCGCCATAGGCCCCTGTACTGTTTTCACATAGATTATAATAATAACCTTTATCCTTTTTAGAATAGATGGTCTGATTCATATTCATAATGTTTCTCAAAGCACTTTTCTGTAACGTAAAGCTGTTCTTTATGCCAATCTTGACCGGATTATAATTGGTAAAGAAAAACTTCATTACCATACTGATCACCGCAACCGCAAAAGCCATCACAAGCCATTGCAACAACATACCAAAGTCCCTGCTTATGAGAATATCATCTATCAGATAGCTGAATAACAACGGCAGTAACATGTTGATAACAAATGTTACTGCCATTAAAATAATCTGAAACGGATATTTTTTTAATTCTTTTGTTCTCATTGGAAGTCCCCCGTTCTGTTATACTATATTTGTTATCCATATCATAAATAAATATAGTCGGCAGAACAAGCAACTATTGGTTTATGGTAGCTCAACCGCAGGTTGAGGATGGCGAAAATATCTTATTTCGCTTTATAATCCTATCTGCTGCCCTTGACTGCACTCCGCCTATTTTCCTGTTTCCAGCACCATCCTCACATACTCATCCCCTTCTATCTCCACCGTTTCCCGATATGCAAAACCCAGCTTCTGACAGAGTGCCTCCGACTTATGATTCCCGCTCATGACCATTGCCTGAAAAGTGGTAAAAGCCAGTTCTTCTTTTCCATATTTAAGGATTGCCCGACAGACTTCCAGCGCATAACCCTGTCCCTGCCACGGCACGCCTATCACAAAGCCAAGTTCCGGCATATCATATCCTTCCCGCAGGGTAAGTCCTGCTCTCCCGATCACTCTTCCGCTTTCCTTTTCCAGAACCGTCCACATCCCGTATCCGTAGAATCCATAAACATTTTTTATATAATCCTCTACATAAGCAATCTCCTCGTCCCTGTCTGCATACAGATCCTCCATATATTCCGTGATCGATGGCTCTTTATAAATTTCATAGAAGCTATCCACATCCTCTATCGTCGTCTCCCGTATCACACACCGCGCAGTCTCCACGATCATCCACGGCTTTCCTGTCAGCCGCCGCCAGGCCAGTTCCAACGACCGATATTCAATTTCCTCCAGATTCTCTATCGCGTATTCTACAAAGGAAAACGTCTCTTCTCTATTATTTTCATGCAGATAGATCAGCACCGGAGCACCCCTGCTCTGCAATTCCTTCTGACACTCCGCATAATCTGTAATATAAAGAATTTCTCCATCTTTCCCCTGTATGTCTTCCCGCCAGTCCTCCACGGTCAAAAGATCCCTGCCGCATTCAGTACTATCCTCACCTTCCACAAAACAGACCTCTATCCCCTGCGCCGCAAGTTCTTGCAACAATCCGTCTATTTTCGTCAGGACATTTTCTTTTCTTAAAATAAACACGATCTTTTTTAACATCACTCTTTACCTTCTTCAATAATTCATATACAATATTAACATAAATCATCAGGAAAGGAAGTAAAACAATGGCACAAAATCCAATCGTAACTTTTACCATGAAAAACGGCGGTGTTATCAAGGCTGAACTGTATCCGGAGATCGCACCGATATCTGTCAATAATTTTATCAGTCTGATCCAGAAGAATTTCTATGACGGACTTATTTTCCACAGAGTCATCAAGAACTTTATGATCCAGGGCGGCGATCCGGAAGGAACCGGCATGGGCGGGCCGGGTTATGCCATTCGCGGAGAATTTGCGCAGAACGGCTATGGCAACGATCTGAAACATACCGCAGGCGTTCTCTCTATGGCCAGAAGTATGCACCCCAATTCAGCAGGCAGTCAGTTCTTCATCATGCACAAGGATTCACCGCACTTAGACGGCGCTTATGCGGCGTTTGGTAAAGTTACGGAGGGAATGGATGTAGTCAATGCGATTGCCGAGACAGCTACCGATTATTCCGACCGGCCGCTGGAACCGCAGGTGATTGATACCGTCACCGTAGAGACTTTCGGAGTTGAATATCCCGAACCGGAGACTTGCAAGGCATTTTAGAGCAGAAAAAGGTACAGGAAAAGGTGTATGACCGGTCAACTAAGATATGATACGGCATACACCTTTTTAATCTCCGCTAATCCAAAAACGGAACCATATACATCGGTATCATGAATAACTCCTTATCTTTTTTCAAATCTTTTGTATAAACCAGATATTTGTCCCGTATATGGTTTGAAAATTTATCCGAAAATACATCCAATGACTTATGCGTTTTATAACCAGCGGATTTTACCTCAATAGGACTTATCTTATCCCTCTTTGAAATAATAAAATCAATTTCATAATAATGATTTGACGTTTCGCTGGGCATCGTATAATAAAAAAGTTCATTTCCTGACGCTTTTAACATCTGTGCCACTACATTCTCATATACATATCCCAGATTGGCATCCAGTTTATCACTAAGCAATTTTTCATATATTACATTTTCCGTAAAGTCTTTATCTTTAAAAGCCAATGTTACAAACAATCCCGTATCAGCAAGAAAAAGTTTATAGCGGTTAGGGTTTTTACTCAATGGCATACCTACAGAAAGATTATCGGTATGATACGCGATATTGACTGTCATGGAGTCCAACATATTCCCGATGAGTTCTGCTACTGTTACACTCCTGCTTGTCGGACTTACGCTGGAGACGTGATATCTGGAGGAATTTTTACTTAACTCTGCCGGGATTGCATCAAACAATAATGATGCTTTACCAGCAGGATCGATTTTTCTAAAATCTTCCTCATACAATTCTATGATATTTCTTTTCACCTGGTCCACTTTTCTGAAATTATTGGTATCAAGATACTCATTTACTGCCTGCGGCATTCCGCCGATCAGCATATACAACCTGAAATCCCTCATCAATTTCCGATTCGTATCGTCGCCGACAGACTGTCTTTTCTCCAACGCTGTTTTTATAAGACCTGCCGTTGTTTTATCCCCCAATGCCCATCTGAATTCTTCATAATCCATAGGCTGCATGACTAATCTTGTTTCTTCACTCGGAATCACGATTCCCTGTACATTTTTTCTAATGCTTATTAATGAGCCTGTTTCAATATAATCATAGCGCCCATCCTTTACCAGATGTTTAATGGCCTGCCTCGCCAACGGCTGTTCCTGAACTTCGTCAAATACGATTACGGAATTTCGTTCCTGTAATTCGCTGTTCGTCAGAAGCTGCAATTTTAAAAAGAAAAAATTTAAATCTGACATATCCTTAAATAAATCATTGATTTCCTGTGATACATTAGAAAAATCAATTAAGATATATGTCTTATATTCATTTCTGGCAAACTGCTCCACAATCGTTGACTTTCCTACCCGCCTGGCCCCTTTTATAAGCAAGGCCGTCTTACCTGCACTATCTTTTTTCCAGTTCAGCATTTGGTTATATATCTTTCTATCAAATATTCTCTCGGCCATTGCACTTCTCCTGATGATATCCCTCTTATAATAACCATATTTTATCACGTTTATGCAAAATCCCCAAGTTGTTTTTTATATAATTTTTCAAAATCCCCAAGTTTATATTTACATTTCTCTGCAAAATCCCCATTTTTATATAATATTATACTTTTACAACCCTCCCCGCATTCACAATTTGTTCATATTTAATTTAAAGAAACTTCACTTTGGAAACATTCTTTAGACATTTCTTTTGCATATACTTAAATCATAAGATAACACAAAAGAGACCATATCAGAGTAGACAGATTAATTAATACTTTTTCATAATAAATGCCAGGTAAATTAGTTTACCTGGCATCCTCCCTTTTTATGGGTATTTTATTATCAAAAGGGTTGCCGCTATGGGCAACCCTATGATTCGTGTATTATTTATGACTGTTATTAAGCCTTGCCGACAGAACCGAATAATTCCATCTTCTCTTTTACTTTCGCCTTGATAGCTTCGTAACCGGGTGCAAGAACTTTACGAGGATCGAATCCTTTACCTTCCAGATCCTTGCCTGCCTCGATGTATTTACGTGTTGCTTCTGCAAATACCAGCTGGCATTCTGTATTAACATTGATCTTGGCAACGCCCAGAGAGATTGCTTTCTTAATCATATCATCCGGAATACCTGTGCCGCCGTGAAGAACTAACGGAAGTGTTCCTGTCTTCTCCTGAACGGATGCAAGTACATCGAACTGTAAACCTTTCCAGTTTTCAGGATATTTACCATGGATATTACCGATACCTGCTGCCAGAAAATCTACGCCCAGATCTGCGATCTGCTTACATTCAGCGGGATCTGCACATTCACCCATACCTACGACGCCGTCTTCTTCACCGCCGATAGAACCAACTTCCGCCTCAATGGAAATTCCCTTGGCATGAGCAGCCTCTACCAGTTCTTTGGTCTTTGCAATATTCTCTTCGATAGAATACTTGGAACCATCAAACATAACGGAAGGGAATCCTGCCTCCATACATTTGTAGCAGTGATCGTAAGAACCATGATCCAGATGCACAGCTACGGGAACCGTGATGTTCTGATCTTTGATCAGTCCGTTTACCATACCCATAACGACATCATATCCGCCCATATACTTGCCGGCGCCTTCAGATACACCCAGAATGACCGGAGAATTGCATTCCTGTGCTGTAAGAAGGATTGCTTTCGTCCACTCAAGGTTGTTGATATTGAACTGGCCTACTGCATAATGACCAGCTACTGCTTTTTGAAGCATTTCTGTTGCTGAAACTAACATCTTTATTACCTCCATTATAATTTTTTCATACGCAGGCTGTCCACCTAACTCATTGATGACATTATACCGCATTCTGCTTAAAAAGAAAACCTTTTCAGAAAAAATATTGGAATTTATTACCTGATTTTTACCGCGGTATCCTGATCTTTAGTGCTTCTTTTTTGTTCTCTATGACCGCCATCGTATGTTCTCCGCCAAATTCACCGTCTAACGTCCAGGCAACACCCTCATCGGACTCTATGACCAGTCTGGAAGTCTTAAAACAAAGGATTGCATCAGACTGGATCCTCTTATCCGCCAATGCCATAACGATATTATTGATATCCAGCGGATTAGACGGCTTTTTGATCAGTGTTACTTCGAAAAGGCCATCGTTTAACTCCACATCTTTTCCGGTAATGCCTTTAAAGCCGCCGACGGAATTGGAATTAGTTATCATCCCGTAAATATATTCATTTTCCAGACAGACATCGTCATATTGTATCTTCATCCGGTAAGATCTGATAGAAGAGAGCCTTTTCACTCCTTCTAACAGATAGGCGGCATGTCCCAGCACATTTTTCACATCCTGCTTCGTCTCATAAGATACATCCGTAAAAATCCCAAAAGCCGCCACATAAATAAAATAATCATCATTAAAAGCGCCTATGTCACAGCCAAAATCCCTGCCATCGACCACGACATCCGCCGCCTTGACCATGCCGCGCGGAATGCCGAGACTACTGGCAAAATCGTTGGTACTGCCCGCAGGAACATAACCGATCGGCAGTTTCTTACTGCTTGACATCATTCCGGTGACCACTTCATCCAGTGTCCCGTCTCCGCCGCAGCATGCGACAATATCATATCCTTCCCGCCGATTTTTCACCACATCGACCGCATCTCCCGATGCCTGCGTCGGATACGCGGTCACCTCGTATCCCGCCTTGACAAACGTATCAATGATATCCAGCAGATTGCTTCTGATCTTCGCCTTGCCAGCTCTCGGATTATAAACAAAAAGCATATTTTTATCCATGCGGTGTCCTCCTCTGCTTTTTATCTGTTATTTCTGGAAAAAAAGAGACTCCCTTTCCGGGAATCCCCTTTATCCTATGCCTTACTGATTGCCGCTTAAAAATCCTTCAATGCCCGCTGCTGCCGCTTCTTCATCGTTTCCGTCAGCAATAACGGTTACTGTTTCGCCCATAGCCAGACCAAGACCCATCATGCCCATGATACTTTTGGCATTTACTTTTTTGTTAGCCGACTGAATGTACACGCTGCTGTCATACTGGCTTGCCACCTGTACGAGTACTGCCACCGGTCTGGCCTCCAGGCCGCCTTCCAACTTAATTTGGACAGATTTTTCAATCATAAGTTCTCCTCCTTCTATAACCTCATATGTTCAGCAATCTCGCTTAATTTCCGCAGTCGGTGATTGACACCGGATTTACCGACCGGCGGATCCAGATACTCCCCAAGTTCTTTTAAAGGAGCTTCCGGATACTCTAAACGGACTTCTGCCATCTGCCGCAGATTATCCGGTAAGTTTTCAAATCCATACTGTTTCTGAATCAGCAGAATGTCTTCTATCTGTTTGGATGCGGCATTTACGGTCTTGGTGATATTGGCGGCTTCACAATTAACCCGCCTGTTTATGGAATTGCGCATTTCCTTGACAATACGCAGATTTTCCAGATTCATCAACGACACATGTGCGCCCATTACATTAAGCAGATCTACGATTCCGGAACCCTCTTTTAAATACACAATATAATACTTCTTACGTCTGATCACTCTGGCTTCTATCTGAAACTCCCGGATAATGCGCCGCAACTGTTCCGCCTGCTCACTCCTGCCGCATACGAATTCCAGATGATAGCTTTTCTCCGGATCGCTCATCGACCCGGCACAAAGAAAAACACCTCTTAAATAGGCGCGCGCACAGCAACTGTTCTTAATGAGCAGAGCATTTACCGGCATATCCAGAGACAGGATATGGTGGCCAGCGTCATACAGATGAAGCGCCTGAAGGATTTTTTCTTCCTCCACTTCCCGCATAACATTATCTATATTAAAGGTTTTTTGCAATAATGTAAAGCACTTTCTGGCAACCATTTCATTTTCTATGTCTAAATCCAGATGTAATCCATCGCTGCTCCGATGACCTCCGAAATGGATCAATGCCGCCAATTCCGCTAACTGACAATGTCTCGCGGGACTGATATATGCCGCCAGCTCGTCCTTTACCGTTTGGGAAAATGACATAAGCACAACCTCAAAATTTACTTGATATCCCTGTGATACAGTTTCAATCCATAATTTCCCTGATCTTTCATCCGCTCATACAGCGCATTGGCCAGTGTCACGCTCCTGTGCTTTCCGCCCGTACAGCCTATCCCTACGACCAGTTGGTATTTTCCCTCTTTTACGTAATTCGGGATCAGAAATTTCAGCATGTCCCCCAGTTTTTCCATAAAATCCGAGGCTTCCGGAAAACTCATGACATAGTCCTGCACCTCTTTATCGTTACCGGTCTTATGCTTCAGTTCATCAATATAAAACGGATTCGGCAGGAATCTGACATCAAAGACCAGATCGGCATCCGCCGGAATGCCGTTTTTAAAGCCGAAAGACAGTATCGTCACCATAAGAGAATTATATTCTTCGTTGAGCACAAAGATACGATCCATCTCTTCTTTTAATTCTCTGGTCAGCAGATTGGAAGTATCTATCACATAATCCGCCTTCTTTTTCATGTCTTCCAGTATCTTTCTCTCTCTGACAACGCCATCTTCGATCCTGCCATCGGGTGAAAGCGGATGCACTCTTCTCGTTTCCTTATAACGTTTGATCAGAACGGCGTCGCTCGCATCCATGAAAAGGACTTCAAAAACATATCCTTCCGCCTTTAACTTCTCCAGAACCTTCTGTACGTCATTAAAAGACTGATCGGCACGCACATCCAGTCCCAGCGCCACTTTGGTGATCTCGCTGCCCGGCGTCACGATCAGTTCCAGAAATTTTTCGATAAGCGGCACCGGCAGGTTATCCACGCAGTAAAATCCCAGATCTTCCAGCATTTTAAGCGTTATACTCTTGCCACCGCCGCTCATTCCGGTCACTACTACAAATCGCATGTTTTTACCACGCCTCTTTCTTTAGAATATCCTCTCTTAAAAATCTCCCAGAAAAATAATCTCCGGTTCCAGTCTCACATGAAAGCGTTCACTCACTCTTTCCTGCACTTCCTCGATCACTTCTTTCACATCCGCCGCCGTCGCCTGACCGACATTGACCACAAAACCGCAATGCTTATTGGATATCTGCGCCCCGCCGATACGATAACCGCGCATACCGGCGTCCATGATCAGTTTGCCGGCGAAATATCCTTCCGGCCGCTTAAAGGTACTGCCTGCGCTCGGATAATTTAACGGCTGTTTGCTCAACCGCTTCTGCATCAGTTCATCCATTTTCGTCTGGATCTCTTCTCTCGGCGCCGGATGCATCCGCAGAAGGACTTCCAATACAATAAAAGGTCTGTTCTTAATGATACTGGTGCGATAACCGAATTCCATAGTACTGTTATCCAACTCAAGGATTTTTCCTTCTTTATCCATGACCCTCACGGATTCTGTGATCTGCTTCATCTCACCGTCATAGGCTCCCGCGTTCATGACAACGCCGCCGCCGACACTTCCGGGGATTCCTGCCGCAAATTCCAGACCAGAAAGACCTGCGTCTCTCGCCCGCGCCGCCGTCCGGGATAACAATGCTCCCGCCTGCACACGGATACACTCGCCTTCTACCGTTATCCGCTCCATACCCTCGCCGAGTTTGATGATGATACCACGGTATCCTCTGTCGCCGACCAGCAGATTACTGCCGTTTCCAAGAATAAAATAATCCTGTTCGATCTGATTCAGATAAGGTACGAGCCGCAGCAGTTCTTCCTCCTGTTCAATCAGGATCATACATTCCGCCTCGCCGCCTACTTTAAAAGTCGTATGCCTGCTCATGGGTTCATGAAAAAGTATCCTCTCCTTCGGAATGATCTTCTCAATATATTTACATATAGATGTATTTAAACTCAATTTCACACCGTCTCATTTCTTAAAATATATACTATATAATATGCCGGATTTATAATCTCATACCCATGCTTTAATCTAAAAGCATCTTAGCCGCGCCGTATATTCCCGCATCGTTTCCAAGCGTGGCAAGCGCAAAGATCGTATCCCTGCTGCCATGAAAGACCGTCTTCTCAAAAGGCGGTCTGATATAATCGAACAGTACTTCACCCGCCTTGGAAACGCCGCCGCCGATAACAAAAATTTCCGGATTGATGACACCGGCGATCACACCAAGCCCTTTTCCCAGATATTCACCGAATTTCTCCGCCACCTCGATGGCCAGTTCATCGCCTGCTTTGACCGCATCAAAGACAGTCTTGGCGGAAACCTCACTGTTTCGCAGTACGCTGTCTTTATCGCTGGCCTTTAACGCTCTGTTGGCCAGTCTGGTGATCCCGGTCGCGGACGCATATTCTTCCAGACATCCGTAATTTCCGCAGCCACAGCTTTCCGTTTCGTTATCCTCTACATGGATATGACCGATCTCACCGCCTGCTCCGGTCGCTCCGGTCATGATCTCTCCGTTGATGATGATGCCGCCGCCAACACCTGTTCCGAGCGTAACGGCTACCAGATTTTTATGGCCCTGTCCGCCGCCTTTCCACATTTCTCCCAGCGCCGCTACGTTAGCGTCATTGCCGCCTTCCACGCGCATTCCTCCGAGCAGTTTTGTCAGTTCTTCTTTCATATTGAACTGACCCCAGCCGAGATTCACGGCCTTGTGTACCACACCGTCTCCATCGACAGGGCCGGGTACGCCCACGCCCACGCCGGCCACATCTTCTTTTTCAAGATTCTTTTCAGCCATCTTCGCCTCTATGCTTGCCGCGATATCCGGCAGGATATTCTTACCATTATCTTCCGTCCTGGTCGGAATCTCCCATTTGTCCAAAACATTGCCATTTATATCAAACAGCCCCATTTTTACGGTCGTACCGCCTACATCTACACCAAATACATGACTTGCCATTGCTTTCTCCCTCTCTTTTCCTGCTGTTTTACACTTCTCCCGCTTTTATTCGTCTTCGTCCTCATCCCGTCTGCGGGCCAGTGAATTTTGAACACGCTGATATAATTCCTGTGCGGCGTTGTAACCCATCTTTTTCTGTCGATGATTAACTGCCGCCGATTCACAGATGATCGCCAGATTACGTCCCGGTCTGATGGGGATATTATGACAGACTACTTTATTGCCGAGATACTCTATATATTCTTCCTCCATGCCCAGACGGTCATATTCTTTATCCTTATCCCAGTCTTCCAAATGGATGACTAAATCTATGTTCTGGGTATCCTTGACACTGGATGCGCCGAACAACGCCTTTACATCCACGATACCGATACCGCGCAGTTCGATAAAATGTTTGGTGATACTCGGCGCAGAACCGATTAACGTATCCGCGCTGACACGCCGTAGTTCCACTACGTCATCCGTCACCAGACGGTGCCCTCTCTGGATCAGTTCCAGCGCGGCCTCCGATTTACCGATACCGCTTTCTCCAGTGATCAGTACACCCTCACCGTAAACGTCTATCAATACGCCGTGAATGGAAATACATGGCGCCAACTGTACGTTCAGCCAGCGGATGATCTCCGCCATACACGCCGAAGTAGCCTTTTCACTCATCAAAAGCGGTACGCCATGTTTGACTGCGATCTCCCTGAAACGATCGTTCGGATGCAGTTCCCTGCAAAAGACAATGCCGGGAATCGGATTATCCAGCAGTTTCTCAAAAATCTCCGTCTGCGTCTCCTCATCGAGACTGTTCATATAAGTATATTCCACAAATCCGACCACCTGTAATCGGGTCGCCTCGAAATGCTCAAAATAACCCGCCAACTGCAACGCAGGTCTGTTAATATCAGGCTGCGTGATCTTGATTTTGGAAATATCAATCTCCGGCGTCAGATTTTCCCACTTCCATTTTTCGATTACTTTTGTCAAACTGATACTTGCCATATAACCCCTCTCCTTCGCTTTTCACTACACTGCAGTGCGTCGCTCGATTCCGCTCCGCTCATTGCCACCGTGAATATTTTAACACAATAACCGTGGAATGGCTATTGCTCAATTACATTATTATGAAAAAAATCGTAAATTTGCCTGGCTATGTGTTCGGGGATTTCGGGAACTTCGCATAGCTGCGCTATTTCGGCATTTTTGACCTCTTCGATGGATCTGAAATGCTTCATCAGCGCTTTTCGTCTCGCGGGGCCGACGCCGGGAATCTCGTCGAGTACGGACTTTACCTGCGACTTGGAGCGCAGGGAGCGGTGATACTCAATCGCAAAACGGTGCGCTTCATCCTGAATCCTGGTAATCAGCTTAAAACCTTCGGAATGGGTATCTATGGGAATCTCCACATTATGATAATAAAGTCCTCTCGTCCTGTGGTTATCGTCTTTTACCATGCCGCATACGGGAATGTCGATATGCAGTTCTTCCAATACCTGCAGGGCGATATTGACCTGTCCCTTGCCGCCATCCATTAACAGCAGATCGGGAAACTTCGTAAAACTGCCGAACTCTTTATCAAGTTCTTTTCTGTCTAACTCCGCCCGTTCTTCCATACCATGCACGAAACGTCTGGTCAACACTTCTTTCATGCAGGCATAATCATCCGGTCCCGCTACGGACTGTATCTTAAATTTCCGGTAATCGCTGCGTTTCGGTTTGCCTTTTTCATAAACGACCATCGAACCTACATTGGCGAAACCGCTGATATTGGAGATATCAAAAGCCTCCATGCGCTGTACGGATTCTAAGTCGAGCAGTCTGGCAATCTCCCGTACCGCGCCGATCGTGCGTCCCTCTTCCCGCTTGATGCGTTCCTTATCCTGACTCAGCACAAGCTGTGCGTTCTGCGCGGCCAGTTCGACCAATTTCTCCTTGCTGCCCTTTTTGGGCACGCGCAGATAAACACGGCTGCCCTTGCGCATACTAAGCCATTTCTCCAATATCTCAATGTCTCCGATCTCTTCCTGTAACATCAGTTCTTTGGGTATATACGGTGTCCCCGCATAAAACTGCTTGACAAAATCCAACAGTATCTGTGCACTTTCATATCCTGCGACATGCATCATATAAAAATGCTCCCTGCCGATCAGCTTGCCGTCCCGCACGAAGAAGACCTGCACGACCGCGTCGCTCTCATCTTTGGCCAGCGCAATAATATCTTTATCCTCTCCGTCGCTGTCCGTTATCTTCTGTTTCTGCGCCACGCTTTTCACACTGTTATATAAGTCTCTGTAGCGTATCGCGTCTTCAAAGGCCAGCTGCTCAGACGCCTCCTGCATCTTCTGTTCCAGCTCCCTTAAGATCGGTTTATAATTCCCGTTCAGGAAATCCAGTGCCCGTTCCACGCGTTCCCTGTATTCTTCCCTGCTGATATATTCCTGACAGGGCGCAAGGCACTGTTTGATATGATAGTTCAGGCACGGCCTGTCGAGTCCGATATCCCTCGGCAGTTTCCGGCTGCATGTCCGTAGTTGATATAACTTATTCATCAATTCAATCGTATCTTTTACCGCCGCGGCGCTCGTATAGGGGCCGAAATATTTGGAACGGTCCTTTTTTATCTCCCTGGAAAAAAGAATCCGCGGATATTCTTCCCCCAGAGTGACTTTAATATAAGGATACGTCTTGTCATCTTTTAACATCGTATTATACTTCGGACTGTGCTCTTTTATGAGATTATTCTCCAGAACGAGCGCCTCCAGTTCGGAGTCCGTCACAATATATTCAAAACGCGCGATCTGTTGTACCATCTTGTCAATCTGCGGCCCGCGCCCTACAATCTTACGAAAATAAGAACGCACCCGGTTATGCAGATTGACCGCCTTTCCCACATAGATAATGGTATCATCCGCATCGTGCATGATATAAACGCCCGGACTGTTGGGGAGTTTTTTCAATTCTTCCGCTACATCAAACATTTCCCTGCTCCATTGATAACTTCTTTTCCTGTCAAGTATATCACAAAAAAGAAGCGTCTGACAGTATATAATCTGCCAGCCGCCTCTTTTTTTCAACTGTAATTTCCGTATTCTCTTCCTGCGCCGTCTCGATAAAAACAAGATAGGCCGTCTGCGGTTCCAGATGACAGTGCCCGGCGAACGCCGTTCCCGTCAGATCAAGAGCCGTCGCTATCCGGCCTTGCGTGCCATCCTCTGTCTGATATGTCTGGTATACCATTCTGTCCGCATATTTTTCCTGCTGCTCCGGCGTCAGCATCTGCGTAAGGTCAGCATAAACATCCGACTTCTGAAAGTACTCCCAAGCCTCTTTATCCAGTATCATATATTGATAATCGCCTGCATAGATCTGCGCGGTGAGCGCCATGACATACGAATCTTTATCCAGCGGATTCTCCGGCATGAAATCCAGCGTATTATCTACAGATAAAAACGCCGAAGCCTCTTTCTGGCTTTTTTCACAGAAACTGATATATTCATCCGTCAGGTAAAAAAACCCCTCCTGATCTATCGTTACATTGACCAGACAGCCCGAAGCCAGGATTTCTCTGGAAGACACTTTCATATCGTGGATAAAAAACGCCGCCAGTATGAGTACGATAACACCAATAACTGTCTGCACCAGATAATAAGTTCTAAAGTACTCCCATCTTTCTTTCGGGGACATCCGTCTGATTTTTTCTATTTCATTCCTCATTTACCATCTGCCCCTCTATTCTGGCAAAAGCCTTTACATACATCCGTGCGGCATAAAAAAGCGATAGTCCGCTGCAAAAAGCCCATATGAGAATAAACCATTTCAGATAATGGAAACCGATATAATATGGTAAAATCTCCAGGAGTATGACAAGCGCCACCTGCGGTATATGCAGAAGGGAAAAGAGCACCGCGCTGCGCACCGCCCCTTTTAGCGTCACGCGGAATCTGGCAATAATTGGAAAAACGCAAAAAAGCGACATCACCACCACAATGGAAAAGATAAACAATGCAGTACGGAACACCGAACTGACGCCGCTCATCTGCATATCCTTAAACAGATACCAGTCCATTGCCAGAAACAGGACTAAAAAGATGCCGATCAGCCATAATATCGTGGCCTGTCTGAAATTATCCCGGAAAGCCTTCAGATATGCTTTTAACACGACCGGCTCTTCTTTGCGCTCGATCTTCATGGCCACATAATATTTGGCCGTCACAGCCGCCCCCGCCGTAACGATGGGGATGCAGAAAAGCACGCATAACAGATTGAGCAGTACATAATCCGCCGCCCGGCTGATCGCTGTCATGAAATCGCTGTCAAATCTTAGAAAATCCATTACCGCCGCTCCACTCCTTCCTGAACATCCATACATCAATATACCTTATAGTTTCCGCTGAGTGCCAGAAAAGCCAGAAAATACAGGCAGTTATCATAATATCTTCTGTTTCCCTGCCGCAGGCCGGTTTCCCAGAACTGCCGGATACATGTGCGCGCATTCTCCGTAGAGGCGATCAGTCCCGCCTGCGCGTTGGTCGCGATAATGGCTACCGGATGCAGCGCGTCCTGCTCTAAGACCGTTCCGTCTATCAGATATACCTTCGCCCGCTCGTCCATAGCCAGCGTCTCACAGAAAAACCGCAGAAAACGCTCCGCCTGCTCCACTTCCCATTCGTCTTTGGCGAACCACGCATGATCCAGCGCGATATTGGCTATCGTGCGGTAGGCGTCACTATAGTACCAGTCATGCCGTCCGCCCCATTTATCATACTCTTTATCATACGGCGTGCCATCATACTCCGCATATTCAGCGCACAATCCCGTCACCGGATGACAGGCTTTTTTCAGATATTCCCGGCTTGCTTTAGCCGCTTCTTTAAAAAACGCCCTGTCCTCTTCCAAAGCCCACAAGCCGAACAATTCATAAAAATGCGGCAGATGATAAGATGGGTCTGTAAAATCCACTTCGGCAATAAAACGGATCAGTTTATTATCCGCATCCCACATGGCACGCCCGGCGCCGCCGTCTTCTCCTTTATGGAGACAGGTATGCAGTAACGACTGCGCCTCGCGGCTGTAATGGAAAATACCTTCCCCGTCTCCCCAGCGGTGTGAAGCAAAGAACAGCGCCATAGCAAAATATTCCTCTCCGTCCGGTGCCGCGCCGTAAGCGTTCTTCGTTCCGTCTACCTGACATGACCATGCAAAGTACCCCGCATTATCGCCCTGCGAAAGAAACATATAAGTCTTTGCCCATTTCCACAAACGGTCAAACTCTTCTTTTCTGTCCATCTGCACACACATCATCATACCATAGGACATGCCCTCCGTGCGCGCGTCGTGATTGCCGGTATCTTCTATGTATGCCATATCGTCTCCGACCGGATGATAGATTCTTTCTTCCTCAGCGCCATAAAATAATGTCTGAAAAATATCCTCTTTCCTCTGTTCTATCTCCCGCGCATCATACCCCATCTCCCGAAACACATTCCGGTAAATGCCTGTTGCATATGCGCCTTTTTTATTTTCTGCATGTTCTGTTGTCATTTTAATTACCATGCCTTTCTT
The DNA here is from genome assembly GCA_023663085.1 of Ruminococcus sp. Classification (GTDB taxonomy): domain Bacteria; phylum Bacillota; class Clostridia; order Lachnospirales; family Lachnospiraceae; genus UBA3282. Next base: position 24,596 of record JAMPIB010000029.1, on the reverse strand, counting down.
ATTCTTTAACGCCGCCGATAGTAAGTCCGGCCACGAAATATCTCTGCAAAAACGGATACAGGCAGATGATCGGCAGCATCGTGATAACAGTCGCCGCGGAACGTACCGTAACCGGCGTTACCGCAGAGGCATTAGCCGTATTGACACTGGTTGCGCTTCCACTCTGCTGCATAACAGAAGATAAGAGTTTCATCAATTCATACTGTAATGTTGTATACTCGGTCTTCATACGATTGTAGATCATCGTATCAAACCAGGAGTTCCAGTGCCCTACCGCCACGAACAGGGCCACTGTTGCATATACCGGTTTACATAACGGTGTGATAATCCTGACAAATATTTTCGTATATCCCGCACCGTCGATCTTGGCCGCCTCTTCCAGCGAATCCGGCAATCCCTGCATATAAGTCCTCATAACGAGCACGTTGAATGCGCTTACCATACCCGGAATGATATATACCCAGAAAGAGTTTGTCAAGTGCAGGCTTTTATATACCAACAGCACAGGAATTAATCCGCCGTTTACATACATGGTAATGACCCAGAACAAAGAAAGCTGCGATTTGAAAAGAAATTCTCTCCTGCTGATGATATACGCTAATATGGCGTTGGCTACAAGTGCAAGTATTGTCCCTAAAACTGTCCTGGAAACCGTGACGACCGCACCTGTCACGAAATTCTGCATATGTAAAACAACAGAGTAGTTCTTCATCGTAAATATTCTGGGGAATATATGTACGCCGCCGCGGACAGCATCAATACCGTCATTAAAGGAATACGCTACTGTATTGATTACCGGATACAATGTTACGACAACGAACAAGATCATAAAAAGCGTATTGCAGAAAACGAACGCTTTATCGGCGAACGAACCTTTCTTTTTTTTCGGTTTATAATTTTCCATCTCTTTTTTCATTTCCCATACCTCCCTAGAACAGCCGTTCTTCGCCGGATTTTCTGGCTGCATAGTTCGCAATGACGATCAGAATGATCGCTACAACGCTCTTGAATATACCGGCAGCGGTACCGAGAGAATAATCGCTCTGACTGATACCCCATGTCAATACATAAATATCAATAGTATCCGAAACACTCTTAATGAGCCCGTTTCCTAACAGGTACTGTACTTCAAATCCTGCATTCAATACATTACCGATATTCATTAATAACAGGATCATAATTGTCGGCCGGATGCCCGGCAGCGTGATATATTTGATCTTCGCCCATCTGCCTGCCCCGTCGATTGCCGCCGATTCATATAGACAGGGGTCGATAGAAGTGATCGCGGCCAGATATATGATGGCATTCCACCCTGTCTCTTTCCAGACATTGGCGAAAGCCACGATCGGCCAGAATAACTCCGGCTTGGAAAAGAAACTGATCGGTGTATCTATAATGTGCAGATTCACTAACAATTCATTGATGATACCCGTTGTTGATAAAGCGTCATGCAGAATCCCCGTTACAATGATCCAGGAAAGGAAGTGCGGGAGATAGGAAATTGTCTGCACAGATTTTTTCCCAAATGTTGATCGTACTTCATTCAGTAATATGGCAAATACGATAGCCATAACAAAGGTAGTCACAAGATTCAGCACGCCCATTGCCAGCGTGTTCCTGATAACTTTGATAAATGTCTGGTCTGAAAATAAAAACTTGAATTTATCCAATCCTACGAACTTAGAATGTAAAAGTCCCGTCTTAGGCTTGTAATTCTGGAAAGCCATAACCCAGCCGCCAAGCGGGATATAATAAAAGATGATGCCATAAATAACAAAGACCGCCGCCCATATCAGAAGCACTCTCTGCCGCTTAAGGTCTTTTTTATTGATCGCGGCCCCAGGCCGCGCTTTCTTTGTTTTACCGCTCATACATTGCCTCCTTCACCCATAAGCAAATCATTCTGATTGAAAAAGCGACCGCAGTTACGCTTCGGCAACTGGGCCGCTTTATTTCTTTATTTATTCATGATCCAGAAAGTTTACTCTCCTGCCGCTGCTACTCTACGGTCTAACTCTTCCTGCATTTCATCCAGGAAATCCTGCGGATTACATCCCTCGTATGCGTTCATGTAATCGCTCCACGCTGAATCAAAATCTGCGGACATGACAACCTTCGGCAGCCATTCATGCTTTACTTCGCCCATCTTAGTCCATGCTACACCTCCGGGCGTCTCTGTCGTCATATTGTTAGAATAAGAATACATCGGGAACCAGTAACCTGTTTCTTTATTCACAGAACCGATCATATCCGGATAATTCTCTGCACCGTATGCGTTAAAGCAGTTTACAAGAGGCTCTGCAAGGCCCGTGAAGAACTCTGATGTCTGCTCTGTCGGCTGCATTGCGTTGATGCCGTCTCTACTTGTGCCGAGCCACTGTGGGAAATAACTGTACTGGCACAGATGGGATGCTTTGTATTCCGTATCGGACGCCTGCATTCTCATCTCGTCTGTTCTATAATATAAGCCGTTCTCATCTACCAGATAGTCAACGCCTTCCACACCCCAGAAACGCAGGTCATGGATTTCCTGATCCAGAAGGTCGTTTACGAATTTGAATGCTGCATCAACATCTTCACAGCTTGTCGTAATAGCCAGACCGCTGGCTGTATTCTGTGTATCGCCGTATGTATGCCACATATTGTCCATACCTTCTTCAATGGTAAGGCCAAGCGGAACATAGTTGCAGCCTTCCAGATCCAGTCCGGTCTGTTTGAATACATCGTTTACCGTATAAGCGAAATCCCACCACTGATCACACATACCAAGTACAGAACCTGTGGAAAGTTTAGCAATATACTCATCATATGTCTGTGTAGCAAATTCTACGTCGATCATACCTTTATTATATTCTTCATTTAATTTCTGGAAATATTTTACCGCTGTGTCCGTCGTATTATAATCAACAATCGTCATAGTATCCGTATCTACGATAACGGAACCGTCATTCGGATAACCATCCAAAAACTGCGGCGCATTCTCAATACAGAAATATCTCCAGTCTTCGCAAAGTATCGTGTAAGGGATAATTGGTGTGCCATCCTCTAACGTAGGATTTTCCGCAACATATCTTTCCAGCAGATCAAAATACTGATCCAATGTATGAATCTCCGGATAGCCGCCCCATTCCAGAACCTTCGCCTGAACCCAGAAAGCCTCATCATTATGTGTTGTGGATCTGTTCTCGCCATAAGAGTTCTGGAATACGTTACACCAGTAGATATGTCCATCTTCCTGACGGAATTTATCCCATTCTGCATCAGTATATAATTCCTTGATATTAGGATACTGATCGATATAATCATCCCAGGCGATCAACGCATCCGCATCATAAAGCTGTGTACATCCATCACCGCCATCGATAAAGTCCGGATATTCTCCGCTGGCGATAATCGTACCTACCGCTTCAGAAGCCGTCTGCCCTGTCAGCCATGTCTCTTTTACTCTTACACCGGTCTTCTTGGCTATGATCTCCTGAATATCGTTACCATCGTTGATCTCCGGCTGCGGCATTGCCCCGAAAAATGTGAAATCAATGATCTCGTCTTCGGAGTATTCCTTATCAGAGGACGTTGTATCCCCCCCCGCCGCGGTTTCGGTTTCTTCACCAGATGCCGCAGTTTCTTCTCCTGTACTTGCGCTTTCATCACCGCTTGTGCTGGATGCCGCATCACCGCCGCAGCCTGCCAAAAGAGATGCTGTTAAAAGCGTTGTCATCAATAATGCTGCTATTCTTTTGAACTTCATAATTTACCTCCCTCTCGGTTTTTGTTTTTTAGAGCATCACTCTGTATTTTTATCATAGAGTATCCAGCTTGATAAAAAAACAGAAAAAATATATATAAAACCCCGATAAATTATAGAAAAAGATTTGAGAGGATAATTTATTCCTTTATCTACGGTTTATAGCAAATGCTTTCATAGCCGCGTTTCCGTCCCCGCAATAAGTAAAATACAGACTGTTTATTCCATCCGGCATCTTTATATCTGTCCAGCACCACTCCCATACATTCGTATTCCGTACTGCAATTTCTCCCAGGACCGGCCCGTCCCAACGGGTCTTTATCTGAAATATCCCCTTGGCATATCCCCGTGTAGCAATGCCGATACGGCATACATTTTCCATAGCAAAATATTTAAATCCTATAGTTGCCGAATCTTTGATGTTGACAATATAGCCCTCTTCTTCATCCCCGTCTCTCCCATCCTGTACGATCTTAGGAAACGCATCGCCGCCCACATATACGGATTCCTGAGCCGTGAACAGATTGCAGGCCAGATACGCCGGATATTCACCTTCGCCACGCAACGGCCCGCGATTTAATCCACAGGATGTCATCTCTGCCTGTCGAATACTGCCATCTGCCTGTATACAGATTTCTTCCGCACACCCTTGTCTGGAATACCATGTTCCGTTTGTATGACGGTGATAAAAAATATACCATATATCTTTGATCTTAACGATACTTCCATGATTGTTGGCACCATATGCCGTGGGCATTCCGGCTGGTTTATAGGTATCAATGTGCATGTCGCAATTACTGATGAGCACACCTCCGTATGAAAAATCTTTTAAGGGATCTTTGCTTATGGCGTAACATAACTCATGCATCACTTCAGAAGAATATATAAAATAATAGGTATCGCCCGTCTTACGGATAGACGGCGCTTCAAAAAAAGCATGTCCTTCATATTCCGTTCCTGCGCTGTATTCCCTCCCCGGCACAATAATCACAGGACTCCTGAGGACAGTCAGCATATCTTTATCCAGCACGGTAACCATAGCGCCCGAACGCGTTTTATCTCCCTCGGGACAAAACCCTGTATACAGATATGTCTGATCCCCTTCTGTGAGTACGCCCGGATCAAACTGTGGTTCATCGCCTTCCTTATCTCCCAGTTTCGTCCCATCAGGATACTGTACATACCCGTAAAATTCATATTCCCCGGCTGGTGTATCACAGACCGCCACAGAAACTACCGACACCTTATCTAACACATAATACAGATAATATCTGCCATCAGGGCCGACCGTTACATCCGGTGCATACAGGCACATCTTTTCATCCCGGTTTAACGGATCCTGATTCTTCCGATAGATCACGCCCTCATACCGCCAGTCCCCCAGATTGTCTGTCGCTGCAGACCAGCACACATAATCTCCCAGACAGAAAACATGTCCGTTAAAATAATCATGGGAACCATATACATAAACTCTGTCTCCAAATACATACGGTTCTCCATCCGGTATATATTCCCATGAGGGCAGATACGGATTATAAGCCTGTTTTATATTATTCATCTTCATCTTCCTCTCTGTTATCTACTTTTAGTCAGCCGATCAGGCTTCACGCTCAACTAATAAACTTATTCTATATTTAATTTATTTTTCCGGTATTTCGAGGGTGTACATCCTTTTATTTCGATAAACTTTCGGATAAAATAGTCACTGTCCCTATAACCTACGTCTTCGGCGATCTCCCCGATCTTCTTATCCGTCCGCATCAACTGTTTCGCCGCCTCGTCGATACGATAATGGCTCAGATAGTCCTTGAAAGACTGTCCGTATTTTTTGCGGAATATCTGGCCCAGATAAGAACTGTTAATATAATATTTTCTGCTTAAGTCCCGCAGGCTTAAGTTTTCGGCATAATGCTCCTTTACTTCTTTTTCTATTTCCTGTAAAACCCCGCGGGATACGTTCTTGCGAAGCTGCGCCAGATAATCGGCATATTCGCAGGCAAAACGGGACAAGTGGACGCTGCTCCCGCGCATGATACCATCCTCGAAACTGCTCTCGCTGATAAATTGCAGAATTTCTTCCTGATTGACTTCATTATCCTGCTCCATTGCCAGATGGATAAGCTGGAAAAGCAGATAGTTGATATTCAGACTGAGCATATCGCCCGCCACGCCCATGTCACCGATCTCTTTATATAAGTTATCCACACTTTTACGGATCTGGATTTTTTCATCCTGCTCAATGGCCCAGATCAATTCATCCAGACTGTTCTTGCATAACATGATCCCGCCCTGTTTTACTTTTACTTCCTGCTCATAGAAATAAATATTCTTTTTGGCATGAAAGGCAATCTGTGATTTTAAGATACAGCTTGTCCCGTAGGACTTCGATATCCCGGCGATATTCTGCACGCGTTTCCCTACCAGCATACATACCGGATGCTGTAACAATTTCTCCAGTTCTTTATGAAACCTGTGCAGATAAGCCTCTTCATCCATATCTGCTTTCGCCGCCATATAATCGCAGAAAATAAGTCCGATATCGAAACTCTTATCCTTATGCGAAACATCAAATACGGCATGACTGCTGTCCTCCTGCAATAACTTCTGGCAGGCACTGTATAAATCCCTCTGTAACACTCTGGCGGCGCCATCTTCCATGTCTTCGTATGGCTCCGAGATCTCTATGTCAATATAACGTATCCCCTCCGATAACTGCATATGGTTTTTGACATATTCCAGATTCATCTCGTCATATTTTCCGTTTAAGAGCGCGATCAGATTGCGCGCCAGATAGGCGGATTCCATTTTCTGGTGATTCTGTTTATCAATACGGCTGCTTTCCGATAAATGTGTAATCTTTCTGAGAATAGAAAGCAGGCCGTCTTTTTCCACAGGTTTCAGAATATAATCCGTACAGTTATTGCGGATTGCCTGCTGCGCATAGGAAAAATCATTGTATCCACTTAAGATGACAAAATAGGCATCCGAAAGTTCCTCTCTGCGTATCGTTTCCAACAACTCCAGCCCGCTCATCCCCGGCATCTTAATATCCGCTATGATCAGATCCACCTGATTTTTCTTCAGAAATGAAAGCGCCTCCTCGCCGTTTTCCAAAGCGGCGGCTATTTCATAACCCTCTTCCTCCCAGTCGATCAGAACACGCAGTCCCTGTAAGATAAAAGGCTCGTCATCTACTAATAATACCTGAAGCATTTGTTCCCTCCCCCCGGAATCTTCTTTTATGATATTCTATCCTGTGGAATCCGTATCTGAATGATTGTACCGACATCACTTTCACTCTCAACTGAAAAATATACCTGATTGTCGGTCATCATCTTTAACCGCAGACAGGCATTCAGGATACCGACCCTTTCTTTCTGTTTCAGTCTCTCGATGTTGGCGTTATCCATTTTATCCTGTATATCGCATACCAACTCTTCACTCATTCCCTTTCCCGTATCTTCCACTTCAATACATAGAAAACCCTCTTCTTTATAAATTCTGATAAAGATCCAGCCGGGCGCAGTCTTACTTTCTATCCCATGTACACAGGCGTTCTCCGCAAAAGTAACTATTGTCAGCTTGGGAATCTTTAACGCTTCGCATTCCGGTTCCACTTCCAGAGAATAAGAAAGCCTGTCCCCGAAACGATATTTTTGCAGACTTAAGTATGCCTCTACGAAATCCATCTCTTTACTGATCTCTATGTTATCATTGCCCCAGTCAACATTCTGCCTCTCCATAAGGGCCAGTTTTTCCACCATATCCGCCGTCTCGTACTCTTTCTTTAAAACACTGTGCATCCGGATACTTTCCAGCGCATTGAACAGAAAATGCGGATTGATCTGCCCGTACAGGGCCAGAAGTTCGGCATTCTTTTGGGCAATGCTCATCTCCTGTTCCCGCAGTTTGTCCTTATATACCGTCTGGATCAGTCCGTTGGTACGATCCGCCATACGATTATAATTTCTCATCAAGGCGGCAATCTCATCACTTCCCGAAACCTCCGGTATCTTCGTCAGTTCGTCCGCATTCACACTATCAAAAGCCTCGCCGAGTCTGCCGATACGGACTGTGATAGAACGTTCAATCTGCGACATCAGTGCGGAAGGCAGCAGAATATTAATGAACAGAAGAAACAATATCAGCGGTATATTGGAAAGGATCTGCAGCCATACGTCATTATCTTTTTCCAGTACATAGATCTGATATGTTTCACCAAACAATATGATATTGGTCTGATATCCTACCTTATCCATCAAGGTAAATTCCTTAAACGGCTGCCCCTGATAATTGTCCTTCGTATTGGATAAAAGAATCTTTCCATCTTTGCAGATATAAACAGGTGATTCATAATTCATCCCGTTGATATCACGGATCATCTTGTTGTAATCAATTTCTATTTTTATCACTTTTTCACAACCATGGCTACTGACCAGATTCATCTTCCGCAGAAGAAGTATCTTCCTTTTCGCACTGACAGAAGGACTCAGGTCGTCATAATAAAACAGCAGCATGGCGTCTTCTTCGCTGTTTTTTAACGTCTGATACCACTCTGTCCCGCTGATCGTCGAAATCCGCCCGAATTCGCCGCCGTTGATAATGGTTTCATTGTCCGCATAAATAGTGACCTTGGTATTAGTGATCGCCATACTGCTGGCCAACAGAGAATTGCGCATAAAATCCTGATACCCTTCCACATATGCCAGCGGCGTTTCATACTGTGTATTTAAAAACTCTTCTATATATTTATTCAGGTTGATGCTGTCCGCTGTCGAGGAGGCATACATAAATGTACTGTAGATATTATATTGCAGCGCGCTGGCCAGATTTTCCATCTCATGCTGTCTCTCCACCTTCTCCGCAGACAGCATATTATACAAAATAAATCCGTCCGTTAAAAAAAGCGGCAGGATCACACATACGATATACAGGCTCTGTAATTTTTTCTTTAATTTAAAATCATCCAGGAGCCTTTGTATTTTTTCTCTGACAAGATACATACGGACTTTCCTTCTATTACTATTTTATTTTTTCTATTTTACTTTTTCTTTTTATTTTACCTTTTTCTATCATAATAAAAAACCCTCTTAACTGCAAAAAAGTTACTGACAAAATATAGGTTTGTCTTTTATCTTATGATTGACGAGAATGTCATGAATGGATATAATAAACATAATACACGTAGGGTGCTTATATTCATGTTCGGTTTTTGGGTCACTCCCATGATGGAGTGAATATTTTATATAAGGAGAGAGTCAAAATGAGAGATGTGTATGATTTTGCAAAATTTTTCATCAAAAATGGCGCTGATTCCAGACCGGACACTTATGATGGCAATATGAAATTGCAAAAGCTTCTTGTTATGGCTAATTTAATAAATATTGCTGAATATGGAGAACCACTGTTTAATGATCAGGTATTAGCTTTTAAAAATGGATGTGTAGTTGAAAAAGTTCGTTTGAGATATAAAAACGATTATGCTGCATTTAAACATGACAGCGACTCATATCAGCCGGATTTTTCTGAAAAAGAATATGAAGTATTAAAACTTGTAATGGAAATCTTTGGCTGTGCTTCTGCGAAAGAACTTTCAGACATTAATCATACATTCGATTTTTGGAAATTAGCATTTAATAATGGTACTAGTTCTACGGGTTATCATAACAAAGAATTGTCAGTTGTTGATATGATGTCTCAACATGCAGATATTGAAAAAATGCGAGAAATTATTTCTGCCTATAGAGAGACTGAGAATGATATAACTGCAAGCGAAACTATCAATGGAGTGACATTCTATTTTGATGGCTTTGCATTAACTGACGATATGATAGACCAGTTGGAAAGCTTTTCATTATCCGCTGATGACGACACTTATAGTGTTTATTTAGATAATGGAAGGCTGGTGATTTATTGATGAGTTTCATAGAAGGTCAAGGCATTCTCGGAAAAATCAGATTTGTAGACGGTGAGTTTCCAACATACGATAGGACATATTTAGTTGTAACTGCTAAAGCAGATTATATTGAAGTACTAAATGTATCATCAATAAGAGGAAAAGAACGCAAACTGGCTTTTCCAACAAACGAACGGCTTAGATCATATAACCCGCCTTTTGTGATGCCATCATTCGTCAAACTGGATTCATTAACTAAAGTTGAAAGTTCCGACTGGGGAAATTTTCGAGTTCTTAATTCAGGAAAACCCCTTAATGGAACGGAATTGGCAAGAATAAAAGGGTTGTTATAAGCTAATGTCAATAAACTGACAAAGACAGTTACCAGTCAATCTGATAACTGTCTCCGATATCATTGTCCAATCCCCTGCTCTTCCTTATCACCCATATCAGCATTTCCTGCAGTTTCCTCTTCCGCCGACGTTTCCGCCTGCTCCTGCTGCTCCGCCAGCGAATTAGTCTCCTGTACAAGTGTCTGTGTGAAATCCGCTTTCTGCTCATCTTCCACCGGCGCATTCCGATAGGTATTCCGCGCAGCACTCTGCATCATATCCGGCGACAGGCTGGAATGGGAAAACAGACCGACGCCCTGGCCTTCCGCAGTATGCTGAACAGGCGGCATCTGAGCTCCTGCTCCATAGTTTCCGCTGTCAGCATTATTCTGCACCGGCGGCACCTCTTTCTTTTCAGAAGACTCCTTCGCCTTATCCGCTTCATCTGCTTTCTTCCCCTTCTCGTCTTCTTCCGGTTCGGGGATTCCTTTTTCTTTCCGGTATATTTTCATAAATTCCTTGCCGGTGATGGTCTCTTTCTCGATCAGATAATCGGCCAGTTTGTCCATGATCTCCCGGTTGGCTTTTAATAGTTTCTTGGCCTGTTTGTAACTTTCATGCAGCATCTTCATAACTTCCGTGTCAATATCCGCCGCTGTTACATCCGAACAGGTGAGGGACGCCCTGCCTTCCAGATACTGGCTTTCTACCGTGGCAAGACCCATGAGGCCGAATTTCTTGCTCATACCAAACCGGGTGACCATGTTGCGGGCCAGGCTCGTGGCCTGTTCAATATCGTTCGCCGCACCGGTCGTTACCGTGTCGAATACGATTTCCTCCGCCGCACGGCCGCCTAAGAGTCCTACCAGCCTGTCGCGCAGTTCCGCTTCGGTATCCAGATACTTTTCTTCTTCCGGCACCTGCATGACATAACCGAGCGCGCCCATTGTCCGCGGTACAATTGTAATTTTCTGCACCGGCTCGGAATTTTTCTGCAAAGCGCTGACAAGTGCATGGCCGACTTCATGATAGGATACGATCTTGCGTTCCTCTTTGCTCATGATGCGGTCTTTCTTTTCTTTTCCGACAAGCACCTGCTCTACGGCGTCGAACAGATCCTTCTGGCTGACAAATTCTCTGCCCATTTTTACCGCATTGATAGCGGCTTCGTTGATCATATTCGCCAGATCGGAGCCGACAGCCCCGGAAGTGGCAAGCGCGATCTCGTCCAGATCGACCGACTCATCCATAAGAACATCTTTGGCATGGACTTTCAAAATCTCCACACGGCCTTTTAAATCCGGCTTGTCCACAATGATTCTTCTATCGAAACGTCCCGGACGCAGCAAGGCTTTATCCAGAATTTCGGGGCGGTTCGTCGCCGCCAGAATAATAATTCCTTTTTTGCCATCGAAACCATCCATTTCGGAAAGCAGCTGGTTCAATGTCTGTTCACGCTCTTCGTTTCCGCCGCCGTATTTAGAGTCACGGCTTCTGCCTATCGCGTCAATCTCATCAATAAAGACGATACAGGGCGCGTTTTTCTCCGCTTCTTTGAACAGATCGCGGACACGGGACGCACCGACGCCCACATACAATTCTATGAAATCAGAACCCGACAGGGAGAAAAACGGCACATGCGCCTCGCCTGCCACAGCTTTGGCAAGTAATGTTTTACCGGTTCCGGGCGGGCCCACGAGAAGCGCTCCCTTAGGCAGTCTGGCGCCGATCTTGGAATATTTTCCGGGGTTATGCAGGAAATCTACAACTTCCACAAGCGATTCTTTCGCCTCGTCCTCACCCGCCACATCCTGGAAGGTGATGCCGGTCTCTTTCTGCACATACACTTTGGCATTGCTCTTACCGACTCCCATCGGGCCGCCCTTGCCCATTTTACGGAAAAGAAGGCTTAAGAGTCCCCACATAAGCAGTACCGGCAGAATATAATAAAGAAGCACAGTGATGATCAAACTCGAACTGTCCGCCACCTGTCTGTTCAATTCAATATCATGTTCTAAAAGTCTGGCCGTCAGCGTATCGTCGTCTTCCATCCTGCCCGTATAATAAGTCGTTCCGCTGCCATACGCATAGAAAAAAGGATTGCTGTTTTCCTGCTTTTTCGGATAGATCATGATCCGGTCAGAGTCCACTACGACGCTTTCGATCTTCTCCTGCTCTATCATATCAATGAACTCATTATAACTGATCTCCTGATTGCTGGAGCCAGTCATAAATTTCATGAAGATACTGATGCTGAACAGTGTGATGAGCGCCGCGATGATCAGGATGATAAAACTCTGTTTCTTGGGATCGCCGCCATTCCCAGGGCCGCCGGGGCCGCCCTGATTATCCGGGCCTCTGTTGGGGTTGTTGCCGCCGTTATTATAATTACCATCATATTGGTTGAGATTGTTATCCATCTATGAGGAATCCTCACTTTCTAACAGATACGATACTTTATGCAGCCATCTCTGTTTTTCATCTATTTCTTATTATATGGAACAGTTTTCTATAAATCAATAAGAGAATTATGAATTTATGGACACAAGTATTAAAGATTTCTAAATTTTTTTCATAAAATTCGCTTTTCCAGTAGATTTTTCCTGTGCCAACATAGTATAATAGCGTGAGAAGAACTTCTAACACTTGCAGCAAAGACTGCTTCGTGAAGAAGTTCATTAATATTATGCAAAAGAAAGAGGACGATATGGCTGTTAAGTATGTATTTGTGACAGGCGGCGTAGTTTCCGGGCTTGGCAAGGGAATTACGGCGGCATCTTTAGGAAGATTATTAAAGGCGCGTGGCTATAAAGTGACCATGCAGAAATTTGACCCTTATATCAATATAGATCCGGGTACGATGAACCCCATTCAGCACGGGGAAGTTTTCGTTACGGAAGATGGCACGGAAACCGATCTGGATCTGGGACATTATGAAAGATTTATCGACGAAAATCTGGATAAAAATTCCAATGTGACGACCGGCAAGGTCTACTGGTCTGTCTTACAGAAAGAACGGCGCGGCGATTACGGCGGCGGCACCGTGCAGGTCATCCCGCACATCACCAATGAGATCAAGAGTCGTTTCTACCGCAATTTTACGGACGAGGAGACACGGATCGCCATTATCGAAGTCGGCGGCACCGTCGGCGATATCGAAAGCCAGCCATTCTTAGAATCCATCCGTCAGTTCCAGCATGAAGTAGGCAGCGAAAATGCCATTCTCATTCATGTAACGCTGATCCCGTATCTGCGGGCATCACAGGAGATGAAGACTAAGCCTACGCAGGCAAGCGTTAAAGAATTGCAGGGACTGGGACTTCGCCCCGACATCATCGTGTGCCGCAGCGAGTATCCGTTAGAACCGGGCATAAAAGACAAGATCGCGCTTTTCTGTAACGTGTCAAGCAGCCACGTATTACAAAATCTGGATGTAGAATATTTATACGAAGCGCCCCTGACTATGGAAAAAGAACATCTGGCGCAGGTTGCCTGTGAATGTCTGAAACTGGACTGTCCCGAACCTGACCTGACCGACTGGAAAGCCATGGTAGAATCCTTACGGACGCCTACCGCCGAGACAACGATCGCTCTGGTCGGAAAATATACACAGCTCCATGACGCCTATATCAGCGTTGTAGAAGCGTTGAAGCACGGCGGCATTTCCAACCATTGCGTCGTCAATATCAAATGGGTAGATTCCGAAACCGTGACGGCCGAGAATGTAAAAGATATTTTAAGCGATGTCAACGGCATCCTTGTTCCCGGCGGTTTCGGCGACAGAGGGATAGATGGTATGTTACATGCGATACGCTATGCCAGAGAAAATCATGTCCCCTATCTGGGATTATGCCTCGGTATGCAGTTATCCATCGTGGAATTTGCCAGAAATGTAATCGGCTACAATGATGCGCACAGTATCGAACTCGACCCTTCGACCACGCATCCTGTCATTGCCCTGATGCCCGATCAGAATGATGTGGAAGATATCGGCGGTACCTTAAGACTCGGTTCCTATCCCTGCGTTTTGGACAAGACTTCCAGAGCGTATCAGTTATACGGCGAAGAGACCATTCATGAAAGACACCGCCACCGCTATGAAGTCAACAACGATTACCGCAGCGTCCTGACTGAAAAAGGCATGAAACTATCCGGACTTTCACCGGATGGCCGGATCGTTGAGATGTGCGAACTGCCGGAGCATCCCTTCTTCGTTGCCACGCAGGCGCACCCGGAACTAAAATCCCGGCCCAACAGACCGCATCCGTTATTTAAAGGCTTCATTACTGCCGCTCTGGAAAACAAAACAGATCAAGCAGATTAAAAACAGCCGGAACCCGCATATCCTGTGAGTTCCGGCCTTTTTATAGTTTCGCTCTTATATATCTGTCACTTATCCTCTATACATCTTCGATCCTGGCATCCAGCGCGGCGCCTTTTAAATCTTCTTCCAGCAGCTTCATCTTCTGCAGCATTTCCTTGATCGCCAGTTTCGCCTCCGATGTGCTCAGACCGGATAATGACTCGTCATCTACCGCGTCCTCGATAAGTTCCGCCTGTTCTCTGGACTTTCTTCGCTGTTCGCTCCGCGTCTCTTCTGCGATATGCGACTCTTCCTGCTCCAGTGCAAGCTGTGCCTGCTGCAATTCCTTCTGTTCTCTCTGCTCTTCGATCTTTTCTTCCTGTTCTTCTTTCTCTTCCGCCTTTTCTTTGGCCTCTTCCTTCTTTTCTTCCATCTTCTCGTCGATATGATCCTGCGCCTCTCCGATCAGCATGGAAATAGTCTCTTTTGCAGCCGCCTCGTTAATTTCATCAGCCTCTTTCTGCGCCTTTACCATACCCTGCTTTTTCAGACGCTCTATTTTGACCATACGAATCGCGCTATCTTCGCTTTGTAAGTCGATCTGGGCGTTCTTCATATTCTTTTCAAAAAAGTCCGCCTTCTCGCCGATCTCCAATGCACGCTGCTGATAAAGGGTCGGTGAACTGATCTTCCCTTCCAGTTCCGTCATACGCTGCCAGTCTTCCTGCGACAGACTGACATTCGTCATCTCTTCCCACACTTCCACAGAGTCAAACTTTTTGCTGATAGCGGCAGCGGCTGAATATTTATTCCATAATCTCGCCAGTTCCACATCTTTTTCTTCCCAAGAACCTTCCTCTACCCCGTAAAGTTCCTTGATTTCCGCCAAGTCAGCGTTGCACTTATCCAGTTCATCCCGGTTCTGGATAAAGCTCTCCTGCAATTCCTTCACATGAGCCCTGCGCTCCTGTAAACCCGAATCAAATTTCTTATCCAGATTCCAGGCGTCGCTGACTACTTTCATCGCTTTTCTCTGCGCACGCTGCCTGCGCATCAGGATGGAGTCCAGCTTTCCATTCAACTCACTGATATTGATGGAGCCATTCTGCACCTGTCCGCCATTTTTTTGATCCAGCCGGGCTTCTTTACGCTTCATGGCATTCGCGTTCTGATTCACCACAGTATGATGATTGCCGTTTGTTTCCATTCTCTGTACTGCCATTCAGATAACCTCCTTGTCAACTAATACAGGGGCAAATTCCCTTTTGCCACATCAAAGTTACACCTCTCATCGTCAAGCTTTACATCCACATTCGCGCCTTTTAGATCTTCCTCCAGAAGTTTCATCTTCTGCAGCATCTCTTTGATCGCCTGCTGGGCCTCCGCCGCATTGGATGACGGCGATACAATGTTCTCCTGCATCTCTCCTAACAGATCCGCCTGCTGCCTTGCTCTTTTCCTCTGCTCGGCCTTTACTTCTTCTGTTTCCCTGCTTTCCGCCTGTTCTATTTCAAGCTGCGCGCGTTGCTCTTCTTTTTCCGCCCTCTGCTCTTCGAGTTTTTCTTCCTGCTCTTCTTTCTCTTCCGCTTTCTCCTTGGCCTCTTCTATCTTCTCCGCCTGCTCTTCATCCACATGGTCTTTGGCTTCACCGATCAGCATACCGATGATTTCTTTATTGGCGTCTTCCACAATATCTTCTGCTTCTTTTTGGGCATCCACCATCGTATGATCTTTGAGACGTTCCTGCTTAATCGCACGGATTGCGCTGTATTCGGCACGCATTTCCTTCTGACTCTCTTTAATACGGGACTCATAAATACCCATACCGCTATCAATCTTCATGGCACGCTCCTGATATTCCGTCCGCGTGCCCGCACTAAGTTCCTCAATCCTTGCCTGTTCTTCGTCCGTAAGTGTCACCTGGGAATCAAGTGTCAGGGAACGCTGCCATTTTTCCATCAATTCCAGATCTTTCTGTTCCTGACTGTCAGCCGCCACGCCATAGGTTTTCCTAAGTTCTTCTTTATGTGCTTCTCCGTCTGCAATAATGGCCATATTCTCATCAATACTGCTCTGTAATTCTTCGATATGATTTCTTCTGTTTCCGATATCGGCGTCTATTTTCTTATCCGCGTTCCAGGCGTCTCCGACTACTTTCATAGCCTTTTTCTGGGCACGCTGTCTGCGCATCAAAATAGAATCCATCTTACCGTTTAGTTCATTCATATTGATGGATCCGTTCTTTAACTGCTCATTTTTCTGATTCTGTCTGACCGCCTTACGCGCCAGCGCGTTTTCATTCTGATGGACTAAGGTGCCCTGCTTTCCCTCTGCAAATATCTGTACTGTCATCCCGTAACCTCCCTGTACGCTGTCTATGGCAAAATCCGTTTTGCCATATAAATCAACACTCCCGCTGCAAGCGGCCACCTGACTCGCTGCCCGCGGGAATCAACCGTTTCACGCATCTGCACCTACTTTGATAAAAATATCGGCATTTTTCAGGCGATTCTTTATCCTGTAAAGCGCAGATATCACGAAACGGTAGTAAAAAGAACTTTTTTGGTTGTAAACGGTTCAGAAGCGGTTCAGATTCAGGAATTTCATCTACTCCTCCTGTTTTGGTTGCCGTTTTATTTGTCTCTATAGTGAGAACCACACTGAACAATCTTTATCGTATTATCTTCTATGCGATAGACAATACGATTTGCATCATCTATTCGCCGGCTCCAATAAGATGCCAAATCACCGCTTAACCTTTCTGGTTTTCCTATTCCTTCATATCCGTTCCGGTCAATGTCTTTCAGCAGTTGAAGAATACGCTTCAATGTCTTCTTATCCTGTTTCATCCAGTATTCGAAATCCTCCCATGCTGCATCCGACCATGACTTAATCATCCAGCTTCACCTCATGCACCGTACCGCCTGTAGCCTCCATCTGTGCCACAGATTTTCTAAGTCTATCCATATTTTCCTGAGAATAAAATGGATCTACAGACACCTCAAATGGTATGCGCTTTTCTCGTCCCAGTTTTCTCAGATAAATATTAATGGCTGTAGATAAAGACATTCCAATATCAGCACAAGCCTGCTCTGCACTTTTCTTCACATCATCCTCTATACGCAAACTAATTTGAGCCATTTATATCACCTCTTTCTTTATGATGCTATCATTATACTCTACGGCACAGCATATGTAAAGCATTTTGCTGTGCTTTTGAATATCCGTTTTGTCCTGCTAACTTCTGATATACTATAGGCACAGACATTCGTTCCTTCTCCAGACTGCAAAGAATCTCATGTATTTTTGCAGTAATCACCGGTGCCGCATAACTGTTGGATACCGGAGTTTCAAATGACAATCCGTCTTTTGCCACTAATTTATGTCTGGAAGATGCCTGTATCTGAACCTGCCTCCATCCCGCCTCTACGATATGATACTCATCATTCTGATATGTCTTATTTGTTTCAACTCCCAACACCCCCATAAAGCATGCTGGCATGGTATATGCGCTGCTGTTGCTATGAGCTGCAATCAACATCTGCCCATTCTGTACAAGTTTTGCTGCAATCCGGCGTAAGGGAACATAGTCCATCCATAAAGTGCTGCCGAGACTCATGTGAATAATCGGAATTTTCTGCTGATAGCACCATTCAAGCGCCGCCAAAAGTTGGTTAATAGAAGTCTGTAATTTATCTATGTTAAAGTTAAACACTTTTAATGAACACAATTCTGCCTTTGGAGCATACATACAGATGATCCCAGCTGAAATCGTTCCATGATCTGTCAAAATCTTTTCCCGTTCCGTTCTTCTTATCACTCTGCCGTCTTCCAGCATGTACACATGCCCTGCCATAATCTATGCCTGAACTGCTTCATAATGCACAAGTTCCCCATCCGTCATTTTCCACACCACATCCGAAACTGCCGCAATATCAGGGTCATGGGTCACCACGATAATGCAGTAGCCCAGTTCATGGGCAAGATTCATAAAAATGGAGATGATGTTTTTGGTATTTTCCTCGTCCAGATTTCCGGTAGGTTCATCCGCCAAAAGAATCCTGGCTCCACTCGATAAACTGCGGGCGATCGCTACCCTCTGCTGTTCTCCGCCGGACAGATTGGCCGGATAACGTTTAAACTTCTCTTCATCAAGTCCTACTGATTTCAAATTGGCTTTCGCCTGTTGGGCCGCTTCTTTTTTGGGTATCCCGTTCAGTTCCAAAGGAAACATGGCATTCTCCAGCACCGTCAGGCGTGGAAATAACTGGAATGACTGGAAAATCACAGCCACTTCCCTGCGTCTCCACAAATCCCTGTCCATTCCGAGCACGTTCTGTCCATCCTTCAAAATGGTTCCCGATGTCGGCACATCCAGTCCCGCCAATATTGACAGGAAAGTGGTCTTCCCGGAACCTGAAGGCCCGATGACAGCCGCCATCTCTCCGCTGGAAAAATGGCAGTTCACATCCTTCAAAACATTTTTATCGGCTTTCTTATATCTATAGGAAACATGCTCCAAAGTCAGTGTATCCATATGATCCCTCTCTTTCTTCTCATTCTAATAATCATGCCTTTTTCACACTACTCTTTATCCTGCAAAAGTTCCAGCGGTCTTCCTCTGGTGATCATGACCGCCCCTGATACAGTTCCGATCAGGCATCCCAGAAAATAACATCCTGCCGCGAAAGGCATGGCGGACAGCCCGCTCTCCGTCAGGATGGCTGTCCCGGCAGCGCCGATCAGAAGACCTGCTGCATTTACTATCAGAAGCTCAAGCGTAAGAATCCATCTGGTCGAACGGGTTCCCACGCCAAGAACTCTCAGGATCGCTGCTTCTCTCCGTCTCTGGAACAGGAACAGGATGGAAAGTCCGATGGCGGTCAGAAATGCTGCCGCGTTGGCAAGAGGATACAGGATTTTCATTAAGGCTATGTTCTTTTCCATTGGCTCTACTGCCTGCTTTAACTCCCCGTCCAGAATCAGGAGTGAGAGCTCCTGCAGACCTGCTCCGGGAGTTTGTATAATTTCCGTACTCTTCTCCCGGAAATCTTCCAGTTCACGGTTTTTCTCCGAGTCAAGCGTAAACTGTGCTGTCCCATAATAGAGATATTCTCCTTGCAACTGCTTTAAAACCGACAGGGGGAGCAACGGTACATCATCGCTATCGCTTTCTACGGTCAGTGACGTGGCCTTATAGTAGCCTCCGATTTCAACTGGCACTACAGTACCCGCGATTTTAACACAAAACTCATCTTCAAGATCAGTATTCCACTGTAGCCACATCACTTCCGGCAATATTATCACCGGCTCTTGCAAAGATGCGTCGCGTCTGCTATTTACCTCATATTCTTTTCCAAACAGGTCTTCCCCATATCCGTCCCTGTAATAGATTTCCACACTATCCCAAATTCCGGAAGAGGAATACTGTTCCACATCATCAATTCCGAAAAAAATTGTTGTTTCCCGTTCTTCCTCATCCAGTTTTCCAATTTCTCCTTCCGCTCCCGCTACCAGAAAAGATTCCACAATATTCCCCGTATCAAGCAGTTGCCGCACCGTCCTATCCCTGATGTATGCTCCGCCATAGCCCGCTACATATGCCATTGTGTCTTTCTTTCCAATATCCATCTCCACAATGGTGGAACGATACAGACTGTCCACTTCCTGCTCACCGGTTCGGATCGTCTCCTTCAGGCAACAGGATGCCGTAGTAAAAACCGCCGCTACGAGCAGGGCGCACATAGAGCGCAGGGAAAACCGCCCAAGATGCCGTCCCATGAACCTGAGCGCCGCCATTATCGACATCTTTTCTCCAGCTACAGTTCCCATGCCTCCAGACCATGCGTCTGTTTTCCCCATCCGCAGGGCTGACCGCCCTGCGAAAACATCCGGTTTTTCATTCTCTTTCTTTTTAGAAGCATCCGGTTCTTCGCTTTCTTCCGACTTACTGCCAACATCCGCGCTTATGCGCTTTTTCCGCCGTCCGGCTGAACCGCCCTGCAAAATCTCCAGCACGGGTTTCCGAGCATAAACCAGATTCCATATTAACAGAATAACTGTAAGCAACAGCCATACCAACAGACAGATTCCCACAAACCAGAACAGTGGAAGTTCCACTCTGCTGTCCGCATCCACTACTGCAAGAGTTTTCTCTGCCTGCGCCAGACCGTATTTCCACCCCGGAATCCCTCCTGCCAGAATTCCCGCCATTCCGAATGCCATCATGGGCAGACAGGCGCAAAAGGCAGTCTTTTTTGCCGGAACGCCGACAGCACGAGCTATGGCAGTTTCCTTTTTCCGCTGCCATGTATACAAAAACACTACCGTCCCAAGAACCAGCACCAGTACAACCGTAAAAAGTATGAAACTATAGAAGGTTTCCTGCCTGATGCCTTTTGCCGATGACCAGAACGCATCCCAGTTGTTTTCCAGAAAGCTGACAGAGATACCAAGCGGCTCCAGCTTTTCCGCCATCTCCGCCAGAAATACATCCTTATCCTCCGGGTCTTTCAATACGAAGCTGAAACGATACAGCCAGATATCACTGTCTTCCACGTAACGCTCCGGCATACAGCTGTCCGGAATATATATATCGGCAGTATCAAAAGTAGTCGTTGAAATCCAGGACGGATCGTTTGCTATCCCGCCATAAAGGTTCCCATATATCCCCACAATTTCCAGCGTCATTTCCGTCTTGTCATCTGTCTCCCATGTGTCATCATCGGCTGATAAATATGCAGCATAAGAAGGTTGTTTATCCTGCAAAGTCATCGTCAACGTATCTCCTACACCAAGCCCCCTTATTTCGGCAAACCGTTTCATGACCACGCATACCTTTTTTCCCTCTTCCTGATCCTGCCGGTTCAGCCATCGTCCCTCTTCCAGATAAAAATACTTGGTGCTCTCCTGCGCCCAGGGCATGGAACTCATATCTGCCGTAGCATATGCCAGCATAGAATGGCGATTCCGCTCCTGAAGCGTTGCATCCTCATTTACGTACTGATCGGATATCTCCTCATCCGGTTCCCCTTCCAGAAACCATACCCCTTCTTCCAGAGGCCACATCCCGACTGTCATCCCGTCCCCATAATAGCCAAGCTGATAATCCATATGCACTCTGACAAGATATGTTTTTCCTTCCTCCATCTGAGGGACTTGCGCTCCCGTCTCCAATATAAGCCTTATTCCCGGTTCCGTATACTCCGGGTAACCGTATACGCCTTCCTTCACCCGAAAAACATACCTTTTGATCTTCGGCTGGTTAGTTTCCATTTCCGATTCCACTTCTCCCCAGACCATAAATTCATTGATATTCACACCGTAGTTTAAAGTACCATCCCAACAAATCGTTCCGTCCAAATCCGCGTTATAGATATCGGAAAGGATTGCGATACAGGAACGGTTGATATCCACAAACTCCACGTAAGGGCTCTCCTCTACAAACGGGATTCCTTCCGTGACAATGCCATCCGCAGAAGTGAGCGTCCCGATCTGTTGGTATTCCTGAGAAATCCTTTCAATCTCTCTGTTCACAGCCAGATATTCTACAGTACGCAGCATAAACCCAAAGGATGCCGTGATTATCAGAATCATCAAAAACAACAGGTTTGCTTTTCTCCGCATGACAGATTTCCAAAATAATCTTGTTTCCATATATAACCTGCTTTCTTATTTATCTATATACTGTCTTAAACCAAAAGAACGTTCCAGAAGTGCTTATTCCTTTTATTATGAATTATATACGGAAAAAATCAAGATTGTTCGCAGAAAACGGACTATTTTTGCAGAAAACGGCACAACATAATTTTATGGCCGCTCATTTTGACATTGCATTCATGCCGGAATAACAATAGAAAAGAAAAATTCTTTGTTCTTATCTTCAATGACATATTCACCACCATATTTCTCAATGATTTTTAACACATTCTTAATTCCCACACCATGTTCATCCCCACCTGATGTTTTTGTAGATTTTATCTCACCATTCTCATATACAACATCATAATGAAAGGTATTTTTAACCGCAATGATTATCATATCATCTTCTTTAACAAACTTGAACTTGATTACCTTTTTATCCTCACATGTCTCACACGCTTCAATGGCATTATTCAGAAGATTAGCAAGGATAGTAACCACATCTTCATCTTTTATTTTCAGTTCTGACAGGTCATTTACCCTGAATACAAAAACAATCCCCTTCGCCTCTGCCTCCTGATACTTTGTGTTAAGTATGGCATTTACGATTACATTGTTGGTGTTAATGGCGTCCGGTTCGTTATTCAAAGAACCATAAATCTTTTTGACATACTCCTCCAACTTGGAATATTGCTTTTTATCTAACAGGGATTCTATACATGAAATCTGATTTTTATATTCGTGTGTCTTTCTTTTTTGTTTATCAAAGTTATCGGAGATAGACTGATACATTTCCAGCTGGTTTTTCGCTTGAATTTGAAAAACCTTGCTCTCATGTATCTTCATTTCTCTTTCCAAAATATCGTTAATTAAGTAAAACACAACGATATTCATCCCCACCATTCCAAATGCGATAACAGCAAGCAGATTTACCTGTTCCACTGTCTGTGCATATTCCAAAACAGACAGCATTGCAGAAATTGCTGCTATGGTAAAAATAGGAAAAAACAGAAACCTTATCCACTCTGTATCCAACATCATTTCCATTGACTTTCTCGCAAACTGCTTCTTTATAACAAGTATAAGAAAAAAAAGAATTACTTTTACCAGCAGATATGCCAATACAGAAGCAATTGCATGTTGTTGTTCTGATATTTTCATGTCCAAAGACAACCATCCCATAATCAAGAATGCCAGCAAATCCATTGCAAGCAGCAATGCATCAAATAATATAGCCAATACAAAAGATTTTTTCAAGCTGATTTTAACATGCCAAAGCATAAATACAGAAAACAGCAAAATGCCAAAAATCTGCCTAATTACAAAATATTCGGAAAAGCTAAATGAGAGAAAGGATATACCGCCCAACAGCAATACAAACTGTATTATATTAATCCAGCCTTTATACCGCAATTTCCCAAATGTTTCATAAAAAATCATACAGCACATTATTTCTATTAATATTAACAATACACTCTGCATTACTTCAAACATCTACACTTCTCCCCGATACGCTATAAACTTTTTCTTGACTTCTATATACCTTGCTTTCGGTATGGATAACTCTGCTCCGTTTGTCAATATCACTTTGCAGCGGACTACATTCCTGATATGTTTTGCATTTACAAGATAACTTTGATGTATCCTTATAAAATCATTCTCCGCCAGTCTGGCCTCTAATATGTTTAATGTTTCATACATGGTATAGACTGTCATATCGTCCTCCATAACATGAAACTCCAGTTTGTGCTTGTTGCTTTCAATATACAATAATCTTTCCAGTGATATTTCTTTTCTGCCTTCTTTAAAATCAAATACTCTTTTTGTCACGGAATAATTCATCTTATCAAGAATGGCGTCCATACATTCATTAACTTTACTCTGAAAGTTAGCATGGTTCTTTAATAAATACCTTACAACATCCAGTCGGTATCCTTCCAGCGAATAATCCACATACGCAGTCACAAATACTATAAATATTTCCCGGCTTGCTTTTCTGATCATCTCAGCCGTCTTGATACCATCAATCTTCTCCATATTTATATCTAAAAATATGGCAGTATACTGCACTACCTTAATTCCTAATTCTATCAGTGCCTCTCCGGAACTGTATGTATCTATTTCAAAAACAATCCCTTTTTCCATCATATAGGCGGAGAGCAGTTCTTTTAGTTCTTCTGAAAAAAGATTCTCATCATCACATATTGCAATTTTGAACATCTGTTTTTTCTCCTCATTCACAGTATGGAAAGGCTGCATACAAAATCTATACTTTCCCCTTTTATTTTATTTTTCTTTAGTATATTCGTCAACTTATATCAAAAATCAGATTGCATGAGTTAATTGTAGGAATAAGGCAAATCTTTATTCTCCGTTCCTTTACATACAAAAAGGGCGCATAGACTTTTCATTTTCTATACACCCTGACGCTGTTACTGTATTTGATTTTGATTGATATGATTGATTATGCAAACTGCATAATTTCTTCTTCAATTTCCTTTGCATCATCAATCGTCAAATCAGGATAGCAGACTGGAATTTCTTCAACAGTCAATTTCCCCATCTTTAACATATGTTTAGCATTTTCCATGAGTGTTTCTCTTTTAATATCTCTTGCATAAGTTCTCATTATCTGCTCATCATCAAATAAACTCATCATAATCGTTACTACCTCCACTT
>JAMPIB010000028.1 GCA_023663085.1 Ruminococcus sp. | reverse complement strand
CTCGTCCAGAATAAATTATAATCTGCATTTAGCAAAAAGAAGCTTGGCAAAAACAGGCTCATTGCCATCGCATCAATTATTGATAGCCGCCTGTGCCGCCGCCAATCGTGCGATCGGCACCCTGAACGGTGAACAGGACACATACGTCAGCCCCGCCTTGTGGCAGAATTCGATAGACGACGGATCGCCGCCATGCTCGCCGCAGATACCAAGCTTGATATCCGGTCTGGTCGCGCGTCCTTTCTCGGCCGCCATCTGTACCAACTGGCCGACACCGCTTTGATCGAGCCTTGCAAACGGGTCAGACTCATAAATCTTATTCTTATAGTAATCGCCTAAGAACTTGCCGGCGTCATCACGTGAAAAGCCGAAGGTCATCTGTGTCAGATCGTTGGTTCCGAAGGAGAAGAACTCCGCTTCTTCGGCAATTTCATTCGCTAAAAGCGCCGCTCTCGGAATCTCGATCATCGTACCTACATGATATTTGATATCCGAATTTTTCTCTTTCTTAACCTGCTCCGCTACTTCTACGACAACGTCTTTAACAAATTTCAGTTCCTTTTTCTCGCCTACTAACGGAATCATGATCTCCGGAACGATGTCAAAGCCTTTTTCCGCTTTTACTTCGATAGCAGCCTCCATAACGGCTCTCGTCTGCATCTTGGCAATTTCCGGATAGGTAACTGCCAGACGGCATCCGCGGTGGCCCATCATGGGATTGAACTCATGCAGGGAATCACAGATTTCCTGTACTTCTTCCGCTGTCATCATCATCTCTACAGCCAGATCGTCGATATCGTCTTTTTCCGTCGGTACGAATTCATGCAACGGCGGATCCAAGAAACGAATGGTGACCGGTCTGCCCTCCATAACCTCATACAATGC
Source organism: Ruminococcus sp. (assembly GCA_023663085.1). Classification (GTDB taxonomy): domain Bacteria; phylum Bacillota; class Clostridia; order Lachnospirales; family Lachnospiraceae; genus UBA3282. The sequence continues at coordinate 42,370 of JAMPIB010000028.1, read as the reverse complement.
CTTAAAGTCGCCTTTCTGGAAGGGAATCAGTGCATTGAGCGCTTTCTCTCTCTGCTCTACGGTTCTTGCCAGGATCATCTGACGAATCTTGGGGATTCTGTCAGGTTCAAAGAACATATGCTCTGTACGGCACAGTCCGATACCTTCCGCACCGTATTTTACGGCATTGGCTGCATCCGCAGGTGTATCCGCGTTGGTGCGCACCTGCAATTTGCGGTACTGATCCGCCCAGTCCATGATACGGCCAAAGTTACCGCTTACAGAAGCCTCTACTGTCTTAATATCGCCTTTATAAATCTTTCCGGTAGAACCGTCTAAGGAAACATAATCTCCTTCATGGAATACTTCTCCGCCAAGTTCAAATACTTTGCCAAGTTCATTGATAGCGATATCGCCGCAGCCGGATACACAGGCCGTACCCATACCGCGCGCTACAACGGCTGCATGGCTCGTCATACCGCCGCGTACTGTCAAGATACCTTCCGCAGCGTGCATACCTTCGATATCCTCCGGAGATGTCTCCAGACGAACGAGAACGACTCTTTCTCCTTTTTCATGAGCAGCTTTCGCTTCTTCTGCGGTAAAATAAACTTTGCCTGCTGCCGCACCGGGAGATGCGGGAAGCGCCTGTCCGATCACCTGTCCTGCTTTTAAAGCGTCCGGGTCAAAAGTAGGGTGCAGAAGCTGGTCTAATGATTTCGCTTCTATCCGAAGAACTGCCTCTTCCGGTGTGATCTTTCCCTCATCTACCAGATCACAGGCAATCTGGATAGCCGCCGGAGCCGTCCTTTTACCGTTACGTGTCTGTAAGAAGAAAAGCTTGCCTTCTTCGATCGTAAACTCCATATCCTGCATATCGCGGTAATGATCTTCCAGTTTGTTGGCAATTTCCATGAACTGTTTAAAGCATTCCGGCAGATCTTCTTCCAGCTTGGTGATCGGCTGCGGTGTACGGATACCCGCTACAACGTCTTCACCCTGCGCGTTGATCAGATATTCGCCATAAATGCCTTTCGCGCCCGTAGAAGGGTTTCTGGTAAAAGCAACGCCTGTACCGGAAGTATCGCCCATATTACCGAATACCATAGCCTGTACATTGACCGCCGTGCCCCAGTCGCCCGGAATGTCGTTCATTCTTCTGTATACAATCGCCCTTTCATTATCCCATGAACGGAATACCGCCTTTACAGCCTCCATAAGCTGTACTTTCGGCTCCTGTGGGAACTCTTCACCCTTGTTTTCCTTATAAATGGCTTTGAATCTGACAATGATCTCTTTCATGTCATCCGCTGTCAATTCCGTATCGTATTTTACGCCCTTGGATTCTTTGATCTCATCCAGTATCCTTTCAAAATAGGACTTCGGAATCTCCATAACCACATCGGAGAACATCTGGATAAATCTTCTGTAGGAATCATACGCAAATCTCGGATTCCCGGTCTTTTTGGCAAAACCCTCTACTGCAACGTCTGTCAGACCAAGATTGAGGATCGTGTCCATCATACCCGGCATGGACGCTCTTGCACCGGAACGTACAGAGACTAAAAGCGGATTCTCCGTATCGCCGAATTTCTTACCCTGTTTTTTCTCTAAACCCTCAAGTGCATCAAAAATCTGTTTCTGGATCTCCTCTGAAATCTGCCTGCCGTTATTGTAATAATCCGTGCAGGCTTCTGTCGTAACGGTAAATCCCTGCGGAATCGGCAGACCAAGATTGGTCATCTCCGCAAGGTTCGCGCCCTTTCCACCTAAAAGGTTGCGCATATCAGCGTTTCCTTCTTCAAATAAGTACACCCATTTTGCCATAGTTTGTCCCTCTTTCTTATCACTTTTCATGAAAACTTTTAAACAGGATGCCCGGCAGTCCATAAAAATCTGCATATGGCAGCCGTGCGTTTCCTTCATACTAATAACTATAATAACATATATAACACTATCACGCACCAATTTTTTCCTTATTTTTAACAGAAATTTTTGTATCTTCAGGGATAAAACTGTCGAAGATAAACAAATCGAAATCTTTTTCCAGACTTTCCAACTGTTTCTGGTTCTGTACCGTCCACGCAACGGCCAGATTTTTATATAGTTTCCTGCATATCCTCCGCCCCGGCTCCCCTTTGAACTGACAGTTATAAGCGATGAAATCCGGCAGAGCCACCCAGTTAAGGAGCAGATGCGTCAGCAGAAAATGCAAAACGCTCTTATAATTGCCATCCCGCCGGAAATTCGTAGACAGCTGTCCTCTCATCACTTCCCGGCGATGCCTGCGGTACCATAACAGCACGAGCGGATTAAAAGATTCAATGCAGTATGTGCCCTGATAAGACGAAAGCAGCTTATCCACGGCCGGACAAAGCGCCAGATCTGCCCACTCTACTTTCAGTTCCACAATGAGCGGCACCCTGCCGTCCACCATTTTTAAAAATTCCTCCAACGTCGGTATTTTTTCCTGCGTATTTAATAAAAAAAGTTCCTGTAACTGCCCGTAAGTGTATTCTCTGAGTTTACCGGATGCTCCGCACACACGCTCTAAGGTAAAATCATGAAAAATGACCGGAATGCCATCCCTTGTCAGCTGCACATCCAGTTCGATACCATACCCCGCCTCCACAGCTTTTTTAAAAGCCTTCATGGAATTTTCCGGTGCCTCCGTGTGGTTATCATGAAGTCCCCTGTGCGCGTAGAATACGCCCAGATAGGGGGTCTTTTTCGGTCTTTTTAAGATACGCGGCATAATGAGAAACAAATAGAGTAATGCCAAAAAAATACTGCCTGTCGCTGCCGTCGTGCCTGCTTTTTGTAACATTATGCTGTCCTTTCTTTATTTATATACATATCTATATACATCATTTTTATACATCTGATCACTTTCCCGCGACCATCCTCTTCTGATTATAATCCCAAATTCAAAAACTGCAAGCCCATTTTGTACAACCCCCGCGCAAAACTTTGCGCAAACTTTCTCCCTTGAAAAAGCAGGGAATTTATGTATAATAGATAAAGTGACATGAAACTGTGCAAAAACAGGAAAAAGAGGTTTAACTATGATAAGTGCAAACAACGTAACTTACAGAGTAGGCAAGAAAGCCTTATTTGAGGATGTAAATATCAAATTCACGGAGGGGAACTGTTATGGTCTGATCGGAGCTAACGGCGCCGGCAAATCCACATTCCTTAAAATCCTTTCCGGTGCGCTGGAAACAACGAACGGCGATATCTCCATAACGCCCGGCCAACGGCTTTCCGTACTCGAACAGGATCACTTTAAATATGACGCTTATCCGGTCATGGACGTCGTCATCATGGGCAATGAAAGACTTTATCAGATCATGAAGGAAAAAGATGCCATCTATGCCAAAGAGGATTTTTCCGACGAAGACGGCATCCGGGCCAGTGAACTGGAGGCGGAATTTGCGGAGATGAACGGCTGGGACGCGGAATCCAACGCCGCCATGCTCTTAAACGGCCTCGGCATCGAAACGGATATCCACTACAGTATGATGAGCGGCTTAAACGGTAACGAAAAGGTCAAAGTCCTGTTAGCCAAGGCATTATTCGGCAATCCCGACATCCTGCTGCTCGACGAGCCGACCAACCACCTGGACCTGGACGCCATCGCCTGGCTGGAAGAATTTTTAATTAATTTTGACAATACGGTCATCGTAGTCTCCCACGACCGTTATTTTCTGAATAAAGTATGTACGCACACCGCCGATATCGACTACGGCAAGATACAGTTATTTGCCGGAAACTATGATTTCTGGTACGAATCGAGCCAGCTTATCATCAAGCAGCGCAAGGAGGCCAATAAGAAAAAAGAAGAACAGATCAAAGAATTACAGGAATTTATCTCCCGTTTCTCCGCCAACGCCTCCAAATCCAAGCAGGCTACTTCCAGAAAAAGAGCGCTGGAAAAAATTGAACTGGACGATATCAAGCCTTCCAGCCGGAAATATCCTTATATTGATTTCAGACCGGAGCGCGAGATTGGTAACGAAGTCCTCACGGTAGAGGGCATCAGCAAGACCATAAACGGAGAAAAAGTGTTAGACAACATTTCATTTATCGTCGGCCATGATGATAAGATCGCCTTTGTCGGCGGCAACGAACTTGCCAAAACGACGCTTTTTAAAATCCTGACCGGAGAGATGGAACCCGATGAAGGCACCTATAAATGGGGCGTTACCACCTCGCAGGCTTATTTTCCCAAAGACAATACGGCGGAATTTGACAATGATTATACAATAAGCGACTGGCTCATGGGGTATTCTCCCGTCAAGGATATCACCTATGTCCGCGGTTTTTTAGGCCGTATGCTTTTCGCAGGTGATGACGGCGTGAAAAAGGTCAAAGTCTTATCCGGCGGCGAGAAAGTCCGCTGTCTGCTCTCCAAAATGATGATAAGCGGCGCCAACTGTCTGATCTTCGACGAGCCGACCAACCATCTGGACATGGAGGCTATCACCGCCTTAAACGAAGGCATGATGAAATTCAAAGGTGTGGAGCTGTTCTCCTGTCATGACCATCAGGTCGTACAGACGACTGCCAACCGTATTATGGAGATTTTACCGGACGGCACTTTGATTGATAAGATCACGACTTACGACGAATACCTGGAAAGTGATGAAATGGCCAGAAAACGTACTGTTTATACAAGTACTGCCACAGAAGAGGAAGATTGATGAAAGCAATAGATTTACATGTTCATTCCAACCGCTCGGACGGTTCCTATACGCCCTCCGAATTAGTGGATTACGCTCTGCAAAAAGGACTGACCGCTATCGCCTTAACCGATCATGATACCATAGATGGTCTGGCAGAAGCGCTCTCTTATGCACAGGATAAACCGATAGAAGTGATTCCGGGCATTGAATTTTCTACCAAATATGAAGACCGGGACATCCATGTGGTAGGTCTGTATATTCGCTATGACGCGCCCGCTTTTCAGGCGCAGTTACAAGCTTTCGTGGACTCCCGCATCAACCGTAATATCAAGATGTGCGCCAACTTACAGGGTGCAGGGATAGACATTACCTATGAAAAATTATGCGCTGAAAACCCGGATGCCGTTATCACAAGAGCGCACTACGCATCTTACCTTACCGATCATGGCTATGTGGCAAACCGCGCCGAAGCGTTTGATAAATATCTTGGCGACCACAGCAAATATTTTGTTCCCAGAGAAAAGGTCACGCCCTCGCAGGCCGTAGAACTGATCTTAAAAGCAGGCGGCGTACCGATCCTCGCGCACCCGCCGCTCTATCATATGGAACACGAACATCTGGATGCTTTAGTCGCCCGGCTAAAACAGGATGGGCTGATGGGCATTGAAACGCTCTATTGCAGTTACAGCGGTAAAGAGGAACGGGATATGTTCCGTCTTGCCCAAAAGTACGATCTGCTGCCCAGCGGCGGTTCGGATTTCCACGGAGCCAACAAACCGGGACTGGACTTAGGATGCGGCTATGGAAAGCTGTTTGTACCGGAGGATATATTGCCGCCTATCAGGGAGGCAGCAGGGAGCAATCATTGAAAGAACATAAATTCGCAGGATGAGCGAAAGGCATGATGTTTACGATGAAAATTCTATTTACGGATCTGGATGGCACATTATTAAATAACGAAAGCATGATATCGGACAGGACCAAACAGTTTCTGGACGATTTCACGCGCCGTGGCAATAAAATAGTACTTTCTTCGGGCCGGCCTCTGTTAAGCGTTCTGGAAGTAAAAGAAAATGCGCATCTTGACTATCCGGGCATTTTGATCATTGCCAGTAACGGCACGCTCGTCTATGACTGTGATACCAGGACTTCTCTTTTGGAAAAAAGACTGCCGTTTCCTTATGTGGCCTATTTGCAGAAACAGGCCAGAGCGCTTGGACTCCATATTCAGACTTATACCGACAACGCCGTTGTCTGTACCAAAGAAGATGCGGAGATCAGATTTTATCGCCGCAGGATCCATCTGCCGCTTTTATTGGCCGAAGATTATGCTTCTTTTCTGTCAAAAGAGCCGTTTAAGATGTTAGCCATTCATTTAAGCGACCACTCGAAGCTGACGGACTTCTGCGATTCCATATCTGAGTGGGCCGCCGATAAAATTCAGTATATCTTTTCCAACGACCAGTATCTGGAACTGTTCGTTAAGGACGCCGGCAAGGGAAACGCCGTCCGTTTCGTCTGCGACTATTTCCATGTACCGCTTACGGATTCTTATGCAGCCGGAGACGCCGATAACGATATCTCCATGATAAAAGCCGCAGGCTGCGGCATCGCCATGCAAAACGCCGCCCCGAACGTCAAAAAAGCCGCCGATATCATCACCTCCAAAGATAACGACCACGACGGCCTCGCCGAGTGTATGCAATCTATCACTTCCACAGTCCGCGACATTTGAGCAACAGCTCAAATTCGCAGCTGAAACCGTAAGGTTTCAGCTTATTCGATGATCAAATAGCGTCCATCTCCGACTTCAAAGACTTCATCCGCCTGCAGAATCTCTTCTTCGTCCGCACCTTCCATGTCAACACCGGCTTCGTCAAAGTACTCCCATACTTCTTTTACGGAATTAACGACTACCGCCATACTCTCCTCCAGGAAATTATCCGCTTCTTCCAAAGACTCTGCTACCTTCTCCGGAAATAACTGCCCCTGTTTTTCCAGAAAACATTGCAATACCGCATCGTCAAACACCATGTTCACCCCCTTCATCCAGCATTCTTTTCATGACCTGATACACGCCCTTTTCCCGATAAGAGGGACATACGTGTTTAGCAAAACTTTTGACATACTCTCTTGCCGTTTCCACCGCATAGCTTTCTTCTGCGGCCTGTAACATGCCGATATCGTTATCGTTATCGCCAAAGACCATGGTTTCCGCACGGCTTATGCCCAGATACTCCTGTAAGACTTTTAAGGCGTTGCCTTTATCGACAGAGGCATCCATAAAATCAACCCATTCCTCGCCGGCCATACAGGCTTTTACCTTTTTCTCCCAGGCAGGGATAAGGACGCCCTCGCCCAGCGACCGGATACTGCCTTTCTGATAAATGGCGATTTTGATGATATCCGCCTGCCCGTCCAGTACATCCTCGACCACACGGTATTTGTTACGATATCCTTTTTCGATCAGTTCGATGAACTCTTTATTTTTTGTCTCTAAAAGACTGCCTTCGGCCGTCGATACGACGACCTCGCACTGTCCATAATAGGGACGAAGCTGCTTCATGATGCCTTCCACATCTTCTCTTTTCATCTTATGCAGTAAGATATCCTCCTGTCCGCAGCGGACATGCGCCCCGTTTTCCGCCAGATAGAGGATACGGTCGGCGACTTCGGCAAATACATGCCGGATACTGTAATACTGTCTCCCGCTGGCCACGCAGAAATAGTTGCCCGCATCCGTCCAGGTTCGGATGGCTTCTAATATTTCCGGATACATCTCAGATGAGGATTCTTTTACAAGCGTTCCGTCTATATCCGTTGCTATCAGCCTGATCATCTGCTTTTGTTCTCCTTTATACTAATTCTCTCTGTTTCATTTCCTGATACAGTCTGCCAAGCGGCAGTCCCACCACGTTGGTATAATCGCCGCAGATTCCCTGTATATAAGCGGCGAACCGCCCCTGTATCGCATAAGCGCCCGCTTTATCCAGCGGCTCCCCCGTGTCGATATAGTTCTCGATTTCTTCTTCTGTCATCGGGAATACCGTAACGTCCGTACACTCGCTGAACGTATAAAACATGGCCGGTTCATCGGTATATTTCCAGGCAAGCGTGACGCCGGTGTAGACCTGATGGCTTTTGCCCTGTAATTCCCAGAGCATGTCAAAGGCTTCTTCTTTATCTTTCGGTTTGCCCAATATCTTATTCCAGCAGGATACGACCGTATCGGCCCCGATCACGACAAAATCTTCCTTCATTGTTTCTGAAAGCTGCCCGCAGATATCGACAGCCTTCTGGTAGGAAAGTTCCTCCACGATCTGCTCCGGCGATTTTCCCGTGATCTTTTCATCTTTCGTACTTGGCATTGTCTTAAAAGAAATTCCCGCCTGTTTTAAAAGTTCTTTTCTCCGCGGCGACGCGGAGGCTAATATAATTTTCATGCTGCCGCCATGCCTTTCTCTTAATGGTGTGTTTCCGGGATAAATATCCGGCTTGCCGTCACTTTTTCCTGCGTCTTACCGGCCTTTTTTGCCTCTTCACAGAAAGTCATCTGCGAATTGAAACGCTCACTCTTATCCACTGTTTCCTTGTGATAAGTGCCGTCCGCGCACAGAATATGCGCTTTAACGTTGTCTTTTAATTGATATTCCAGAATATGCTGCACTTTTTCCTGTAGTTCCGGCTTCTCGACAGGAAATAATATCTCCACGCGTCTGTCCAGATTACGCGGCATCCAGTCCGCACTTGCACAGTAATATTCATGTCTGCCGTCGTTTTCAAAATAAAAGATGCGCGCGTGTTCCAGATAATTTCCTACAATAGAACGGACGCTTATATTTTCGCCGATACCGGGCAGTCCGACTTTCAGACAACAGATGCCGCGGATGATCAGGTCAATCTTTACGCCCGCCGCACCCGCTTCATAGAGCGCTTCGATAATCGCCTTATCGCATAAGGCGTTCATCTTGGCAATGATGCGCGCGGGTCTGCCCTGTTTTGCATGATCTCTTTCTCTGTTAATTAAATAAATGAACCTGTCTTTTAACCACAGCGGCGCTAAGGATAACTTATTCCAGGAACGCGGCTCCGAATAGCCGGAAAGCATATTAAAGACCGCCGTCGCGTCTTCGCCGATCGCCTCGGAACAGGTCAAAAGGCCCAGATCCGTATATAACTTGGCCGTAGAATCATTATAGTTTCCGGTTCCCAGATGTACATAACGGCGGATACCGTTTTCTTCCCTGCGAACAACAAGTGTTATTTTACTGTGCGTCTTCAGGCCGACCAGTCCGTAGATTACGTGGCATCCTGCTTTTTCCAGCCGTCTTGCCCAGACGATATTATTTTCTTCGTCGAATCTGGCCTTTAATTCCACGAGCACGGAAACCTGTTTGCCATTATCCGCCGCCTGCTCCAAGGCCGCTATGATCGGAGAATTGCCGCTGACCCGGTAAAGCGTCTGCTTGATGGCCAGAACCGCCGGGTCTTTGGCCGCCTGTCTGATAAAACGCACCACCGGCTCAAAAGTCTGATAAGGGTGGTACATCAGGACATCCCCTTCTCTGATACGGGCGAAAATATCCTCACTGTCCTGTAATTCCGGCACAGGCTGAGGCCCTGCGTAGTGGTGCTCCTTTAACGCGTCAAACCCATCCAGTGCATACATTTTCATCAAAAAGGTCAGATCGAGCGGCCCGTGTATCGGATAAATATCTTCTTTGCCGATATGCAGGTCGTCCAAAATGATATTTAAGAGCCGCTCATCCATACCTTCTTCTATCTCCAGCCGGATGGCCTGCCCCCACTGTCGTTTTTTCAACTGCTTCTCAATCTCGCGCAACAGATCGCCGGCTTCCTCTTCTTCGATGGATAAATCGGCATTACGCATTATTCTAAACGGATATGCGCATACAATATCATAGTTCAGGAAAAGTTTATGAATATTTCTCTCGATCACTTCTTCCAATAAAATTAATACAAACTCATTTTCATCTTCCGAAGGTATGGTCACGATACGGGAAAGAACACCCGGCACCTGTACGGTGGCAAATTCCAGTTCCCCCCTGCCGTTCTTTTTCCGCACAAGCGCGCCGATATTTAACGTCTTATTGCGTATCAGGGGAAACGGTCTGGAAGAATCCACGGCCATCGGCGTCAGTACCGGATAAACGTTTTCTTCAAAATACTTATCGACATAGGCCGCTTCCGCTTTTGTCAGATCTTCATGATGTTCTATTAAGCGCAGATTGTTTTTAAGAAGCTGCGGGAGCAGGGAGCCGTTATATGTAGCATACTGCCGCTCCACCAGTTCATGCGTTGCTCTATTTAATAAGGAAAGCTGCTTCTCCGGCGTCAGTCCGGCAATATCTTTCTTATGATAGCCCGCATTTACCATATCTTTCAGAGAAGCTACCCGCACCATGAAAAATTCGTCCAGATTCGAGGCCGAGATACTTAAGAATTTCAACCTCTCGAATAAGGGGATACTTTCGTCTTCCGCTTCGCTCAAGACTCTTTTATCAAATAAAAGCCAGCTTAATTCTCTGTTTGTATAATTTTCCGCCTTGGAAAAGTCTTGTGAAACTTCTGCTTTTTCCGCCATAATAATACCCATGCCTTTCTTCCATTTAATCTAAATCCGCCCTCTTTTGCCGGATAATCGGTCTGACGCTGTAGACTTCCTCGAAAAAGTCCGCCCGTTTACCGAACATGCCTTTTTCCAGAGTGATATCTACCGGCGTATCAATGGTGATGACAAGCTGTTCCTCCTGTAAAGAAGTCCTGATATCCTTAAATTTCTGCTTATGGCTTCTATCCAGACCGTTGGCCACTTTCAAGATAGCCGTCAGTTTGGCGATCGTGATATAAGCGTCTCTGTCCAGATGCGCATTCTGCCCTATCACTTCGTAATTGTCAAAATCCATATGATTATACTTGACCGTATTGGCCACGATCTCCCGCTCCACATGGGAGAGTCCTATCATTTCGGTAGACATGATAATATTATAGGAACATTCCCCCAGATTCACAAGACTGATATATTTACCGCAGTCATGCAGAATCGTAGCCAGCCGCAATAACAGGCGTTCTCTTTTCCCAAGGCCGTGTACTTCCTGCATACTGTCATATATGGTGAGCGCGATCTTCTCCAGTGTCTCGCTCCTGCGCTTACTGCCCATATAACGTTTGCTGATATTGAGCGCCGAATCGACGATATCCTGCTCGAAGTCGTGGCTGGCTTTGATAATTTTATTTTTTTCTCCATACTCGTATGCGATACCATCGCATAACGTCACGCCCGGCACCCAGATCAGCTTCGCGTCCATCACTTTAATGACGCGGTTTAACAGAACGCTGGAAATATAGACGAGCGGAATGTTCTCCTCCGGCATCCCCAGTATCCTGGCCGCCTCGATCACGGATTTCTCCCGGACTTTTTTCATAAACATATCCATATCAGAGGCAGCGATACATTCATCCGATATCCTTGCTATATTATGTTCCACGGCCGCGGAAATATAATCGTCCACGACAATGATATTTTCGATTTTCCTGTCTTTTAGATATAATTTCTTAAAGACCGCTAACTGTGAACTGATAAACTCGTCGATAATATTCTCATACTGGCTCGGTTTTAAGTTCAAAAGGCTCATATTATCCTGTAAACGCAGGATTCCCAGACGCAGATTCTGGGTAGTGACCAGCGAATCTTTTACGAAAAGCGAAATCTGGATGCTGCCGCCGCCGATATCGAGAATAGCCGTCTCTTTTTCGATAATTTTATTAAATATCTTACCTTTGGATGCGATGGACTTATAATCCAGAAAACGCTGTTCCGAGTTACTTAACACGTCTATTTTTATCCCTGTCCGCTGGGCGATCTGGTCTAAAATAACAAGTGTATTTTCCATTTCGCGGATGGCGCTCGTTCCATAGGCTTTGTAATCATCCACATGGTAGCCTTCCATGATCTTTTTATATTCCCGCAGGATGCGGCACAGTTCGTTGATCCTGTCATAGCCCGCTTTCCCTGTAGCATAAGTATCCGTTCCCAAGTCCAGCCTGTGCTTGATACAGTCTATTTCGCGCAGACCGTTCTGCTTGGAAATTTCAAATATTTTCATGGACAATTCATAGGAACCTACATCAATCGCCGCAAATGTTTTCATTCTAAACCTCCATACCCAGTAAATAATCAATGAACTGCTGCGCCGTCCGTCCGGAAAGGCCGCCGTGCGCAAGTTCCCATTTATTGGCTTCTAAGAGCAGTTCTTCCTCCTGCATTGTAATCTGATAACGCTCTGCTAAGGTCCTGACGATCTGCTCGAACTGCTTTTTATCCGGTGCGCAGAAAAAGATAGAAACGCCAAAACGGGAGGCCAGCGAAAGCTTCTCCTGCACCGTATCGCCCGCATGCAGATCGTCACGACGGTCTTCTTTATCGCTGAACTTCTCACGCACCAGATGCCTTCTGTTGGACGTCGCATAGATCAGCACGTTTTCCGGCTTTTTCTCCAGTCCGCCCTCGATAACGGCCTTTAGATATTTATATTCCGTCTCGAAGTCCTCAAAACTCAGATCGTCCATATAAATGATAAATTTATAATTCCTGCTCTTGATCTGCGCGATCACATCACTTAAATACCGGAACTGGTGCTTATAGATTTCTATGATACGCAGTCCTTTATCATAATATTGATTGGCGATGGCTTTGATACTGGAAGATTTTCCAGTCCCGGCGTCGCCGAATAACAGACAGTTATTGGCTTTTTTGCCATTCACGAAAGCCTCGGTGTTATCAATCAGTTTCTTCTTGGGAATCTCATACCCTACCAGATCATCCAGATGCACATGCGCGATATTTAAGATCGGCTCGATGATAGCGCCATCTTCTCCTGCTCTGACCCGGAACGCCTTGTGCAGTCCGAATTTTCCCACACCATAATCTTTATAAAACTCCGTCAGCGTATCTTTCATGGCCTCCGGCGTATCATCTTTCGTAAACTGCTCGGCCAGATGACAGATCCTGTCACGGATGCGGCTGTTATAGACTTTGCTGCCCGACGAAGCCCGCGTATAAGAAAGTATCATGGCAAATTCCGGTGCCTGCAATACTTCCATCATATCCTTAAAATCATAATCATATAATTCCTTAAAAATACGGATATCATGCAAAACCGCCTGATTGAGCGTTCCTTCTATATTGCCTCTGATCTCGCAGGCCATACTGTAACTGTTCTCATGATTCACCAGCAGATTCGCCAGATAACAATGCCACAGATTCCCATAAAACCCATGCGATGCCGCAATTTCCAAAAGACCATTCATACATTTATAAAATAACACACGTTCTTTTTCTTCCATATAGTGTTCTATCAGATACACCATATCATAAAGCAATTTTTCTTTTTCAAAATCTCTATATATAATAAGTTCCTCTATCCGCATTTTTATATTCCTCTTTCCTCAATAGTTCCCCAATATCCTCATATTCCGCGCTTCATCCCGCAGTCCCCGCAGCGCGTTCTTGACCGCACTGTCGGTCAGATTGCCATCGAAATCCACGAAAAAGCGGTATTCCCAGTTCCGCTCTTCCAAAGGACGGCTCTCTATCTTGGTCATGTTCAGATTATTATAAATAAAATGTGACAGCATATGATACAATGAACCGCTCTCATGCGGCACCTCAAAACAAATGCTGACCTTGCCCGCATTTTTTAAAAATATCTTCTGGTTGGTCACAATGATAAATCGTGTGGAGTTGGTCTGGGAATGATTGACACTCCGCTCTAAAATATCCAGACCGTATATTCTGGCCGCCTGCTCGCTGGCAATGGCAGCCTGGCTCTTATCGCCGTCTTCTTTGACCTTTCTGGCCGCGAAGGCATTATTCTGCATACTGACCTGTCTCCATGCCGGGTGGTCATTTAAATAACGGGCGCTTTGCATCAAAGACTGCGGATGCGAATAAACGGTGCGTATCTCATCTATATCCGTGCCAGACACCCCTAACAGACAGTGCTCGATCCGTATGATCTGCTCGCCGACGATATAATTTTCAAACTCCACTAACAGATCATAGATTTCATTGACGATACCGGCCGTGGAATTTTCAATCGGCAGTACCGCGTAATCCGCGCTGCCCTCTTCTATGGCGCACATCGCGTCCCGGAAAGTGTCTACATGGAAAGCGTTCACATTTTCCCCGAAAAATTTCTGCGTAGCCATCTGGGAATAGGCCCCCTCTGCACCCTGAAAAACGACTCTGGCATTCTTCCTGTCTAACGTATCTACTTCAATAAAAGGCAGTTTGCCAAGACTTCCTTTCTCCGTGAGTTTTTTATATTGCAGTTTCCTGCTCATCGACATGATCTGTTCAAACAGTTCCTGGATACCGTGGCTGTTAAAGTCATTCTTCGTAAGTGCCTTGAGGGTACGCAGTTTCTCCGTTTCCCGCTCCTTATCAAACACCTTTTTGCCTGTCTCTATCTTATAATCCGCCACCTGCGAAGAGATATCCATCCGCTTTTCATATAATGCCACGATCTGTGTGTCAATTTCATCAATCTGCTTTCTCAATTCCAATAAGTCCATCGTAAGTTATACCTTCCTGTTCCTGAATTTGCAGTTCTTTTCATTCGTCCGCCAAATATAATAATATAATAATATTATCTTATAACAAAACCCACTTGATAGCAAGACAGTTTACGACTATACTATATATAGATACAACATTATTTTTTAATACGATGGGGAGTGTATTTATGATAAGTACGAAAAAGACTATTTTACTTCTTGCAGGCATCATCGTCGTGATCGCGGGTATTTTTTTCGGCGTCTATCTGGTCGGACGGATTCCTATGAATGACGATAATACTGTCGGCAATACCGCGGGCAATCTGAATAACGGCGGTTTGTTCTGCGAATCGGACGGCAGGGTCTATTTTGCCAATGCCTATGATAATAACGCGCTTTATTCCATGAATCCGGACGAAACGGAAATAACGAAGTTATCCGGCAACTCCGTAGCTTCTATCAATGCCGGCGGCGATTATCTGTATTTTTATATGGAAAGCGGCCGGGAGGGTGGTTCGGGACTCGGCTATATGGGACGGACAGCCGGTATCTACCGTATGAAGAAAAACGGCAAAAAAGTACAGTGTCTGGATCGCACCTACGCCGTCACCATGCAGTTATGCGGCAACTATCTGTATTATCAGGATTACGATACCAAGACCGGTACTTCTCTGGCCAAAATCAAGATTGATAAATCAGACAAAACAACCGTTGAAGACTATGTGATCAATCCGGCCTCCTATGTAAACGGTCTGATCTATTTCAACGGTACGCAGGACGATCATGCGCTCTATACGCTGAATACCACCAACGATTCCATTACGTCCATCTGGCCGGGCAATATCTGGAATCCCATCTATATGGGCGGTTATATTTATTATATGGACGTTGCCAACAACTACAGGCTCTGCCGTTATAATATGAACGCAGACGTGATCGAGGTACTGACAAACGACCGTGTGGATTTTTTCAACGTATATGACAGTTATATCTATTATCAGACCAGTTCTAAGAGCGACCCGGCTCTGAAGCGGATGTATATCGATGGCTCGTCACCGGAGATCGTCGCGAACGGCGTTTATGAAAATATCAACATTACTTCGCAGTATGTCTACTTTAATCAGTTCGGCGAATCCGTACCGGTATACAAAACTTCGACCTACGGGCCCGTCTATGTCTCTACATTTGATGCCGCCAGTGCCGCCGCGGCAGAAAACATGAACAAATAACACATGTAATAAAAAAGCGCCTTTTGGGCGCTTTTTTATCTGTAGCTTTTGCTCTTGGCTACATTCTTCTTTCTGTATTTTTTCACTTCATAGAGTTTTTCATCCGCCTGCGTCAAAGCCTCGGCCAGCGTCAGCGTATCCCCGGCCTCCAGCAGATAGGCGCCCGCCGAAACCGTTACATTGTACTCTTTATCGCTTTGCAGGTTGTAGCGGTCAAACTTCTGATAAAATCCCTGTAACATCTTATTCTCATCTTCTCCCTGATAACGGATGACACAGGCAAATTCATCACCACCGATCCTGCCGGCAACACCTTTATCCTCCACGCTCTTTACCAGAATATCGCCGATGAGTTTCAGGGAAAAATCGCCCTCCTCATGTCCATAGCGGTCGTTGATGATCTTTAAGTTGTTCATGTCCACATAGACGACGAAAACAGCCTCTCCCTGCGCTTTACGTTCCTCGATCATTTTTTCCGCCGCATCATAAAAGCCCCTTCTGTTAAAAAGACCGGTCAGACCATCCGACTTGGCCAGACTGTCCAGAACGATATTATTCGTATGTAATGTCACAAGACTGTCCTCTAACTGCTGCTGGATCTCTTCATTTGTCCGAAGCAACGCGATCATCTTGGCCGCGGATCCGATCTGGCTGACCAGAAACTCTCCGTTTACAAAGATGCCCTCCGTCAGATCGCAAAGCAGGATGCCGTAAAGCATCTCGCTGGAAAAAAGCGGCAGCACGACAAGATTATAACGTTCCTCTTCCCGCATGAAACGGTTGTGGAAAATATCTTTATAAGAAAGTTTCTGCTCGATCGCCGGCACCGAATATGTCTGTCCATCCTGCAGATAAGCCTTTAGATAAAACTCTTCCGGTATCCGGAAGGTTTCTTTATAAAGATGCAAAAGCGGTTTCTCGAACGTATACAAAAACGCATTCTTAACATCCAGCCATTCCAGATTACTGAGCAGAAAGGCATAGCTTGGATCGTTGCCTTTTTCAAACTGCAGCATCTCGCGGATGAAATGCTTCATGGAATAATTGCTCTTCGACTCTTCTTCCTTGAGCGCGCCAAGCTGATAATTCATGGACAGCACAAGTTTCTGATAAAAAACGGAAAAGAAATCCCGCAATTCAAATCTTCTGCTTTCCTGCTTCTGATCTCTCTTTAACTGCCGGTAAAAACCTTCCAGAAAGGCGAGCAGATTATCTACATCCGCATAATATACCGCCCCCATATCCAAAAAGGAATCTACCCTGAGCTGTAATGTATATCTGTCTTCCGGCCGGTACTCTTCTTTATTAAAAACATCTGCTATTTTTTCAGACAGCTTGCAGAACGTCTCCCGCAGTCTCTGCATCTTCTGCGAGTCTTCCTTGTAATGCCTGCAAAAAATATCATCGAAAGCCTTCTCGAACTGTATCTTGCTGCTGTCTGCATTTCCTTCTTCATCATTTACGACTTGTACAAAGGAATTCCGTCTGATAAACTTGGTCGATAGTTTCTGGTTTTCGACTTTGTCCCCATTCAACATTTTTAAAAGCATCCGGAATGCCTCGGCGCCCACCTCTTCCATATCGGCGCGTACCGATGAAAGCGGCGGATCAGCCGTCATCGCGATCAGCGAATCATCATATCCCAAAACGGAGATATCCCGTCCGGGCTGGATATTTCTTCTCTTCAACTCTTCATAGAGTCCCATAGCCGTCACATCATTGACACAGATAACCGCCTCGATATCCGGATTATCGTCTAATAACCTCGCCGCTTCTGTCTGACACTCCCTCGTCAGATTCCCTTCCACAAACATTTCTTCCCGAAAAGGAAGACCATGCTTCGCCAGTGTACGTATAAAAGCCTGTTTCCGCTCTTCGGCATCCGAGTTATCGCTGCTGGCGCCAATCATGCCGAATCTGGTATTACCGGCCTTCTCGATCAGATAATCCATTCCCTCTTCGATACCGAGCGGATTGTCAAATGTGACGCCGACATAACCATCTATTTTGGAGACTGCCAGTACAGAGGGGATTCCCTCATATTCCTCCAACAGTTTCTCCACTCTGTCTCTGGTCGTCATACAGCCGATAAAATCCGCCGCGATGATCAGACCGTCCACCGTCTCCGGTCTGGCATAATAAAAGAGCGTATTATATTGATATTCATAAAGCACTTTTCTGCTTTCGGATAAGTCTCTGTCCAGATATTTACCGGGAAGAACCACAATATTGAAGTCTTTCCCTTTTGCCGCCCGCATAGCACCGTGGCACAGTTCTATTGCCGCGTCATCCACAATGCCGCTGACCAGAATGCCTATTGTAAGCCTTTTATTATCCTGCATTCTCTTTCCGCCTCTTTTCGATCGTTCGATAGATAAAAAAATTATACCATAAATCTGTCTGTAATGCAAAAATCTTATTGCTTTTTATTATATTTTTTCGTATTTTTTACATATTTTTATAAAAAACGACACATTTGTCATTTGTTACAAATTCGTAACATATGTTAAATTCCATAATTATTACAAAATTGTAACATATGACATATATGTCATATTTATATAGTAACACATGCTTTCTTTTTCTTGTAACAAAAGGCTGCCCTTACAAAAAAACAGACCCTATGTAACGCCTTTTCTATTACATACGATCTGTTATGTTATTATGAGAAATATTTGTCAGATTATGGAAATTTTTGTTAAATTTTATTTTAACATTAAATCTTATTTTAACGTCGTATTTTTTCTTCCTATCGTACTCTGAACGCCTTCTGAAAAACTTTATCCGGCAGCATCCTCTTATAAATAACAGCCAGTTTTTTACCCAGCCCTTCTGTGACCGCTTCTTTTCCCAGCGGCAGAACCATTAATTTATAGTCCACGCCGAAAGCCACGCTTTTCTCATTCGTCATCCGCACGCCGTTTCTTTCGTAAAAGGCAACCCGCCGCCTGCGGAGGGTCTTTTCTTCTTCTATCTCCGTAGAATCCTCATCTTCCACTTCGACGATCATGCCGTCCCATTTCACGCATGTTTCTTTTAATAAAGCGAGCGCCTGACTTCCATAGCCTTTCCCGCGGGCGTTTTCGCATACAGCGAAGTAATCGAGTAACAGCATATTCGTGTACTCTTCCGCCATTGTAAAGGCGTAAGCCCGCAGTCTGCCATCCTTTTTTTCATAAAATCCATAGCATTTATAACATCCGTTATTCCACAACCTCCTGATCAGCAGGAACGGTTTTAATTCAGCGGCCGGGAAATCCCTGCGGGCATGTTTCTTATATATAGCTTTAATTTCCTTTAATTGCAGAGGTTTAATGTATATACTCTGTATCGACGACATGTTTTTCTCCTGCTTTTTGCACTTCCTCATATAACTGCACGATGGTCTTTCCGGACAGAGGATCTCTCATATAAGGCACGATCTGGGAAAGCGGCGCCAGTACAAAATCCCGGTTCGCCATGTCCGCATGCGGAATCTGCAAAGTATCCGTATGCAGGATCAGGTCATCATAGAAGATGATATCAATATCCAGTGTTCTCGGCCCCCAGTGTATGTTCCGCTCTCTTCCGGCGGCCGCTTCGATCTCATGGATCCTGACAAGCAGTTCCTCCGGGGTATACAGGGTTTTCATAACAAGTGCTCCGTTTACGAAATCATCCTGTCTGACATCTCCGTAGGCAGTCGTCTGCATCAGGCTGGAAGACTTGAGGATACGGCATTTTTCATCCGCATCGATGGCCTTCAGAGCCTCGGTGATATATTTTTTCTTATCTCCTACGTTAGAACCGGTCGCCAGCACGGCCGTATGCCACATACGGGTAATCTTAACCGATACCGAATCAAATTCCAGACCGACCGGCGCCTCCGGTTTTCTGATCTCCAGCGTGATGCCGTCCAGATACGGAAACTCTTTTAAAACAGCTTCGGCCGTTTTCTCCGCTACCGTTTCAATCAGCTTAAATACAGTTCCGGCGATAAGATCATGGATGAAATGACAGACTTCACCATAGTTTGTCGTCAGTTCCAGCTTATCCGCCTTACCGGCTCCTGCCGTATCGGTATATAGCACAGCATTCACATAAAAATTCTGTCCCGCATCATTTTCTTCTTTATAGACACCATGATAAGCATATACCTGCAGACCCTCAATGATGATCTCATCCACGCATGATCGCCTCCGTCATCTTAATGATCCTCACGTTTTCCTTTACGTCATGGACACGTACAAACATAGCCCCCTTCATGGCGCCGAATACCGTCGTTGCCAGCGTTCCTTCCAGCCGCTGCTCTACCGGCAGATCAAGAGCCGTACCGATCACGGATTTCCTGCTGGCGCCCAGCACGATCGGATAACCGAAGCTATGTAATATTTCCAGTCTTCTGATCACTTCCAGATTGTTTTCATAAGTCTTGCCAAAGCCTACGCCCGGATCGATCAGTATCCTGTCATCTGCAATCCCCGCCTGACGGGCTATCTGCACCGATTCGGAGAGGTCTACCAGTATGTCCTGCATAAGATCCTGATAGACAGCTTCTTTCCGGTCATGCAGCAAAGTGCAGGATATTCCTGCATCAGCTATCACTTTTGCAAGTTCTCCGTCATATTTCAATCCCCAGATATCATTTATCATATCCACGCCGGCAGCGATTCCTGCACGCGCGACACCGCTCTTATAAGTGTCCAGCGAAACAGGAATATCAAATCTGGATTTAATCTGTTCGATCACCGGTACAACGCGGCTTATCTCTTCTTCATCCGATATCATCGTATAACCGGGTCTGGTTGACTCCCCGCCGATATCCAGAACATCCATACCATCTGTTATCATTTCTTCCACATGATGGAGCGCCGCATCCATCTGATTAAATTTTCCGCCGTCCGAGAATGAATCCGGCGTCACATTGAGGACTCCCATCACATAAGTATGGCCTTTCACTTGAAATTCTTTGTTTCCGATCTTCATTTTACTTCATTCTCCTTTCTTACTTTCCAATCATTCGGAAAAAATCATTTTGTAATTGTATATCTTCCTCAAAACACCCCTTTTTGGCTAACGTAACCGTCTTACTCCCCGGTTTTTTGACGCCGCGCATCGTCATGCACATATGCTCGGCCTCTATCATTACGATAACCCCTTTCGGCTTTAAATATTTCATAACAGCTTCGGCGATCTGCCCCGTCATCTTCTCCTGGATCTGGGGCCGTCTGGCATAAACTTCCACCGTCCGCGCCAATTTGCTGATACCGACCACTTTACCGTCCGGCACATAGGCAATATGCGCCTTTCCGTAAAAAGGAAGCAGATGATGTTCGCAGACGGAATAAAATGTGATATCCTTCTCTACGACCATTTCATCGTTTTCCATAACAAATGTTTTTAAAAGATGTGCAGAAGCATCCTCCTGCATTCCGACAAATAATTCCCCGCACATGCGTGCGATCCGTTCAGGCGTTTCTTTAAGACCCTCTCTTTCGGTATCCTCCCCGATGCCTTCTAAAAATAAAGTCACAGCCTCTTTAATTTTCTTCTGATTTACCATGAGAATCTCTCCTGATCCTATCTCTATGTTCTACAATATCTATTAGACCGCCGATGATCGTCAGCGAGCCAAACGCTATGATCACCGTATCTTTATCCTCTCCCGCCAGCAGATAGGCAATCTCCACAGCCTCCTGCATACTGTCGGCCACCGTAACACTCTGGTGATATACTCTGGCCGCCTCAGCCAGCTCATATCCGGAAAGCGCCCGCGTCCGCTGCGGCGGCGTCATCGTAATGATATGTGCAGCCAGCGGCGCACTCAGAGCCAGTATCTTGTCATATTCCTTATCCCGTAAGACTCCCAGAATAAAAATGATGCGCTTATCCGCAAAATAACAGCGTACAGACTGCGCCAGCCGCCCTGCGGCGTCCTCGTTATGCGCCCCGTCTATGATAAAGAGTGGTTTTTGTCCGATGATTGTGAATCGTCCGGGCCACTTTGTCTGCAATAATCCTTCCCGCAGCTGCTCTTCCGTTACCGGAAAACCTTTCCGGCATAACGCCTGTATGGTCTCTACCGCCAAAACAGCATTCTCGATCTGGTACTGCCCCGCCATCGTGATGACCAGATTCTGATAGCCGCCATAGCAAAACGACTGCTTTTTTATTCCGTATCTGATCCGGGAGGCTTTTCCTATATCAGCAGGCAAAAAAACGCATTTATGTGTTCCGGCCCTCTGTCTGATCACGCGCAGAGCCTCTTCTTTCTGCCCGCAGGAAATAACATAACATCCGTTTTTTATAATTCCCGCTTTCTGTTCCGCAATTTTTTCCAGCGAATCACCCAGATAGGCCATATGATCCATACTGATAGAAGTAAAGACTGCGCAAAGCGGCGCCGGTATCACATTCGTGGCGTCATACGTCCCGCCCATTCCCGTCTCCAGAATAACAATATCGCATTTTTTATCCAGAAAATAGAGAAATGCGACGGCTGTTTCTATCTCAAACGGCGTCGGCTGCGAAAATCCTTCGGCTTTCATCTCTTCGGCCGCTTCTCTGACCTGTTCCAGATATTTACCAAATGCAGGCTTGGAGATCATCTTCCCGTTTATCTGAAAACGTTCCCTGTAGTCGCAGATCGTCGGAGAAATATATCTTCCGACTTTATATCCGGCCGTCTGCAATATCGTCGAAACATAAGCGAGTACGGAACCTTTTCCGTTTGTCCCCGCAATATGGACAAAACACAGTTTTTCCTGCGGATTCCCCAGTCTGTCGCATAAGCGCCTGATATTGGCAAGACCGGGTACGCATCCGTATGCCTGCAGCGATTCTATATAAGTCATGGCCTCACTATACTTCATCACGGCCTCTCCTGTCTTTTTTCAGTTTTTTATGCCGGTTATGTATAAACGTCCACTTTTGCGGGGATGCTCTTTTTATGAAAAATTTTATCCATAACTTCATCCACTGTGGACTGCTCGGCTGGTGTCTGGAAATTCTCTTCACCGCTTTCCACGCTTTCCGCAGACGGGATTTCAAATTATCCGGCATCACATCCATCTGGATGTTCCCCATCTACGGTCTGGCCGCTTTGTTAGCCCCCGTAAGCCGGCTCTTAAAAGGCAGAAACTTCATATTCCGCGGTCTGGTCTATACCGGTATCATCTTTACGGGTGAATTTATATCCGGCACTTTACTGCGCAAAAAGGGCCTCTGTCCCTGGGATTACGAACGTTCCCGCTGGAATGTCGGCAGCGTCATCCGCCTGGATTATACACCCTGCTGGTTCATTTCGGGGCTCTTATTCGAGCGGCTTTTAAAAGAAAGCGACAGACTCTCCGGCAAGACGCAGACACCGTAAATTTCAAAGCTAATCCATATCGTCTATTTCATCCAGAGATACGGAACCGATATCGAGCGTATTTAAGGTGCGGCGTTTTCTTCTGGCCTCTTCCGATTCTTTTAAGATATAGTTTTTCACGTCTTTGGCGTTTTTGATATGTTCCAGCATAAGCTTGGGATGTGTGGTATCGCCCGTATAGCAGACGACCGTACCCAGTCCGAAGATCCGCTCTGCAAAACTGGTCTCCAGCTCCACATCCTGCACCTTATACATATAACAATCATTTTCCCTGGTACTCAAAAAACCGCTGTTGATGGTGATCACTTCCTCTTCTATCGTATACCTGGTAAAAGTAAACGGCAGGCCGAAAAATAACCACCTTTTTCTCTCCTGATATGCCATAACTGTCTCAGCCTTCTTCCTGTACTTTTTTTATAAAAACATATCCATGTATTAATATAGCATATTAATGGATTTTCCACAACTTTTCTGTGCCAATAACATTGAAACCATTTGCACTTTATGATATGATATACAAAATGTAGTAATTGTAAGCACATATATCACAACTATAAGGAGGTATCTTATGACAGCAAAAGAATGTATCAAAGGGCGCAGAAGCATCCGCAGATTCAAAGCCGATAAAATAACACATGAATTGTTATCCGAGATCATTGAAACGGCTTCTTATGCGCCGAGTTGGAAAAATACGCAGATCACCCGCTATATCGCAGTAGAGGGTGCTTTGAAAGACACCATTGCCAAAGAAGGCACGACGCCTTTCCCCAATAACGGAAAAATTATCGAGAATGCCCCCATGCTGATCGCTGTCACCGTCATCAAAAACAGATGCGGCTATGAGAGAGATGGTTCCTTTACCACTCCCCGTAAAGATACCTGGCAGATGTACGATGCCGGCGTTGCTTCTCAGTCCTTCTGCCTCGCCGCTTACGAACAGGGTGTTGGTTCCGTTATCTTAGGTATTTTCGATCAGGCGAAGATCGAGTCTCTTCTCCAGTTACCGGAAGACAGAGAACTGGTAGCGCTGATCCCCATCGGCTATCCGGATGAGACTCCTGATGCACCGAAGAGAAAACCGGTATCCGATCTTTTATCATTTCAATCATGAAGTCAAAAATAGAAGGGAACTTTTCTCTTCTATTTTTTTCAGCCCGACAATGAAAGGAGTTATCCATGCAACTAAAACACTTGATGAATCCTCTGGATCTTTCAGTCGAAGAACTCGACGCCCTCTTCGATCTGGCCAACGATATTGAAAAATATCCTGCAAAATACGCTCATGCCTGCGATGGCAAAAAACTGGCGACCTGTTTCTATGAACCGAGTACCCGCACGCGTCTCAGCTTTGAAAGCGCCATGCTCAGTCTTGGCGGGCAGGTTCTGGGCTTCTCCGATGCCGCCTCTTCTTCCGCCTCCAAGGGGGAGAGCGTTTCCGATACCATCCGGGTCATTTCCTGTTTCGCCGATATCTGCGCGATGCGTCATCCCAAAGAGGGCGCGCCCATGGTAGCGGCGGACAAATCTTCTATCCCGGTCATCAACGCCGGAGACGGCGGCCACCAGCATCCGACACAGACCCTGACGGATCTTCTGACCATCCGTTCTTTAAAAGGCAGACTCGGCGGTTTTACCATCGGTCTGTGCGGCGACTTGAAATTCGGCCGTACCGTGCATTCCCTGATCAACGCCCTGGTCCGCTATCCGGATGTCCGCTTTATCTTTATCTCGCCGCCGGAATTAAAAGTTCCCGACTATATCACGGATATGCTGCAGGAGAAAAATATCCCCTATGAAGAAGTCATCCGTCTGGAAGAATGTATCGCCGGTCTTGATCTTCTTTATATGACCCGCGTGCAACGAGAGCGCTTTTTTAACGAAGAAGACTATGTGCGTCTGAAAGATTTCTATATCCTGAATAAAGCCAAACTTTCACTGGCCAGGGAAGACATGCTTATCTTACATCCGCTGCCCCGCGTCAACGAAATTTCCGTGGAAGTGGACGAAGACCCGCGGGCGGTATATTTTAAACAGGTACAGTACGGCGTCTATGTCCGTATGGCTTTGATACTGACACTTTTAAACATAACCGTTTCCTGACAGTAATTTCATAACAATCGTAATGTAATAACTCGTCACCATTTTAAATAAGCAAAGGAGCGCTGATCAATTTATGTTGAACGTAGGAAAAATCGAGGAAGGTTTTGTACTGGATCATATCGAAGCCGGCAAAAGCCTCTCCATTTATCATCATTTACAGTTGGATAAATTAGACTGCATGGTAGCTATCATCAAGAACGCCCGCAGCAATAAGATGGGCAAAAAAGATATTCTCAAGGTAGAATGCGATATCAATACGCTGGATCTGGACGTGCTGGCTTTTATAGACCACAACATCACCGTCAATGTCATCAAAGACGGCGAACTGGTCGATAAAAAAGAACTGGCTCTGCCCAGGGAAATTAAAAATATCATCAAATGTAAGAATCCCCGCTGTATTACTTCCATCGAACAGGAGCTTCCACATATTTTTGTCCTGACCGATGAAAAAGAAGAAATCTACCGCTGCAAATACTGCGAAGAAAAATATAACGAGCATTTTGACTGATCTGCTGAGAAAATTTTTCTTGAAAATTTTTTATTGTATAAGATAAAATACAATTTATTTTTTAAATTTATATAGACAAATTTTTAACATCTGCTATTATATAAATAGAAACAGTAATGATTACTATTTTTATTATAAGGCAGGAGGTAAAGAATATGGCACAGACTAACACAGCACAGGTAGATAATTTAGTATCTTTATTGGATGGCTACGCAACCAAAGGCGGACATCATCTGAACGTAAATGTATTAAACCGCGATACGCTTCTGGATGCACAGAAACATCCTGAGAACTATCCGCAGTTGACAATCCGCGTTTCCGGATATGCGGTAAACTTCATCAAACTGACGCCCGAACAGCAGGCCGATGTTATCAGCCGTACATTCCACGAAAGCATTTAACACAGAACAAAATGCCTTCGGCATTATGTTCGGAAGAATGCTTCGCATTCTTCCGCTCTTTGAAGCAATTTCCTATATTAAAAAAGAGTTGGCAAAACCTGCCAGCTCTTTTTTATATCGTTTACGCCTCAACCCACCGGAAAAATCCTATTTTTCAGCATTAGACCTGCGCAACATCTTTCATGGAGAAACTGATCCGTCCCATCTTATCTTTACCAAGGCAGACAACCGTCACCTTATCGCCAAGCGTCAGTACGTCTTCCACATGGTTGATACGCTCTTTGGCGATCTTGGAGATATGGACCATACCCTCTTTACCGGGTGCAAATTCGATAAATGCGCCGAACTCTTTGATGCTGACAACAGTACCCTTGAAAATCTGGCCTTCCTCAAAGTCGGTGGTAATGATCTTGACCATTTCCACAGCCTTGTCCATCATTTCTTTATCCGTACCGCATACGGATACCTGACCGTCATCGGTAATATCAATCTTAACGCCTGTACGGGCAATGATCTCATTGATGGTCTTGCCGCGCTGTCCAACTACATCGCCGATCTTCTCCGGATCGATCTGGATAGAGATGATCTTCGGCGCATACGGGCCGACTTCTTTTCTCGGAGCGGCGATAGCCGGAACCATACAGTTCTGCATGATATATTCTCTGGCCTCACGGCATCTGGCGATAGCGCCCTCTACGATCGGCCTTGTCAGACCGTGGATCTTGATATCCATCTGGATAGCCGTGATACCGTCGTGTGTTCCGGTTACTTTGAAGTCCATGTCGCCGAAGAAATCTTCGAGTCCCTGGATATCTGTCAATAATACGAAATCATCATCCGTATCGCCTGTCACCAGACCGCAGGAGATACCTGCCACCATCTTCTTGATCGGTACGCCTGCCGCCATTAAAGACATACAGGATGCACAGGTAGAAGCCATGGAAGTCGAACCGTTGGACTCGAAAGTCTCGGATACGGTACGGATAGCATACGGAAATTCTTCTTCGGAAGGAAGTACCGGTATCAGCGCACGCTCTGCTAAAGCGCCATGCCCAATCTCCCGGCGTCCCGGGCCGCGGCTTACTTTCGTCTCGCCTACGGAATAGGAGGGGAAATTATAATGGTGCATATATCTTTTCGCCGTTATGTTCTCATCGAGTCCGTCTACTCTCTGGACTTCGGATAACGGTGCCAATGTACATACGTTGCAGATCTGTGTCTGTCCACGGGTAAACATCGCTGAACCGTGTACTCTGGGAATGATATCGACCTCCGCCGCCAGCGGACGGATCTGTGTCAGTTCACGGCCATCCGGACGCTTGTGGTCTTTTAAGATCATCTTACGCACGGTCTTTTTCTGATACTGGTATACCGCCTCGCCAAGCACTGCCAGATACTCCTCGTTCTCTGCAAAAGCTTCTTCCAGTTTTGCCGTGATATTTCTGATATTTTCTTCACGAACCTGTTTTTCATCCGTAAATACTGCGGTTTCCATTTCTTCCGGTGTGACGATTCTTTCTATCTCTTCAAACATCTCTTCCGGAATTGCGCAGCTCTCATAAGTATGTTTCGGTTTGCCGACTTCGGCTACGATCTGGTTGATAAATGCGATAATCGTCTGGTTGATCTCATGCGCCTTATAAATGGCCTCGATCATTCTTGCCTCCGGGATCTCGTTGGCGCCGGCTTCGATCATGATAACCTTCTCAGCCGTAGAAGCAACCGTCATTTTCAGATCGCCCTTGTCCCACTGTTCCTGAGACGGATTGACGATAAATTCGCCATCGACCATGCCCATCTGCGTCATTGCACAGGGCCCGTCAAAAGGAATATCGGAAATGGATGTTGCGATCGCCGTACCAAGCATTGCCACAAGTTCCGGGCGGCATGCCGGATCAACGCTCATGACCATATTATTCAACGTTACGTCGTTTCTATAATCCTTCGGGAAAAGAGGTCTCATCGGTCTGTCGATCACGCGGCTTGTCAAAACCGCATTTTCGCTTGCCTTGCCCTCACGTTTGTTAAAACCGCCCGGTATTTTACCTACGGCATATAACTTTTCCTCATATTCAACGCTGCAGGGGAAGAAATCAATCCCCTCTCTCGGTTTCTCGGAGGCTGTTGCAGTCGATAATACTGTCGTTTCACCATACTGCATAAAAGCGCATCCGTTTGCCTGTTTACCGACCCTGCCGATATCGACGCGCAGCGTCCGGCCGGCCAGTTCAAGTGTGTAACTCTTGTACATAGTCATCTCTCCTTTAAAATTAATATATATTTCTCAGGCAGAAGATGCCGAAACTACAGACAGACACATAACTTTTATCTGCATAGGCGGTTATGCGTATGTCTGTGGTCTCGGAAGATTCTTCCACCCGATATCACAAAATGAAAAATATTGCAGCACCCCAAAGTGCCGTCCTTACATTATAAAAAGGCGGCAAGGCTGACATAGACCAGCCCTGTACCCGCCTTTTTCCTTACTTTCTGAGTCCTAATCTCTCGATCAGTATACGATATCTTTCGATATCCTTATCTTTTAAATATGTCAATAAACCTCTTCTCTGACCTACCATTTTCAGAAGACCTCTTCTGGAATGGTGATCTTTCGGGTTAGCTTTCAGGTGCTCTGTTAATTCCTGGATCCTTGCTGTCAGGACGGCTACCTGTACTTCCGGCGAACCGGTATCCCCTTCCGATCTTGCATATTCTTTCATAATTGCCGCTTTTTTTTCTTTGGAAATCATAATTTTCTCCTTTCTGCTTCTACCGCCGGATACCAAGCACGGGTCGGAGTCTTCCCAATCCTGAGTATCGGCTGAAATTCACACTTGAATAGTTTACCACATAAGTTTCCGCTTGGCAAGCAGTATTTCGCTTAATCCTGCAAAATCCTCACTACCTTGATCGGCGTCCTGTAAGAGACATTAGATATCCTGATGCCGGTTCTCGGATTGCTGGCATGGATGACCTGACCGCCGCCGATATAAATGGCCACATGATTGATCGTCTGACCGTTGCCGTAAAATACCAGATCGCCAGGTTTCGCTTCGGAAAGCTTGATCGTCGTACCACAGTTGGCCTGCGCTCTGGAGGAATGCGGCAGAGAAACGTTATATTTTTTGAAAACACTCAAAACATATCCCGAACAGTCTGCACCATTTGTCAGACTCGTACCGCCCCATACATACGGATTACCCAGATATTCCTTCGCATACTGACACAGATCGACGCGCACATCCGATACGCCCTGTCCGTATAATAATTCCGTCATGGTGATCGCTGTTTCAAGCTGCGCATCTACACGGACATAATCCGCCGATACGAATACTTCTTCATCATCCAGATACACTCTGATCCAGTCGCCTTCAGCCGCCGCCACTTCCAGTTTCTCGCCGTTAGGCACCATGGTAATGACTTCGGAATCCGTATTGGCCTCTGCACGGACTTTCAAGGCATCTGTCGTTACTGTGGCGATCGCAGAAACCAGTTCTTCCGCTTTTCGTTTCGCCTCTAATCCTGTTAAAAGATAATCACAGCTTACATATCCTTCTACTTTACCCGACTTGATATGCGCCCACATACCATCGGATTCTATTACTTCACATGCCGCATTTTTAGGCAGCTTGCCTACCAGCTTACCATCTTCCGCCGGTATGGCCCTGATATTCAGATTATTATCCACATTGGCGATACCAAGGTTCGTATAACCCCAGTTTGCATTCTTCGCATCCTCATAAGCCTGTGCATATTCTTCCAGCGTTTTTCTGGCTTCTACGATAGCGGATGCCCCTACCGGCTCTCCGAGGATATCCCGGATGCTGGAATCGTCTTCTGTTTCCGCTTCGTTATCTTCTATTTTATCTCCTGCCGTATCTTCTATATTATTACTATTCTCTTTTCCTGCGGTATCGTCTGTTTTATCTACAGAGGTACCTGATATACTTTCCTGATCCACAGCACCGTTGCTACTTACACTCGTATCAGCACCTGTAGAATCGTTCCCGCTGCTCTCTGCCTGACTGCTCCCGGATGCGTTCTGCGTCATACCCGTACCGCTCATATCCATACCCGAACCGACCAGCTCCGCCCCCGCAGTCAGACTGCCAAGCGGTGAATCTGCAGCATTATACTCTTCTTTGAGGGTACTCTTATTCAGTTCGCCCGCCTGCGTTTCCTGCTGCAGCGCGATCGGTGT
The DNA here is from genome assembly GCA_023663085.1 of Ruminococcus sp. Taxonomy (GTDB): domain Bacteria; phylum Bacillota; class Clostridia; order Lachnospirales; family Lachnospiraceae; genus UBA3282. The sequence continues at coordinate 12,337 of JAMPIB010000028.1, read as the reverse complement.
CTGATCCCCTGCCGCGAAAGCAAATATCGGACGACATAACATTATGCCTATGAAAAGATAACATAACTCTTTACGCTTCATCTTGATATCGGGACTCCTTCTTCCACAACATTTTGTGTCATATTTGTTACAGAATTATTACAAATGTTACAAATGTGTTGTTATTATATCAAGTATGAAGAAAAAAGTCAATGCAAAAGTATGAAAAAATCAAGGTTCCGAGGCATTTCAGACACCCCCGCCCCTACGCATCCATCGTCACCGTGGCAAAGGCGATATTCGTCGCATGATCCGCCACTCTTTCCAGACCGGAGATAATATCCGAAAACAAAACGCCTGCCTCCGGGCTGCACTCGTTGTTCGTCAGCCTGTCCAGATGCTTTCTTTGCAGTTCTTTCTCCTTCTCGTCGATGGCCTCTTCCAGATGGTTGATATCCTCTTCGTGCTCTTCCGAACTTTTCACGAACATTTCCAGCGAAAAACGCAGGAGTGTGTTGACCATATCCAACATCATGCCCAGTTCCGCCTGTGCCTCCTTACTGAAAGAAACGCCGGATTCCAGTCTGCGTTTGGCAGCGTCCGCTATATTCTCCGCATGGTCGCCGATCCTTTCGATATCATTGGCGACATGGAAAAGGGAACCGAGGCTTTTCAAGTCTTCGATCGGCAGAGTCGTCTGGTTGATCTTGACCAGATAATCCGTAATGGCATGGCTGAGGAAATCTATATTATCCTCCACCTCATATACTTCCGCGATCTCCGATTCATCCAGCGTGATGAGCGCATTCATCGCCCGGTTCAGATTCTCGCTGGCCAGTGAAGCCACACGGTCTAATTCCTTGATAACCTCCACCATAGCGGTCGCCGGATTAAAGACCACTTTTTCACCGATATATTTCAACTGATGACTGTCGCGGTAACCGATTTTCTTATCATCACCGGGTACGAGTATGTAAGTCAGTTTGACGATAGCGCCGATAAACGGCGACATGATGACCACCTGGAACAGCTTGATAGCGATATGCGCGTAGGCAACGATACGGCCTGCGTCATTATGCGCGATCCCGGTCAGTACCGCCACCACCCGGTCAACGCCGAGTAAGAACAGAATAAAGACGATCAGCGTCCCGACCACATTGAAGATCAGATGAATGGACGCCGCTCTCTTGGCATCTTTTTTACCATTCAAAGAGGCTAAGAGTGCAGACGTGCAGGCGCCGATATTACAGCCTAATATGATGAACATACACATGTCCAGTCCCAACAGTCCCTGATTGGCCATTAAAACCATGATACTGACCGTTACGGAGGAACTCTGTATGATCGCAGTCAAAAGCGTTCCCAACAGTACGCCGAAGATCGGATTTTTCAAAGAAGCAAACAGATTAAGGATCGCCTCAGAATCTTTCATGCCCGACATCGCCCCCGACATCGCGCTCAGTCCCATGAACAAAATACCAAAACCGACAATGATCTCTCCGAATTTTGTCAGTTTCTGTTTCTTGCAGAACATTACGATGATAACACCTGTCAGTAAAATAACAGGTGCAATTCTTTCCAATTTAAAGGAAACCAACAGAGAAGTTACTGTCGTACCGATATTAGCGCCGAAAATGACGCCCGCCGCCTGATACAGATTCATCAGACCCGAATTGACAAAGCTGACGACCATGACCGTACAGGCAGATGATGACTGAATGATCGCCGTAAAAATAACACCTACCAAAATCCCCGTAAAACGGTTGGTCGTCAACTGCTCTAATATTTGTCTCAATTTAGCGCCGGCCACTTTTTCAATGCTCTCGCTCATGACCCGCATACCAAAAAGAAAGAGTCCTAAACCACCCGCCATAGAAAGAATAATTTCCAGATTCATGTTTGTCCTTCCTTTGTACTTCTGCTCTAATCACATACACTATTATTCTAAGATAAATTATACCCTCTGACAAGCCTTAATTTTTCTTTTCAGGAAAGCGCCATTGATGAAAAACAGCTCCCTCTTCAATATCCCTCTGCATCTGCGCCTTCAAAGCCTCTACGCTCTCAAACTTCATCTCCGGGCGCTTAAAGTCAAGCAGTTCCACCGCAATCTTGCTTCCATAGATATCCTGTGCAAAATCATACAGATAAGTCTCCACGCCCAGCGCCTGCTCATTACTTACCGTCGGTTTATACCCGATATTGGATATTGCCGGATATCTTTTATCCTCTAACCATGCGCAGGAATAATAAACGCCGTTGGGCGGCAGTAATTTTTCTCCAGAAGGCGGAAGATTTACCGTCGGCATCCCCAGTGTCCTGCCAAACGCCCTGCCATGGGAAACAACACCCTCTATCCGGTATGGCGCGCCAAGCAGTATATTTACCTTTGGCATATCGCCGCTTACAAGCGCCTCCCGCACGAGTGTGGAACTGACATCTTCTTTGTCTATCCGCACTTTGTCAATGATCTCCACATGATAACCAAAATCCTTCGCCATACGTTGTAACAGTCCGGCGTCCCCCGCGCCTTCCCGGCCAAATGACACGTCCGTTCCCGCCGCGATAAAAGCCGCCTGCATCTTACCGGTCAGATATTCCTCCACGAAGCGCTGCGGCTCCGTGGCCGCCGTCTTTTTATTCATGGGAAATTCTATTAAAACATCGACGCCCGCCTTTTCAAAGGCCGCTCTCTTTTCATCAACACTCATCAGACTCTTTACTTCTTTACCGGTAAAAAAAGCCTCCGGTGATGGCGAAAATGTAAAAACCGCCGCCAGCAGTCCCCTTTTTTTCTGCTCCGTAATCCTCTCTAACAGCTTTTGATGTCCTAAATGAATGCCATCGAATTTGCCCATTGCCACCGCACTCTTTCCCGGCAGTCTGAATTCTGTTGTCTCCTGTATGATCTGCATGGGTTATTCTCCACCTTCTTCCCCGGTTAAAAGCATGCGTCACTTTTCCCCATTTTCTCCGGCTAAGAACATCTTCATCGGATACAATGTCTCCGCTTCTTTTTCATAGCGGTAGATACCATAAAAAACGCCCTCTTTATCATAAATACGAAGCTGCTGTTCCTCATCGAAAGATCCTGTCATATCCAGCATTTTCGGAAACAGACAGTTGCCGTTGGCCAGCATTTTCAGATATTCGTCTTTAATACGCGCTTCTTTTAACTGTAAAAACATCTGATCGACCGGGATGATATACGCGTCCAGACTGCCCTCTAACCTGTATTTTTCGACCTCGGCCAGCGTCAGCGCTTCTTTTATGGCAAAACTGCCGACTCTGGTCCGCAACAGCGACTGCATCGCACCGCCGCATCCCAGTTTCCGCCCGATATCGTCGCATAAGGTACGGATATAAGTGCCTTTGGAACAGACTACCCGCATCCGCACCACAGGCAGGTCAGTCTGTAAAATTTCCAGTTCATATATCTTAACCGATCTGGCTTTGCGCTCTACTTCTTTGCCCGCTCTGGCCAGTTCGTAAAGTTTCTTCCCATTTACCTTGAGCGCCGAGTACATGGGCGGTATCTGCTCATAATCACCCAGAAAACTGTATACGGCCTTCCAGACTTCTTCTTCCGCGGCCGTCACTTTTTCCTCCTTCAAAACAGTTCCCGACAGATCCTGCGTATCCGTCGTTATCCCCAGACAAAGTTCGGCCTCGTATTCTTTCGTTTCGTCCGTCAGCATATCGCAGAGTTTCGTCCCAACGCCAAGACATACAGGAAGCACCCCTGCCGCATCCGGGTCGAGCGTTCCTGTATGACCTATTTTTTTCTGCCGTAAGATTCCCCGCAGCTTCGCTACTACGTCATGGGAAGTATAGCCGGCTTCTTTATAAATATTGATGATCCCGTGATACATGATCTGTTCTCCGCTTGAATATGTACATTTAACCGTTTTTACTCCGGCATGTGCATTTAACTTTTTTTTGGCTTAATATACACTTTTAATGTTTTTTCATCCTGCCATGCGCCTTTAACTGTTCCTCGATATGTACGGACAGATTGTTGATAGCATCATGATACGTGCACTTCATCGTACACCCGGCCGCCCTCACATGCCCGCCGCCGCCAAAAAGCACGGCGATAGCCGCCACATCCACATTACCGTTAGAGCGCATACTCACCTTGTACTCCATAGGCGCGATTTCGTACATAAAAATGGCGCATTCCACGCCTTTCACGATCCGCAGCTGATTAACGATACCGTCTAAATCCTTCGGCCCGGCCTGATAAAAGTCCATCGTCTTTCGGCTTACCATGCTGACGATACACCTGCCGTCTAAAAAGCGCACGCTCTCTAAGATCGCACGACCCATGATCTGGCTCTGCACATAGGTTTTTTCATAAAAAGTCTCGTCGATCAATTTTGGAAAATCAAAGCCGAAAGCGATCAGTTTCGCCGCCAGACATAAGGTTTTCGGCGAAGTATTGGAGTATTTAAAAACACCCGTATCATGGATGATGCCGATATAAAGCGCCTTGGCGATCTCCTCATCTACCTGCTCCTCATCTAACAGTCCATATAAAAGTTCACAGGTCGAACTGCTTTCCGGATCAAGGATATTGATATCGCCGCATCCCAGATTGCTGATATGATGGTCGATGTTTATCCTTTTGCCGGCCTTTTCATAAATTGTCTCTGCAAAACCGAGCCGTTCGGCATTACAGTCCATTGCAAAAAAAGCGTCGTAGCGGATATTTATTTTGCAATCCGATTTTATTTTATCTATATTACGTATGCAATTAAAAATATCCGCCGGTTTTTCCAGATAAATGTCAATCTGCGTATCCGGCAATACTTTTGTAAGATAAAGATATAATCCCATAACGGAACCGATACAATCCCCATCCGGTCTGACATGGCCGCTGATCGCTATGGTTTTCGCATCTTTTACTTCATCTGAGATTTTCATTGCTCAAACGATTCCCCTTTCGTTTTCTGTACGTCGTCGATCAGTCTGGACATATTGACGCCGTAAGCGATCGACTGATCCATGATGAACCGTACCTGCGGTGTATTGCGCAGATTGACCTTACGGGCAAGCTGGTTTTTGATATAACCTTCCGCGCTGTTTAACCCTGCAAGCGTATCCGCCTGCACCTGCTCGTCGCCAAGCACACTGATCCAGACTTTGCAGGTCTTCAGATCCGGCGCGACTTCCACCGCCACCACAGATGTCACTTCGCCGATGCGGGGATCTTTTAATTCCCCCCGTATGATCTCCGCCAGCGCCCTCTGCACCTCGCCGTTGATACGCGTATTCTTAATACTGTTTTTCCGCATGATTAAAACCCTCTTAACAAATCTCTCATATTTCTTCCAAACCCTGGAAGAATCGCACAGCGATTCTTTCGGACTTAACATAGAAATACTTAGATACCGTTTTCTGGTATCTTAGTATTTCTTTAAGTCCTGGGTACCTCTACCATAATATATGCCTCCACGATATCAAGCTCCTGCATCTTGTCGAATCCTTCAAAGACAAGACCGCACTCAAAGCCTGCTTTTACTTCTTTCACATCATCTTTAAATCTCTTTAAGGAAGCCAGACTTCCTTCGTAGATCTGCTCGCCCTCTCTGGTAATACGGATCTTACAGCCTCTCTGGAACTCACCGTCAAGCACGTAGGAACCGGCGATATTACCGATTGCCGACGCCTTGAATATCTGGCGTACTTCGGCATGGCCGATGATCTTCTCTTCAAATACAGGATCGAGCATACCCTTCATGGCCGCCTCAATATCTTCGATCGCCTGATAGATAACTTTGTACAGTCTGACATCGACGCCTTCGCGCTCCGCAACCGCTTTGGCCGTAGCATCCGGTCTGACATTGAAACCGATAATGATGGCTGCCGATGCGGATGCCAGCGTTACATCTGATTCCGTGATGGCACCGACGCCGCCGTGGATACATTTTACAACAATTTCCTCGTTGGAAAGTTTCATCAGGCTCTGTTTTACGGCCTCTACGCTGCCCTGTACATCCGCTTTGACGATCAGATTCAGTTCTTTCAGATTGCCCTCTTTGATCTGGCTGAACAGATCGTCAAGCGACATTCTGGATTTAGTATCTGCAAGCATCTCTTCTTTATGCTGCGCCATGTAAGTATCTGCGTAAGATTTAGCCGATTTATCATTTTCATGTACAATAAATACTTCTCCGGCACTCGGCACGTCGGAAAGGCCGAGAATCTCCACCGGCATGGAAGGAGCCGCTTCTTTGACACGTCTTCCTTTATCGTCGATCATCGCCCTGACTTTACCGTGACATGCGCCCGCGGAAATAAAGTCTCCGATGTGCAGCGTTCCTTTCTGTACCAGCACGGTCGCTACCGGCCCGCGTCCTTTATCCAGTTCCGCCTCAATGACAAGACCTCTTGCGCGTCTGTCGGGATTGGCTTTTAACTCCAGGATTTCCGCCGTTAATAAAATAGTCTCCAAAAGTGTCTCGATACCTTCACCCGATTTAGCCGAAACAGGCACAAACTCCGTAGAACCGCCCCAGTCTACCGGGATCAGTTCATATTCTGTCATCTCCTGTTTTACCCTGTCGATGTTGGCATTCGGTTTATCAATCTTATTCACGGCCACAATAATCTCAATGCCTGCCGCCTTGGCATGGTTGATGGCCTCTACGGTCTGCGGCATCACGCCATCGTCCGCCGCGATTACCAGTACCGCGATATCCGTCGCGTTAGCGCCGCGCATACGCATAGCCGTAAACGCTTCATGTCCCGGCGTATCCAGGAAAGTAATTTTCTGGTTCTTGATATTTACTGTATAAGCACCGATCGCCTGCGTGATACCGCCGGCCTCTTTATCCGTCACATTTGTTTTCCGGATGGCATCCAGAAGGGAAGTCTTACCATGATCGACATGCCCCATAACACAGATGACCGGCGGTCTGGACGTCATCTTGCTCTCATCTTCCTCTTCTTCTTTTAATAATTCTTCGATAACGTCTACTTTAACTTCTTTTTCACAGATAATCTCATATTCGATGGCAATATTTTCCGCATCTTCAAAGGAGATTTCGGAATTTACGGTCACAATCTGCCCCTGCAGGAAAAGTTTCTTGATAATAGCCGAGGGCTGTATCTTCATCTTATCCGCCAGTTCCTTGATAGTCAGGGAATCGGGGATCGTAATGACCTTGATCTGTTCTTCAACGACCGCCTCCACTTTCTTCTCTGGTTTGATGAAACGGCCTGCCCTGTTGCGGTTCTTTCCGCCTGCTTCGTCCTCTTCGTAAATCAAATCTTTCTTAGAGCGTTTATCTTTCTCCTGACTGATTCTGCGTTTCTCTTCATCTCTGTGCTTCTCAGTGTCCTTGATGGGACTCTCAGGCATAAAGTCCTTGTTGTTTCCACCTTTCCTGAAACGATTGTCCGGCCCGCCGTTTCCTCTCTGAGGACGCTCATTATTGTTAAAATTCCGGGTATTGCCGCCAGAAGACGTCTGGCCGCGATTACTTCCCTGATTATTGTTAAAATTCGGCCGCCTCTGTGCGTCAGGTCTTCTATTTTCATTATTATTATGTTGTCTTTCCTGATTTCCCGCTTTATTCTGGACATTTGCACCTTCCCTGTTTTCCTGTTTTTCCAGTCTTTCTAACTTCTCCTGCTGTTTACGCTCCATGCGGCGTTCCTGCTGCTGTTTCTGCCGTACATCATAAGGCTCGGCCGTTACCGGGATCGGTTTCTGGGTCGGGCGCACGATCTGGTGCGGCGCCTGCTGCGCGGAGCGATTACCGCCGCCTGCCGGTCTTCTGTCATTACCGGACTGTGCCGGTCTGTTGCCGGGCATCTTGGAGTTATGTGGATTACTTACAAAAATAATCTTTTTCTTTTTCTTCGGTCTTTCCGCATTCTGTGTACCTTCGACTGTACCCGGCGCCGCTTTTTCCACTCTGGCAGGTTTCTCATCTGCGGCCGCTTTTTCAGATTTTACGGATGTTTCCTCTGCCGCACTATTTTCTGCTTTGGCAGCTTTTTCTGCTCCGGCGCTGCTTTCTGCTTTGGCGGCTTTTTCTGCTCCGGCGCTCTTTTCCGTTTTTGCAGCTTTTTCTGTACTGCCGGCACTTTCTGCTTTCGGCGCCTCGGCGCCGGCTTTTTCCTCCGCCGTTGCCGTTTTGCCATTTCCGAAGCGGGCACGCACTAACGCAATGATCTCATCCTCTATAGAACTCTGCGCCGCTTTTACTTCATATCCTTTATCCTGCAAAAAAGCGAGGATTTCTTTACTCTGCGTCTCTAACTCTTTTGCAAGCTCATGCACTTTCATTTTCGCCATGCTCACTACCTCCGTCTCATTTCAAATCTTCTAAATGTTTTCGTATCGAATCTGCAAATCCGGCATCCGTGACCGCCAGGGATGTTCTGTCTTCTTTTCCCATAGAGTGTCCGAGCGGTTCCTTTTTTGCAAATACATAAAAAGGCACTTCATAAAACTCACACATATTCTTAAACTTTTTTTTCGTGTTATCAGAAGCATCTTCTGATACAATGACCAGATATGCCTTTCCTGACTTTACCGCACTTTCCGTTGCAAATCCTCCACTGACAACATTCCTGGAACGGGTCGCAAGGCCAAGCATAGATAATACTTTCTGATCTTCCATTCTGTTATCCATGCACATCCTCCTCGAACTCCTTTTCCAGTTTTTCATATAATTCATCCGGAATACTCATCTTAAAAGAACGCTCCAGTCCTTTATTTTTCCTCGCTTTGACCAGACATTCCTTTTCCATGCAAAGATATGCCCCTCTGCCGTTTTTCCTGCCGGTTGTATCTAATTCAATGGAACCTTCCGCAGTCTTTAATACCCGCATCATTTCCCGCTTATTTTTCATTTCCTTACAACCCACACATTGCCTCATGGGGATCTTTTTCGCCATAGAAATCTTTTCCCTTCCTGTTACTGTTCTTCGTAACCTTCTTCCACATCTTCTTCTACATCTTCTTCCGGCTGCTCCGTCTCAGGCTCATATTCTCCGTCATATTCTTCCGCTTCATAGCCTTCCTCGTCATAGTCTATCTCATCATAATCTTCTTCATCATAATCATCTTCGTCATACTCATAATCTTCATAGCGGAAACCGGGCGCATCTTTAGCCTGCGTCTCGCTCTTGATGTCGATCTTATAACCGGTCAGTCTGGCCGCAAGTCTGGCGTTCTGACCCTCTTTACCGATTGCCAGGGAAAGCTGATAATCCGGTACGACAACCTTGGCTGTTTTTTCATCCGGATCGGCAAAAACGGCTACGATCTTGGCCGGCGATAACGCATTCTGGATCAGATTACCTGGATTGTCGTCCCAGTTCACAATATCAATCTTCTCACCACGCAGTTCCTCTACGATAGAATTAACTCTGACGCCGTTAATTCCGACGCAGGCACCGACAGCATCCACATTCGGGTTGTTGGAACGCACCGCAATTTTCGTCCTGCTGCCCGCTTCTCTGGCGATGCTCATGATCTCTACCGTGCCGTCCTTGATCTCTGTCACTTCCGTCTCAAACAATCTCTTGACAAGTTCCGGATGGGTACGGCTGACTAAGATCCTGGGTCCTTTAGGTGTATTCTTAACTTCCAGAATATATACCTTGATCCTTTCCGTCGGTTTGAAATTCTCTCCGCGCACCTGCTCGCTCTCATTCAAAACCGCGTCGGTCTTTCCTAAGTTAATGGAGATATTTCTGCCCATATAACGCTGTACGATACCGGTAACGACATCTTTTTCCTTCTCATAATACTGATTGTAAATAACGCTTCGCTCCTCCTCGCGGATCTTCTGCAAAATAACGTTTTTGGCATTCTGCGTCGCGATACGGCCGAACTCTTTGGATTTAATCTCCACATGTAAGATATCTCCAAGTTTTGCTTTCTGGGAAAGTTCTTTCGCGTCTTCTAACGAAATCTGTAAACAATCGTCTTCTACCTCTTCTACGACCTCTTTCTCTGCATAGCACAAAAAATTGCAAGTATCTCTGTCAATTTCTACTTTGATATTGTCCGCCTTGCCAAAATGATTCTTGCAGGCCGTGAGCAAAGAATTTTCTATCGCATCGAACAACGTCTCTTTGCTGATCTCCTTCTCCTTTTCCAGCATATCCAATGCTTCCATCAATTCCTTATTCATTTTCCAGTATCCTCCTTTATTTTCCTCTAAAAATTAAGCGCCAGCCTGATGAGCGCAATCTCTTTCCTGTCAAAATTCCTTTCATCATTTCCAACCATGACGGTTATCGTTTTCTCGTCATAAGCCGTTAAAATACCGTTAAATTCCTTCTGACCATCTATCGGTTTATACATTTTTATTTCCACTTCTTCGCCTAAACTTCTCGCCAGATGTCTGTCCTTTTTTAAAGTCCTTCCCAGTCCCGGACTGCTCACTTCCAGAATATAGGCATCTTCTATGAAATCTTCCTTGTCCAGTTCATCCGAAAGGGCGCGGCTTACATTCTCGCAATCGTTGATCGTCACGCCTTCGAGTTTGTCAATATATGCCCGCAGATACCAGTCGCTGCCTTCTTTCACATATTCCACATCATAAATCTGCACACCGAAACGCTCAGCGATCGGGGCCAACAGTTCTTCGGTTTTAGACTCGTAAGTTTCTCTTCTTGACATGGGGTCCTCCTTTTCATGTCGTGTATACTTTTGCAGCATTCCTATCATAGAAAAGAGTGGACTCGCAAGTCCACTCTTATCGTAAATATTGTTATGACTATTACAGTGTAACATTAAATGGCAGAGGATGCAAGACAAAATCTTGAAACCGGGACATTTTTTTGTAAATTTCTAAAAAAAGACTTGCATTTTGGTGTAATCTATAATAGAATAAGCAAGTGTTAAGAAAATGGCTCGTTGGTCAAGCGGTTAAGACGCCGCCCTCTCACGGCGGAAACAGGGGTTCGATTCCCCTACGAGCTGCTGACTGTTTATTTTTAAACGAACAGCCCAACCCGAAAGGATGCTTATTTATCAGAAAGCTGATGAATAGGCATTTTTTATATGCTTTCCTACGACCCAACGATCGTCCCTCCATTCGGATGCAGCACCTGTCCTGTCATATAACTCGAATCATCCGAAGCCAGAAATACATAACAGGGAGAAACCTCACACGGCTGTCCTGCCCTGTCCATTGGTACATGCGACGTCTTTTTGCCGAACGTCATGACTTCTCTGGCTGAATAAGATGCCGGAATTAACGGCGTCCATATCGGACCGGGTGCAACGCCGTTTACCCGGATTCCCTTTTCGATAAGCGATAAGGAAAGCGATCTTGTCAAGGCCACTATGGCGCCCTTCGTAGCACTATAATCAATTAAATCTTTATTACCCTGATAAGCAGTCACGGAAGTCGTATTGATGATACTCCCGCCCTTTTTCATGTAAGGCAGGGCGTATTGAATCAGATAGAAAAAGGAAAAGACATTATTTCTGAATGTAAATTCCAGCTGCTCATGAGAAATATCCAGAATACTGCGTTGGATGAACTGTACCGCGTGATTGTTCACCAGGATATCCAGTTTTCCAAAACATTCTATGGTCTTTTCCACACAATGCTTTGCAAAATCCGCTTCTTTCAGATCCCCACATAGAAGCTGGCATCTGCCGCCAAGTTCCTCTATTCTCCGGGCCGTTTCTTCCGCATCTTTTTCCTCGTCGTAATAAACGATCACAACGCTGGCTCCTTCTCTTACAAAGTCATAGGCAATGGCTCTTCCAATCCCACTGTCACCGCCGGTGATCAGGGCGACTTTATTTTCCAGTCTGGGGAATTTTTTCCCGCATTCGGAAGTGGGCACAGGGTCCATGACATATTCAAACCCCGGCTGTCTGTTCTGATGCTGCGGCGGAAAAGCTATCGTATCCTCCCACCCTTTTGACATATCATCGCATTTGTTATTACAATCATTGTTGCACATTATATAAAACGCTTTCTTTTATTGCTTGCTATATCATATGTTGTAAAAAGAATGACGTTCTATGAAACAAATTTTTATTGCTTTTTTCATAATTTATGCTATACTTATTTGCATGGGGCATTAGCGCAGTTGGGAGCGCGCAACATTCGCATTGTTGAGGTCACGGGTTCGAATCCCGTATGCTCCATTTTTTAATTTCTACAGGTAAATCCGCAATGCCTTATAGATTTCAGCTTTCTGTTGTTTGTACACGCAAATTAATATTTCTGAAAATCAATAAAAAAATGGTAAAATGAACATTTATGCAACACGAATATAATATTAAAAAAATTGTTTCGGTGTTATATTTCCGTCATCATTTCGCGCCCAATAACGGGTTGATCTGCTATCCACATGAACAAATGTATTA
>JAMPIB010000027.1 GCA_023663085.1 Ruminococcus sp. | reverse complement strand
GTTTTCCATACCTCTACTCCCCACTGCTATGGATATATTCATTGAGCCGTTCCTTAAACTGTGCCACCCTTTTTTGTGATAGCGGCACTGACACACCATTTTTCAATACGACATCATATCCCTTTGTCTTTGCCACATTTTTAAGATTTACAAGGATGCCCCGGCAACTTGTTTCAAAGCCATAAGACCTCATCCGCTTTTCCAGCCCGCTGATGGCATCCGGGTATTCGTACTCCATATTTTCTGTCACAATTTTGACCTTCTTTTTTGCCTTGACATATTCAAAGTACAGGATAACATCAACGGAAAGCAACAGGGCGGACTTTTCCGACAGGACGCCGTTTTCCTCATAAGATACATTCTTAAACTCCAACCGCACCTCTTCTTTCCGGTACTGCCGCAAAAACGCCTGCAGCTGTTCCTCCAGTGCTTCCTCCGATACCGGCTTTTCCAGAAAGGCAAAGGCGTGTACGGTGTTCACCGCATCCATGCAATATTGTCCGAAATTGGTAGTGTATATTATCTTTGCGGAATGATTCCGGCTATAAAGCTCCTGTCCCGTTTCTATTCCATTCCTGCCCTCCATCATAATATCCATGAAAATTAGTTGAAAGCTGTCATCCGATTGCAACAGTTCCCCTCCGGAAGTAAAGTTTTTAATCCGGTATTCTTCTTTATTTTTGTCTAAAAGCAGTTTCAGGATGCCTATGAGGTTATCCCTGTCCGCCTGTTCGTCCTCGCAGACTGCTATCTGAAGCATTGATTCATGTCTCCTTTGCTACTGTTTTATATTTGAAGGATTGGTACTGTGACATTGCTATAATTCTTTTTTATATTATACATGGTCTGTCGTCATATGGAAAATCATTATTCCCGACATACAGATTTTTTCCCCGAAAGACAGATAAATGCCGGAGGTTCATAGCCTCTGAAGTCATAGCCTCTCCAAAAATCGGAACATAACAAAATAATCCCCATGCCATGATTGGCACAGGGATCATAACCTCTTAAAGATATCTTTCCACTTCCTCTTCAGAAATATTATATTTTCTCATGATTACTTCCTTTATTTCTGCGTCCCCATGTCTAAATTCCCGTAGGGTGTCTATCGCCATTTGTATTCCGCCTTTCTTAACTTCTTTCTTGACCTTTTCCTGTATAACCGGCTCCATAATTTCCATCAATGCCTGACACACGCTATCATCTCCCATCAATTCTTTAACAACCTGTTTATTTGCTCCTATGCTTACCTCTAAAACAGAATCCGCAAACTCCTTATCCATTTTTTCCGTGAGCCTGTTTACACCATCCAGCAGATTCCGTATATCATCCTTCCCTAACTTCTCGGATAATGCCTTGAGCCAAATATGGCTTTCCTGCTCCAGTTCCTTTGTAATAACAATTTGAGTCGGAAATAAGACCTTCCCCTCTATATAATAAATCCCCTTATAAGGATTTGACAACAAATATCCATGTTCTTCAAAATATCGGAACAATCCATCCGGTCTTGTCTCCCGCATAATAGATACTGTAATATCATCTGCCTTTATCTCATCGACCGTTTTCCCATATGACTTATAAAGACTTGCATACGCTCCTGTCTTATAAAAATCATCAATGTCAAGATGATCCTCCGGGGACTTATACTCCATAATATTATGCCCCCTGAAAAGTTTTCCTATTTCGTTAGAAATACGCACGGAAGCATTTTTCTTAACCACCAACAGATCAATTTCCAAAGGTTTCGTATTCAGATTGTATTCTTTTTCAAATACCAGATCAGCCCTGTTTTGAGAAAGTTCCAGATTCATGGCGGCTACAAAGCCCGGATGCCATTGTACTTTTGTATCATTCATATAAACTCCTTTGTGTACTTAAATTATAGCATATTTCTTAATTTTTACAATCATACACATTCATAATTTTAACGTTTACTACACCATTTTCCTCGAAAACCACGCCCTCAGACGAACCAGGACAAAATAGCAAATGTGCCGCAAAGCCTGCAAAATAGGCAGCATTGCCTCGCCATGTTCTGTCAACGAATATTCCACATGGGGAGGAATTTCATTAAACTGAACGCGGTTGATTAAGTTTTTTTCTTCAAGGTTTCTTAAAGCCGACGTCAAAACAACATTGGAGATTTCCGGAATGGCTTTTTTTAATTGCCCGAAACGGCAGGGGCTTTCTTTGCATAATTCAAATAGTATGCGTGCATACCATTTTGTTTGAAAAATATTAAAAGCCTCATATGTGAAAAAATTTTCAGCATTCTCCTTGTATACCGCTATCGGCCATAGGCGGACTTCCGCTATGCTTTTGTCAGGTTATGGCACAGTTATTTATTGCAGAGGGAAAAACAAAAGCTGCGAGTATGGGGATTGCGGGCGCAGGCGCAGCGACTTGTATCGCCAACTACATAAACCTGATATTTTTTCTGGCAGTATATTACAGAAACAGGGAGCAGCTTGTGATTACCTTAAATATTCGGGAATATACAACAAAAGACGGAATCGCGAAAAAGACGCTTACGATCGGAGTGCCTGCGGGACTCGGTATGCTGCTTCTCAACGGCTGCGATTTTATCAGAAACTCTCCGATTGGCAGTTATGGGGGACAGACAGAATTGGCCTCATGGGGTGTGGTGCAGAAGATAGGAAACGCCTTTATGCAGATTTGCGTCGGCATTTCACAAGGCGTAAGACCTCTTGTGTCCTACAATTTCAGCGCAAAGGCTTTAAAAAGGACAAAAGCCATTGTATATGGCGTGTTTCTGATTATGGGAGTTTATACAGTTTTTTGTGTGCTGTTGACCGCATTTATCCCTGAATTGTTGGTAAAACTGTTTTTGCCAATCGAAGATGCAATACCTGTCGCCGTATCGTTCCTGCAAAAATAGACTTTGTGCATTATTGGTGTGGGTTTTATTGGACTGCTCAATTCCATTTTTCAGGCAATGGGACGGTGGAAAATATCAATGGCAAATGTCGTGACAGGAAAAGTCCTGCTTATGCTTGTCATGTTACTTTTCGTGAGGCTGTTTGGCGTAACAGGCGTAATAATATCACAGCCGGTAGTGGACACCGCTGTCGCGCTTGTTTTGTTGATTGTATATTTTGCGGTATTATAAGGAACAGCGCCAATTAAAACTTCCAGTCTGCGATTCTCACCGATCCAACACGCCATTATAACAGATCGAATCAACAACCTGTTTTCTTTCATTATTATAAACGACTATATTCAGACCCGGTTTGTTCTTTGCATATTCCTGATCGTTTATTTTGATAGAAGCACGTCCTTCGTATGAACTGTCATATCCCGCACTTGTTATTTCATAGTCCAGCAGTCCGCCTCTCGTACTGCCATGATGAACCAGCCTTTCTTTCGATGCGCCTTCTTCCGCTTTTCCTTCATGGATCGCCGCGAAATAACTTCCATTTTCTTCATAATCCATAGAGAATCCTGCTGCCAGCTGCGCAAAATGCTGCTTCACGCTTTCGTCCAGAAAATACGTGCCATCGCCTTTCACGCTAACCAATATCGTATAATGTTCCTGACAAATGGCATCTATATATTCGTCAATATCCATTATATTTTTCAGCATACAGTCCTGATAAACGCTGTCATGATACGCCACGGTGCTATCCCATTGCTCATCCTGCCCGCCTGTAATACCATATTCATCCTGTAAGCGTGAAGCGATATAGACAGACACTTTTTCAGCGCCCCAGATATTGGTGTGCCAAGCATCGTTCATGTCCGCTGTACTTACGAATCCGCATGCATTATATAGAGACTCTTCATTAAAATCCCAATAGACTATATCATGTTCCAGCGCATAATCGGAAATGGTATTATATTTTGAAACATTACATTCCGTGTATGGCAGTTTTGTCAGGATCAGCCGGATATCGTTCTCATTACATAACTCCACTATTTTATCCATATATTCTTTCATCAGCGGAACCATATCCGCCCGCTCACTGGAATCCCATATACCAAACGGTACATAGCTGTCACTGCCTCCCTTTGCAGACAACGGCGCAAATCCCTTTAACTCATAATGCCTGTTCATCACCGGATACATAAAATCATTCTCTTCTAACTGCGTCCACCTTGTATGATATTGCATATTCGGGAAATAATAACTGCTCAGCGTCTGATCCGGATCATGTTCGCAAATATCATGCACTGCCTCCCATTTCACACCCGACCAGCGCATATTATCAAAAGCTTTTCGATTACTGCCTTCGGGAGCATTCAACGGTTCAAATCTGTCGTATGCAAATACAAAATAAGTCTCCAGTATCACCACTTTGGGCGACTGAAAGCGCAAAGCCTCTTTCAGCCAATAATAGGAAGTCAGCAGACTCTGACCCTCGCATCCCAGATTATAACTTTTGATCCCGTAACTGTCATACATGGCCTGTGGATCAAATCCGGCCGCCGCAGTACTGCTGCCCAGAAACAGGACATCTACGGAATCTTTCTCCATTTGATAAAATCCCTGATACCCGGAAGTCGTAGGCCAGGTCGTGTCATAATAAAATTTAGGCGTCAGGATCCGCACAATGACTGTCAGCAGCAGACAGGTAAGGATCGCGAAAATCAAGATTTTACATAGATATTTTTTATGCTTCATCCTCAAAACCCTCCGTATATAAAATTCTGCGCCTGAAATCCGACACCGTATG
The DNA here is from genome assembly GCA_023663085.1 of Ruminococcus sp. Classification (GTDB taxonomy): domain Bacteria; phylum Bacillota; class Clostridia; order Lachnospirales; family Lachnospiraceae; genus UBA3282. Next base: position 40,350 of record JAMPIB010000027.1, on the reverse strand, counting down.
TTCCGAATATCACGATTGCGCAGATTCCTGCCATACAGATCAGCCATCTGACCACCAGCCGCTGATGCAGCACGCACTCCGAAACCGAAATTCCGTTTTCCTGTTTCTTTTCTACCGCATACAACAATGTGAGCGCCAAAAAGAGCGCCAGCATCTCTTTCCATTCCAGGCCGAGCGTAAAGATTCTGTCATTAAAAAATATCCATGGATTAAATTCTGAAAACATATGCTTTATCATGCTGATTCCCGTTCGCAGCGTATCCGCTCTGAACAGGATCCACGCAAAATTTACGAGCAGGAATGTTCCCGCCTGTTCCAACAGCCGCTTTCCTTTGGAATCCGGCCGGATTTTCAAACCTGCATATGCTTTTTCTTTAAAGCCGTTCAGCAGCCCTCCCGCTATCTGGTAGGCGCCGTGCATGCCGCCCCATACAATATACTTAAGACCTGCTCCGTGCCATATCCCGCTGACCAGAAAAGCCGCCAGCAGATTCAGATACATACGCAGCTTTCCTTTCCTGTTGCCGCCAAGCGGAATATATATATAATCTCTCAGCCAGCTGCTGAGGGAAATATGCCATCTTCTCCAGAAGTCTTTGATGGAAACGGCAAAATAAGGGCGTTCAAAATTTTTCGTCAATTCTATGCCGAACAATAGGGAGACACCGCGCGCAAGCGTTGTGCAGGCTAAAAAATCCGTATATAACTGTATACTGTACAGCACTGATGCAAGCCATATATACCCGCCGCTGTAAGCCGGATAGTTATCAAAAACGGTATTGACGATCACAGCCGCCTTATCCGCAACAACAAGTTTCAGAAAAAAACCCCAGATGATCTGATAAAAACCTCTGGTAAATTTATCTTCGTCGAAAGCATGTCCGCAAAATAATTGTTCTCCCAACTGTTGGTATCTGGGAATCGGCCCTTGGATGATCTGTGGGAAAAAGGTGATAAACAGGGCATATTTTGCCAGATTTTTCTGTGGAGATATATCCCCTCTGTACACATCTGTAAGGTAGGCGATGATCTGCATGGTATAAAACGAGATGCCAAGCGGAACGATCAGACTATAGGCTCCCTGCCCCATAAGTTCATGCCATATGAAATTACCGCCCCTGCCGATAAACCACGGCAGGATAACGAATAGGAGCACCCCTGTAAATAGAAGTTTCTTTCCGTTTCCATGACACTTTGTCAACATCAATGCCGCCGCATAACTTACCAGTATGGTTCCAAGTAATATCCAGCATCCTGTTTTACAAAACAGCAGATAAAATGCCATATTAGCGGCAAGCAGTAAACACCAGCGTATTTTCATCGGAAAAACATAATAAAAAATCAACGCCATGCCCACAAAAATATAAAAACCAAGCGAAATATATATCACGGTCAAAATCTCCTTTTCTACAGAGGCATCTGCGTAAATTCCCGGAACGCAGACTACCGAGTCTTCGTTTATTATATCCCATTGAACGTAACCGCACAATCTGATTTTTCAGGACTCCAGATATTTTTCACGCAATACCTGCGCCTTTTCCTGTGCCATCTTCCGTACATGAGCAGGCTCTAATATCTCCATCTTATCGGCATACTGCATGGCCAGACTGACGATCCCGAAAGGCGCGCATCTCACCTCGACGATATCATAATCCGGATCCTGTTCATCCACACCCCGGTACATATAGGTATCTCCAAAATTATCATGCAAAAAAGTATAATCCGGATCTATATGCTTTCCCTGCGCTGTTTTTTCGCTTCTTACCCGCAGCGTGATCTTCTCGGACGAATCATAGGCCATCTTAAGATGTCTGTAGGAAAAATTATCATCCCAGCTTTGCGGCATACCTTCCACTTCTCCGATCGGAATTCTGGGAATACCTTTTTTCCCTGTTTTTTTATCTGCTTTTTCCTCTCTTTCGGCCAGATTGACTTCCGTCATCAGATCAATGCGGATGGTCATTGTATTTTTATAAGTATCATTCGCCGCCAGCAGATAGTACCTTCCATTGTCCGCTACAATATAATAAGGACTGACGACTCTTATATAATCCTTCATGGGTTTCAGCTTTTTATCATGGGAAAAGCCGTTAAACTTATATTCTATCTGCACATTGTCCTCGATCGCCTGCTGTATGAGTTTCAGATTCTTATGCAAAAGTTCTTTGTCATAGCAGGTTTTCTCATGTATCTTGCAGATTCCTCTGGATTTTTTACTGTAAAATCTGGATGTAAACCGCTCCTCCAGTATCTTTATCATCCTGTCCGCATCCTTGGCACCTATTGTCCGGGAAAAGAGTACCGCTTCTACCAGCGCATCAATATCTTCATGGGAAAACTCATGCGCATAGTATAAATTGTGAATCCGCATCTCATCCGTGTCAGAGTCTTCCTCTTCCGGTTCCTGCCCTTCCCCTTCTTTTTCGTCAAATTCCTCTTCCGGCTGTTCACCATATTTTTCAAGATACTCATCAAACACAACCCGCCATTCAGACTGCGGGAGCAGACATTCATCCTCATCCGCATTATAAGCATTGGCGACTCTTTTAATCAGCGTATTGAGCGTTTTATTATTGCCGATATTCAGTTCTTCCCCTTCAAAAGCTCTCCTGATCTCCCCTATGGATTCCACCTTATGCTCTTTATCTGTATTTCTTCTAAGATACTCTAACAAAAAGATCGTCTTTTCCGCAGCATTTAAGTTACGCGCATCCCTGTTGATATTTTTCTTTCCGCCCTGTTTGCTTTCTTTATTTTCTGTCTCATTGCCCATTCATCTGCCCTCCACATAAACAACTTCTTCCGTCTCTATGCAAAACGCCGCCAGCTTTCCGCCCGCCACGCAGGCGCAGTCTAAGGCAATATGCCCGTTTTTTCTGTATACTTCCGCTTTGTTCCAGTCGTCAATATAGACGGTCGGCGTATGCCCTGTGACCAGAAAAATATTTTCATCCGGATAATATCTTTTCGTATAATCCGCCCGCTCCTCCAGTAATTCATATAATTCATATTCCTCCAGATCTTTATCCGGAGAAAAGCCAGCGAGTCCGGCATGAACCAGTCTGTATTCTTTCCCGTTATATTCTAACACCTCATACAGGGATGCTTCTGCTATGTAATCCAACATATCCAGTTTGTCCGGATTGCTCAGTTTCTGAAACTGCTCCGCCGTAACCTGTCCGCCATCCTGAAGCCACAGATTGTAAGCGGAAAGAAGGTCTTCGGTCAGATAGGTATCATAATTTTCTTCCGTGATCTCCACACACAGTTTTTTCATAAGCGAATACATGCTAAAATCATGGTTTCCCAGAATAAATATCACATTGGGACGCTTCATGATATCCTGCATCACTTTGATCGGTTCCGGCCCGCGGTCTATCACATCACCGAGAACGTAAAGCTCATCCTCATCAGAAAACTGAATTTTCTCAAGCAGCGCCAGATATTGCTGGTAACAGCCATGTATGTCAGCGACAATATATCTCATGCTAAGTCCTCCTCTTTGTTGTTATGAAATTGAATGCGATATAAATTCTAAGCAACGCAAAAACCAAGCTGTTTCTTTGCATATTGTTTCTTCGCATCAGCATTTCGTATGTCCTGTTCCTCGATCGTTGTAATAAGACTGGCCGTAAGTTCTGATTCATCCATCCGGGCTATCCGTTCCGCCAGATTCATTTCGGCTTCTTCCAATATTTTCCGCACAAAACGTCCGTTGCCAAAATCGCTGTTTCCTCGTACACTTTCATAGATATTTTTCAGTTTCTCCATAGCCGCATCCGTAATTGTCATCTGTTTTTGGGAAAGCATAAGCCTTGTAATGTCACAGAGTTCTTCGACAGAATAGTCTTCAAATTCTACCTGGAAGGCAATCCTTGATGCCATACCCGGATTTCTGTCAAGAAACTTCCTCATTTGCTCCGTATAACCGGCAAAAATAACGATCACATCATCCCTGTGGTTTTCCATCTCCTGAACAAGGGTATTGATGGCCTCGTCTCCAAAACCATTCTCATAGCTGTCGCAGAGAGAATAGGCTTCATCAATAAAGAGGACTCCACCCTGCGCCTCCTTAAATTTTTTCCGCACAAGCGGGGCTGTAGCGCCAACATGGTCGGCAACAAGATCCGCCCTCCCTGCTTCTACAAAGTTTCCTGACGGCAAAACTTTTTCATCCTTCATCATTTCGGCAAACAGCCTGGCAACCGTTGTCTTGGCAGTTCCCGGATTTCCGGTAAATACCATATGCAGGGAAGGATTTTCCTTGCGGATACCTTTGTCCATACAGATACGTTTTAACTTAAAACCGGCAACCGCTTTATGAATGACGGTTTTCACAGAAGAAAGACCAATCATTTCCTCAAGTTCTTTTCGGGCGTCACCACTTTTTCTTTCACTCTTAAGCCCTTCTTCCAATACGCTTATGTCATCTCCTGTGAGCATAAAAAGTTCTTTTTTCCGTATCTTCTCCGCGTTTTCTCTGGCGGCGAGCAGCCTTACGGACTGGTTCTGTGCCGCACGTTCTATCAGATTGCGCACATATCTTCCATTGCCAAAATTATCCATAAACCGTACCTTTTCCAATAGAGCACGGGCTTCTTTTATCGCATCTTCTGTAACGGTAAAACCACGCTCCTTTATCATCATTTGAAAGATCTCGGTCAGCTCGTCCACGTTATAGTCGGGAAAATCAATCCAGTACGGTATCCTGCTTTTTAACCCCTCATTGATTTCCATAAATTCCTGCATTCTTTCATGATACCCTGCAAGGATAACGATGACGTTATCTCTGTTGTTTTCCATTTCCTGGATCAGTACCGTGACCGCAGTATCGCTTTTTAAAGAATACGCCTCATCAATAAAAAGCACGCCGCCTTTGGCCGCCATAAATGCCTCCCTTATTGTTACAGCGCATCCTAACCCGTCCAGATCCATTCCGCCGCGTTCGATGAAGGCACCGCTCTTTAAGATTCCTTTTTCTTTGGCAATCCCTGCGAACAGTTTCGCAACGGTTGTCTTGGCGGTTCCCGGATTTCCGCCGAATATCATGTGCATTGTCCCAGCCTTGTAATCATTGCCCCGGCGTTTTTTCCTTTCCTTTTCTACAATGTCCGCCGCAATGATATGATCAATCTGCTCTTTAACGCTTGTAAGGCCGATCATCTGCTCCAGTTTATGATAGGAAGAATCCGTATCTTCATCCCTGTCCAGCATAAAAGTATCCGGAAGGCTGTCATAAGCCTGCATCACATTCCGGTTAAGACACCACGGCTCAAACTGTTCAAAGGCCATGAGCACATCTGTCTGGGTAAATTCCCTGCCGGGAAACTGTTTCATAAACTCATTGGCCTGCCCGGCATACTTAGCATATTCCGAGGCTTTTATCAGTTCCTTCAGGTAACTTACTGCCGCTTTTCTATCGCCCTTACCCTCCCTGATCTGAACCGTGATGATATATTTTTGCACCAGAGATAAAAACTGGTAGGCAAAACCCGGCTTTTCACTATTATAGGTGAACACGAAAAGGCAGTCATTTTTATACTTTTTCACCAATCGTTCGATATATTTGCAGGTCATTCCATAATCTACAGCATCATAACCAAATTTCTCGGACAGATCAATAACGATCACACCGCCATAATTATTTTCTATAAATTCTTCAAGATGATTGTCTATCTTATACAGATCCGGCTCTATTTCCCGAATGATCTCCATGCGTCTGCCGCTGAAGCGGTTCGCCTCTGTTAGCCTCTGCATCAGGATTTCAACCATATCATCCGCCGCCTCCATACTCCTGCCTGCAATGATATAATGCACCATATTTCCCTTAAAATCTGACACATTTTTATGAGACGCTATATTGGACAGTTCACTGAGCATACTCTTATCATACATTGGATTTTCTTTTTTATGATTTTCGGAAATAATTTTTTCTCTTAACTCATAATGAAAGGAAAGCGGTTCATTTTTATAATAATCGCAGATCCGTATATTGGCCGCCTCTACTATTTTCATCCAGCTGCAAAAATACTCTCTTCTTTTGGCCTCAAACAAATATTCGTAAAACTGATACATTGTAACCTCACAGGGCTCAGCTTTCACTTTTTTAATACCGAATATATTATTTAATATTTCAAGAATATACTCATAAGCATTATGTAACATGTCCTTCTTTTCATCATAGGAAAAAGCGGCTAAAGCGGCATTTTCTTCTTCCCGGTAAGCGAAATAACATATGCCGTTTTTCATATTCCGGTACATATAATTGTTCATTGCGGCAATGGGGCTTTGATAGTCATATTCCTTAAGCCTGATCTTCGCGTTTTCTGTAATTTTTTCCGCATTGGTATTAAGCGCAAATCCATAATATCTCATGGGCAATCTCCTCTTCTCTGGTGGTGGTTATTTGGGGTTTCTGGTTTTCATTATACAGATGACTGGCTCAAATTTTTGAGCCTTCTAAATCCATTCTTTTATTATATCCAGTTCCTTAAAAATTTTCTCCCGTTTCATCAATACATGAATATAACTGCTCAGCATATAGTCCATTGCTTCGATGCCCTCCGGGGCGAGAGAAATCCGTACATCTCCGGCGCCGCTCAAATCCCTGATATGCTCCGGTGCAATCTCACCGTCAAAAAACATTTCCAGATGCTCTCTGCGAATCCACTGAAGATAATCCTCCGGGCTGTCCCAATAGTCCGCGAACGCGCCGCCCGGAAAAGATTCCAGCAAAAATACCGGCACATAATCGTAATATGGTTTCTGCGCTCTGGCACAGTTTAACTGCCTATCAGGAAGAATAAAGACATTCCCTCTGCCCATACCGAGTTCAAACAACCGACTTAAATGATGCACCACCGATTCACTTGCCGGCAGAAGTTTTTCGATATTATCGTCTTTGATAAATTCCCGCAGGAAAACATATTTGCGGGAAATATCTCCGACAGACTGAATCGTCTCTTTATCATTCAACCGTAAAATAGTCTGCTTCAGAGGCGTCCAAAGACTGAATAACGTATCTGCTTTCAGTTCTCCTCCCGTCAGCATGCAATCCCTGTCGTACCTGCTTCGGAAGGCGTCGTGTTCCTCGCGGTTTACAAAATAATTGCTTTTCGGCTGGTTGTCATCGTACCAGATCCACTCTTCTACTTTCTTTCTGATCGGTCCGTAAATGTACTCATATAATGTTATATTCTGATTCATAATGTAGTTCTCCTTTTCTTTTTTAACTACATTATAGTGATAATAGGCTCAAATTTTTGAGCCTATTGATATTTTTTTGATTATTTTTTTTATTTTCTATTTACTTACTAAAGCCTTTGCTATGAGTCCACCACGTTCTAGGATTCTTTTTCTAGCCCTTTCAAAAAACTGCTCAAACTGCCATTCTTTTTCAGGCAGCTGACTTCCGTTAAAGTGTCCATCCCATAACTCATAAGGTTTGCCGTACTTCTTTTCTCCTAATTTCTCTACAAATGGCTGCATGAAATTATTTTCAACAAATTTGTTCCAACCTTCTCTACCAACTCCAGATTCTCCTAACCATTGCTCAATCCCTTTTCCGCCTAATAAAAAATAAACTATTGATGGATACTCTTTTGGCCCTATATAATATTCATAAATCGCTAACAGTGTCAAATCCCAATAATCACCCGAAAAACCACTTCGATTTGTATTAAAATTTATTGGTTCTCTCGGAACAGGAATAAAATTTCCTATCGTATATACACATTTCATAAAATTATTAATATACTCAGGCATGGCATCTTTATAGTTTTCGGGTTTCCTAAGATAGCTTTCCCATGATTCATATTTTTCAGGTATTTTCTTTCCGTTATAATCTTTTATATACTCATCCCCAAAAAGACGCATATATTCATTCATAGTTCTACTCCATGAATTCATGACATCCCCTCGATATACCATTTCTTCATTACAAATCATATATGTGTAATTATCTTCTTTTATTTTTTCTATCACTTGAAAATTATATTCTTTTTCATAAATTTTCATAAAAATATAATTAGAAATCAAAGCAGCATCATAATCATATTTAAATTTTTCTGCATACATTTTTCCAAAAGCTACTTTAACAAGCTCTAGGTTTGTGGTGTTCTGTTCTATATTTGACTCATATAAACTTTTATAATCTGTTTGAAAATTTATTCGATTATCTGTTTGTTTCATGGATTTACATTCTTTATATATGACACGTAAAGTTTCATCCCTTATAGAGAATATTGATAAATTTGCATTCTCTTTTTTCTCTATAAACTTTCTGACTTCATTAACTCCTTCTATCTCGCCATCAGACAATTTACCAAAATCTTCTTTATTCATCAATTTTTCTAGTTCATCTTTTATTTCTGCACCCATCTCCACTTCCTCCTCCGTACTATAATATTCACAGTATACCACACTTCTCTGCTTCCCTGCAATCCGCTTCCCTGCTCCAAATATCTTCCTTTACCCTCTTTGGCAGCATATAAAATAAGCCGTCCATCAATTCAAAATCTTTTATCTTAGCTATATCAATATCCTCTGCCTTTGGCAGAGCAATCAGCTTTTTTATAGGCATCTGCGGGGAGCTTAACCATAATTTTGCAACCTTTGCCGCAGTCATTACTAATTCCGTTAAGCTGAGTTTCGGATAATACCGCCATACATTTTGCAGCTGCTTTATCATCACCGGCTCTGCCAACCTGTGTTTTTCTCTTTCATGCGGCGTACCGCATGCCGCGAGATACTCTAAATAGAGTCGGCACTCGTTTTCAGGCTCTAATTGGATTCTCTCAATATAAATCGGGTTAATATGTTCATGGGAAAACTCTCCCAGATAATCATATAGAAACGCGCCGTTACCGTCACATCCTTTTATTAAAAACCGGGTGTCAACCGCCACCTGAATATCGCTGTAGTCCCCGGATAAATTACAATAAAACTTGTAACTTTTTTCATCATATCCCAAAACCACGCCAAGCACGCTGCGGTATCCATCTCCTACCAGATGAACAATGTCCCCGTGCCGAAAATTATGTGGAATCGGGAAGAAATCATGGAAAGCATCCCATGCAGGCGACAAATCAAAAACATATTTATTTTCCCGTATCAACGCCATTGCCCATTCAATCCGATTTTGCAAACTTTCATCTTTTGTCAATTCTTTCATTCTCTGTAAAGCCTCTAATTTTTCCTCTTTTGAAAGACACTCATGGTTTCCTATGATTGTCGCTTTTTCCAATTCACTGAATTGATGATTGATCGAGCGAAGATACTCCGCTGTATCTATAGATGGAATATATGCTTCGATAAATCCGGATGTCAGTTTTTCATCCAAGTTTGCTGTCTTAACTTCCGTTCTCTCACTCATGTTTTTCGTCCTCTGTTTTATCTGTTTCCATTTCTTTCTGCAATTCCTGTATACTGATTTCATGTTCATGGTCAGCAATATACAACTTATCGTCATTCCATTCCGGCGTCTCTCCGATAAACTCATTTTCATAAAATCTATAAATAGCCGGTTCGCGCAGGTCGTCCGTATGGGGCCAGCATCTCACATCTCCTTCCATGACTTTCTGATAATCCTCCAACAGTTTTTTCTTGCTTGTGTATACACCACAAATCGTTCTCTCGCCAAAACATTCCCATAAGCCTAATACATAAACTTCTCTTCCCATTATTAACCCCCTTTCTGTCTAAAAAATATACTCAATCCCACAGACAATAAAAATATTCTTTCATCATATCCATCGCTTTGTCTTTGCATTCTTCCCTATACCGGTCTATCTCTCTCTCCGCTTTTTCATGTTTGTCGCATATTTTCCGATATTCCGGTATTTCACTTATCCCGGGGACTAGACTTTTATAATATGTTCCGTCTTTGCGTTTTACTTTAACAAACTTTTTCTTATATCTTTTCTCATACTTTTTCCTATACTCTTCCCATGCTTTCCCATATTCTTCCTCATAAGGATTTTTTCTGGAACAGCTGTATTCATATGACTCTCTCCATAAGAAAATCATCTGCTTTAAAATTTTATCCCACTCTTCATGGCAGCTATTATCATGCGGCTCTTCAGTACGGTTTAAGAAGACCGGAGAGCCCAGGCGATGGTCTTTCAAATATTGGAGCATATCCGGTAACAGTATTTGTAAATAAACGTCCATCGACCATATATCTCTTTCTGAAAATCCGCGTGTAACACGCTGCCAACTCCATTTTAAGCGTCTTTTCAGATATTTAGGTAATCTCCATGGTATGATAAAGCATTTTCCTTTTACTTCCGAAACAAAATCATACCTATTCCAAATATTGTTTGTCCTGTCCGCCTCTGTCATTTCTTTTCGCATAAACATCATTCTCTTTCACCACCTTTCAGTCTACATCTCTCCCTGCCTTGATATCCTCTATTTTTTCCACGAAAGATTCCGGCACATGCTTATACCAAGTTCCGTCCTGCGTCTCAATATCATAATACACCTGTGTAGGATCGCATAAAGTCCCATAAACATCGACAATAACGATAGTCCCTGCATAATCCCGTTCTTCGTCCGGATAAAACAGCACCCTGTCGCCAACTTTATACTTAGGGCGTCCAACTTTCTGTAAAAAAGAGTTCGCTCCCAGTTCCCTGATTTCCTCAAACAGCATTACCGCATATGCCGATTGCCGATTCTCATGAAAATGTCCAAAATACCATATTTCATATTGTAGTCGGTTATATATCTGTTCCAGCCACTCTTCTGTCGTCTTATCAACCTTATCCTGGTCAATATATTTCAGATACATATCCTGCGGTTCCAGGCTGGAAGGACAGGTATGTGAAAAAACAAAATCAACTGTCCATCCACAGTTTTTCAATTTGGTTTCCACATACGCTTTTATCTCTGGCGAAGGCTGTTCGCTTTTATACCAGGGCAGTCCCGCGTCTATTCTGAAATTCTTATCTACACTATAAGCGCCTCCAATTACAATCCCCTTTTTTCCATTAAAATCATATATCTCGCCATCCTTAGCAAATAGAATATCCGGAAATTTTTCCTCATAATACACAATGCCGCCATGCCAGCTTTTTTTCTGATAAAAATCCAGTTCCGAGGCACGTTCTTCATGATTGCCGTGAACCACAAAGAAACTGATTGGCAGTTCGGAAATCATACGTTTTGTCTTCTGGTCTGAACTGTCCGCCCAATAATTAATGCCGGAATCTCCAAGAATAATCATAAAATCATTCTTGCAGGTTTCATGATGTTTACAGAAAAAAGCAATTTTTTTAAAATCGCCATGGCAGTCTCCTGTGATATAAAAATGTCCTCTTTTTCCACCCAAAAGTTCATATTCGCTAATCTCGTTATCATATACGACATCCTCATTATCAGGGTCTATTAAAACCTGCAAGCAAAACGCAATTTCCGTATTTTTTGAGAAACCGCACTTTTCCAACACTTTAACTGCCGCGTGATTGGCAGAAATAGTCGTAGCATACAATTTGTCAATGACAGGACAAACTTCTTTTCCCTCTTTATTCCGCCATTTGAGATTTCCCAGAAAGGCTTCTTCGCAGACTTTCTGTAACGCCTCCGTGCAGTATCCATGATTCCTATAGGGCTTGGAAACATAAAATTCCGCCTCGGTTCTCTCTTGTCCACGATAACTGATTCCGGCATATCCAATCATTTCTCCGGGGCAGTCTTTCAGAAATATTGCATAATAACAGCTTTCTTTTTTTTCAAAATAATTTTGAAATTCCAGAATATTCTTTTCCGTTGGCTCAACGCCGGAAAAAAACCTAAAATCCCCATCTTGGCGCAGCATCTTTAAAAAAGGGGCGTCATCCCTCGCATTATTACCGGGAAACAGCAATAAATGTTCCGTTCTGAGTTCTTTGTTCATATATATCTCTCCTGTTTTCTCTGGGTATCTCTCTTAGGACAAATAAAACTTCATTACTCTCTCTCCTCAACCGTTTCCTTATCAGAAAGCTCTTTTTCCAGCAAAACGCCCTTAGGTTCTCTTGCCAGCATAATCTCTATACAGCTTACCAGTGTAAAGTCTTTCCGTTCACCGCTTGCCGCATATTCACATTTATCAATCTTATAAAATTCACTCTCAATCATACCGATGCCATATACATAATAGTCGTCATAGGTATTGGGTACATCTTCAATACGCATATAATTCTCATAATTTAATGTTTCAAGCATACAGATGGATAATCTGTCCATCCTTGCTAAATAGTTACGAAGATTTCTGAATGTAAGACCATTATGTATATCCGCGTTGAAACGACTTCGATTCTTCTCATCGGCATCATAGTCTTTCTCCATTTCTGCTATGGATTGTTCATCCAAAGAAACCCTGACAATGTTTTCCAGATCCACGTTACCCCAGCCTATACAGCCGTTTCTATAAAGCGCCGCTTCTTTTGCAGATTCCAGCGTACTATACGAGCGCACAAATTTTCCATAACTATGTACGCCATCCCGAATAGTTGATTTCCCATAACATTGTATGCCCGTATAATTTGGTTCTTTATATCCTAACACGCCGCTTACAGACTTATACTTTTTAAAATACAGGTTATAACGTTCAATGGGAGCGTCGCCTTTTTGCGCGCAATGGTCAAACTCTTCATACTGAAAAACAATTGTCCATTTATATCCGCTGACTTCTCCATTCTTCTCCTTTTTAAAGAGAAATCCGTAAGTTCCCTCAATTGAATTTTGAATCATATTATTGATATAGAGGGATTTCCACTCGATTTCTTCAGGTGCAAGAGCAAGTCTTTTCCGCTCTTCCTCGGCTTTCAGGCGTTCCAGCTCTTCCTTATCCCATTGTTCCTTTGTTTTTGAATACACCATTCTGTCCATACCGCTTTTCTGCCCTAAAACACGCTGTATGAGCATATAGCAATCGCCATATTCAAGTTTTCTGTTTTCCTTTTCATGATATAGCTTATTCATTTTTTCATACATATCATTGCGAATAAGAACATCTGTCGCAAAATTCCTTACATAAGTCCAGCCTTCGTTCTCAATACAGTAAATTTTTCGACCCTTTTCCCAGTCCCATCCGCCATACGTTGCCAGTAAAGGTACTGTATCCTGCGGACTAAGTTCGTCATATCCTTCTATTCCGAGAAAATATTCCTGACCTGTTTCTGTAATCATAAGAATATGCCCCGGACCGCCCAGCCCTGAAGAGTGTTCCTGTTCAACATAACACAATGCAGTGAAAAACTCCTCCGTTCATAAAAACTTCCCCGCAAAATCTTATAAATTTTTCTTATACAATATATATCACATGACAGGCTCAAAAATTTGCGTCCTATAGCAACATTACCCACAAGAATAAAAACATTTCCCTGTTTCCAGGCAGATACATGCCAGCTTTCCACGGAAAAAACCGCACCCGCAATCTAAAAGATAAACATTTTCTTTATTATTTCTCCAGATAGAATACAAATCTTCGTCTAAATATTCGCCTCCTTTTTTCCACAGAATATTGTCCGTGGGGGTATGTCCGCATAATGAAATATACCCGTCAATCCCTTCATAAAAAAATGTTTCCAGTTCCCAGTTACCCATCATATAATAATCTTTCGGTTCCTTTAAAAATGGATAGGACGTCATGGCATGAGCCAGAAGAAACTGCTTTCCTTTTATGTCCAGTTCTTTCTGCAGCGGCAGACCATGTATGAGATCAGCAAGATTTAACAGATTGGTTTCCGTCATTTTCTGCTTTAGCAGATCAAAAGAATTGTAGGTATAGGGACTCATTTTCGTTCTCTTTCTTTCTGGCACTGAAAAATATTCTTTGATATGATCCGCAAGCCATTGGTCATGGTTTCCCCGTATCCAGGTGCACCTCCCCTGTAATCCGGCCAGCGTAAAATAAACGCCTGCCGGGTCCGCCTCAGCCCCTCCCCTGTCAAAAACATCTCCCAGCACGATCACTTCATCATCCTGTCCCGGTTGAATCTGCGCCAGAATACTATGTAATTTTTTGACTTCGTTATGGATATCCCCGATCACATAATGCACTATTCATTTCCTCCGCAGGTTTTTTAATTTTTTCACGATCCTTCAAGATCCTATAGGTGTCCGCCCCGTCTTTTTATCACTGCTTTACAATTTTCAATATACTCCTCATCAACCTCTATTTTATCTGTCTTTCCCCATATAACAGGTTCGTTGTCTTCCACGAAATCCTGCAGTTCAAATATCTGGATAAAAGCAGGGAACTCTTTAAATACAGCAAGCCAGTCCAGCGACAACTCAAACGAGAGAAAAATATTAAACAATCGAAAAGCATTCTGCTTTATATCCAGCCTCTCTTTGCAGCCATCCAGAAAGGTTTCTGCCCTGTCAAATATTCGTATATTAGAGCATTCTTTTTCAACAAAAAGTTCATAATATCTTTTTAATAAATATAATGTAACATCAAAGCGGTCAAATACTCCCGACCTGCCGCCCCTGCTCATATTAATACTATTTTCGCCGTTTGGGCCATATGGAATATAGGCGCCATGATGATCCGACATCTGCCCTTTAGGCCAGATGATATGTCCCTCAAAGCAGCGGCAGATATTAAAAATCTCCGCCATTTCCTCCCGCTCATCTTTTTCGTTATTTCTAAATGTCTTTGCCGCATAGTACTTAGATGGCCCTATATAATCAGAGCTTAAAAGAAAAGTTTTACCATTGATTTCTGCCCGTATTTCCAGGCCGTTTTTTCCTATCTGAAATCTGCCATCCGGTATTTTATGAATAAGAAAATCATGCCATCGTTTATATAAGTTCTGGCTGTGACCATCAGGATCCTTATAGTCTTCTCCATTGATTTTGTAATCGAAGCCACCGCTTATATTGATATCCTCTGCCTCTATTCTTTCTAATTGATACAGTTTTGCCAGATAATTAACCTTGTTGCTCATTTCCACCGCATCTCCTTCGTATTATAATATCCCTAGCATACCACATATTCACTATTTCGCACAGTCTTTCCCTTCATTTGAGTTTATTATACAAATGATGGGCGCAAAAATTTGAGTCAGTCTTATTTTATCTCTGAATTTGTCTGGCAGACCGGTTTCCAAGGCCTGAAAAGCGCAGGTTCTACGGTCAAAAAAAGACACCCGACTACAGTCAAGTGTCCTAAATGCCTGCATTTGCTTATGATTGTGTTTCCGCTACAGGGAAACATTATGGAATAAAATATCCGTCTATTTCTTCAGCAGAAATATCATACTTCTTCATTATTGCCGTCTTTATTTCTGAATCTTCATGACCAAATTCCCGTAAGGTATCTATGGTCATTTGCATTCCTTTCTTCAATCCTTTTTTAATATTCTCCTGATCCCGTAATTGTATAACCGGTTCCATGATCTCCATTAATGCCTGACACACACTATCATCTCCCATCATTTCTTCAATAATCTGCTTATTTGCTCCAATGCTTACCTCTAAAACAGAATCTGCAAATTCCTTATCCATTTTTTCAGTCAGCTTATTTACACCCGCCAATAAATTCTTTATACCCTCTACAATAATTCTCCCTCTTCGGATCCAGTACTCGCGGGAAGTTCACCTTACCGAACAGTTCCAGCATCGCGTCAAACCCTTCCGACAGCTTATACTCGATCTCCTCTTTATACATGGGGATTGCCCATAAAAAATTAATTTTGGCACCATCCTTACAGATCAGCGTATCCACCCCCGGATAATCCTCCCCCAATGAAACGACTGGCAAAAAGAAAAAACCTCCCAGACCGGTTCCTTCTCCAAGTGGATCATAATCCTCACTGTTTGGCAGAGTATGCCCCGTTCCAAGCCATGTCTTATATTCATGCGGGAATCTGGCGAGATATTTTAGCCATCTGATGGGCCAATAATACGCATCCCCTATTTTTTCAGCGCTTTTACCGATTTCCCCAAGTTTCCAGTCACCCGGCAGGAACATGAAAAGTTCCGCCAGTTCATAGTCTTTTTTATCATAATCTCCATCCGGCAGCAGCATCGGTAGATCACTCATCCCGCTTGTCCACAGAACATAGTAATCCCTTCCGTTATCCGGCGGAATGATATTGACGTCAATATGCACGATATCCGACAGTATCTCGTGAAAAACGAAAGGTTTCTCTTTCTGACAGGGAAATATTTCGTCAATATATTCCGTCATTTCCTCCAGATATTTACCGGATTCCGTTACCGGCTGCCATTCCCGCTTATCATCATTGCTGTAACCGATAATATCCACTTTCGTTCCATCTTTGGAAATCTTCTTTTTACGATTAAAAATAAATCCCATCCCTACTTCCCCTCCGCAATCCTTCCTTCCTTTACGCCGCAGGTAATATAATGATCGTATAAAGCCTCTTTATCATAACCGAACACACTTTTTAAGTCCGGATACCTGTCTGCATATGCCATATAATCAAATTCCTCTATGGTTCCGGTAAACGGGACATATGCCTCCGAGCCGCTCACCCACGGACTAAGTATACTTGTATCGGTCGGATCCCACATTTTATTAGGAGAATCCGCATCTATTTTGACAGCAGCCGGTTTTCCAAGTTCCCCGGCCTCCTCATTATCACTATACACCACTACCTGTGTTCCCGGTTTACAGTTATCATAAATCCATTTCGCATCCTGTACAGTCATTCTGACACAGCCCAAAGAAGCGCTTTCCCCCAGTTTATTATATTCCTCCCACTCCAGGGAATCGGGACTTTCTTCAAGATAGGGAACGGAATGAAAAAGTATCTTTCCATTAAAACGCACGACATACCTGCCATATGTACCATCTACCATTTTACGCCACTCGTAATAAGCAGAAGTCTGAAAAGTCCCTTCCGGCGTTTCATGGCCTTCCCGGCCGCAGGAGCAGATCATCGACCGAATTGGCGTCAAAGTGCCGTCTTCCCCCTGCTGTTTCACCGTAATACAGTTTAAAGCGCTGTTCACATAAATAACATAATCCGGCCTTGTATCAACTGTCTCATTTTCAGACTGTACCCCATTTATATCATTTGCCGTTTCCGCCGCATTAACATGCGCGGGAACATTTAAAAACAGCAGCACACCAAGACCCAGACCTATGAGCGCGCCTTTGGGCGGCTTTCTGCCATACCCCGTAACCACCGACAGGATCAGGATCACCAGCATACATAGCGAATAATAATTCACAAAAGGCACCGTTCCCGGCACTACCGCATAACCTTCTCCGAACTGTGCGCTCAACTGCGCAGGAATGACACAGTGCACTGTCCAGGGCGCCAGAAAACAGAACACACAGCCTGTGCAGTCCATCAGATTGGCACGACGATATTTATTCACACCCGCTTTTTCGCCAATCTCATTGATCAGATCGCCAAGCGCCACTATGGCCACAGAAATAACACCCGTTATCATACTCAATATTCCCACGGACAGCACGATCGTCGCCTCCGTGCTGCGCTCTTTTTTCGCCAGACGGGTCAATACAGCGCCCACATCCTCAAAGAAACCGCTGCGTTCCAACACGCCCAAAAGAGCAAACACGCCAATCAACATCGCCACCGTACCCACCGTTCCGGTTATCGCTTCTATGACAGCCCCAGATACGGAAAAACCACCGGGAAACGCAATTAAATCATTTATCGTATAAATGCCGGAAAGCAGTCCCACAGCAATTCCGGCCAGGATTCCCCATGACAGGGCGGTGATCAGATGCTTTCGCATCATACAAAGTACGATAATAACTACCGGTATCACCAGCATGAGCAGGCTGAGCGGATTCACCGCCCCCTCTGTTATCCCCTCGATCGCAGGACTCCCGTCCGTGGTCTTAGAAAACAATAAAAATAAAAGCAATGCCCCTGCTGCCGCGGGAAGGCTGTAACGTGTCCTGGTCTTTACCACAGTTCCCAGATCGGCATGCTGTGTTGCGGAAGAAGCGATCGTCGTATCCGAGATCGGCCCCAGATTATCGCCGAATGCCGCACCGGACACGATAGCGCCTATCATAAACTCCGGCGCGGCTCCGGCCATCACACCCACTGGGAATAAAATCGGGATCACTACAAAATAAGTGCCCACGGAAGTTCCCGTAGCAAACGCCAGCAGACAGGTGATCAGGAAAGTCGCTGCCACAAACAGTTTCCCTGTAAAACCTGCCGCCACCACATAGGCCGCTATCGTCTGCACCGCTCCACTGGCCGATATCAGCTTACCAGAAACTGCCGCCAGTATCACCGCCAGCACAATCACGCCAAACATCGGCTTGCTCAATCCGTATACCAGAGCCTCGCCATATGCCTTTTCATCTTTCGTAAAAACAACACCTGTTATTAGTGCCGTAAAAAAAGCCAGTACATATCCATTCACATTAGACTGGCTTACCGCCGCCCACAGGATCATCGCCACAGCGGCGATAAGCGGCATCATTCTTCCTGCTTTACCAAAACGATATTCTATTTTCTGTATTTTCGAGTCCATTTTTTCCTCCCGCCTTATCAAAACGAAACTATCAGCTGCATCTTAAAAGCTTCTTCGCCATATACCGCATGAGGGACATCTTTCGGCATAATGAGGGTCTCCCCCTCTTTTAAGATAAAGACTTCGCCGCCTACAGTAAATCTTCCCGTCCCTTCCAGAACAGTGACCATCGCGTCGCCGCCGGACGCATGTGTTGATATTTCTTCTCCCTTATCAAAAGAAAAAATCGTCATACTTACCTGTTCATTCTGTACTAACGTTTTGCTGACTACCTGTCCTTTCTGATAATCAACCAGATCCTTCAATTTCAGGCTCACCTGCTTTTCGATATTTTTATACATACAGATATCAATCCTTTCCCTTTATTTTCGGAATGCCGTTTCCTTCCGTCAGCGCCGCTTTCGCCAGTTTATCCGCTTCTTCATTATAAAGATTGCCAGTATGCGCAGCGATCTTGCGAAAAGTCATCTTTATTTTTTTACTGCTGTTTCGCATAAACTGCGCATATTTCTGCGTCAGACTGTTTTTGGCTTTCCATTCGCCAGTGACCCATTTCTCTATGCCCATATAGTCATAGCATAACTCTATGGCCGGATAATCGTTTTTTTCACACCACTTTACAGCATACATAGCCCCCAGCATCTCGCCCGTAACATTACGCAGCGCCACAGACTCCGGGTTATCTCCGTTTCCCGATTCCCTGACGATCCCGCCCTCCGGTGTGAGCATCACACAGCCGAAAGAATACCTGCCCACTGACTTATCAAAACTGCCATCGACATAGGCGATGACCTGCCCCGGCAGGCATTTTTCCCTGTGCACGGCGGCCATATCTGCTCCCGCCAGGTCTGCTTCAACCTGTTTCCTGTCATATGGGCATTCTATTCCATACAAGTATTCATTTGCCTCTTTTTCCGTAAAAAAACTCTTATATTCCGCGCCGGAATAGCCATCCACCGAATCTTTACATTCTTCCCAGCTTTGTAAGATGCCGGTCACTTTTCCTTTTTTTACAGCATATATCTTTTTTTTCGGCATTATGTTCCTCCAAGTTGCGTTATACTGGAATTATGGGATTTTGCAGACCGGAATCATGGGGAAGGGTGTTTTACCCGCATCTTCACGCAAACATCCACTCCACGATCTTCTCCGCATACTCGCTCCAGAACTTCATATCGTGGATGCCCGGCCCTTCTTGATAAATATGTTCTACACCCAGCCCGGTCAGATAACGGTCAAAGGCCCTGTTCGGCTCCAGTAGAAAATCCTCCGTGCCGCAGCACATATAGATATCCGGTATCTTTTTACCCGCCTCTTTTAACTTACGCACCAACTGCTCCGGATTGTTGTCGCTCTCCAATACATGCTCCAGATCTCCGAAACACTCATGATAATACGCATAATTGGCCACGCCGTTGTCCTCTCCCTCTTTCATGCCTGCAATCTCGTGCATGATAAGCGCCGAAGACATCGCGCCGGTCTTGCCGAACGTCTCCGGATAGGCGAACGCCGTATGGAGCGAACCGAAGCCGCCCATAGACAGGCCGAGGATATAAGTATCTTCCGCTCCCTGCGCCAGACCGAAGGTTTTTCGCACATAAGAGACCAGTTCTTCCCCTACATAGGTCTGAAAAGCATGTCCTGTCGATAAACCATTTAAATAAAAACTATTCTCCGCGCTCGGCATCACGATGGCGAAATTGTATTTCTGCGCCAGTTCTAACGGCACCCAGTTTTCCGCCTTGCCCGTATAGCCATGCAGTAAAAACAGCGTCTTCATCTTTCTTCTTGTATAAATCGTTTCTTCCACGGGTATATCTTCCCTGATATCATTAGGAATAAACATTTCAAAAGTCACCGGCCTCACAAGAGAGTTTGCAAACAGATCAATTTTAAGATTCGCCATAGTCTCGTCTCCTTTAAGATATATTCTTTCTTATTTTACCCGATTACGGTGCTTTTGGAAAGTCCTTTATCCTTACATGATCACATAAGTTCATCCCTTTTCTCTAAAACTGCCAGTACCGCCGAACATGCGGGACAATCGCAATACTTCGCTCCGGCCGCTTTACGTTCTTTCGCGCGGGCAGCTTCCTTTTTGGCCTCTTCTTTCCCAAATTCCTGTATACCGTCTTCCGAAGAGGCAAAGGCAATATATTCGTCGATTGATAGGAGGTCTTCTTCCAACTCTGCCAGAAGTTTCTCTGTCTGCATGACCTCTTCATCCGTTCCAAGCGCTTTTTTCCAGTCTGCGGCCGCCGCTCTGGCTTCTTCACAGCAGTACGGGACACTTGCCATTTCATCCAGTTTGCGGATCACAAACTCTTTTACGTCCTGTTTCATCATTTCGTCTCCTTTTTTATCAATTCCGTGTATGGTTTTGCAGCCGTCTTTTTTATTATAAAGGGCAAAAAGCAGAAAAGCCAGTCATTTCACTCCTGTTCTTTCAAAAACAGTTCTTACAGAATTTTTGCAAAGTAAAAAAATTCCTTGAACCCCTTAACAGATTATGATATATTAAGCATAAAAAGAGGCGGCTGTTTCAGACAGACGCCCCGGATACTGCCGATAGACGGTTAACCCGATTAATCAGTTACAGCAATAGCCGCTTACCTTGTCACGGGAGGGCGGCTATTTCTGTGTTTTGTCATTATCCTTACTTCCGATAGCGTATCCAAGACCGAAACAGGTCAGGCATAAGCCAATCACTGAAATCAATCCTTCAATCGTCAACATCAGTTCGGCCCTCCTTTCCCAGATTCCCTTTCGGGTTTCTATGCAATCGGAGGGTCACAGTCCCTCCGCAGAGGGTTAACCACCTACCATCCTGGCAGTACCTGAAATAATCCTATCACAATTCGGCAGGAATTTCAAACATACACCAATTTTTGTTTGAGGTTCTTTCAAAAACAGTCCCTGCAAAACGCTTGCGAGGCAAAATCCGCCGCTTGACAATCCGCGCCACAAGTGCTACGATAATACACAAGTCAACATGAGAAAAAGCGATGACGGAAACAAGTAGCATATTGGTCGCAGACAGAGAGAGCGTCGTTTGGTGGAAGACGCTTATGTGGATCGTATGTGAAAACCATTCCCAAGCTGTAACGCTGAAAGTAGACGTAAGCGTTACCGTACACCTGCGTTAAAGGTTAGGATTTGATAGAATCTGAAGTGAAAAATTGAGGTGGAACCGTGCAATAAGCACCCTTAAAGATGTGGATACATGTCTTTAAGAGTGCTTTTCTTATGTTGGTCAGACTTTTAGGAAAGGAAGAGATAACATGAAAATTAAAATGAAAGACGGTTCCACGAAAGAGTCCAATTTCGAGGAAGAACTGGGAAGAAACGCTTTCCGGCATACGAGCGCACACATCCTGGCGCAGGCGGTGAAAAGACTCTACCCGGATACCAAATGCGCAATAGGACCGTCTATTGCCGATGGTTTTTACTATGACTTTGATTTCAGTTTCCGCTTTTCGGAGGAAAACTTCGCCGAGATTGAAGCGGAGATGCGCAAGATTGTCAAAGAAAATCTACAATTAAAACAATTTACGTTAAACCGTACAAAAGCAAGGCAGGTCATGGAAGAAAGAAACGAACCCTACAAGATCGAGATGGCAAAGGAACTGCCGGAAGATGAGGAAATCAGTTTCTATATGCAAGGCGAATATCTGGAAATGTGTGCCGGGCCGCATGTGGCCTACACCAGCGCCATCAAGGCTTTCAAACTGCTGTCCGTTGCCGGGGCGTACTGGCACGGTGATGAGAAAAACAAAATGCTGACCAGAATCTACGGCACCTCTTTTCCAAGTAAAAAAATGCTCGCGGAATATCTGAACCGTCTGGAAGAGGCCAAAAAGCGGGATCACAGAAAATTAGGTAAAGAGCTGGGCTTATTTGCACTGATGGACGAGGGGCCGGGATTTCCTTTTTTCCTTCCCAAAGGACTGATCCTGAAAAATCTGTTAGTTGACTATTGGCGCAGACTTCACACCAGAGAGGGGTATGTGGAGATATCCACTCCTATCATGTTAAACCGCCAGCTCTGGGAAACTTCCGGGCATTGGGAGCATTACCGGGAAAATATGTACACGACACAGATCGATGACGCGGATTTTGCCATAAAACCCATGAACTGTCCGGGCGTTATGCTCGTATATAAGATGCAGCCGCATTCCTACCGCGAATTTCCCATGCGCATCGGCGAACTGGGTCTGATCCACAGGAATGAAAAATCCGGCGCTCTGCACGGCCTTATGCGCGTCCGCTGCTGTACGCAGGATGACGCCCACATTTTCATGACGCCAAAGCAAATAGCGGATGAGATTAAAGGCGTTGTCCGTCTGATAGACGAAGTATATTCCGACTTTGGCTTCAAATACCATGTGGAGTTATCCACCAGACCGGATAATTCCATCGGCAGCTATGCCGATTGGGAACTGGCCACGAACGGCTTAAAAATCGCGTTGGATGATCTGAAACTGCCATATGTCATCAACGAGGGAGATGGCGCGTTTTACGGGCCGAAGATTGATTTTCATCTGGAAGATTCTATCGGCAGGACATGGCAATGCGGAACGATACAGTTGGATTTTCAACTCCCACAGCGCTTTGAGGCCGAATATACCGGAGAAGACGGCCTGAAACACCGCCCTATCATGATACACCGGGTCATCTTCGGTTCTATTGAAAGGTTCATCGGCATCCTCATCGAGCACTATGCCGGGAAATTCCCCTTATGGCTTTCTCCGGTACAGGTAAAGCTCCTCCCGATCTCGGATAAATATGTCGATTACGCCAGAGAAATTGGGGCCGCTTTGAAAAAAGAGGGCCTGCGCTGTGAAATAGACAACCGGGCAGAAAAGATTGGTTATAAGATAAGATGTGCACAACTGGAAAAAGTACCTTATATGCTGATAATCGGCGAAAAAGAAGCCGAAAACGAAAGCGTTTCCGTCCGTAAGCGGGATGAGGGCGATCTGGGCAATATGCCAGCTGCGCAGTTGTTGGAGATTTTGCGGGAGGAAGGAATTTAAGACGCAGGATTTACTATTATGATTTATATTTTGCAAAGGCAGGGCCGGAGGGCCCGGCCTGTTGCTATATGATCATTCCTGCACATTCAATATCGGTTCAAACCAGCAAAATTCATCCGTATTTTCATCTTTTATCACTTTATATGCCTGATAGCGGCCATTCTCATATTGCTTCCTGGCATTCGACAGACCATCGGCGAAAAACCAATAATAAGCATTATAAAAATCTTCATTGACGCCATATAAAACAACATAATCAAAACTGAATTCCGCAATAATATCACGCATTTGACGCTGATAATCTTCCTGCGTTCCATAGATATTGTAAAGGTCAAGATCCGGAAATAAATAATATTTCAGCCGCACCATCTGACCATAGTCAAGAGCTTCTTCTTCGTCTGCATAGGTAATCCACAGATCGGGCATCTCCCCGGAATCGCCGCGGACTGCTTCTGGAATACACTTCCGGATAACAAGACTCAATTCATAATCTACCTCGATCTCAGAATCAATCTCTTTTAAAAAAGTTCTCCTGTCCAGAAAACCGAAAATATTACACAGGAAAAAAATACCTACAAATAAGCAGGCGCCTTTTTTGGCCTTAACATTATAATAGAACAGAAAATAAATGCACAATACAAACCAGCCTATAATATAGGAACCAATATATCTGTCATAGCATTTGATCCCCAGCGCCTCGCCCTCTGACATCGTTGTTAAATAAGTCCATAACAAAAACAGATTATAAAGGCAAAACAATACTATCATACAGACATTCACATACAGCACGTTCTTTTTCTCACGCCGATCTTCTAAAAGCAGAATCGTCAATACTGTCAGAGCAGCACATATCATCATCCAGCCAAAAGCGCTGATATGAAGCACAACTTCCCTTGTGAAAAAGGCTGTAAAGAAATTGCCTATAACGTTGCGCCATAATTCCGCATACGCGGTATCCGCCTGATACTTTGCGATCAGCGTACCGGGAAGAAAAGCCTTCAGGCTGAACTGATCTCCTTTTATGCCCCGATATTGTAACATGATATTCCAGATAACCAGTTCCAATAACGAAACAGAGACTACCAGCATTCCCCTGCGGAATAATTTCCCAATACAGTCCTTTGTCATGGAAAAGCCTTCACTGATATACTCATTTATCAGATAGACCAGACAAACAACGCTGACAAAAATAATACCACTTGGTTTTATCATGACCAATGCCGCGGACAACAAAGATACGGCAAACGCTTTGCGGTAACAGGCCTCACTGTCTGATACGGCCAGACAAAGCGCCGCCATAAAAGCAACGCCAAGCGGTATATCCATATAACCGGAAATATAAGGCCATACTCCCTCGCCAAATCTCCAGATCCACAGGAAACTGGCAACACTTATTCCCGATACGGGATAGGCAATGAAAGCGTATATCTTTCTGCCTGAAAACAGCTTTCTTAACTTACATGCGGCAATATCGACGGCCGGACATGAGCAGGCAAATAAAAGAACATTTATACTCAGCATAACATCCCGCTCTGTATAGGTACTTTTTCCTAAAGCAAACAATGAATACCATGACGCCATACCGTGAGGATAACTCATATGGTTCACCCATAGATCACCATTCCAGACATCAAGATTATGGTCATAAAATACCGTTTTGGAAAACATGCCCCAATGCAGAAAAGAATCCAGCCCCGTATAGAAAAGTTTTTCTCCGGAAACTAAGATCATATAGAATAACACGGCAAATAAAAAGCCGATAATAGACGGGTTCAAAAAATATGCTTTCAGATTTGATCTATTTTTTGTCCTGAAAATATAGACCGCGGAAAGAATACAGACGGTAACACAGTAGAGGATTGCGGCAGGCCACAATACCCCCCCCCGCACCTGCGGCTTCTAATACCGCCATACTGACTGCAATCCCTAAAACGGGGCCGAAACTTTCTTTTATTTTTAAAGTATTTGTCAATACATAGCCCCAAAGTATGATGCCGGCTATCAAAAATAAATTGCTTATCATAAGTTATTCTCCTTTCGTTTACGCACTGTTTTCACTCTATCATAATATTGGGGGGATGTCAAAGTGCAGGATAAATAGATACAACTCTACAAAATCATAAAATATTGTATCAATTTTTCATCTCTCTGTAACTCCAAAAAGCCATACTCCTCATATATTTTTCTTATTTTAGGCTCATCTTTGCATTCTATAAGAACACAACTGCAAGTTATACGTTCCTTTACCTGATAGATAATTTCAAACGCTTTATCAAGCATTTCTATTGCAGAGATCGCTCCAGATTTTTCCCCTTGCCCTTCATCCGTGCTGATATGCTTTCCTAACTGCCCGATTAAAATAAAGTGCATATAATTATCATCTTTTTTCAAACCATTAAACAATTTTTTTCTTCTATTATGGGATACTGTTTCCGACAAACGCATTACTTTATTTGATAGTGTAAAATAACCAGCAACGAACAGATTTCCCTGTTCCGCCAACTTATCTTCATCCACTAAAAGATAGGTAGAGCACCAGCCTCTGTTTTCATATGTAATTGCCTTAGTTCGTAAAAAATTTTCTATGTCATCATCATAAACACAACGATATGTATCCAAAGTTCCGGCTAATTGCTCTGCCGGAACTACTTCTATCATCTGTTTCAATGACCAAAGTATTGTGTTAATTTCTTTTTACCCTCCTCATAATAATTCGTCTTTACAGCCTTTCTGGGAGGGGTGTCATTCAAAGCTTTTATTAACTTGTCACAAACTTTTTCATCTTTTATTACAAAAGTTTTCGTAATGGAAGATGTAGCCATACTTATACACCTCCTTGTTTCAGTATATGCAATAAATACCTGCTTATCCATACAGATTTGAGATTCCGCGAAGCGGAATCATGGATTGTTAGTATGATAATATAATAATCTCTTCTATTTTATTGTATCATATCTGATAAACTTTACAAGCGCTTCGGCTTATCTTTGTAAAGAAATCATTCTTCTATTTCCTCCGGCCGCACCCCCAACAGTTCCTCATACGCCGCAGTAAACTCTTCCTTCGCGATCAACTCCTTGATCCAGCCGTCTGTCGTACCGGAGGCGGCTGTCTCTTCGGCATTCTTCGCTCGCACTCTGGTATAATAAATACCAGACTGCGTTATTTCCGGCCGCTGTCCGTTCCACCACCACAATCCGGCGTCCCCGTCTTCGTAAACATCACACATTTCCAGCCCATACCCTGTAAAATCAAGGTCTTTGATTCCTCTTGCATCTAAACTACATTCGTAAAAACCATAATAAGTACACGAACCGTTGTTACTATATGAACAATGGATCAGTTTCCCTGCATCTTCCAAAGCCAGCCATTCATTTCCATCACACCAATCGTAATAAACACAGACCGCCCTGCCGTTTCTGTAATCCAGAATAAAAGCAATACGCCGGAAATCTTCCGTATCATATTTTATCAAAAATATTAACTCATCAAAACCATCGCCATCAATGTCACATCTTTCAAATCTTCCTGTACCGCTTTCCGACTCATAGTCCATTTCCAGTGATTCCGGTATCATGCCCGAATCCGCATAGTTATCGGCTATGACCGAGAAATCTCCATTTTCAACAGCGGCAAAAACTTCCTCACGGCTCTTATAGTCCTGACAGTTTTTGGCAGGAATCTCCATAAAAGACGCGCAGTCAAACCAGCTTGCCGGGGCACTGTCAAAAATCTCCCGGCAGACCAGTCCGCCGTTTTCTTCCGTCAATACATAGACGTATTCTTCGTTTCCATCAACCTGCTGCAAACGAAAGAAAAACACCGGCTCTCCGCTTTCCGCATCCTCCGCTATTGCAAACTGTTTGCCAAACTTCCCAGACTGCGATAAATAGATTTCGTCATCAAAAAAACTTAAACTTTCGCCGAATCTGGCATTCTTCTCTGTCAACAGACTTTCCGCCGTCAGATTATGAAGTAAAAATTCCTGATACAGCGGCGGCAGCGCAAGGTCTTGCAGATACCCCTTTACACTGATCTTATCATTTTCCCTGTCAATCTCATAAAAAATTTCATACTTTTTACCGTTTGCTTTGCAGATGCCGGAAATACTTCCTTCCAGAAAAAACTCTCCGTTTTCCTGCTCCTGGCCGGATAACCCGGCCTTCAAATCCCAAAAAGCATTTTTTTCCTCCATAAAAAGCTGATAGGTGTCCAACAATAGCGTTTCCATCTCTTCTGCATCGAGTATCAGGGTTTCTTCCAGAAAATGTGCCTCGCTTAAATCTATTTTCCGTATCTGTATGGTTTCCTGACTTTCCAGTAACCAGACTGTCTCCTGCTCTTTATCGAGCCAGAATCTTTGCACCGGAGAAATAACCCTCTCCTCATTTGGTGTAATAATATAAAGCGAGCGTATCTGTCCTAAAAAAGAGAAAACTTTTACCTGCTCCGTATCATAGATCAGATTGCCCTGCTCCAGCGAAACCTCCTCATGGGCGGATTGTATCGGCATTTCCGCCAACTCTTCCTTCGTCCCTCTGAACACATTGCCGCCGATACCACCCTGATAGCGGGATACGTCACCGTCGGTCATCTCAAATCTGTCGGCAAGTACCGGTGTGATCCTGATTTTTTTCGTTATTACCAGACCCAAAATGACCAATGTGGTCAATATCACTGATGGCAGAATGATAAAATGCTTTTTCTTCATACACTTCCTTTAATCCTCCATCAGATCCGAAAGTTCCAGCCCCGT
Source organism: Ruminococcus sp. (assembly GCA_023663085.1). Classification (GTDB taxonomy): domain Bacteria; phylum Bacillota; class Clostridia; order Lachnospirales; family Lachnospiraceae; genus UBA3282. The sequence goes on along the minus strand of JAMPIB010000027.1, from coordinate 12,075 downwards.
TTCTTTCTCAAACGAAGCCGCCCACTCGGCATCACGGTAGAAAATGATACACTCCTGATAGCCGTCTGCCGTAAAAAACAGCCGTCTGCCGTTACCATTTTCAATAATGATCTTATTTAGTTCTCTGGCTACATTAAGGTCAAACCAGTCGTTTTCATCCGTTGCCTCCAGACTGAATGTTTGTCCGTTCCACTCAAAAGTGACTGTCCTTGTTCCGGTGCCCGCCTCCCAATCTACATTCCCGGTATCTTCTTTGATATTTTTAAAATCAAGTTCTTCTTTATCAAGGGCCGAAACGCCTGTCAGAAAATCAGTATACATTTTTCCCACGTTAAATACTTCTACATCGAAACTGTATACACCGTTGGCGGATGGTGTCCATGACCAATTCTTATAATCATGATCACCGCATCCAAGCATCGAAAGAAGCACGGCCGTCTTATTGAACATAACCTCCTGCGGTTTTTGAGCGGCTGATGCCTCTAACTCCGCAAGCATCTGATCTGTTATGCCGCCAATCTCAAATTTTTTTAGTATTTCTGCAATTTCTACATATGTTTTCATAGACACTCTCTCCTCAAAATATAATTTTTTACACAGACTTGCTATATTTGTTCGCAAAAAGACAAGATTTCATTTTCTCTATGCTTTACTGCCTCTTTAAATTCTACTGAACATAACCCAAGTTTTCCAGAACATTCAATCTCTAAATGCCCATAAAAATGCTCTATGCTGCCGATTATTTTATCACATTCTCTCATACCGGGACCAGTCCGCAGCGCTATCACATAACCTTTTTTCCCAGTACTGATAGCCGCGTGCGGCTCATGTGTATTACACCAGGGCGTGCAGCGGTCAATAAATGCTTTAAACATCATACTTATGAGACAGCTTTTTTGACACGATACCGACTATTTCTGCCGTTGCTCCCGTTCGTACAGGACTGCAGTTTATGACAAGTGCATTCATAGAAATACCTCCTAAAAAAATTTTATGACAAAGTTAAGATGTATTTACAGACATCCGCTATGTTTTCGCCTATATACACACTTTTATAACTTCTAAAATCATCCCTTGTGGTTGTTCCCGTCAGTACAGCGGCAAATTTAACTTGTGCATTTTCAGCTGTCCTGGCATCCACCAGACTGTCTCCAACATAAAGCACCTCTTCCTTCATTGCCTGCAAATGCCCAATAACCCAAAGCAATCCTTCCGGATCAGGTTTCTCTGTTTTGACATCCTCAGCTCCCACAATCATATCAATCAGCTCGTTGGCCTCGAATTTGCTTAATATCTCTTCAATTCTGTAACGAAATTTTGTGGTAACAATAGCTGTCTTATATCCTTTCGCTTTCAGCTTTTGCAAAATATCTTTTACTCCTACGTAAAGTTCGGTATTAGTAACCATAACGCTGTCGGCCTTTTCCTGGAATAGTTTGATGAACTGCTCTGCCTTATCTAAATTATGATCCGATGTTAATGCGAAATATGTTTCTTTTAAAGAGAATCCTATTGTCTTTTTGATATCTGCAATATCCGCGGCTGCATAACCTAATGCTTCCAAAGCATAATTTATACTTAACGCAATACCGTTTGTAGAATCTCCCAATGTATAATCAAAATCGAAAATGATTGCTTTTAACATATGATACCTCTCCATAGTTTAAACAGTTTCAAAAATATTCCCGTAAAAGATCCGCGATATGCTGTACTTTCTTTTCCTGCACCATTTTCAGGATCTGCTTTTTATCAAAACTCTCGATCTTATATTTTCCGGTGTTTTCTCCGGCTTTTTGTAACATATCCTGCGCTTCTTTTGTAAAGCCGCCCAAAGACCATATCTGGAACTCATAATCCCGGATATCGGGATATCTGTCCAACAGCCACTTTCTGATCTGCGGAATATTTTTGTTCAGCCATTTTTCCACATATTTTTCATCAGTTGCCGAACGGGTCGCCTTGCATTCTACTACTATGATTTTTCCCTCCCGCTCTACCAGCAGGTCGATTTCGTTTGTTTTATCAGAATTCGGGATATGTATCGTTTTGCCGATCGTCAGATAGCGGACGCCAATCGACTGATAATAATAACCCACCATTATTTCAAAAAAATCCCCGATGATATCGTTGTAACGTCCTTCCGATCTGGCAATCTCGGCAAATAGTTTTTCTATCTGGTCAGGATCCTTGGACACGATAGCGCTGGCATTCGTGAAAACAGTGACGATCTGCGACAGAAGTTCCACATACCGCTGGTCAAAAAGATTTTTTATAAAGGCAACGACTACCTTCTGTTCTTTCAGGGCTTTCAAAGCCTCCGGAGTCGCATTTTCAAGCAGCAGCACCGGTAAAAAGGAGGGTAGTTTTTTGTAATTTCTGATAATGGATATTTTATTAAGAAAAAACTGGATATCTTCTAAATCCGCAGTCCGGCCATAAAAAACATCCGCGACGATAAAGCCGTTTTTTTGCTGTTCTATGTTATATAACGGCTGTACATAAGACGGCGCCGTAAACGCCCATTGAAAATTAGCAAACTGCGCATCCTCGAAGATGGTTTTCGTTGTCTCATAGCCCACCAGATTCAGATTTCTGGCCCAGCTGGCAAAATCATTGACAATCTGCTTTTTTACGACTTCGATACCCGTTGAGGAAGGCAGATTCTGTGATGTGACCGGAACCCAGTCGCTTAACTTCCAGCGGGTATCGTCATATTCTTCAATAATATGGCAGCTTAGCAGGTCTTCGATCACTCTTTTATGTAATTTATGCCCCTTGACATTCTTAACAGGGGACGAGACTAACGCTGGAAGAATGCTTTTGGATACATAGCCGCGCTGCGCCTGAAAAGCGCAGATATATATCCAGTTGACCTGTGAATTTTCCTGAATGGCCGCCAGCAGTCCCTCCATATATTTTTGCGACATGAACTGACTTTCCAGATAAAAAAATTTTTGGTTTTTCTCGAAAGATAATGTGCATATCTTATTGACCGGCGGCTTTGCGCGTGACAGCGCCTGTCTTGCCGCCGTATTAGAAACGCCGTATTCTTTTTCAAAAAGGCGTGCCAGGTCTCCGGAAAGCATGGGCCCGTGTTTTTTCAACAGCTCAATGACTTTTTTTGACATACCCGCTCTCCTCCCAGCCTGTCACACTACGCTATTTATAATAAATAACATATAGTCCCTTTACAGGTTTTTTTCGTGTTTTTAACCCTTATAAATTCAAGGTTTGCCCATTATGTATCCAAAAAAGTGTCACACGGCTTTATAGACCATGTTTATCTTCTGATTCCATTATAGACAGATTCCGACAGGAAAACAACCCCTCTCTTTACTCCATATTTTTCAGCGCCTCGTCCATAGGTATCCTCTTGATCCGCTTAAAATCAAAATACATGACGATCAGATAGCCGATCAATACAAACACGAACATTTTCACATATCCGCCCGGCTTCATGACAAATTCAAACCAGCCGCTGTACGTGGACATGATCTCTTTCCAGACCTGCCCCATCACACAGCTTCCTATCAATGCGCCGAGCGCATCCGCTATCACTAAGACGATTGTCGTGGAAAGAAGATAAAGTCCCGCTATTTCCCGGTTCTCATATCCCAATATCTTCGTCATGGAAATCGCGTTTTCATTTTTTTCAATAATGATCTTCGTCAGCAGATAGATCAGTACCGCCGATAAAAGGATGCACAAAATCTGAAAATACTGCATATAAGCGCCCATAGAGTGATCCAGCTGGTCGCACATCTTGGTGATATCCCGTTTGGTAATGACCGTCGCAATGTTTTCCTCTTCGATATCCGTGATCTCCGAATCCGACATATAGCCGCTAAACGCGTTTTCATCCAGTTCAAAAACTTCCCTGAAATTCTCTATCGGCATGAAGACCGTGATATTCAGGCTTTTATCATAAATGCCGGCCACCTTGAACTGATACTGCTTCTTCTCATATTTTTCATCCAGAGTAACCGTATCGCCCGCCGCCAGTCCGTATTTATCGGCAAAAGACTGCGAAACATAGACTTCGTCTTTGGCAAGCGCTGCCAAACCGGCAATTTCTACATAACTGCTGTTATCGGTTATTCCATATACGGAAATTTCCTCATCCATCGCCTCGCTTTTTCTCTGCAAAGAATACATACCAAACGGTTCGGCCTCCTGATTTGCGGTGCTGGTCACCTTACCGTCTTCATCCTCATAGGATTTCAGCACATACTGGTATTTCGCAAACATCATATCTTCTGCGTTATCCTTATAAAAGGCCAGCGTCTCCGGCATGCCGATCGCCATAGCCAGCATCACCATCACGAAGCAGATACCGAAAAAGAGAATCGCATAATTAGGAATATTCTGTAACATGATGCGCAGTCTGAATCTCTTGAAAAATTTCCATTTGGGAAGGCGCATGGCCCGTTTACGCTTTGTTTTTTTCAGATCATGGCGCAAAAACTGCAAGGGCGTATGCCGCATCATCCGGACAATGACCGCCAGATTGACCACAAACATCAATAGAAACGGAATGATCGTCGTCTTGAAAAAAGCGTCAGGGTTCCATATCGTTTCATAGGCCGGCAGACTGTAACTGTTATAATACATGGAGACTACGACATTCTTAAACAGCGTATAGCCGAGAATATTTCCTATTCCCGCCGCGGCCAGCGTCACGATGAGCGGCATGGAAAGATAATGTCTGATCAGTTCCCCTCTGGTATAACCGGACGCGCGCAGCGTTCCTATCGTCTGCGACTCTCTGGTGATGGTATTGCTGATGGTAACGGCAAAGATAAAGGCTATGATAACGATCAGAATATCTAGCAGCACGCTGCCCATCGCTTCATCAGACCCCATGTCATCCGTTGCAAAATGAATGGCCGCGTTCGCATAGCGCGGAAGAAAATCTTCTATTTCATTGTCGGCCGCCACGCTCTGTGTCAGCAGGATTTTTAAAAAGTCATCCGCAAGCGCCTTTTCCTCCACTTCATCCGCCGCCTCTTTTTCATACTGCCATGCGTAAGCATAGTGGATATCCGCGCTCAGACGTTTAAAGCCGTCTTCTGTTACCATCGCCACATTGAATTTCAAAGCGTCGAAAATCAAGTCGGTATTTTTTTCATGAAGCGTCGAGTAGTTTACATAAGATATCAGTCCGACCACCCGATAGGACTGTCCGCCGACAGTGATGTCTTCTCCGACTTCGATCCCGGCATTATCGGCGTGCATACGGTCGATGGCGATTTCATCTTCTGTCATGGGAAAAGCGCCTTCCATGAGGCAGGCCAAATTGATATCTTCCGTCTTCGCATAGACCCGTACCGTTCCGTCAGCTGTGCCGTCGTTATCGTTATCCTCTTCCTCATTTCTATAGAAATTCTCATATATTTTTACGGGAACGGCCTTAAAATCAGGGTCGTTCAGTTCATATTCTTCTTCCGCCTCCGCATACTTTTCGTCGATCTCTTCCTGAATCTCTCCCCAGGCTTTATCGTAGGCTTCGTCATAGGCCTCATCATAAGCTTCGTCGTAGGCTGCCTGGTAAGCTTCATCATAGGCCGGCTGATAAGCCTCGGCATAAGCGGCATCATAGGCTGCTGAATACGCTTCGTCATAGACATTCTGATACTGTCCTGTCTCTTTCGCCTGCTCCAGCGCGGCTGGAAGCATCGCCTCCATCATCGTTTCATCCACTCCCTGCGCCGCCAAAGCCGCTTTTATCTGTTCTATAAAAGCCGCTTCAAACTCCAGGGCAAAAGAAGCCGCTTCAAACTGCGAGGCAAATACTTCGTCAAACTGATTGGTAAATTCCCATGCAAACTCCTCTGTAAATTCCTGTGTAAATTCTTCCGTGAATTTTTCTGTAAATTCCTCCTCGAATTTTTCATCCAGTTCTTCTCTGGCTTTATCCAGATAATACTGTCTGATATCCGCTTTTTCTCCCGACCGGAGCGCTGTAAGCAGCCCTTCCTTTGCTTCATCCTGCAATTCAAAATGCCCGCTTTCCAGTTTATATAGGGAAACACCTTCCTCCGCCGCCTTCATCATGCTGCCGTTGGCAACATACATCCCCGACACGAAACCGATCGTCAGGATCAAAAACAGGCTTACGAGAAGATATTTCTTGAAATCACCTTTTATTTCTCTGGGAATCCGTTTTCTAAGCGGGTTTCTGATTTTTTTCGTATATTTATCCATATCTTTGTCCACATCTTTCTTATATGCTTTTTCACACTTGCCTTTCTGCGATCATGCCCCTTACCACTCCAGCTCATCCGCTGAAATCTTGTTCGTATTAATATCGTTATGACGCACCCTGCCATCACGCAGCTTAATCACATGATCCGCCATATTTCTGATGGCTTCGTTGTGTGTGACCATGATAACGGTATTGCCGTATTTCGCGTTGACGTCTTCGATCAGTTTCAAGATTTCCTTCGACGTCTTATAATCGAGCGCGCCCGTTGGTTCGTCACAGAGCAGGATATCCGGATTTTTGACGATCGCCCGGCCGATGGAAACGCGCTGCTGCTGCCCGCCGGAAAGCTGGTTGGGCAGTTTGTAGCGGTGATCGTAAAGACCGAGCGTATTAAGAAGTTCATCGATATCCAGCGGCGATTCCGACAGATAGGCGCCGACCTCAATGTTTTCCTTGACATTCAGATTCCCGATCAGGTTATACATCTGGAAAACATATCCTAAATGACTTCTCCGGTACTGCGTCAGCTTCTTTTCCCCCAAATCCTTAAGTTTATCGCCGTTTATGGATATGTATCCTGAATCGGCGCTGTCTATCCCGCCGATGATATTTAACAGCGTAGACTTGCCCGAACCGGAAGGGCCGAGAAGTACGCAGAATTCTCCTTTGGCTACCGAAAAATTCATGCCGCAGAGCACTTCCTGTCTGGTGTCGCCGCTGCCGAATCCTTTTTTTAAATCTACAATTTCCAGAAATCTTTTTTCTTCTTCTGACATGGGTTTTCTCCTTTAAATTAATCAGTGTACGGATGGTGTCAGGGTTTCGAGGTCATCCGTAACTGATATGAGTTGTGTTGGTATTTTACTTTAGTTAGTTTTAACTAACTTTTGTATAAAGATAAATTACCACGCTTATCCAGCTTTGTCAATAGTTTAAAACCTTTTTTTACGCGAACCCAGCCTCCGCTATCTTCCGCCGGTAAATCTCCAGATCGCTGTCCTTAAAAACATTAAATACAACCCGTTCCATACAGCCGCCGTCTGTTTTCAGAAAGTCTGTCACGGTTTCTATGGCGATCTGTGCCGCGGTATCATTCGGAAAATGAAATTCGCCCGTGGAAATACAGCAGAAAGCCACGGTCGTTATGCCGTTTTCTTTACAACAGCGCAAAACGTTCCCGTAGCAGTTTTTTAAATCCTGACAATGCGTCTCGTTTAAGCCGCCATATACGATAGGGCCGACCGTGTGGATGACATGATCGCAGGGCAGATTATAGGCTCTGGTCAAAACAGCGGTTCCTGTCGGTTCCTCATACCGCCTGCCATAGCGTATCCGCCTCTCCTTCATGATCTGGTCGCACTCGGCGCGAAGCTGCATGCCGGCCGCGCTGTGTATCGCATTGTCGATACATCTGTGGCAGGGCACAAAACACCCCAGCATCTGTGAATTGGCGGCATTCACGATTGCTCCAATCTTTAACCGCGTGATATCGCCCTGCCAGATGGCTATTTTATCCGCATTCGGCAGACTGCTGCCATATGCCTCTTTAATTGTCCTGATATCAAATACCGACACAATTTCTTTAACCAACAGCTCTTCCTGCAAGTATTCATCCTGCAAGTCTAGGAGTTCTTTAGGGATTTCCCTCGGCATACGGACATTCATAAGCGAGCGGATTGCCATTTTCTTCTCTTCCTCCCGGTCCGCCACCGCAAGATCCTGATATGGATATTCAAGGGAATCCTTTTTTAACATCGCAAACAGAGCATCTGTCAGATTTTGCTCTTTTTTTCCTGTATTCATTATTGTATTCCTGCCTTTTCTATGTCTTAAACGTTCCTGCTGATTTTCTCCCCCGGCTTAAAGCTAAGGGTTACTCATGTGTAAAGTATTCGGATCAATAGACAAATTATATAATATTCCCAGCCAGACATCAACAAAAATACTCCCCTACTCGATCGGCACGATATAAAAATTCTCTTCCCTCCACGCTCCGTATCTTCCATCCTCTTCCACTTCCGGCATGGTTTTAACGAATAGCAGCGCATCAATCTCTTTTGTATCAATAACCTGTGAGAACGCATAGGACGCCGTATAGAGCGTTTCACTGGAATCAGCGTATCCCACACTTCCGCCATCCGTAATTCCCGTCACCAGCGTACCGTCTTTTAAGCGGACTCCCTCGATATCGGGCGCTTCTACAAACGTAGTGGTCGTAATGGTCTCTCCGTCTTTTTCCGCCTCAATTTCTTCTCTTTGCAAAAGAAAATCATAATTCACATATATGGAGATCGGCGAAATTTCCGCATAAGTAACCGTTGCCCCGCTATCTCCCAGAGGGGCCGAAAGCGCCGCCTTCCTGACTTCATCCGAACCTTTTAACTCCATATCAAATTCCCACGCGGCATCAATATCCGGCGTAAATTCCGCCTTATCTACAGTCCCCAGACCCGCAAAGGTAACATGAAGCGAAGCGCCGACCAGTCCTCTCTCATAATGTGTGCCATTGATCTGGATGATATACTCCATACACCCTTCTTCATCCACGTATTTCATGACAAGATTGCCCTGCGTGTCCGTTGCCGGAGTGCCATCTTCATAGATAAAGTTTCTGTTTTCATCCAGCATAAGACCATCGTAGAAACTGCTGAAATAAGAAATGACAGCTTCTTCATCCTCATCCACCACGATATTGACTGTATCAAACCACGGTTCCTCACCTTCTTCCAGATCATACCCTTCTACTTTAAAAGAAAGCCAGGCAAATCTCTCGTCCACGATCATCTGTAACGGCGTGACCGTAATCCCTTCTGCCGTAATACTTTCATGCGTATCAGTCTCATCCACTATCGAGGCCATGTAATCGCTTTTCTCCAAAAGAACTTTATCCTCCGGCGTCATTTGCAATTCGGCTTTCAGCCCCTTACTTTGATACATATAGACTGCCGCGCATACGGTCGTGCCCAGCGCAAGCACCGCCGCGGTAGCCGCAATCCACATCGTTTTCCATTTTCTTTTCCGGGAACGCAGCACGATCATTTTACTCTCGTTATTTATTTTTTTTAATGCCAGATCAGCTTTTTTCTGTACAATATCAGGGATTACAATGTCTTGTTGTAAACTTTTAATAATTTCCTTTTCTTTCATATCTTCTTTTCCCTTTCTTATTTGCATGCCTACACTCTTTTTACATCATATAACCGCATCATCTGTTCCCGGCCTCTGGCAAGCCTTGTCCTGACTGTACTGACAGGCATATGTAAAACAGAAGCGATCTCCGTTGTTTTTAATTGGTTTACATAATATAAGATCACCACCAGCCGGTACTTCTCATCCAACCCTTTCAGTGTTTCCAGCCACTCAATGTTTTCATATTCATCAACGGTTTCCAAAACTTCCTCAATTTTCTCAGCCGGAACGACTCTTTTTCTCTGTCTTAAAATATCATGGCACTCGTTGATGAGGATGCGCGTCATCCATGTTTTGAAAAATTCCGCTTTCTTCAGCTGCTCCATTTTTTCCCAGCAGATAAGGATCGTCTCGGATATGGCGTCCGCCGCGTCTTCATCATTCCGGAGCATCGCCCTCGCAGTCTTATACATATTCTGCATCTGCGCCTGCATCAGTTCGCCAAACGCATCCGCGTCTTTTTGCTGTGCACGCTTTACTAAATCATCCATTGGCAGGTTTCCATCTCCTTTTGTATTTATCTGTCTCTATTCATTAGACGGCTGAAATCAAAAAAACGTCCCAGCCAAAAAGACCGGGACAATATTTTTGTCATTTATTCTTTTTACTCATAAGGCTCTATCCACCATTTCTCAACATGACTGTTTCCACTTTCATCCCACACGATCAGAAACTTCACATCCGCTACGCCGTGTGCGATCCCGCCCTCGCCGTATAGATACTCCGACGCCTGCAAAGCATATCCATCGCCGTACTCTACACAATGTACATCGTAAAAACCCCGGCAGTTACTCCCGCCGCCGCCATAATCCCCCTCCAGATTATGAGCCTTAAACACAATTTCATCATTCAGATAAGCACAACCTGCCCTGTAGGTATTCTCCTGTTCTTCTTTTGTAACATCAACTGTGATAAAGCCGTCCTCATCCTGTAGTTCGGAAGGGATCAGCATTCTTTCCATAGTATGGCCCTTATACTTCAATATACGATTGTGCCAGTCACCTGTTCCGCCGTTTCCCGTTCCACATGCGCCAAAAACGACTTCTGTATTCCCATCGTGATCCAGATCAGCGGCGGATATACCCATTAAAAAGTAAAAAGGAAAATCCTCATCATAAAAACGGCAGGGTTCCTCTCCATTCATATAAAAATACAGACAGCCTGTCCCATACAAATATTTCAATTCAGATGCCTGCACCATGACTGCGACATCCTCTTGACCATTCTGGTCAAAATCGCTCATTGCCAGTCCGCTAAGTTCCATGACGCCATTCTGAATCACCCCATCGTCACAAAGCATCCGAAAGTAATCCGCCGCCTCTGCTTCTTTCAGACCAAAAGTCTCGACAGCTTTTTGAAATGTTTCCTCATTTGCTTCGTTCAGTTCTTCGTTCTCTTCATCGGTCAGGATCGTAAACTCCGCCGCCAGATTATACTTGGTAAAATCTCCCGTTCCCCGGAAATCCAAAACAGATTTCGTAATACGGTACTTTCCGGCGGGCAGGATACCGTGAAAATATGTCCAGTCCACCTTCCAGTCAAGCGACATATCCTGCGACAGTTCATAACCGACCGCGTTAAAAGCATAATCGTCAAGGATATACTTCACCTGATGCCATCCGCCCTGTTTCTGTCCATCCCTATCCTGCCATACCTGCAATTCATAATCGTCCCCGAATGTGATCTGCTTATCCGTACTGTTCATGCAGGTCACTGTCGCCCCTTTTGCACTCACGGAAGATACGAGCATCATAACACCGGGAAGTTCATCAACCTGCTCCGTATACACATCGCCCGTGATCTCTTCCAGAGTCTTTTCCTCTTCGTTAAGTCCACTTTCCTGTCCGGCCGCCATCTCTCCATCTGTTATAAAAATATAATAGCCGATTCCGTAAAAGCCGTTTTCTTCTGTCTTATCTTTATCCCATGTCAAACTGATCTCGTAGACTCTGCCCGGTCGTATCGGTATTGTGAAATCCGCCGCCGTCAACTCTTCCCTGTCATAAATGCAGCCTTCCGCCGTCGGAGTGTCCGCGCTGCTTTTTCCAATAAATGAACTGTCCCACGCCGTTATCACAAGCTTGTCCGGCTCCGCCGCCACCGATATCGTGTAATCTCCAGCGTCAGTGCCATTATCCGGAACGGTCAATATACCCCAGGGCGCATTTTCCGTTAAAGGGTCGGCACTGTCCGCGATACCGCTCGTTGCCAGATCGCCCGGCTCCAGATATGTCCATGTATATCCGCATGGCCGCACAGTGATAGAATTTTTATTGTCTGTCGTATTGCATAACTCTATGACCGGCGGCGCAGTAATATCAAAAGCCGCTGTATCAAAAGAATCCGCCGGATCAGCAGGGTTCGTGCCATCGGCAGTATCCGCACCGTCTGCATGGTCTGTATGGCCGCATCCGCTTAATGCGGCCGATAATGTCAGTGTCAATATGAGAAATATGCTGCTGATCATCCGTTTTTTCTTCATGAATAATTGCGTCTCCATTCCATCGCATCGTTATTGTTATTACATAGTAATTCTTAGAATGCAGGCTGCCGAGCCTGCGTTTATTGTACCATATGGAACCCTGCATGTCATTCTGCACTTCCTGTTGCAACTTGTCAAGGACTTATTGAATCTTTCCGAAGTTAGTTGATTTATCGCTTTAATTCAAGCCGCAGCAGCT